>NZ_JACVBI010000009.1:0-339427 GCF_014852305.1 Pseudomonas sp. PDM09 | reverse complement strand
CGCGAAGGCGGTGTGTCAGTCAGTATTGATGGTGACTGACACACCGCCTTCGCGAGCAAGCCCGCTCCCACAATGGACCGAGGTGACCCTCGAAATCAGGGCAATAAAAAACCCCGCCGGCTTAACGCAGGCGGGGTTTTCATGTACGGGGTAAGGCTGGCTTACATCATGCCGCCCATGCCGCCCATACCGCCCATGTCTGGCATGCCGCCGCCAGCTGGTGCGTCGTCCTTGATCTCAGCGATCATGGCTTCGGTGGTGATCATCAGGCTGGCAATCGACGAAGCCGCTTGCAGAGCCGAACGAGTCACTTTCGCCGGGTCCAGGATACCCATTTCGATCATGTCGCCGTATTCGCCGGTAGCAGCGTTGTAACCGTAGTTACCCGAACCCTGCTTGACCTTGTCGACTACTACGCTTGGCTCGTCGCCGGAGTTGGCAACGATCTGACGCAGTGGCGCTTCAACAGCGCGACGCAGCAACTGGATGCCAACGTTCTGGTCATCGTTGTCGCCTTTGAGCTCGGAGATAGCCTGCAGAGCGCGAACCAGTGCCACGCCGCCGCCAGGTACCACGCCTTCTTCAACGGCTGCACGGGTAGCGTGCAGGGCGTCTTCAACGCGGGCTTTCTTCTCTTTCATTTCAACTTCGGAACCAGCGCCAACCTTGATCACTGCAACGCCGCCGGACAGTTTGGCCAGACGCTCTTGCAGTTTTTCACGGTCGTAGTCGGACGAAGTATCAGCCACTTGCTGACGGATCTGCAGAACGCGGGCCTGGATGTCAGCCTCAACGCCGGCACCATCGATCACGGTGGTGTTTTCTTTGGACAGGATCACGCGCTTGGCATTACCCAGGTGTTCCAGGGTAGTGCTTTCCAGGCTCAGGCCGATCTCTTCGGAGATAACGGTACCGCCAGTCAGAACAGCGATGTCCTGCAGCATGGCCTTGCGACGGTCGCCGAAGCCTGGAGCCTTGACGGCTGCGACTTTAACGATGCCACGCATGTTGTTCACAACCAGAGTCGCCAGGGCTTCGCCTTCAACGTCTTCGGCAACGATCAGCAGTGGACGGCCGGCTTTGGCAACGGCTTCCAGTACTGGCAGCATTTCGCGGATGTTCGAGATCTTTTTGTCGACCAGCAGGATCAGCGGACCGTCCAGCTCGGCAGTCATGGTCTCTGGCTTGTTGACGAAGTACGGGGACAGGTAGCCACGGTCGAACTGCATGCCTTCAACAACCGACAGTTCGTTTTCCAGGCCCGAGCCTTCTTCAACGGTGATCACGCCTTCTTTACCGACTTTTTCCATGGCTTCGGCAATGATGTCGCCGATGGAGCTGTCAGAGTTGGCCGAGATGGTGCCGACCTGAGCGATGGCCTTGGTGTCAGCGCAAGGCTTGGACAGGGCTTTGAGCTCTTTGACGATGGCGATGGTGGCTTTGTCGATACCGCGCTTCAGGTCCATCGGGTTCATGCCGGCAGCGACGGCTTTCAGGCCTTCGTTGACGATCGATTGAGCCAGAACGGTAGCGGTGGTGGTGCCGTCGCCTGCGTCATCGTTGGCACGGGAGGCAACGTCTTTGACCAGCTGCGCACCCATGTTTTCGAAGCGATCTTTCAGCTCGATTTCTTTGGCAACGGAAACGCCGTCCTTGGTGATGGTCGGAGCGCCGAAGCTCTTCTCGATGATCACGTTACGGCCTTTAGGGCCCAGGGTCGCTTTTACTGCGTCAGCCAGGACGTTGACACCGGCGAGCATTTTCTTGCGGGCGGAATCGCCGAATTTAACTTCTTTAGCAGCCATGATCGATATTCCTTAAATACTTTGTAGTAGCGGGAAAATGAGCGGGGAATCAGCCTTCGATTACTGCGAGGATTTCGCTCTCGCCAATAACCAGCAGGTCTTCGCCGTCAACTTTCACAGTGTTGCTGCCGGAGTAAGGGCCGAACACAACCTTGTCACCCACTTTCACGGCCAGCGCACGCACTTCACCGTTGTCCAGTGCTTTGCCTGGGCCTACGGCGAGGACTTCACCCTGGTTTGGCTTTTCAGCAGCCGAACCTGGCAGGACGATACCGCCAGCGGTTTTCTTTTCTTCTTCGCTGCGACGGACGACGACGCGGTCATGCAGAGGACGAAGCTTCATTGTCGATCTCTCCTAATTGTGGTTTTCATCGGCCGGTGTAGTCCCGGCGGGTTTAACAAATCCGGCGGCGCCGGGTGCGGTTCGTCAAGCGAACCGCGGAAGTCTGTCTGGCGCAATTGCCAGAAACCTTGCGGTGACCGTTACATAAGGGCGTACAAGCTTATTTCAAGGGCGGGGAGCGAAAAATTTTTATCTCAATGCCCTGAAAATGAACACGGCACCCGAAGGTGCCGTGTCGATGGAAGTCTTACTTGGAATCGCGGTGTTCGAACTCGCCTTCGATCACATTGGGCTCACGGCCCAGTGGCTGCTGCGGAGCAGGACCGCCCCGTGGCTGAAGGTCATCGGCGAACGCACGCTGACGCATCGCTTGTTCCTCGGCGCGCAGACGCATTTTGTTGGCCAGCAGTCGACGAGAGATCGGCAGCAACATGATCAGGCCCAGCACATCGGTGACGAAGCCCGGCAGGATCAAGAGACCGCCCGCCAGGGCCAGCATCAGGCCTTCGAGCATGGTCTGGGCCGGCAGCTCACCGCGGTTCAGGCTTTCACGGGCGCGCAGCGCAGTAGCCAGACCGGCGATGCGCAGCACGAACACGCCGAGCATCGAGCCGAGAATGACCAGCAGCAGGGCTGGGAAAAACCCGATCGCCCCGCTGACCTTGACGAATACGAACAGCTCCAACACCGGGAACAGTACAAAGAGCAACAAAAAAGGGCGCATCAAATGGTTCCTCAACGCAAGAATGCCTTGCCAGTTTTCCTTAGATGACGTCGCCGTTTCGTGAATTCAAGCGTCGGCCACTTCATTTTTCGGCCAATGCTCGGCGTGAGCCAGGAAAACCAAGGCTTCCCGGACTTGTGTCGGCGTATTACAAGGCGTTTGAAACGGCAGCCAGTAGAGCCCCTGACCGATGCGCAAGTGCATGCCTTCGGTGTCGATGCCGGCCAATTGCGCCGGTGCAGTTTTCGGTAGCCCCGCCAGCTCGACGTAGTGGGCGATGGCTTTGGCGTGATCGGCATTCATGTGCTCGACCATGCTCACTTCGGCCTTGCCGGCGAACGGGTTGGCCAGGGTCAACTGATCGATCCAGTGGATCGCGCCGAAGCCACCGATGTAGCGGTGACGTACCTCGTTGAGCACCCAGAAATCGAAATCATGGGCCTTGTGATAGTTCTGCGAATCGGGGAAATAGCGGTAGTAACGCTCGGCGGCCGCCTCGATGGCAGCGGGGTCTTGCAGCTTTTCTGCCTCGGCGAGGTAAGTCAGGCGACCAACGGCTTGTACGTCTTCGGCTTCACGCTCACCCACCAGCAGCGAGCATTTCGGATCTTTCTGCAGGTTGTGAGTGTGCTGAGCGATGCGGCTGATAAGGATCAGCGGCCGGCCCTGCTCGTCCAGACAGTAAGGAACCACGGAGCCAAACGGAAAACCGGGCATCGCTTTGGAGTGCGTCGAGAGCACTCCACGGTATTCCTTGAGAAGCAATTCTCGGGCATGCTTAGCCACTACAACGCTCAATTTATGACTCCTTATATAGAATCCGTCAAAAAAACGGACAGGCGCCTGGGTAAAGTTCCAGCACGCCATAGGGGCAGTTCTCATGTGCAGCCAGGCCATATCAGGCTCAGATCGAGAGGCTCTCTAGAATAGAAGGAAAACCACTCCGAACTGCTATGGGGCTATGCGAATGCAACTCACTGACAAAGTAATCATTATCACCGGCGGTTGCCAGGGTTTAGGCCGCTCCATGGCCGAGTATCTCGCAGGCAAAGGCGCGAAGCTGGCGCTGGTGGACTTGAATCAGGAAAAACTCGACGCTGCCGTCGCGGCTTGCAAAGCCAAGGGTGTCGAGGCTCGTGCCTACCTGTGCAACGTCGCCGATGAAGAGCAAGTGACCCATATGGTCGCCCAGGTGGCAGACGATTTCGGCGCGATCCATGGCCTGATCAACAATGCCGGCATTCTGCGCGATGGCCTGCTGCTGAAGGTCAAGGACGGCGAAATGACCAAGATGAGCCTGGCCCAATGGCAGGCAGTCATCGACGTCAATCTGACCGGTGTGTTCCTGTGCACCCGTGAAGTCGCGGCAAAAATGATCGAGCTGCAAAACAGCGGCGCGATCATCAATATCTCGTCGATTTCGCGCGCCGGCAACGTCGGCCAGACCAACTACTCCGCGGCCAAGGCCGGTGTCGCTGCGGCGACCGTGACCTGGGCCAAGGAACTGGCACGCTACGGCATTCGCGTGGCGGGCATTGCCCCGGGTTTCATCGAAACCGAGATGACCCTGAGCATGAAACCGGAAGCGCTGGAGAAAATGACGTCCGGGATTCCGCTCAAGCGCATGGGCAAACCCGAAGAGATTGCCCAGTCGGCCGCCTACATTTTCGAGAACGACTACTACACCGGTCGGATTCTGGAATTGGATGGCGGGTTGCGGATTTAAAGCAAGATCAAAAGATCGCAGCCTCGCTTCGCTCGACAGCTCCTACAGGTGTATCCATGTAGGAGCTGTCGAGCGAAGCGAGGCTGCGATCTTTTCAGCGAATCAATCGTCGCTGATGGTGATGTTCGGCATCGCCGGCGTCGCCGCTTCCTGCAACACAATCCGCGCGCCGACATGGCGGGCCAGTTCCTGGTAAACCATCGCAATCTGACTGTCCGGCTCGGCGATCACCGTTGGCTTGCCGCCATCGGCCTGTTCGCGGATCAGCATCGACAGTGGCAACGAAGCCAACAGTTCGACACCGTACTGGTTGGCCAGCTTCACACCGCCCCCCTCACCGAACAGATGCTCGGCATGTCCGCAGTTGGAGCAGATGTGCACGGCCATGTTTTCCACCACGCCCAGCACCGGGATGTTGACCTTGCGGAACATCTCCACGCCTTTGCGCGCGTCCAGCAATGCCAGATCCTGCGGGGTGGTCACGATCACCGCGCCGGCCACCGGGACTTTCTGCGCCAGGGTCAACTGGATATCGCCGGTGCCTGGCGGCATGTCGATGACCAGGTAATCCAGATCACCCCATGCCGTTTGCGTGACCAGTTGCAACAAGGCGCCGGACACCATCGGCCCGCGCCAGACCATCGGCGTGTTGTCGTCGGTCAGGAACGCCATGGACATCACTTCGACGCCATGGGATTCAATCGGAATGAACCACTTCTGATCCTTGACCTTTGGTCGGGTGCCTTCAGGGATGCCGAACATGATGCCTTGGCTCGGACCGTAGATATCCGCGTCGAGAATCCCGACTTTGGCGCCTTCGCGAGCCAGCGCGAGGGCCAGGTTGGCAGCCGTGGTGGACTTGCCCACGCCACCCTTGCCGGACGCCACAGCCACGACGTTCTTGACGTTGGCCAACCCCGGAATCTGCGCCTGAGCCTTGTGCGCGGCGATCACACTGGTGATCTCGACGCGCGCGGTGACGACGCCGTCCAGGCCTTCGATGGCCAGTTGCAGCAACTGCGCCCAGCCGCTTTTGAACAAACCGGCGGCATAGCCCAGCTCCAGCTGGACGCTGACGCGATCACCCTGGATGTCGATGCTGCGCACGCACCCGGCGCTGACCGGGTCCTGGTTCAGGTAAGGGTCGGTGTATTGGCGAAGGACGGCTTCCACCGCTGCGCGATTGACGGCGCTCATGGGCAACTCCGATAGCAAGACTGGAAAATCAGACGGGTATCCTAACCGTTCTGTCGCCCGGACGGCATGCTTTCAGGATGTGACAAATAACCGATGGTTGAATGCGACCTGTAGCAGCTGGCGAAGCCTGCGTTCGGCTGCGCAGCAGTCGTGAATCCGGGAAACCCGGACTACCTGAAACACCGAGGTGCCTGGTTTTACGACTGCTGCGCAGCCGAACGCAGGCTACGCCAGCTGCTACAAAGGTCCGTGGAGGCTGGCCTTGGGGGTGAAAAATATGCGCCAGCGCTTTATAGTGGCCGACCTCCGTTTCATCAAGTAGCCGAGCCCCATGTCCGAGCCACGCAAGATCCTCGTCACCAGCGCCCTGCCCTATGCCAATGGTTCGATCCACCTCGGCCATATGCTGGAATACATCCAGACCGATATGTGGGTGCGCTTCCAGAAGCATCGTGGTAATCAATGCATTTATGTCTGCGCCGACGACGCCCACGGTTCGGCCATCATGCTGCGCGCGGAAAAGGAAGGCATCACCCCGGAACAACTGATCGCCAACGTCCAGGCTGAACACAGCGCCGACTTTGCCGAGTTCCTGGTGGACTTCGACAACTTCCACTCCACTCACGCCGAAGAAAACCGTGAGCTGTCGAGCCAGATCTACCTGAAGCTGCGCGACGCCGGGCACATCGCCACGCGCTCGATCACTCAGTACTTCGACCCGGAAAAGAAAATGTTCCTGGCCGACCGCTTCATCAAGGGCACCTGCCCGAAATGCGGCACCGAAGACCAGTACGGCGACAACTGCGAAAAATGCGGTGCGACCTACGCGCCGACCGATCTGAAGGATCCGAAATCGGCCATCTCCGGCGCCACGCCGGTGCTCAAGGATTCCCAGCACTTCTTCTTCAAGCTGCCGGACTTCCAGGAAATGCTGCAAGCCTGGACCCGCAGCGGCACGTTGCAAGAAGCCGTGGCCAACAAGATCGCCGAGTGGCTGGATGCCGGCCTGCAACAGTGGGACATCTCCCGCGACGCGCCGTACTTTGGCTTCGAAATCCCCGACGAGCCGGGCAAATATTTCTACGTGTGGCTGGATGCGCCAATCGGCTACATGGCCAGCTTCAAGAACTTATGCGCCCGCCGTCCGGACCTGGACTTCGACGCGTTCTGGGGCAAGGATTCCACCGCCGAGCTGTACCATTTCATCGGCAAGGACATCGTCAACTTCCACGCCCTGTTCTGGCCAGCCATGCTTGAAGGCGCCGGGTTCCGCAAACCGACCGGCATCAACGTACACGGCTACCTGACCGTCAACGGCCAGAAGATGTCCAAGTCCCGCGGCACGTTCGTCAAGGCGCGGACTTACCTGGATCACCTGTCGCCGGAATACCTGCGCTACTACTACGCCGCCAAGCTGGGCCGTGGCGTCGACGACCTGGACCTGAACCTCGAAGACTTCGTGCAGAAGGTCAACTCCGACCTGGTCGGCAAAGTCGTCAACATCGCCAGCCGTTGCGCCGGTTTCATCCATAAAGGCAACGCCGGTGTACTGGTAGCCGGCAACGCCGCGCCGGAACTGACCGACGCCTTTTTGGCCGCAGCGCCAAGCATTGCCGATGCCTATGAGGCTCGCGACTTTGCCCGTGCCATGCGCGAGATCATGGGCCTGGCCGACCGCGCCAACGCCTGGATCGCCGACAAGGCGCCGTGGTCGCTGAACAAACAGGAAGGCAAGCAGGATGAAGTCCAGGCTATTTGCGCCTTGGGCATCAACCTGTTCCGCCAACTGGTGATTTTCCTCAAACCAGTACTGCCGCTGCTGGCCGCCGATGCCGAGGCGTTCCTGAACGTCGCCCCGCTGACCTGGAACGATCACGCCACCTTGCTCAGCAACCATCAGCTGAACGAGTTCAAACCGTTGATGACCCGCATCGACCCGGTAAAAGTACAAGCCATGACCGACGCCTCGAAAGAAGACCTGACCGCCAGCGCAACCGACACCGGCGAAGCTGCGCCCGCCGGCAACGGTGAATTGGCCAAGGATCCGCTGTCGCCAGAGATCGAGTTCGACACCTTTGCCGCTGTAGACCTGCGCGTTGCGCTGATCGTCAAAGCCGAAGCCGTGGAAGGTGCCGATAAGCTGCTGCGCCTGACCCTGGACATCGGTGACGAACAACGCAACGTGTTCTCCGGGATCAAGAGCGCTTACCCGGACCCGTCCAAGCTCAATGGTCGCCTGACCATGATGATCGCCAACCTCAAGCCCCGCAAAATGAAATTCGGGATCTCCGAAGGCATGGTGATGGCGGCAGGCCCTGGCGGTGAAGAAATCTACCTGCTGAGCCCCGACAGCGGCGCCAAGCCGGGTCAGCGCATCAAGTAAAGTTCTGCGGTAAACCGATCCCACAGTCGTGCCCGGCGCGACTGTGGGATTTTCATGTCTGGCCCACCCTCCTTCCTTGCCGGATAATGCCTAACCTTGTTAGACAGGCCTTCTTTTGCCGGCACGATCATGACCGAACTGCTTTTAACGCTTATCAGCGCTGCCCTGATCAACAACCTTGTGTTGCACTGGCCGCTGGGCGTCGATCCGGTGCTGGGCAGCGAGCGGCCACAGGTCCACGCGCTGGGCATCGCGACAACGTGCCTGATGCTGATCGTCGGCATACTCGGCTATGCGCTCTACCACTGGCTACTGGTGCCGCTGGAACTGACGTCCCTGCGTCTGTTCGTGTTCCTGCCACTGAGCGTGCTGCTGATCGCCCCTCTGCTGAAACTGCTTTCCCGGTTACTGGCGAAGCTTTCATTCGATGGTCTCTGGCCCCTGCTGCTGGGGAATGCCGGGGTGCTTGGGCTGACGTTGCTCAACGCTCAAGACGACAAGGGAATTTTCCACGCCATAGCCCTGAGTCTTGGCGCAGGACTGGGTTTCTGGCTGGTGCTGAGTCTGTTCAGCGACTTGCGCCAGCGCATACTCGACAACGATATCCCCCTGCCCTTTCGCGGCCTGCCGATCGAATTGATCGGCGCCGGATTGATCGCGGTGATTTTTCTCGGATTCAGCGGGCTGATCAAAACATGAGTCTGATTCAACGCATCGACGCCCTCTTGCCGCAGACCCAGTGCGGCAAATGTGGTCACCCCGGCTGTAAACCCTACGCCGAAGGCATCGCCAGCGGCGAGCCGATCAACAAGTGCCCACCGGGTGGCAGTGAAACCATCGCGGCCCTGGCCGACCTGCTGAAAGTGCCGGTGCTGGAACTGGACGTCAGTCGCGGTTCGGCACCCGCGCAGATCGCTTACATCCGTGAAGCCGAATGCATCGGCTGCACCAAGTGCATCCAGGCCTGCCCGGTCGACGCCATTGTCGGCGCGGCGAAATTCATGCACACGGTCATCGTCGACGAATGCACCGGTTGCGACCTCTGCGTGGCGCCCTGCCCGGTGGATTGCATCGAGATGCATCCGTTACCGTTGGCCACGGTGCTGCCGATTGTCGGCGGGCTGGCGTTCAGCCTGGAGGAACAACAGGCTCGGGCCGCCAAGCGCAATCACGCGCGACGCCGTTTCGAACAGCGCAATGCCCGTTTGCATCGCGAAGAGGAACAGAAGCTCGCCGAACGCCAGGCCCGCGCCCAACGCGCCGTGCAGCACAGCGAAGTGACGCTCGACCCGGTTCAGGCCGCACTCGAGCGCGTTCGCGCACAGAAAGCCGACAATGCCGATGCGGCACTGAAAAAAGCCAAGGTCGATCTGGCGATGAGTCGGGCGCAACTGAACAAATCGCTCAAGGCCTTTGGGCATCCACCCACCTTCGAACAGCAATCGCAACTGATCGTGCTGCAACAGCAGTTCGAAGCCGCCGAACAGGCGCTGGTGCAACTGGAGAGCAGCGCACCGCCGGTCTCTGCGCCATCTGCCCCGGTAAAAGATGCCGAGCTGAAACGGGCGAAGATCCAGTTGGCCATGCGCCGCGCCGAACTCAAGAAAGCTCAAACAAGCGAGGCGCCGGCCGAACAGATTGAAGCGTTGCAACATGCGCTCAGCGAAGCCGAGCGTCAGGTGGATGCCTATGCCGCCCCTTGAATCGGTGGACGAACGCCTTCAGCAAGCCATGAAGCTGGTATTGCTGGCCACTGTGCCGGGGATGCTGATGTTGTTCTGGTTGTATGGCTGGGGCGTATTGATCAACCTGATTCTGACGGCGGCAACCGCGTTGGCCGTTGAAGCGGCGGTGTTACAACTGCGCAAACAACCTGTAAAGCCAACATTGAGCGACGGCAGTGCGTTGGTCAGCGCGACGCTGTTGGCGCTGGCCTTGCCGCCTTATTGCCCGTGGTGGCTGACGGTCAGTGCTGCGGCGTTCGGACTGTTTTTCGGCAAGCACTTGTATGGCGGCGTCGGCAAGAATCCGTTCAATCCGGCGATGCTCGGTTTCGCGCTGGTCCTGGTGATGTTTCCCCAGCCAATGACCCATTGGCCGGCGTCCCATGGCATGGATTTGTTCGGTGGGCTGCAACAGGTGTTCGGTTTCAGCTTCGGCCAGGCACCCGATGCGTGGGCTCAGGCCACGGCGCTGGACAGTCTGCGAATCAACAAAAGCCTGACCATGGACGAACTGTTCACCGGCAATCCGGCATTCGGCCGTTTTGGTGGCCGAGGCGTGGAATGGGTCAACCTGGCGTTTCTGGCGGGCGGTGCGTTTCTGCTGCAGCGGCGGGTGTTCAGCTGGCATGCCCCGGTCGGCATGCTCGCCAGCCTGTTCGTCATCAGCCTGTTGTGTTGGAACGGTACGGGCTCCGACTCTCATGGCTCGCCACTGTTTCATCTGCTCACCGGCGCGAGCATGCTCGGTGCCTTCTTCATCGTGACGGAACCGATATCCGGTGCAAAAAGCCCCATGGCCCGATTACTGTTCGGCGTAGGCGTGGGATTGCTGACTTATCTGATTCGGACGTGGGGCGGGTATCCAGATGGTGTGGCCTTTGCGGTTTTGCTGATGAACCTCTGTGTACCGGCGCTGGAGCGGTTTACCGCGTCCAGACAGGAGCAGGTTGCCCCATGAACCGAGCGACGAGCGTTGTGATTCTGGTAGTGCTGGCAGGCCTGGGGATGGGCGCGACTTACCTCGTGCAGCATACCAGTGCCGCGCGCATTGCCGCCGAACAACGCCTGATCGACAGCCGCCAGTTACTGGATCTGCTACCGCCCGACAGCTACGACAATCAGCCACTGGAACACCCCCTCGGTCTCGAAAACACTCGCCTGGCCAACAGCACACTGCTGGGTGGCTATCTGGCCTCCAAGGCCGGCCAACCGAGCGCCGTGTTGCTGCGCAGCCAGACTCTGGGCTACGCCGGCTCCATCGAATTGCTGATCGCCATCGACCGCCAAGGCAAGTTAGTGGGGGTTAAAACCTTCAAGCAATCGGAAACCCCGGGGCTGGGCGGCAAGCTCGCCGACTGGCCCAATGCCTGGCTTGAGGTGTTTACCGGCAAGTCTCTAACCGACCCCGATGACAATGGCTGGGCCTTGAAAAAGGACCAAGGGCAATTCGATCAGATTGCGGGCGCGACCATCACCTCAAGAGCGGTGATCAATGCTACCCATGACGCGTTACGCTACTTCGACGAACACCGGCAACCGCTGATCGGGAGCAGCGCCCATGAATAAGTCATCGACCCTGCAGAACTCGCTGATGCTTACGCCGTTGATCGGCGTTACGGATTCATTGGTAACGGCCCTGGGCCTGTGGCTGATGTTTGCTCTGGTATTCAGTGCTTATGGTTTAAGCATGGGCGTTTTGCGCTCGCGACTGATGCCGGCCACACATTTGCTTGCCTGCCTCCTGCTGGCCGCCACGCTGACCAGTTGCGCGGAACTCGCCATGCAAGCCTGGTCGCTCCAATGGCACCAGCAGCTGGGTTTCTACGCAGGATTGATCGCCCTGCAATGCGTTGTGCTGGAACACAACGGTTTTTTCCAGAGCCCACTGCGTGATCGACTGCGTCTGTGTGGCTTGTTCGGCGCCTTGATGGTGGGCTTGGGTCTGCTGCGCGAGCTTATCGGCAACGGAACACTCGGTAGCCATCTTTCCTGGATGGCCGGTGCCACGCAACCGGACTGGCAAGGCTGGACGCTGATCGTCGACGGTGGCCTGCATCTGGCCACGCTGGCCCCTGGCGGGTTTATTCTGCTGGGACTATTGATCGCCGCACATCAAGCCTGGACCCGCCGCCCGGCGGCATCACATTGACCGCCTTCGAGGAAACGCATCGCCCATGAATGCAGCAAAACGTCTTGAAATTTTCCGCAGGTTTCACGAAGACAACCCTGAACCAAAGACCGAACTGGCCTACTCCTCACCGTTCGAATTGTTGATCGCCGTGATTCTCTCGGCGCAATCGACCGATATCGGCGTGAACAAGGCCACCGCCAAACTGTTCCCGGTGGCCAATACGCCAGCGGCGATCCATGCCTTGGGCGTCGAAGGGCTGTCGGAGTACATCAAGACCATCGGCCTGTTCAACAGCAAAGCGAAAAATGTGATCGAAACCTGTCGCTTACTGGTGGAGCGCCATGGAGGCGAAGTACCGCAGACCCGCGAGGCACTGGAAGCTTTGCCCGGCGTCGGTCGCAAGACCGCCAACGTGGTGCTCAATACCGCCTTTCGTCAGCTGACCATGGCCGTGGACACTCACATTTTCCGGGTCAGTAACCGTACCGGTATTGCTCCGGGCAAGAACGTGGTCGAGGTGGAGCAAAAACTGATGAAGTTCGTGCCGAAGGAATATCTGCTCGACGCCCATCACTGGCTGATTCTCCATGGGCGCTACGTTTGCCTGGCCCGCAAGCCGCGTTGTGGCAGTTGCCGGATCGAGGATTTGTGCGAATACAAGCAAAAGACCTCGGACGATTGAGGCTCTATTAGTTTTTTTGATTGATCGATTGAAAAAATCTTTTTTACCCGCCGGGAAATTGTCGATATAAGGAGCGCCAAAGGGCAGCCTTAGCCTGGAGTTAACCTTATGAGCACTGGCAAAGAGCAATTGGACGTAGAAGACGACTTCACCCCCGTTGAGGCCGATGACGCAGAGCCGGTAGTGGAAGTGGCAAAGACCAACCTGAGCAAACGCCGCACCATCGACAACCTGCTGGAGGAGCGCCGACTGCAGAAGCAATTGGCCGATTACGATTTTGACTTATGACACTTAAAAGCCTCCCGAAACGGAGGCTTTTTACTAAGTGCCGCCCCCTGACAAACACCTGTTCATCGCGCCAAATGCTGGCAGCTTCATACCAGGCCGTTGCGCTGGGCCAATTCAATCAGGTCGACCAGTGAGCGAGCATTGAGCTTTAACAGAAGACGAGTCTTATAAGTACTAACGGTTTTATTGCTGAGGAACATTCCGTCGGCGATCTCCTTGTTTGTCTTTCCTCGGGCCAATTGTTGCAGGACCATCATCTCTCGCCCGGACAAACGATCCACCATATCAGCTTCACTGGCGTTCCCAAGACTGGAACGCACGGTATGCAGAGCCTGATTAGGAAAGTAGCTGTAGCCTGACAGCACGGCTTTTATTGCACTGAGCAACTCAGTGAGATCCTGCTGTTTGCAAACATACCCGGCGGCACCCGATTGCATGCAACGCATGGAAAAATGCCCTGGCGCCTGGGATGTCAATATCAGTACTTTAAGAGGCATCGCCGTTGATGTCAGGCGCGCGATAACTTCCAACCCATCCAGTTTCGGTATTCCAATATCCAGTATGACAATATCCGGCATAAGATCACGGGCAAGTTGTAATGCGTCCACACCATTATCTGTTTCTGCAATGACTTCGTAGCCATGACGTTCCATTAGCATACGTACCGCAAGACGAATGACGGGGTGATCATCCACGATCAGCACTTTATTCATGGGCAAGTCCAATTTTCGCTGTTCGAATTTTTAGAGCCCGCACCATAGCCTAGTCGTTTCACCCATGGCACGCCGTCACCCTCGGCCACTCGCAGCGAGAGACATAGCCTACAAACAACACGGATTATTCCTACAAAAAATCATTGCCATACGAAGAAACAGAGATTTTACTGACCGACTATTGCTCAGTACTTCAGCAGTTTTTTTGTATCGACTTACAACCAAAAAACGACAAAAAAACAGTATCGACGCATTAATCTACGATGCGCCGACTATTGAGCTACCCTTAAAAGTAACGGGTATTTTCCAGTACCTTCCTGCGCAATCTGGCTCAACAATCGAAAAAGCTCACACACCGTAACACTTGACCAACAACATAGTGCTATCAAAACAACTAAACAGCCATACCCGAACCTGCAACAATACAGCTACTATAACAACCTCACCACCCCAATAAAAACAGTTCAATACAATAGCAGAACAACCTGATATGAGTTATTACAACCATAAACCAATCGAGAAAAGACAATACTTAATGAGCATACAATATGATAAAACTCAAAAAAAGAATCACCAACCCCATGACAATTATTGCCATATTTGCAGCACTGTCTGAAACATCGGCCGCCGTATCGCTACCTTTTCTCGACAATGAGGAGAGGGAACTCTATGTGTGGTTCCTGATCAGTTTTCCCTTTTACTTGCTTTTTCTTTTCTTCGTTACTCTCAACTTCAACTATCGATCGCTTTACGCGCCCTCCGATTTTGTGAAGGGAAAGCATTTCATAAAAGCCATGGAGAACGTTCATCATCCGAGTAACAGTCCATCCAGCGTAGCGCCCGAAAGCTGGACCCGGCACCATGTAAACCTGCCTGCCCCCCTAAAGGATCTGCACATCGTTGATGCACGGTGGATACACAAAAAAATGGCGTTCAGCGCCCTGATGGAGAGCATTCAGTACCCTGCGGACAATCCCGCACAAGTGATCGTATTTCTCACGTGTACCGATTCGGATAAATTGCTGAAGGCAAACACGCTCAAACATTGGAAACACATAAAGAAACGCAACAGCGTAACGTTCTGTATTTCTTACAATTTGAGCTCACAGGGCGTTACGATTATGGGCTAGGTATTGAACTGTCGCACATCAGAAAGGCAGCCCTTGAAGCAGATCAAGGACAGGAAGCAGAAGGAACGATCAGCGGAACAAGAAGAAAGCGAAACGCTATATGCAGCAGCCCCTCTTTCAAATTTGTGGCCTTGTCACCAACAAGGCCACAAATTGATCACCGACTCAAAGGTCTCAGAAAAGCTTGCGGCCCTTGTTCGCCGCGATACGCATACGCAGGGCGTTGAGCTTGATGAAGCCCGCCGCATCCGCCTGGTTGTAGGCGCCGCCATCTTCCTCGAAGGTCGCGATGTTGGCGTCGAACAACGACTCGTCGGACTTGCGGCCGGTGACGATCACATTGCCCTTGTACAGTTTCAGGCGCACTACGCCGTTCACGTGGGCCTGGGAAGCATCGATCATCTGTTGCAGCATCAGACGCTCAGGGCTCCACCAGTAACCGGTGTAGATCAGGCTGGCGTATTTAGGCATCAGCTCGTCTTTGAGGTGAGCCACTTCGCGGTCCAGGGTGATCGATTCGATCGCGCGGTGAGCGCGCAGCATGATGGTGCCGCCCGGGGTCTCGTAGCAGCCGCGGGACTTCATGCCGACGTAGCGGTTTTCGACGATGTCCAGACGGCCGATACCATGTTCGCCACCGATACGGTTCAAGGTCGCTAGCACGGTGGCCGGGGTCATTTCGACGCCGTCCAGTGCGACGATGTCGCCGTTACGGTAGGTCAGTTCCAGGTACTGCGGTTTGTCAGGAGCGTTCTCCGGGGAGACGGTCCAGCGCCACATGTCTTCTTCGTGCTCGGTCCAGGTGTCTTCCAGCACGCCGCCTTCATAGGAGATGTGCAGCAGGTTGGCATCCATCGAGTACGGGGATTTCTTCTTGCCGTGGCGCTCGATCGGGATGTTGTGCTTTTCAGCATAATCCATCAGCTTTTCACGGGAGAGCAGGTCCCATTCGCGCCACGGAGCGATCACTTTCACACCTGGCTTCAAAGCGTAGGCGCCCAGTTCGAAACGAACCTGGTCGTTGCCCTTGCCGGTCGCGCCGTGGGAAATGGCGTCAGCGCCGGTTTCGTTGGCGATTTCGATCAAGCGCTTGGCGATCAACGGACGAGCGATGGAAGTACCCAGCAGGTACTCGCCTTCATAAACGGTGTTGGCGCGGAACATCGGGAACACGAAATCGCGCACGAATTCTTCACGCAAATCGTCGATGTAGATTTCTTTTACGCCCATGGCCTGTGCCTTGGCGCGGGCCGGTTCGACCTCTTCGCCCTGACCCAGGTCAGCGGTGAAGGTCACTACTTCACAGTTATAAGTATCCTGCAGCCACTTGAGGATCACCGAAGTGTCCAGGCCGCCGGAATACGCCAGAACGACCTTGTTTACGTCCGCCATGCCATCACTCCACGGGGTTCTACGGAAAGCCGTCAAGTCTACCGCTCATGCAGAATAATTTACAGAGGCGCGACAGCTTATGACGACGAAGCGACAGATTATGTCGAGCGAGCGACGATTTCAGCGGGTTCAGGAGGTCTTCGCGCTGCCCGCGGAAGCAGTGGCTGGAGGCGCCGGTTGCTCGGTCGGCGCTACCCGTTCGAGGCGTACGGCAACCCGGCGGTTCTTCGCCCGATTGGCGGCGTTATTGTTCGGCGCCAGAGGATAGCGCTCACCGTGAAAACGCAGGGTGATCTGCGATTCCTGGATACCATTGGCCTTAAAGAAATCCATCACGGCCAGCGCCCTGCGTCGCGACAGTTCGCGGTTGGTCAGGCGATTGCCGCTGTTGTCGGAATGGCCGTCGAGTTCGATGTGGTTGACCGTCGGATCGGCTTTCATGAATTCCAGCATGACCTGCAAATGAGCCTTGGCTTGGGCGTCGAGATCGATACCCTCCCCCGGAAAGCCGATTTCGGATTGCTTCACCTGCTCGAAATTCTGCGGCAGCAACTTGGCCACGCACCCCTGATAGTCACTGTAGGCCTTGCTGAATTTGACCGGCAGCAGGCGGACTTCAGATACCCGCCCCTCGCCCGAGGAGTGTCGAACCACCGGGCTGCGACCGTCCAGCAACCCGCTGATCAGGCGCCCGGCCTGAACTTGCGAGCTGTTGAACAGCACGTTGCCACTGCCCATTCGCACCGACCCCAGGTTGATGTCACCGCGCCCCGGCTGCCATGGCGCAGCGGCCGCCAGCAAGGTTGCGGAACCGCCACCGATCATCGAGTTGTAGGCCTTCAAGCGAAATGTCGCCTGTTCGCCGGCACGACGCACGAACTCTCCCGAGCCGAAATCGGTGATGGGTTGAGTCAGACGGCATTCGAACTTGTCACCTTCGACCGTCCACTCGATGCTCTCCAGACGGGTCTGGAAAGTGAGCGCCATCGCGGGAAGGCTGGCAAACACACTGAGCAAGGCTAAATAACGCTGGCGCACGGGAGGCTCCACTGGCTTGTGCAACAAAAAGACCGACACACATGTTTACGGCATACCTGTTGGATATCGGAAGCTTGCCGCAAAACTTGATAGCGAGTGCCTGCAAGAGTCTTTTCCGGTAGCATTCCCCTGAGTTTGACCCGCCTGGAATCCCCTCATGTCCGACCGCCTGACCCTGCTGCGTCCCGACGACTGGCATATTCATCTTCGCGATGGTGCTGTGTTGCCCAATACCGTCGCGGATGTCGCGCGCACCTTTGGTCGCGCCATCATCATGCCCAACCTGGTACCGCCGGTGCGCAACGCGGCTGAAGCCAATGGCTATCGCCAGCGGATTCTCGCCGCGCGTCCGGCCGGCAGCCGTTTCGAACCGCTGATGGTTCTGTACCTGACCGACCGCACCCAGCCCGAAGAAATTCGTGAGGCCAAGGCTAGCGGTTTCGTTCACGCCGCCAAGTTGTACCCGGCCGGCGCGACCACCAACTCGGACTCTGGCGTCACCAGCATCGACAAGATTTTCCCTGCACTCGAGGCCATGGCCGACGTCGGGATGCCCTTGTTGGTTCACGGTGAAGTCACCCGTGGCGATGTCGACGTTTTCGATCGCGAAAAAATCTTCATCGACGAGCACATGCGTCGAGTGGTCGAGCGTTTCCCGACCCTCAAAGTGGTGTTCGAACACATCACCACCGCTGACGCCGTGCAGTTCGTCAACGAGGCTTCGGCCAACGTCGGCGCAACCATCACCGCGCATCACCTGCTGTACAACCGCAACCACATGCTGGTGGGCGGGATTCGGCCGCACTTCTATTGCCTGCCGATCCTCAAGCGCAATACTCACCAGGAAGCCCTGCTCGACGCCGCCACCAGTGGCAGCGACAAGTTCTTCCTCGGCACCGACTCGGCGCCCCATGCCCAGCACGCCAAAGAAGCGGCTTGCGGCTGTGCCGGTTGCTACACCGCTTATGCCGCGATCGAGATGTATGCCGAAGCCTTTGAACAGCGCAACGCGCTGGACAAGCTTGAAGCCTTCGCCAGCCTCAACGGCCCGCGTTTCTACGGCCTGCCGGCGAATACCGATCGCATCACCCTGGTCCGCGATGAGTGGACCGCCCCAACCAGCCTGCCGTTTGGCGAGCTGACTGTAATCCCGCTGCGCGCCGGTGAAAAACTGCGCTGGCGCCTGCTGGAGGAACACGCGTGAGTGAAGACCATTTCGACGACGAACAGGACGGTCAAGGCAACGGAGGTGGTCCTCGTCATCCAATGGCTGCCAGATTCCGTGGTTACCTGCCGGTTGTCGTCGACGTAGAAACCGGTGGCTTCAATTCGGCCACCGATGCCCTGCTGGAAATTGCGGCGACCACCATCGCCATGGACGAAAAAGGCTTTGTGTATCCCGATCACACCTACTTCTTCCGCGTCGAGCCATTTGAAGGCGCGAACATCGAAGCGGCCGCTCTGGAGTTCACCGGGATCAAGCTCGATCACCCGTTGCGCATGGCCGTGAGTGAAGAAGCAGCCCTGACTGACATTTTCCGCGGCATCCGCAAGGCCCTGAAAGCCAACGGCTGCAAACGGGCGATTCTGGTCGGGCACAACAGCAGCTTCGATCTGGGCTTCCTCAACGCCGCTGTCGCACGCCTGGACATGAAACGTAACCCGTTTCATCCATTTTCCAGCTTCGATACCGCGACCCTCGCAGGTCTGGCCTACGGTCAAACCGTATTGGCCAAGGCCTGTCAGGCCGCCGATATCGATTTCGACGGTCGCGAGGCTCATTCGGCTCGCTACGACACCGAGAAGACTGCCGAGCTGTTCTGCGGCATCGTCAATCGCTGGAAACAAATGGGCGGCTGGGAAGACTACAACGACTGATCTGTTACTAATCGATGGCGAGGGAGCTGCTCCCTCGCCATCGATGAACAGCATGGGTTTATCCCGCCCATAAAAAAACCGGCCTTATCAGCCGGTTTTTTTATGCCTCGAACGTGCCTTACAGCGCAGCAGCGTTCTCGGTCAGGTAAGCCGCAACACCTTCGGTGGAAGCGGTCATGCCTTTGTCGCCTTTTTTCCAGTTGGCAGGGCAAACTTCGCCGTGCTCTTCGTGGAATTGCAGAGCGTCGACCAGACGGATCAGCTCTTCGATGTTACGGCCCAGCGGCAGGTCGTTGATGATCTGCGAGCGGACAACGCCTTTGTCGTCGATCAGGAACGCGCCACGGAAAGCCACGCCGCCTTCGGACTCAACGTCGTAGGCCTTGGCGATTTCGTGCTTCAGGTCGGCCGCCATGGTGTAGCGAACTTCGCCGATGCCACCATTGTTGACCGGGGTGTTGCGCCAGGCGTTGTGGGTGAAGTGCGAGTCGATCGAAACGGCTACCACTTCCACGTTGCGCGCCTTGAAATCAGACATGCGGTTGTCCAGAGCGATCAGCTCGGACGGGCAAACGAAGGTGAAGTCCAGTGGGTAGAAGAACACCAGGCCGTATTTGCCTTTGATGGCCGAGGACAGGGTGAAACTGTCTACGATTTCGCCATTGCCGAGTACGGCCGGTACGGTGAAGTCAGGGGCTTGTTTGCCTACGAGTACGCTCATTGGATATCTCCTGGTGTAATAACGTTGAAGAACAGGGTCCATGTCAGCCTGCCACCCTCGGGCGACAGCCCTGTGACACAAACCTGCTTCGCAAAAGGCCGACCATCATACACCGCGTTTTTCACCTGTCCTTAGCGCCTTAATGGTTTTTTTCCTGGAAGGTAAAAAGACCGCTGCTATATTTTTCCCCTGACAACGTGAGAAGAAACCGTTCGTCAGTCACATGCCCTTATGACGAAAACCTTTCAGAAACCACTTTGACAATCATTCTCGTTAACATTAAGATCCATCGCAATTGAGTCACAACCAGCGACGGTTTTCACTTATGTATGTCTGCCTCTGCACTGGCGTCACCGACGGTCAAATCCGCGATGCAATCTATGAAGGTTGCTGCAGCTATCGGGAAGTACGTCAGGCCACCGGCGTTGCCAGCCAATGCGGTAAATGCGCCTGCCTTGCCAAGGAAGTGGTCCGTGAAACCTTGGGCAAACTGCAATCGGCCCAGGCGGCGATTCCCTACCCAGCAGAATTTACCGCCGCATAACTACCGTATTTCAAAGAACCGGACTTGATGTCCGGTTTTTTATGTCTGGAAATCAACCGCTTAGGCGCTAGACGCGGAACACAAACATTCTTATTCCGATTAATTTTCATTTAAGTTTCAATAACTTAGGTTTGACACTCTTAATTACGCGGCTCAAACTCTGCCTTATAGACAGCTAATACAGGGCAGGACCCCATCATGAAAGGCGACATTACAGTCATCCAGCATCTCAACAAGATCCTTGCCAATGAGCTGGTCGCGATCAATCAATACTTTTTGCATGCGCGCATGTATGAAGATTGGGGTCTGAATAAGCTCGGCAAGCACGAGTACCACGAATCCATCGACGAGATGAAGCACGCTGACAAGCTGATCAAGCGCATCCTGTTCCTTGAAGGCCTGCCGAACGTCCAGGACCTGGGCAAGCTGAACATCGGCGAACACACCAAGGAAATGCTTGAGTGTGACTTGAAGATCGAACGCGACGGCCATGCCGATCTGAAAGTCGCTATCGCTCACTGCGAAACTGTTGGCGACTTCGGTAGCCGTGAACTGCTCGAAGACATCCTTGAATCCGAAGAAGAACATATCGACTGGCTGGAAACCCAACTGGGCCTGATCGATAAAGTCGGTCTTGAGAACTATCTGCAGTCGCAGATGGGCGAAGAGTAAATGCTACGCCGCTAATCGCGACGCAATAAAAAGCCCCGCTCTCTTTTATAGAGGCGGGGCTTTTTTATGACCGAATTTCAGGTTCACCCTAGAACAAATGTGGGAGCGGGCTTGCTCGCGAAAACGGTATGTCAGTCAACTTATCTGTTGAATGTTATACCGCCTTCGCGAGCAAGCCCGCTCCCACACACAGCGTCTCAGGCGTCGGTCTTGTTGGCCGCAGCAGCTTCAACAGCGGCTTTGATCGTCG
The DNA here is from genome assembly GCF_014852305.1 of Pseudomonas sp. PDM09. Classification (NCBI taxonomy): domain Bacteria; kingdom Pseudomonadati; phylum Pseudomonadota; class Gammaproteobacteria; order Pseudomonadales; family Pseudomonadaceae; genus Pseudomonas; species Pseudomonas sp. PDM09. The sequence continues at coordinate 318,086 of NZ_JACVBI010000009.1, read as the reverse complement.
CTTGCAACGAACCGTCAGCAGCCATTTCAGTCATGATGTCACTACCGCCGACCAGCTCACCGCCGACCCACAGTTGCGGGAAGGTTGGCCAGTTGGCGTACTTTGGCAGGTTGGCGCGGATTTCCGGGTTCTGCAGGATGTCCACATAGGCAAACTTTTCGCCACAGGCCATTACAGCCTGAGCGGCTTTCGCGGAGAACCCACACTGTGGGGCATTCGGCGAGCCTTTCATGTAAAGCAGAATGGTGTTGTTGGCAATCTGCTCTTTAATCGTTTCGATGATATCCATGGAGCACCTCGGCTGAACTTTCCGACTCAGTGGTCGGCACGGTGGCGCATTGTAACGGAAACCCGAGCGCCATGCTCGGCCTCCCCGACAGTCATGTTCACGCCGCCGCCACGGTCACCGGCACGCCGTTCAACGCCGCATTGCCCGACAACTCATCGAGCTGACATTCGTCAGTCAGGTCATTGGCGCTGGAGCCGGGTTGACCGCTGGCAATCGTCATCTGCACACCCGGTCGCGCATGACCCCAACCGTGAGGAAGGCTGACCACACCTTTCATCATATCCAGGCTGGCGACCACTTCAACCTCAATCACCCCGACCCGCGAACTGACGCGCACTCGTTGCCCATCGTGGAGCCCGCGGCTGGCCAGGTCATCCGGGTTCATCAGCAGTTGATGGCGCGGTTTGCCCTTCACCAGACGGTGATAGTTGTGCATCCATGAGTTGTTGCTGCGCACATGGCGGCGGCCGATCATCAGCAGCTCATCGGCAGCCGGTGCTTGTAGCGCCGCGAAGCGCGCCAGGTCGGCGAGGATCTCGACGGGTGCTGCCTGGATTCGTTGATTGGCGGTCTTCAGGCGTGGCGCCAGGTTGGGTTTAAGCGCGCCCAGATCGATACCGTGAGGATGATCGAACAAAGTCGCCAGTGATAGCTTATGTTCCGAAGCGTCGCCATATCGTCCCATCCGCAGCCCTAGGTCGATCATCTGCGCGGGGGCGATGGTTGGCTTCAGCTCTTTGCCAGTCTTCGCTGCAAAAGCCTTGGCCAGCCCTACGAAGATTTCCCAGTCATGCAGCGCGCCTTCGGGCTTGGCGAGGATCGCCCGGTTGAAGCGGGTGACGTTGCGCACCGCGAACATGTTGAACGTGGTGTCGTAATGATCGTTTTCCAGCGCCGAAGTCGACGGCAGGATCAGGTCGGCATAACGCGTGGTTTCATTGATGTACAGGTCGACACTGACCATGAACTCCAATCCGTCCAACGCCTGCTCCAGTTGCCGGCCATTGGGCGTGGACAGCACCGGATTACCCGCCACGGTGATCAGCGCGCGGACCTGCCCTTCCCCTTCGGTAAGCATCTCTTCGGCCAGCGCCGATACCGGCAGCTCTCCCGCGTATTCCGGACGCCCGGACACGCGACTCTGCCACCGGTTGAAATGCCCCCCCGAGGTCGAGGCCACCAGATCCACCGCCGGCTCGGTGCACAACGCACCGCCCACCCGGTCGAGGTTGCCGGTGACCAGATTGATCAGTTGCACCAGCCAATGGCACAGGGTGCCGAAAGCCTGGGTCGAAACGCCCATGCGCCCGTAGCAGACCGCTGTCGGCGCTGCCGCGAAGTCCCGCGCCAGTTGGCGGATCTGCTCGGCGGGCACCGCGCACAGCGGGCTCATGGCCTCGGCGGTGAACCCTGCGATCGCTTCACGCACCTCATCCAGGCCATCGACCGGTAAATGACTGTCGCGGGTCAGACTTTCAGCGAACAAGGTATTGAGCAGCGCGAACAACAGCGCCGCATCACCACCGGGGCGTACGAACAGATGCTGATCAGCCATCGCAGCCGTTTCGCTGCGACGCGGATCGACCACCACCACTTTGCCGCCCCGGGCCTGAATCGCCTTGAGGCGCTTCTCCACATCCGGCACGGTCATGATGCTGCCGTTGGAGGCCAGTGGATTGCCGCCCAGGATCAGCATGAAATCGGTGTGATCGATGTCCGGGATCGGCAGCAGCAAGCCGTGGCCGTACATCAAATGACTGGTCAGGTGATGGGGCAACTGATCGACCGATGTCGCGGAGAACCGGTTGCGGGTTTTCAGCAGGCCGAGGAAATAATTGCTGTGGGTCATCAACCCGTAGTTGTGCACGCTGGGGTTGCCCTGATAGACCGCCACCGCGCTCTGCCCGTGACGCTCCTGAATCGCCGCCAGGCGTTCGGCTACAAGACTGAAAGCGTCCTCCCACTCGATAGGCTGCCATTCGCTGCCTGTTCGCAGCATCGGCTGACGCAGGCGATCCGGATCATTTTGAATGTCTTGCAGGGCAACCGCTTTGGGGCAGATGTGCCCACGGCTGAAGGTGTCCTGCGGATCACCCTTGATCGAGGTGATCTGTACACCGCTGCCTTCGACCTCAGAGGTTTCGATGGTCAGGCCGCAGATGGCTTCACACAGGTGGCACGCACGGTGATGGAGAGTCTTGGTCATGGCCAGTCTCTGTTTTGTTCTGGGCGGGCAATAGCGGCCGCGGGAACAAAACTATGGCGCGCGATCCGCCCCTTTGCCAGCGACGTTCGTCTTGTGAATCGGCGACCATCAGGCCAGCCAATGGCAGCAAGGGATCAGTTCGACGGCAGACTCGGCGGCGCCTGCAACTGGATCTCCTCGATGGTTTCGATCTGCTCATGGGCAACATGCACGCCGGTGAGCTCGCCGATCAGTCGCCAGTGCTCGTCGAGCCCGGCGCTGATGGTGGCCATGCGGTCGATCATGCGCCGACCGGCCGTCTTCGTGACTTCGTCTTCACTGCGCAACAACTCGAAAGACATCGAGGTCATGGAAGCAGTGAGGTGGGTCAAGGAGCGTGCCGTAAGGCCGAGTAGCTCCATCAACAGCTGTTCTTTCGATTCCATTCCAAAGGCTTCCTGCGTCGCTCGTGCACTAGTTATAACCCAGCACTTTGCTTTAGCAAATGTTTCGGACAAGACACATTGCCCACCAAAGGCCCGAATGACAGGTCAAAAACCGACCGCCAGCGTGTCGCCCGCGCCCTGTTTGATTGCCAAGCCCGGCGAGCCCGGTGTACAAATGGTTAGCTGCTGTCAGGAAACAGGCTTCAAAAGCGCTACTGCGGTCACCCGTAGCCCCTCTGAAATCCCCTAAACACCGTAGCCCATTGGAAAAACGCGACATTTAATGTCAATATCGCGCCTTCCCCTATTTCGTCGCCCCGTGCGGCTTACGCCGCAGGTCTCGCCCGTTTTTCAGTTAAACAAGGCTTTGAGTATCTGCGGTCTGTTGCAAAAAGGTAGTCAATGATGAGCGCAAGGCACTTTCTCTCCCTGATGGATTGCACGCCCGAAGAGCTGGTCAGCGTGATCCGTCGAGGCGTTGAGCTCAAGGACCTGCGTAACCGCGGCGTACTGTTCGAGCCTTTGAAAAACCGCGTCCTGGGGATGATTTTCGAGAAGTCCTCGACCCGCACACGCATCTCGTTCGAAGCCGGCATGATCCAGCTCGGCGGCCAGGCGATATTCCTGTCGCCACGCGACACCCAATTGGGTCGCGGCGAGCCGATCGGCGACTGCGCCATCGTCATGTCGAGCATGCTCGATGCAGTGATGATCCGTACCTTTGCCCACAGCACCCTGACCGAATTCGCCGCCAATTCCCGCGTGCCGGTGATCAATGGCCTGTCCGATGACCTGCACCCCTGCCAGTTGCTGGCCGACATGCAAACCTTCCTCGAACACCGTGGTTCGATTCAAGGCAAGACCGTGGCCTGGATCGGCGATGGCAACAACATGTGCAACAGCTATATAGAAGCGGCGATCCAGTTCGACTTCCAGTTGCGCATCGCCTGCCCGGAAGGTTACGAACCCAACCCTGAGTTCGTGGCTAAAGCCGGCGATCGGGTGACCATCGTCCGCGATCCGCAGGAAGCCGTACGCGGCGCGCATCTGGTGAGCACCGACGTCTGGACCTCCATGGGCCAGGAAGAGGAAACCGCCAAGCGCCTGAAGTTGTTCGCACCGTTCCAGGTCAACCGTGCCCTGCTCGACCTGGCCGCGCCGGACGTGCTGTTCATGCATTGCCTGCCGGCCCACCGTGGTGAGGAAATCAGCCTCGACCTGCTCGACGACTCGCGTTCGGTGGCCTGGGATCAAGCCGAAAACCGTCTTCATGCTCAAAAGGCCTTGCTCGAATTCCTCGTCCCGCCTTCGTACCACCACGCATGAGCCAGCCATTACTGCTGAACCTGCGCAACCTGGCCTGCGGTTATCAAAACCAGCGGGTTGTGCAGAACCTCAACCTGCATTTGAATGCTGGGGATATCGGTTGCCTGCTGGGGTCTTCGGGCTGCGGCAAAACCACCACCCTGCGGGCGATTGCCGGTTTTGAACCGGTGCACGAAGGTGAAATCCAGTTGGCGGGCGAGACCATCTCCAGCGCCGGCTTCACCCTTGCCCCGGAGAAGCGCCGGATCGGCATGGTGTTTCAGGATTACGCACTGTTTCCGCATTTGAGCGTGGCCGAGAACATCGCTTTCGGGATCCGCAAGCACCCGCAAAAGGATCGCATCACCGAAGAGCTGCTTGAACTGGTCAATCTGAAAAACCTCGGCAAGCGCTTCCCCCATGAGTTGTCCGGTGGCCAGCAGCAACGTGTGGCGTTGGCCCGCGCCCTGGCGCCGGAACCGCAACTGCTGTTGCTCGACGAACCGTTCTCTAACCTCGACGGCGAATTGCGACGCAAGCTCAGTCATGAAGTACGCGCCATTCTCAAGGCTCGCGGCACCAGTGCAATCCTGGTGACCCACGATCAGGAAGAAGCCTTCGCGGTCAGTGACCACGTGGGCGTTTTCAAGGAAGGTCGCCTGGAGCAGTGGGACACGCCCTACAACCTCTATCACGAACCCCTGACACCATTCGTGGCCAGTTTCATTGGCCAGGGTTACTTCATTCGCGGTCAGTTGAGCAGCCCGGAGTCGGTGCAGACCGAGTTGGGTGAATTGCGCGGCAACCGTGCCTACACCTGGCCAACGGGTTGTGCCGTGGATGTGCTGTTGCGTCCGGACGATATCGTCTATGCGCCGGACAGCCCACTGAGGGCGCAGATTGTTGGCAAGAGCTTCCAGGGGGCATCAACCCTGTACCGCTTGCAGTTGCCTACGGGCGCACAGCTGGAGTCGATTTTCCCGAGCCATGCCGATCATCTGGTCGGTGCTGAAGTAGGTATTCGGGTGGCGGCTGAACACCTGGTGCTGTTCCAGGCGAACGGCAGCACGGCGGCGCAGATTCCGGTGATCGAATCCGGTGTTCGGCGGTACAGCACCGCCAGCTGACACCAGAATCTGTAGGAGCGAGGCTTGCCCGCTCCTACAAAAAATCATCCGAGCATTAATTTGCCGCTTGCAACCAGCGTTGCATTACCGCCAATGCTCACTCGATCCCCTTCCATCTGGCAGAACAACTCCCCGCCCCGTGCCGAACACTGATAAGCCGTCAGACTCGACTTGCTCAAGCGTTCCGCCCAATACGGAATCAGGCTGCAATGGGTCGACCCGGTCACTGGGTCTTCGTTGATGCCGATTGCCGGGGCAAAGTATCGCGACACAAAATCATGCTTGTTGCCCTTGGCCGTCACAATGGCGCCCAGCCACGGCAGTTTTGCCAGCGCAACCATGTCCGGCTGACAATCGAGCACGGCTTGCTCGGACTCCAGCACCACGAACAATTCTTTCGAACCCAGCACTTCGACTGTTTTCACACCCAAGGCGCGCTCGACATCCAGGGTCACGCCCACTTCCGTCGGCACGATGACCGGGAAATCCAGCCACAAGCGCTTGCCCTCACGACTGACACTCAGCGGGCCGGACTTGCAGATAAAGTCCAACCGTTCGACCGGTTCCTTATAGATTTCAAACAGAACATAGGCGCTGGCCAGGGTCGCATGGCCGCATAACGGAACTTCGGTGGTCGGGGTAAACCAGCGGATATGCCAGACGGCACCCTCACGTACCAGAAATGCGGTTTCGGCGAGGTTGTGTTCGGCGGCGATTTTTTGCATCAACTCATCGTCGAGCCAGGTATCGAGCCGGTACACCATCGCCGGGTTGCCACTGAACGGCCGATCACTGAACGCGTCGACCTGATGAAACTCTAGCTGCATGCCACTTCTCCCTTTTTAGGTCGACGAGCATGAAGCCACAAAGAGCCCTTCACCAGTGACAGAACCAATCAATTTCCACCATACAGCGCCGGGCTGAACGCCCGAGGCCCTCTGCTCAGGCGCGACCGATATCGGCGAACTTCGCCTGGGTGTGTTCAGCCAACACGGCGGGCGCCAGTTCAACTTCCAGACCGCGCCGTCCGGCGCTGACGAAGATGCTGGAAAAAGGCTGAGCTGAACTGTCAATAAAGGTACGCAGGCGCTTCTTCTGCCCGAGCGGGCTGATGCCGCCCAACAGATACCCCGTCGAACGTTGTGCAGCCGCGGGGTCGGCCATTTCGACTTTTTTTACGCCAGCGGCATGCGCCAGCGCCTTCAAATCCAGACTTCCGACGACCGGTACCACCGCCACCAACAATTCTCCCTTCTCGCTGGCCGCCAACAATGTCTTGAACACCTGCGCCGGGTCCAACCCCAGTTTTTCCGCAGCCTCCAGACCATAGGACGCTGCCTTCGGATCATGTTCGTAACTGTGCACGCGATGTTCGGCACGAACTTTTTTCAACAAATCCAATGCGGGGGTCATGGCAGCTCCAGGCTTGGCGGCAGAAGAAAAATACTGCGCAGGATTCTAGGTCATTGATCGATAAAAGGCTCTATTACAACGCTATTTCAATAGCTTGGCCGGGCTTCGGTGCCGTTCGTCTACGGTCGACCTGCCTGATGAACGATGCGGTCATTCACGTGACTAATAGTTGAAATGTGACCGACAGTTCACTTTCGACCTTTGACAGCAGCGTTTCTTGTCTATATTTTTTCGAATCTGAATACTGTACGAATGTCTCACCGCAGCTCCCAGCAGTAAGCCGAGTACAGGATGGGGATCCTGACTTGGTGAAAATCGCGCTTTGACTTTGATCAAAAAGCGCCAGACAACAACAAAAACGAGGTTTTCAATGACAACTGCTTTACAACAACCATCGCTCTCGAGCCAATGCATGGCCGAGTTTCTGGGTACTGCACTGCTCATCTTTTTCGGTACCGGCTGCGTTGCCGCGCTCAAGGTGGCGGGTGCCAGCTTCGGACTGTGGGAAATCAGCATCATCTGGGGGGTGGGCGTCAGCATGGCGATCTACCTCACCGCCGGCGTTTCCGGTGCGCACCTCAATCCTGCCGTGAGTATCGCGCTGAGCATTTTCGCTGACTTCGAAAAGCGCAAACTGCCTTTCTATATCTTCTCCCAGGTGGCCGGCGCCTTTTGCGGGGCCTTGTTGGTTTACACGCTGTACAGCAACCTTTTCTTCGATTTCGAACAAACCCACCAAATGGTTCGTGGCACCCAGGCCAGCCTTGAATTGGCGTCGGTGTTCTCCACTTTCCCGAACCCTGCCCTGACCACTGCCCAGGCCTTTTTGGTTGAAGTGATCATCACCGCCATATTGATGGGCGTGATCATGTCGTTGACCGATGACAACAACGGTCTGCCCAAAGGGCCACTGGCGCCGTTGCTGATCGGCCTGCTGATTGCCGTGATTGGTAGCTCGATGGGCCCGTTGACCGGTTTCGCGATGAACCCGGCTCGCGACTTCGGTCCTAAACTGATGACTTTCTTCGCCGGCTGGGGTGAAATTTCCTTCACTGGCGGGCGCGATATCCCGTACTTCCTGATCCCGATTTTTGCACCGATTGTCGGTGCCTGCCTCGGTGCTGCAGCTTATCGCGGGCTGATTGCCCGTCATCTGCCCAGCGCCATACCTGCTACAAAGGATGCAGTACCGGCCATTGACGGCAAACCAAGAACGTCTTGAAACCGTTGGCGCGTGCCCCTGCCATTTGGTCCCGCGCCTGACCTCACCTAATTTTCGTCCAAGGCAATCGACATGACCGACATACAGAATAAGAACTACATCATTGCCCTCGATCAGGGTACGACCAGCTCCCGCGCGATCATTTTCGACCGTGACGCGAACGTGGTCTGCACCGCCCAGCGCGAATTCGCGCAGCATTACCCGCAAGCCGGTTGGGTCGAACATGACCCGATGGAAATCTTCGCCACCCAAAGCGCCGTGATGGTCGAGGCCCTGGCTCAAGCCGGCCTGCATCACGATCAGGTCGCAGCCATCGGCATCACCAACCAGCGCGAAACCACCGTGGTCTGGGACAAGACCACCGGCCGCCCGATCTACAACGCGATCGTCTGGCAGTGCCGGCGCAGCACCGAAATCTGCCAACAGCTCAAGCGCGATGGTCACGAGCAATACATCAGCGACACCACTGGCCTGGTCACCGATCCATACTTCTCCGGCACCAAGCTCAAGTGGATCCTCGACAACGTCGAAGGCAGCCGTGAACGTGCGCGTAAGGGTGAACTGCTGTTCGGCACCATCGACAGCTGGCTGATCTGGAAATTTACCGGCGGTAAAGTACACGTCACCGACTACACCAACGCCTCGCGCACCATGCTCTTCAACATCCACACGCTGGAGTGGGACGCGAAGATGCTGGAAGTCCTCGACATCCCGCGCGAGATGCTGCCGGAAGTTAAGTCCTCGTCCGAGATCTACGGCCACACCAAAAGTGGCATCGCCATTGGCGGTATCGCCGGCGACCAGCAGGCGGCCCTCTTCGGCCAAATGTGCGTCGAGCCAGGCCAGGCGAAAAATACCTATGGCACCGGTTGCTTCCTGCTGATGAACACCGGCGACAAAGCCGTGAAATCCAAACACGGCATGCTCACCACCATCGCTTGCGGCCCGCGTGGCGAAGTGGCCTACGCCCTGGAAGGCGCGGTATTCAACGGTGGCTCCACCGTGCAGTGGCTGCGTGACGAGTTGAAAATCATCAACGACGCCCACGACACCGAATACTTCGCCAACAAGGTCAAGGACAGCAACGGTGTGTATCTGGTGCCGGCCTTCACTGGTCTGGGCGCTCCCTACTGGGACCCGTATGCCCGTGGCGCATTGTTCGGCCTGACGCGCGGCGTACGCGTGGATCACATTATTCGTGCCGCGCTGGAGTCGATTGCCTACCAGACCCGCGACGTCCTGGACGCCATGCAGCAGGATTCCGGCGAACGCCTCAAGTCCCTGCGCGTGGACGGCGGCGCAGTCGCGAACAACTTCCTGATGCAATTCCAGGCCGACATCCTCGGCACTCAGGTCGAGCGTCCGCAAATGCGCGAAACCACCGCATTGGGCGCGGCTTACCTGGCGGGCCTGGCGTGTGGCTTCTGGGGCAGCCTGGACGAGTTGCGCGGCAAGGCAGTGATCGAGCGCGAGTTCGAACCGACACTGGACGAAACCGCGAAGGAAAAACTCTACGCCGGCTGGAAAAAAGCGGTCAGCCGCACTCGTGATTGGGAACCGCATGAGGGTGCTGAATAAGCCAAGGTCGGGTTCTAACTGGTAGGGAGCAGATTCCTGCGGCATCATGGGCAAATTTTGCACGGCAGCCCAAAGGAAGCCCCATGAATCTGCCTCCCCGTCAGCAGCAAATCCTCGAACTGGTCCGCGAGCGCGGCTATGTCAGCATTGAGGAAATGGCCCAGCTGTTCGTCGTTACACCGCAAACCATCCGCCGCGATATCAATCAACTGGCGGAAGTCAATCTGTTGCGTCGCTACCACGGCGGCGCAGCCTACGACTCCAGCGTTGAAAACACTGCCTACGCCATGCGCGCCGATCAGATGCGCGATGAAAAACAGCGTATCGGCGAAGCCATTGCCGCTCAGATTCCCGATCACGCCTCGCTGTTCATCAATATCGGCACCACCACCGAGTCCATCGCTCGGGCACTGCTCAACCACAACCACCTGAAGATCATCACCAACAACCTGCATGTGGCCTCGATGCTCAGCGCCAAGGACGATTTCGACGTGCTGCTGACCGGTGGCAACGTGCGGCGTGACGGTGGCGTGGTCGGTCAGGCGAGTGTCGACTTCATTAACCAGTTCAAGGTCGACTTCGCCCTGGTCGGCATCAGCGGCATTGATGAAGATGGCAGTTTGCTGGACTTCGATTATCAGGAAGTGCGGGTATCCCAGGCGATCATCGCCAATGCCCGGCAGGTGATTCTGGCCGCCGACTCCAGTAAATTCGGGCGCAATGCCATGATTCGCCTGGGGCCGATCAGCCTGATCGATTGCCTGGTCACTGATCAGCAGCCTTCGCCAGCCTTGGCGCAGCTGTTGAGCCAGCACAAGATTCGATTGGAAGTGGTTTAACCCCCCACATTTTCGTCGTCTGTACCGACGCCATCGCGGGCAAGCCCGCGATGGCGACAGGCCACACAAAATACCTCTTGCGCCCAATCGCGCGTTTAAATGTTCGTAAATTTTCCTTTAACCGCCCTTCGATCAGTATTTTCAATCGAAGTTGACTGGCTGTGCGCGTCTTTATGGGCTAGTATTTTCGTTAATGAACATTAATGTTCGAATTCAAATATAGAAAATCAAAGCCCGAGGCCAGCCGATGCCCACTTCTACCTTGCCTACGCCCCCTCTCGCCGAGGTTTACGATATCGCCGTCATCGGTGGTGGGATCAATGGCGTGGGGATCGCAGCGGATGCCGCCGGTCGCGGTCTTTCGGTATTCCTTTGCGAAAAGGATGACCTGGCCAGCCACACTTCGTCCGCCAGCAGCAAGCTGATCCACGGCGGCCTGCGCTACCTCGAACATTACGAATTCCGCCTGGTGCGCGAAGCCCTCGCCGAGCGCGAAGTGCTGCTGGCCAAGGCGCCGCACATCGTCAAGCAGATGCGTTTCGTGCTGCCGCACCGCCCGCACCTGCGTCCGGCCTGGATGATCCGCGCCGGCCTGTTCCTTTATGATCACCTGGGCAAGCGAGAAAAACTCGACGGCTCGAAAAGCCTGAAGTTCGGCCCGGACAGTGCACTGAAAAGCGAAATCACCAAAGGCTTCGAATATTCCGATTGCTGGGTCGATGACGCACGCCTGGTCGTACTGAACGCCATGGCCGCCCGCGAGAAAGGCGCCCATGTTCACACCCAGACCCGCTGCGTCAGTGCCCGTCGCACCAAGGGCCTGTGGCATCTGAACCTGGAGCGTGCCGATGGCAGCCTGTTTTCGATCCGCGCCAAAGCGCTGGTCAATGCAGCCGGCCCGTGGGTCGCCAAGTTCATCCGTGATGACCTGAAGATGGAATCCCCGTATGGCATCCGTCTGATCCAGGGCAGCCACCTGATCGTGCCGAAGCTATATGAAGGCGAACACGCGCACATTCTGCAAAACGAAGATCAGCGCATCGTCTTCACCATTCCGTACCTGAATCACTTCACCCTGATCGGCACCACCGACCGTGAGTACACCGGCGACCCGGCGAAAGTTGCGATAACTGAAGGCGAAACCGATTACCTGCTCAAAGTGGTGAACGCCCACTTCAAGAAGCAAGTCAGTCGCGGCGACATCCTGCACAGCTATTCCGGTGTTCGTCCGCTGTGCAACGACGAATCCGATAACCCGTCTGCCGTCACCCGCGACTACACCCTGGCATTGTCGGGCAGTGGCGAAGAAGCGCCGCTGCTGTCGGTGTTCGGCGGCAAACTGACGACTTACCGCAAACTGGCCGAATCGGCGCTGGCGCAACTGGCCCCTTACTTCGCGCACATCAAGCCGAGCTGGACGGCCAGCGCCACCCTGCCCGGCGGCGAAGACATGACCACCCCGCAGGCCTTGAGCTCGCGGATCCGCGACAAATTCGACTGGGTGCCCACCGAAATCGCCCGACGCTGGGCCACCACTTACGGCAGCCGCACCTGGCGCATGCTCGAAGGTGTGGAAAGCCTCAGTGATCTAGGCGAACACATCGGCGGCGGTCTCTACACTCGCGAAGTTGATTACCTGTGCAGCGAAGAATGGGCGACCACCGCCCACGACATTCTGTGGCGTCGCACGAAGCTTGGGCTGTTCACTACCCCGGCGGAACAGCAGAAGCTCGAAGATTACCTGACCAAGGTCGAACAGAACCGCAGCAAGATCGAAGCGGCCTGATCGGGAATCCGGTTAAAACGAAGCCCCTGAATCGAAAGGTTGAGGGGCTTTTTGCATTCTGCCAAACACGGCATATCCCCTGTGGGAGCGAGCCTGCTCGCGATAGCGGAGTGTCAGGCAACATCAATGTTGAATGTGCCGACCTCATCGCGAGCAGGCTCGCTCCCACAGGGATCGGGGCAAGACGAGAGATTGCATTCGGTTTTCCGAACGCGACTTGCCAGTCGATTCGGTAAACCGGATCGCCCAATAGAAAATTCAGCGCCATAAATATTTAATAGCCTTATAAATCAATAGCTTGATCTATATCGCCTGGCCTGGCACGAGTCATGCTCTACACTCTTGAACGAATGTTCGTTGCGCCACCCCTTCAGGAGCCGGCAAGCATTCGAAGCACCAAAAAGGGCCGATGAACTGGCTCCATATAAAAACAATGTCGAGGAAAATTTGATGCGCATCGTTCCCCATCTCCTGGGCGCAGCCATTGCTGCCGCTCTGATCAGCACTCCAGTTTTCGCCGCCGAACTCACCGGCACCCTGAAGAAGATCAAAGAGTCCGGCGTTATCACCCTCGGGCATCGTGACGCTTCCATTCCGTTTTCCTACATCGCGGACGCTTCCGGCAAACCGGTTGGCTACTCCCACGATATCCAGCTGAAAATCGTCGAAGCGATCAAGAAAGACCTGGACATGCCCAACCTCCAGGTCAAATACAACCTGGTGACCTCGCAAACCCGTATCCCGCTGGTGCAGAACGGCACCGTGGACGTCGAGTGCGGTTCCACCACCAACAACGTCGAACGTCAGCAGCAAGTTGACTTCTCCGTTGGCATCTTCGAAATCGGCACCAAGCTGCTGGCCAAGAAAGATTCCCCATACAAAGACTTCGCCGACCTCAAAGGCAAGAACGTCGTGACCACCGCCGGCACCACGTCCGAGCGCATCCTCAAGTCGATGAACGCCGACAAGCAGATGGGCATGAACGTGATCTCCGCCAAAGACCATGGCGAGTCCTTCCAGATGCTGGAAACCGGTCGTGCCGTGGCTTTCATGATGGACGACGCCTTGCTGGCCGGTGAAATGGCCAAGGCCAAGAAGCCGACCGACTGGGCCGTGACCGGGACTGCGCAGTCCAATGAGATTTACGGTTGCATGGTTCGCAAAGGCGACGCGCCGTTCAAGAAAGCTGTCGACGACGCCATCATCGCGACCTACAAGTCCGGCGAGATCAACAAGATCTACGAAAAATGGTTCATGCAGCCAATTCCGCCAAAAGGCCTGAACCTGATGTTCCCGATGAGCGAAGAGCTCAAGGCCCTGATCGCCAATCCGACCGACAAAGCGGCTGACGAAAAGAAATCCTGATTTCTGACTAACCTTATCCCCTGAGAGAGCCTTTGCCCTTTCAGGGGTTGTCACTCCCTGCTGGCATTTCTGGAAACACTCGAACCGGTGGCTGTCGAGCCGCTCGTGTGTGCCTGACCGTCACGGTTGGGCGGGAACGGAGTCCCCAGGCGGGCATTTGTACATCGAACGAATCCGAGGGGAGACCCTAATGAATTACAACTGGGACTGGGGCGTGTTCTTCAAGTCCACCGGCGTGGGTAGCGAGATTTATTTCGACTGGTACCTCTCCGGTTTGGGCTGGACCATCGCCATTGCCGTCGCAGCCTGGATCATCGCGCTGCTGCTGGGCTCGATTCTGGGCGTCATGCGCACGGTACCGAATCGCATCGTATCGGGCATCGCGACCTGCTACGTCGAACTCTTCCGTAACGTGCCGCTGCTGGTTCAGCTGTTCATCTGGTACTTCCTGGTGCCCGACCTGCTGCCTGCAGATATCCAGGAGTGGTACAAGCAGGATCTCAACCCCACCACTTCGGCGTTCCTCAGCGTCGTCGTGTGCCTGGGCCTGTTCACCACCGCTCGCGTTTGCGAACAAGTGCGCACCGGTATCCAGGCGCTGCCCCGCGGCCAGGAAGCCGCCGCTCGCGCCATGGGTTTCAAGCTGCCGCAGATCTACTGGAACGTGCTGCTGCCCCAGGCTTACCGCATCATCATTCCGCCGCTTACCTCGGAATTTTTGAACGTATTCAAGAACTCCTCCGTCGCGTCGCTGATTGGCCTGATGGAGCTGCTCGCGCAGACCAAACAGACCGCCGAGTTCTCCGCCAACCTGTTCGAAGCCTTCACCCTGGCAACGCTGATCTACTTCACGCTGAACATGAGCCTGATGCTGCTGATGCGTTCGGTCGAGAAGAAAGTCGCCGTACCGGGCCTGATTTCCGTAGGGGGTAAATGATGGAATTCGACTTCTCGGGCATCATTCCGTCCCTGCCGGGTTTGTGGAACGGCATGATCATGACCCTCAAGCTGATGGCTCTGGGCGTGATCGGCGGGATCATCCTCGGCACGCTCCTGGCGCTGATGCGCCTGTCCCACAACAAACTGCTGTCGAACATCGCCGGCGCCTACGTTAACTACTTCCGCTCGATCCCGTTGCTGCTGGTCATCACCTGGTTCTACCTGGCGGTGCCGTTTGTATTACGCTGGATTACCGGCGAAGACACCCCGATCGGCGCGTTCGCCTCGTGCATCGTGGCCTTCATGATGTTCGAAGCCGCGTATTTCTGCGAAATCGTCCGGGCTGGCGTGCAGTCGATCCCCAAGGGCCAGATGGGCGCTGCCCAGGCGTTGGGCATGGAATACGGCCAGATGATGCGACTGATCATCCTGCCGCAAGCGTTTCGCAAGATGACCCCGTTGTTGCTGCAACAGAGCATCATCCTGTTCCAGGACACCTCGCTGGTGTATGCGGTGGGCCTGGTGGATTTCCTCAATGCCTCCCGTGCCAGTGGCGACATCATCGGTCGCTCCAATGAGTTCCTGATCTTCGCAGGTCTCACGTACTTCACAATCAGCTTTGCCGCCTCGCTGCTGGTCAAGCGTCTGCAAAAAAGGTTTGCCGTATGATCTCTATCAAGAATGTCAACAAGTGGTATGGCGACTTCCAGGTACTGACTGACTGCAGCACCGAGGTCAAAAAAGGCGAAGTGATTGTGGTGTGCGGGCCATCCGGTTCCGGCAAATCCACCCTGATCAAATGCGTCAACGCCCTGGAACCGTTCCAGAAAGGTGACGTTATCGTCGATGGCACATCCATCGCCGACCCGAAGACCAACCTGCCGAAACTGCGTTCGCGCGTGGGCATGGTGTTCCAGCATTTCGAACTGTTCCCGCACCTGAGCATCATGGACAACCTGACCATCGCACAGGTCAAGGTGTTGGGTCGCAGCAAGGAAGAGGCTTCCAAGAAAGCCCTGCAACTGCTCGAACGCGTAGGCCTCTCCGCCCACGCCAAAAAGCACCCGGGCCAACTCTCCGGTGGTCAGCAACAGCGTGTGGCGATTGCCCGTGCGCTGGCGATGGACCCGATCGTCATGCTGTTCGACGAACCGACCTCGGCGCTGGACCCGGAAATGGTCAACGAAGTACTCGACGTGATGGTGCAACTGGCCCACGAAGGCATGACCATGATGTGCGTGACCCATGAAATGGGCTTTGCGCGCAAAGTGGCCGACCGGGTGATCTTCATGGACCAGGGCAAGATCATCGAAGACTGCAAGAAAGAAGAGTTCTTCGGCGACATCACCGCCCGCTCCGACCGCGCGCAGCATTTCCTCGAGAAGATTCTGCAGCACTAAACATCGGACGCTGCTCCCCAACCAATGTGGGGGCGGACTTGTGTGGGAGTGAACCGCTTTTCGTAGGAGCCAGGCTTGCCGGCGAAAGCGCACTTAAGAACGCCTTCGCCGGCAAGCCTGGCTCCTACGGGATCCGATCGGGTTTGCCCCCACCACACACCGCTCCCACAGGGGGCCTGTGGGTATATGGATATTTGTGTTGTGGTTGACCCAAGGCATCTGTGATGAAATGCGACTCCACTCTCTATCGCGCCGCGCCGCCATCACTCGCCGTGAAACCCCGTTTGATTCGCCACCTGTTCCTGCCGCCGCTGGTCATCGCCCTGATGATCGGATTGGGTTACATCGGCTTCTGGGTCAGTGAACACTACGGAATTCGCAGCCTTAGCGAGAATGGCCAGCGTCAGTTGGAACTGCACGCCCGCGCCGTCGAGAGCGAAATCAGCAAGTACACCTACCTGCCCAGCCTGCTGGAACTCGAATCCAGTGTTTCAAAGCTGTTGGCCGACCCGTCTCCGGAACTCCGGCAGACGGTCAACGAATACCTTGAAGGCCTGAACCGGCGCAGCCGCAGTCGGGCCATTTATGTGATGGACACCACCGGTCGCGTACTGGCCACCAGCAACTGGCGCGATGTCGACAGTTATCTGGGTGAAGACCTGTCCTTCCGCGCCTATTTCCAGAATGCCGTGCGCGGTCAGCCGGGGCGTTTCTACGGCATCGGCAGCACCAGCGGCGAACCCGGCTATTACCTGGCGCATGGTCTGGAAGAGCACGGCAAGATCATCGGCGTCGCCGTGGTCAAGGTCCGCCTCGAAGCCATGGAAGAACGCTGGCAGCGTGCGCGCCTGGAAGCCTTCGTCAGCGACGAGAACGGCATCATCATTCTCTCCAGCGATCCGGCGCGGCGTCTTAAGTCGGTTGTGCCATTGAGCGAGGAAACCAAGGAAAAACTGGCCCGTAGCCTGCAGTACTACTGGTTTCCGCTGAACGAGCTGCAACCGCTGGCGCGGGAGAAACTGGCCGAAGGCGAGGAAAAACTGACCTTCCCCGCCAACAGCGAATTGATGTCCGATGAAGAGAACATCAGCTACCTCTCGCAAACCCGGCCGCTGAGCGACACCCCATGGAATTTCACCCTGCTCACCCCCCTGCAGGATTTGCGGCGTGAAGCGATCAATCAGGGGATTCTGGTGGCGGTGGCGTTTGCCCTGGTAGCGTTTCTGCTGATCGCCTGGAACGAGCGGCGCAAGGTGATCGCCACCCGCCTCGCGGCGCGGGAAGCCTTGCAGGAAGCCAACAATCAACTGGAGCGTCGGATTACCGAACGCACCACCGACCTGCGCGCCAGCAACGAACGACTCAAGGGTCAGATCCGTGAACGCCGGCAGGCGGAAGAGACGTTGCGCCGCGCTCAGGATGAACTGGTCCAGGCCGGCAAACTGGCGGCCATCGGCCAGATGTCCACCAGCATCGCCCACGAATTGAACCAGCCGCTGGCCGCCTTGCGGACCTTGTCCGGCAATACCGTGCGCTTTCTGGAACGCGGTCAGCTGGATGTGGCCAGCACCAACCTCAAGACCATCAATGAACTGATCGACCGCATGGGCCGGATCACCGCCAGCCTGCGTTCCTTCGCCCGGCGCGGTGATGACAAGGGCCAGGCCAGTTTTGGCAAAGCTGTAGACGCCGCCCTGCAATTGCTGGGCGGCCGGATGGAAAGCGCGCACCTGCAATTGCACCGCGACCTCGAAGACGTGCAGGTGCAAATCGACCAGACCCGTCTGGAGCAGATCCTGGTCAACCTGATCGGCAACGCGCTCGACGCCATGCAGTCGCAGCCCCTGCCGGCGTTGTGGCTCGAAGGCGAGGAGTTCGATGGCAAGTATCGTCTGCGAGTACGCGACAACGGCCACGGCATCGATGCCGAAGCGCGCAAGCATCTGTTCGAACCGTTCTTCACCACCAAACCGGGCGAACAAGGCCTGGGCCTCGGCCTGACGCTGTCGGCAAGCCTGGCCGCCGCCACTGGCGGGCATCTGGGTGTCGAACACCCGGCCAGTGGTGGTACCACTTTCGTTCTCAGTTTACCGTTGGTAAGCCCCACTCCCGCCGAGCCAATATGAACAACGACCTTAGTGTGCTGATCGTCGAAGACGACCCCCATGTCCTGCTCGGCTGCCAACAGGCGCTGACCCTGGAAGACATTCCCTGCGTGGGCGTCGGCAGCGCCGAAGAAGCGCTGGAACGAGTCGGCGATAACTTCGCAGGCATCGTCATCAGCGACATCCGCCTGCCGGGCATCGACGGCTTGGAACTGCTGACCCGGCTCAAGGCCCGCGATCGCAGCCTGCCGGTGGTGCTGATTACCGGCCATGGCGACATCTCCATGGCCGTCGGCGCGATGCAGAAAGGCGCCTACGACTTCATGGAGAAACCCTTCTCCCCGGAACGTCTGGTGGACGTCGCCCGCCGTGCGCTGGAGCAACGCAGTCTGGCGCGAGAAGTGTCGTCGTTACGTCGACAGCTGTTCGAGCGCGACTCCCTCGAAGGCCGGATCATCGGGCGCTCGCCGGCCATGCAGAACCTGCGTGAACTGATCGCCAACGTCGCCGATACCTCGGCCAACGTGCTGATCGAAGGCGAGACCGGTACCGGTAAAGAATTGGTTGCGCGCTGCCTGCACGACTTCAGCCGTCGACACACCAAACAGTTCGTCGCGCTGAACTGCGGTGGCCTGCCGGAGAACCTGTTCGAAAGTGAAATATTCGGCCATGAGGCCAATGCCTTCACCGGTGCCGGCAAGCGACGGATCGGCAAGATCGAACATGCCCACGGCGGCACGCTGTTCCTCGATGAAGTGGAAAGCATGCCGCTGCCGTTGCAGATCAAACTGCTGCGGGTGTTGCAGGAGCGCACCCTCGAACGCCTCGGTTCGAACCAGAGCGTCGAGGTGGATTGCCGGGTGATCGCCGCGACCAAGTCCGATCTGGATCAATCGAGCAAGGCCGGCGAGTTTCGCAGCGACCTGTATTACCGCCTGAACGTGGTAACCCTGGAACTGCCGCCGCTGCGTGAACGCCGCGAAGACATCCTGCAATTGTTCGAACACTTTTTGCAGCAGTCATCCTTACGCTTCGACCGCGCGGTGCCGGAACTGGACAACCAGACCCTGTCGAACCTGATGAGCCACGACTGGCCAGGCAACGTGCGCGAATTGCGCAACGTTGCCGAACGCTTCGCCCTCGGCCTGCCGGCCTTCAAAAAAACCGGCGCCAGCGGCAGCAACCAGGGCCTGGCCTTCGCCGAAGCGGTGGAAGCCTTCGAACGCAACCTGCTCAGCGACGCCTTGCAGCGCAGCGGCGGCAACCTGACCCAGGCCAGCCAGGAACTGGGGATGGCCAAGACCACGCTGTTCGACAAAGTGAAGAAATACGGGTTGAGCCACTGATGGACCTGATGTTCAAAGCAACCCTGGGCGCGGCGGTGGTAGTGATCCTCGCCATGCTGGCCAAGACCAAAAACTATTACATCGCAGGCCTGGTGCCGCTGTTTCCGACCTTTGCGCTGATCGCTCATTACATCGTCGGCAAGGGGCGTTCGCTGGATGATCTGAAAACCACCATCGTGTTTGGTATGTGGTCGATCATTCCGTACTTCGTCTACCTGGCGACCTTGTATGTGATGGTCGACCGGATGCGGCTGGAGGCTTCATTGGCGGTGGCGGCGGTGGCGTGGTTGATGGCTGCGACGGTGTTGGTGACGGTGTGGGTGCGCTTTCAATCCTGACCACAATTCCCTGTGGGAGCGAGCCTGCTCGCGATGACGGTGTGTCACGTCACATCAATACTGACTGTGCCGCCATCATCGCGAGCAGGCTCGCTCCCACAGGGTCGCATTACTGTCCGTAAACCTTCTGCAACTGCGCTTGTGTCAACGCATCTTCAAACGGCACCGGCACTGATTTCACCGCCCCATAGAGGTTGCGATAACGCCAATAGTTACCGTTGTTGGCCAGTTGATAACCACGCTCGACCACTCGCTGGCCATCAAGCACATATCGCAAGGTTTCCTGGGCTGCCGCTGGCGGTGCCGGCTGCATCAGGTCGGTGGACAAAACGCGCATCGATTCGTCGATACACTCGTCGAGCACGGCCGTGACCTTTGCCAAATCGAGGCCGCCGTCATCGATGCATTGCTTGCCGCAACGCCGAATCGGCTGGCTGACCACTTCGATTCGCATGCGATACAGCGCCGAACCGGCAATGTCCTGGACTTGCACCTGGTTGACCAGCACGAAACTGCCGCGATCGGGGGTAAGCATCAGTTTGGGCTCTATCACCAAGCGCGCGGTGACCTGCCCTTCTCCCTGTTTGAACCCGGCCACTTGCGAAGCCTGTTGATAGCGCTTTTGCAGACGCTCCTGCAACGGAACGCCTGCAAGCAAGTCGGTCATCGGTCGCGCTTCCTTGAGCGCGGTTTTTTCCGCATCCCGCTGCAAGCTGCCGCTGCCCATTTGGGTGTTGATCAGGCTGGCGACCAACAGGCCGGCAAGCCCGGCAGTGTTGCCCGAGCTCGCCACCAGATTATGACTCGACGACGCAGCCTTCAAAGCCGCCTGGGAGTCGATCACGGTGCTGGCCCCGACAAAGGATGGCGGCAACTGCACATCAACCTTAAGCCCGTGGGCCTGGACGTAAGGCAAGGCACTCTGGTCCTTGAAACCGGCCTCGGGAGCCGGTTTTTGCGCACACCCCGTCAGCACCAGCAGGGCTAGCGCACCGGCCACGATGGGCAGACGCTTCATTGCGCGAACGGGGTAATCATTTGCTGACGGCTATTGTCCACAGCCTGATAGAACGCGTTGGACAGGTTGGTGTAGGTCGGCTCGTCCCACTCGCCCTGGGCGGCTTGCGTAGCGACAAAGGGCTTGAACCACAGCAATTTGTTGTCTGCCAGATCGATCACCATGCCCTGTCCACCCACCTGCGCCATCGGCACGCTGGTCGGCACGATGCTGTAGTAGCTGCGGGTAGCGCCGGTGGCGTAAACATTCACCAGCAGCAGACGATCGACGCCGTAGGCGGCCTTGACCGGGGTCATGTCCCGCGTCATGTAGCCTTCGCGGAAACTGGTTTCCTTATACATCTTCAGGTCGAACGGCTCATTGATCCGCTTGGCTTTGTAACCCTTGGCCTGCAGCTTGGCGACAAGGACATCGGGCAAGGTATTGAGGTCGCCCACTTGCCATTTTTCGACGTTGTCACTGAGCTTGTTGTTAACGCCCTTGTTGATGGCGTAATCGAGAATCCCCTGATTGCCGGTCAACGCCAGCACCGGTTCCGGCACCACGGTGATCGCCACGCCGATAGTCGGCTCCTTGGCATCCCAGAATTGGTGGTCCAGCGGTACGGGAGGTTGCACGTGAGCACAGCCAGTGAGGGCTAGGCAGGCGAGCAATGTCAGTGCCGCCCAAGTGCGTAGAGCGTGAAGAGTCATGGATCAAGTCCCTATGATTATTAACGATGTTGCCTATGTCGGCAGCGTCGGCAAAAACCGTAGTGGCACATTGATATATTTTTCGATTCGGCGGTTCTCAGTGGATTTCGAACGATACACTTGCAGACACCGGGGTAGCAGCTATTGCAGTGTTCCCCCTGTGGGAGCGGGCTTGCTCGCGAAGGCGTCGTGTCAGTCGATATCTGCATTGACTGAAGCACCGCATTCGCGAGCAAGCCCGCTCCCACAGGGGATTTCGGGTGTTTGGGAGGGCGTGTTTAGTTTTGTTTAGTGTTACTTCCTGAAAGCTACAGCGTCTTGCGCCGTCGCCTACAACCACGTCAGAATCCGCCGGCTTGTGCGCCTGGAGGCCCGTCGGTAACTTGGTTCGTGTCACTGATTCCCAGTGATCGGGTTTAGTAGCCCGGCATTTCTTTCCGGTCGCATAAGTGTCATCCAGTCAGGCATTCGCCTGCACTTGATGGTGGCTGTGCGCATGGTGCCCTCGGGCGCGCCGGTTTTGACTGGTGGCCGGTCTACTAACTTGCGCACAGCTGCCTCCCCATTCCGTTTAGTAGCGAGATGAGTTGCAGCTCTACTAACAGGAGTACCAGTTCAATGTTCAAAATCACTCCAAATCCACCGGAAACCGACGACGTTTCCCCATACGAAACCCCAGGCTCCAAAAAGCTCAACGAAGCCGCCGACCGCGCCCTCGATTACTACCTCAAACCGGTCATTCCCAAAGACACCCCACGCAAACCCAGCACCCTTTATTTGGTCGCCCCCGACGCCAATGACGAAACCCTGCTGGTCAACGCCTGCGAATCGCTGGCGGCGGCGAGCGTGATGTTGAGTGATTTCGCGGGGCAGCTGAACGGCCCGCAACGCAACACCGTGCTCGGCATCCAGAACTCGGTCATGCTGGGTGAACTGGCGGTGAACCGGATGCTGGATAACTTCGTTCCAACGTAAAACCTGAACCTGTACCTAAAACCTGTGGGAGCGAGCCTGCTCGCGATAGCGGTCTGTCTGCTACATCAATACTGGCTGGTCCGCCATCGCGAGCAGGCTCGCTCCCACATTGGATTGGGGTGTTACAGAAGATTGTGTTCGGCCACTGGATCGATTTGTGCCCAATGCGAAGTATCCTCGCGATGGGCCTGCAAATACGGCAACACCGCCGCCAGCAACGGCGCCTTGAACGCCTCCTGAAAACGATGGGCCAGCCCCGGGATCAGCTTCAACTGACTGCCGCGAATGTGCGCCGCCAGGTGTACGCCGTGCATCACTGGCAACAAAGGATCGGCGGTGCCGTGAACCACCAGCGTCGGCACTCGCAATTGATTGAGCAGCGCCACACGGCTACGTTCAGCGAGGATCGCCATGATCTGGCGCTTCACGCCCTCCGGGTTGAACGCCCGGTCATAAGACTGCGCCGCCTGCTGCAACAACGCCTGCCGGTCATCGCTCACCGCCGGGCTGCCCAGTGCCGCCAGCAAGTCGGCCTGTTGCTCCAGCGCCACCTCCCGATTCGGTGCGCCGCGTCGCGCGAGTAACTGCACCAGCGCCGCACTCGGTGTCGGCAAACCTTCGGCACCCGAGCTGGTCATCAGCAAGGTCAGGCTCTCGACACGCTGCGGTGCCATGGCCGCCATATGCTGAGCGATCATCCCGCCCATGCTGGCGCCCAGTACGTGGAATTGCTCGACGTGCAAGGCATCCATCAACCCAAACGCATCGTCTGCCATGTCGGTCAGGGTATACGGCGCCGATACCGGCAAGCCGAGTTTGTAGCGCAGCACTTCGAAGGTCAGGTTGGCGTCGACAGGCGTCTGCCGCCAGGTCGAGAGGCCGACATCGCGATTGTCATAGCGGATGACCCGAAACCCCTGCTGACACAGCGCAACCACCACTTCGTCCGGCCAGTGAATCAACTGCCCGCCCAGGCCCATCACCAGCAACAACGCAGGGTCCGAGGCACGGCCAATGCTCTGGTAAGCCAGGCTCACCTGCTCCAGATCGACCAGCTCGGTCGGAACATTGACATCGCACCGCGAAGCCGCCAGGGACGACATGCTGAACAATAAAGCGGCCAGAAAAGTGGCCGCCGATAACAATAAAGCACGCATGAAAAACACCGAAACGCAGAACTCCAGTAGAGCGCGAGTCTGATGAAGTTTGTTCAAGCGCGCTGCCACAGTTACGTGACAGTTTGATGAAGATTGCCGAGCGGTCATCGCGACAGCCCGATTGCACGAGGTGCGTTCGATCACATCCGCCTCTGATGCGATAACTATTTACCGCCACCGTCCCCGAGAACTTTCCTTAAATGGCTCGCAAATGGAGTGGAACCGCCGCTCCTCGCACCGAGCCCTGTTGATATGACCGATAGACTTCTTTTCGACCTCCCCAACCCGGCGCCGATCCTCATCCCTACCCCATCCGCGCTGCCGCCTCTCTACGACGAAAGCCTGTTTCTGCATGCTTCGGCCCGCTGGCGCGAAAGCAGCGAGGGCTTGCGCGAGCTTCTTGCCGCCAGTCCGGGAATGCGTGACACGCTCACTCAACTGTTGAAACAGAAACTCGATCTGGCCGGGCAACAAGCTGGCTTGCTCTTCGTCGCCACACAGGAGCATCCGCAACGGTTTGTCAGCTTCACCGATGCCTGCGCCTTCATCCTGCAACACCCGACACTGGAGACGACGCTCGATGAGCGCTGCCAAGTGACCGGTCTGAGTCAGACTCATCCCCTGTCGAACCTGACGCCACTGCAAATGCTCGAACGACTCAAGACACTCAACCCCGAACAGTCGCACCGCGAGCGCTGGGCAACCTACTGGGACACGCGCGCCCCCGGCACTGCGGTATCGCGCAAACAACGGGCAATACAACTTTACCGTCAGCATTTCGAAGCGAGCCTTCAACTGGCATTCGCCCGGAGAACCCTGACGGCGGAACAGCTCAAACCCCTGTTGTTGATCATTGATCCGCCCCTCGGTGCTCTGACGCTGGACGGCCAGCCTGTCCATACCGAGCAATTGGTCCTGGTATTGAGCAACCTCAGCAGAGTCGAACTCCCAGGCGCATGGGTCATCACCACAGGCGAGGCGGCCAGCGGCAGTCAATGGCTGTATCTGCCTTGCCGGCCCGTCGCAATTCAACTTTTCAGTCAACGCAGAGACATGGAGGCCTGGCTTCTCCAACAGGCACTCGTCCCGCCCGGCTTGCCCACCGATAACGTTCGCTTTGAATACACCGCCAAAACCGACCCCATGGGCGTGGGCGCAAGCGACCTGTTTGCGGCGTGCCAGCCGGCTCAGGTCAGCGCGTTGCGCCACGGAACCCGCGACAAGCCCGGGTTGGCCGAGCACGGTGCGCAATCCCTCGTCCTGGCTGACCAGGTTGACCAAGAGCGCGGCAAAACTGCCATTCTCGCCTCCCACCCCAAGCTGGAAACCGCCGATGGCGACACGGTGGCCGGTGAACAACCACTGTTTGGCAGCCTACATGCGGACATCCCCTTGTCACTGCGCAGGGCCGCGCTGAACAAGCAGCGCGATGCGCTCGAAACATTGGTGGCAGAGGTAGGAGATGGCCAGGGCCTGCAACCGTTCAAGGACTCGCTCAGAGCGTTGGAAACCGCCGAAGAAGCCGCAGACAAGGCCGCCTCTGCATTGCTTTATCGATCGCGCCCATTAGATGTGGTCACGTTCCAGCAGGCGTTCACCGACCTGCACAGCGCCCATAAGGCCGGTCTGCACGCAGAAGCCAGGCTCCAACTGGCGCTTAAACAACTCAGTGACGAGGAGTGCAGCCTGCTCAAAGCCTTGCTGGACACTCCCGACAATCCAGGTCCGGACCCGGTCGCGGCCAGCCTGACCTTATCGATGACCGAACAGAGCGGTGACAAAACCACGGTCACCGCCCAGGAACTCAACGGCGCATTTATCGTCACCCGAGCGGATGCGCTGACCGATGCCAATTCGCCGCACAGCGTGCTGCTCTACTGGTCTGGCACCGGCGGTGGTCTGCAACGATTTGCCAACCGTCGTGAGCTTGAACGCCAGGTATTGCAGATTCATCAACAGGACAATGCACTGACATTGCAGCTGAATAAAATTCCTGGCGACGCGCTGACGTACGGGCTGAACCAACTGACCAGCGACTTCGAAGAACAGGCCGGCGCACTACGCCAGGGTCACGCCGAGCCGGCCAAGGCCGCGCAGCGTGCCGAACAACTGGAAATCTTGCGCAAACACGCCCGTGCCACGTTGCAGGTTCCGGTGCATGCCGCCAGGAACCTTGCTTTCGCCCACCTGCAGGAGCAAGACCGCAGCAATATCCTCGCCTCCAACCTGCCGAATTGGCTCAGTGCACTGATCGAGGCTGACCGTACCAGGCTCAAGCGACTGATCGAGGCATACATCACGGCGATGCAACGCAGCCACGAACTGATAACAGTCGCCCTGGAACCCCGTGACGACTTCACCCGCAAACACTTGCACGCCCGTCTGCGCAAGGATTTCTCGATCAAGGGCCGTTTCGAGGTGAAGCTCGACTTGCCCGATTCGGTGAAATGGACAAAGCATCTCGATGCCGCTCCCGGAGCGCCAGGAACCCCGCAAAAACTCGTACTCAGTCCAAGTGTGACGCGTAGCAGGATGCCCCTCGAGGACCTGGCCCAACACAATATAGACAACACACCATCGATGAACCTGGAACCCCTTTCCCTGCGATTGAGCTTCATGCAGGTGGAGGTTACTGCGGCGAACACGTCAGAAGCCCAGGCCCTGAAAAGCGGCATCACCCGTGATTATCTGATGAGGGTCCTGCCGGAGCTCGACTTGCCCAAGGCATACGAAACGCTGATCCGCGACGCGTTCACAGGGGCGGCCACCGAGTCCGTCTTCAGCAAAGAGCATCGCCGCGAGAGCCTGATCGAGCCCTGGGCTCTGATGCTCAAATTGCAGGGTGAGACCGCCCTCTTGCAAAAGCAGATCGACCAAAACGACCTGCAAGTCCTGAACATCGCCATCGACGCCGACACCCCCCAAGCCTGGCGCACCGATGGCAAGCGCATCGTATTGCTGCCGGCCCACTTGAGCGTGGGTGGCAAGGACACACCCAATGAAGGCCCCGTGACTCTGTCTGGCGTGAACTTCATCGAGGAACAGGTCAGCGGGGTCACCCTGCTATACCTGCCCGACAGCCCCGATGGCCAATTCCTGCGCCGTTACGACAACCTGGAAGCCGCTCGCAAGGCCCTGTTCAACCTGTGTCTGCATGACAAATGGGTCGGCTACCTGGCTGGCCGGGCCTTACAGGGTGACGTACGAGCCCACGAAATCCGCATCAAGCAGAGCATGCTTAAACACTTCGACGCCTTGATCGGAGTCGGCTTGCGTTGGCCCGCAACCACCTCGTTGGCGGCCCACCTGGTCAATGCTCAGATGGGTCGCCTGATCGAAACTCATCGCGGCACCTCCCGCGCCAACGACGCGCTGTACATGGAGCGTTACGCACTGAAAGGCCCGCGCGCCTTCAACTACATAAAAATGGCTTTTGGACTGGTGCCTTTCGTCGGGACCGCTATCTCACTCTACGATGTCTGGATCGCCGCGAACCAGGCGGTGTCGGCCTTTTTACGCGCAGACGTGGGTGACGGCCTGGCGGAGGTCGAATCGGTGCTGTTGTCGCTGATCGACGCGGCCATGGATCTGCTCCCCGGTGAAGTTGCAGCCTCGGCGCTTTCCCGGACAGCCCGCTCCGTCACGCGCGCGCGCCAGCTGCATAAGTTGGGCACAACGGCGGCCGCGATACAGGTGCCCTCGATGCGTCAGGCCCGGCATGTGGCCGAACGCTTCGCCGGTTACGAGTATGAGCAGCCAGTCTCCCTGTCGGGACTGCAGCCGGCAATCCAGGGGACCTATCGCAATATCTACCGCCATGCCGAGGGTGATTTTATCGTGCGCCAGGGACGGATTTTCCAGGTCGAGCGCAGCAAGGACTCACGCAACTGGCGCTTGAGCGGCAATAGTCAAAAAACCTACAAACAGCCCATCGCGCTCGATGAAGCAGGCCACTGGGATACTTATTTCGGCGTTTATGGCGTTACGTTCGAAGGCGGGGGGCTCGGTGGCGGCAACATGCTCGGGCATCTGGCAGATACGCTTGATCCGGTATGGCCTCAGGCTGTGCGCGAACGGTTGCCTCGCTGGTGGAGCGACCACGCTTATCGTCGCCATCATGCACTGACCGTAGAGGCCGATAGACTCGCGCTGCAATTCGATACCCAGGTAAAGCGCACCAAAGCCGCCCTGCAAGCCTACAACGCCAATCCAGAGCGCCCCAAGGCGCTGATGCGCGAAGCTGAGACAGCCTGCATCGCCGATATCGAGTTAGCCAAACAGCACTACCAGACGTTGGCAGATCTGCTTCCACTCAGCCACGGCAACAAAAAGCGCGCGCTTGTGCAAATGCAAAGCGATGACGCGGCGTTACTGACCGACAGGTACAAGCAACAATTGTTCTTTGCCAATCATCGAACCGATCCCCTGCTGAACAGTATCGATGCGCTGATAGAGAGTCTGGACACATTGCCCGCTACAGCGCTCTCCGACCGGCTGCGGGTGCTGGGGAATATCCGGAAGCTGCGGCTGGAAACGATTAAACAACTCGACACCATCAAGGCCCAAATGCGGGACCTTAACTATTGGTACGAGAAAATTACCGTCAAGGCACACAAAGCCCAACTGACCCAGGAAGTCACAATGCTGAACGGGCGTCTCAGCGAGGCAAATCTCCTTTACTTGAGAACCGGTAACTTGCTGGAAATGGTGACACGCTATGACACCGCCAACGATGTGTCCTGGTTCTGGCTCCAAAGCCAGGCGCAAGTGAAAAGAGCCCAAGTCGACCGCGCCCTGTTCACCCAATTCAGTCTGCCGGAAGTCAATGTTACCAAGGCTCAGCGTAACCAGATCCTTCAAGAGTGCATCGAGTACTACAGTCAATTTCGTCGGGATATGAATGCCTGGACTGCCAGCTATCCTCAGCATTTTCATCTGAATGACGTGCCGTCATTGATGGACGGCATCGCGAAAATGGCCGAGAAAGCGCGCAAGGCGCTTGATTTGCCTGCACCGACTATTCCAGGGCGCAGCAACAAAAAGGTGTTCACCACTGAAGGCGACCAATTGTTGATCGGGGTGGAGCGCTGGGAAACGACTACACAAAAGCGGCAATACATCCTGACGGGACGAAGTGGGTACATGGAAATCTGGGAACAAGGGAGCAACGGCAAATTCCGCCTCTTGAACCCACAGCCACAGCCATCCCACTCCATTCGCAGAGAACTTGAACCGTTAGTGGCTGATGCCCGCCACCGATTGCAATCACAAGAAACCTACCAGGCCAGGGTTCAAGCCTACGCGGATCAAGACATGCTCCCGGTGGACCTCGAGCACATGATGGTCAGTGAGGCGAATGAACTCACACGCCGCGCTCTTGGTATCGAGGACATTGCCCCAGGCAATGCCCTTGTCCAGCAGCTACGCGACAAGGCCACCGAATTGATTGCCACCGGTCGCGCACTGCGAACCCGTCAGTCGCTGCTGATCAAAAAACCCACCGATGGCATGCTCGACGACCTCGTCACGCACCACGTGGTAGATATCCGTAAAACCAGCCCGATCAAAAACCTGGGCAAACGCTCGAATGGTCGAATTGACTATATGCAGGAATACGAAGTCTGGGATTTGACGCAAACACCAGCGAAAGTGCTGTGGTACGCCCACTTCCATTACAACAAGGCCGCACCTGTATTCGGCGCATTCGAGAAAGCCCACTTGAAATTACCGGAACATCGGTTTCTCACCCACGCGGACAACGCCGACCTGCCTTACGCCGATATCGGCAAACAATCTGCCGCGCTGCCACACTTCGAAAACCTCTGATGAAAAAAAGGAGCGGGATTACCCCCAATGCCAGTCAGTTAAGGCGCAATCCATGTGGGAGCGGGCTTGCTCGCGAAGACGGCGGCACAGTCAACATTGATGTTGCCTGATGCACCGCTTTCGCGAGCAAGCCCGCTCCCACATGGATTGCGCATTAACTGACTGGCATTGGGGATTACCCCGCTCCTTCCTGACGCTTCACGCCAGCTGGCTACGCAACTGCCGTGCTGCCGCAACCATGTTTACCAGCGCTGCTTCGGTTTCCGGCCAGGCGCGGGTTTTCAAACCGCAATCGGGGTTGACCCACAACCGCTCGGCCGGAATCCGCTTCACCGCTTTGCTCATCAACTTGACCATCTCGGTCGTGTCCGGCACCCGTGGCGAGTGGATGTCATAGACGCCCGGGCCGATGTCGTTCGGGTAGTCGAACGCTTCGAAGGCTGCCAGCAATTCCATGTCCGAGCGCGAGGTTTCGATGGTGATCACGTCGGCGTCCATGGCGGCGATGGACTCGATCACGTCGTTGAATTCGCTGTAGCACATGTGGGTGTGAATCTGGGTTTCGTCACGCACGCCCGATGCACTCAAGCGGAAGGCTTCCACCGCCCAGTCCAGGTATTCCTGCCATTGCGCCCGGCGCAGTGGCAGCCCTTCACGGAACGCGGCTTCGTCGATCTGCACGATCTTGATGCCGGCGTTTTCCAGGTCCACCACTTCATCGCGCAAGGCCAGCGCCAGTTGCTGCGCCTGAATTTTGCGCGAGACATCTTCGCGCGGGAACGACCACATCAGCATGGTCACGGGACCGGTGAGCATGCCTTTCATGACCTTGTCGGTGAGGCTCTGGGCATAGGTGATCCAGTCGACCGTCATCGGTTTCGGACGGCTTAGATCGCCGTAGATGATCGCCGGTTTGACGCAGCGCGAGCCGTAGCTCTGGACCCAGCCGAACCGAGTGAACAAGTAGCCGTCCAGTTGTTCGGCAAAGTACTCGACCATGTCGTTGCGCTCGGCTTCACCATGCACCAGCACGTCCAGGCCGAGGCGTTCCTGGATTTGCACGGCGTGGCGGATTTCGCTGTGCATGGCATCGGTGTAATCGTTGGCCGACAGCTTGCCTTGCTTGAAGGCCTGGCGCGCCAAACGGATCGATGCGGTCTGTGGGAACGAGCCGATGGTGGTGGTCGGGAACGCCGGCAGTTTCAGCCGTGCCTGTTGTTGTGCGATGCGTTTGGTAAATGGTGAGTGACGCTGGCTGTCCGCTGCACCGATGGCGTTGATTCGGGCCTGAACATCCGTTTTGTGGATACGCGGAGATTGAGCGCGACTGGCCGCAATGGCGCGGCTTTCAGCCAGGGCGGTTTGCACTTTGGGCGATTGCGGATCGTTGAGCGCATCGCGCAACACGGCGATTTCACCGCACTTCTGCACGGCAAATGCCAGCCAGCTTTTCAGTTCCGGATCGAGTTTGTCTTCACGGTCCAGGTCCACCGGGCTGTGCAGCAGCGAGCAGGAACTGCTGACCCACAAGTTATCGCCAAAACGCTCCTGGGCCGGCTGCAGTTGCGCGAGGACTTGCTCCAGCTCGCAGCGCCAGACGTTGCGGCCGTTAACCAGACCCACCGAGAGAATTTTGTAAGTCGGCAGACGATCCAGCACCTGACCGAGTTGATCCGGCGCGCGCACCGCGTCGATGTGCAAGCCTTGCACTGGCAGGCTGACAGCCAGGCCGAGGTTGTCTTCCAGGCCACTGAAGTAAGTCGCCACGAGTTTTTTCAGCGGCGAGTATTGGAGGATGTGATAGGCGCGTTCGAAGGCGTTTTTCCAGGCCTGTGGCAGGTCGAGGGTGAGGATCGGTTCATCGATCTGCACCCACTCCACGCCTTGGGCAGCGAGGCGACCGAGAATTTCGCCGTAGATTGGCAGCAGGCGCTCCAGTAGATCGAGCTTGTCGAAGTCATCACCCTTCGCCTTGCCCAGCCACAGGTAAGTCAACGGGCCGATGATCACCGGTTTGACGTTGTGGCCCAGGGCTTTGGCTTCGTCGACTTCGTCGAACAGCTGTTCCCAGCTCAGTTTGAACTGTTGATCAGCGGTGAATTCCGGGACCAGATAATGGTAGTTGGTGTCGAACCATTTGGTCAGTTCTTGGGCGTATTGCGCCTGGGTATGTTCACCGCCGCAGCAGGCTGCGGTAGCGCCACGGGCCATGGCGAACAGGGTGTCGAGGGTCGGCAGGCCACGTTTATCTTTGGCACTGTCAAAACGCTCCGGGATCACGCCGAAGGTCAGTGAGTGAGTCAGCACCTGGTCGTACCAGGCGAAGTCGCCCACGGGCAGCAGGTCGATGCCAGCGTCTTTCTGCAATTGCCAGTGGGTGGCGCGCAATTGGCGGCCGACGCTTTTCAATGCGTCCTGGTCAAGATCGCCCTTCCAGTAGGCTTCAAGGGCTTTTTTCAGTTCGCGGTCTGCGCCGATGCGCGGGAAACCAAGTGTGTGGGCCAAGGCCATGGTAAGAGTTCTCTCTATAAAGGACGCTATAAAACATGGTGCTATTGTCGACAGCTCACCCAACATGAGACAAACTCAACCTTTTCGTGTTGATCACAAGTTTTCCTCATGGAGCCCCCGGTGCTTGAAATCCGTCACCTGAAAACCCTGCACGCCTTGCGCGAAGCCGACAGCCTGGTGGATGCGGCCGACCGCCTGCACCTGACCCAGTCGGCGTTGTCTCATCAGTTCAAGGAGCTGGAAGAGCGCATGGGCATGCCGTTGTTCGTGCGCAAGACCAAACCGGTGCGCTTCACCAGTGCCGGCTTGCGCCTGCTGCAACTGGCCGACGCCACTCTGCCGTTGCTGCGCGGCGCCGAGCGTGACATTGCGCGGCTGGCGGGCGGCACGGCGGGGCGTTTGCACATGGCGATCGAGTGCCACAGCTGCTTTCAATGGCTGATGCCGACCATCGACCAATTCCGCGATGCCTGGCCGGAAGTCGAGCTGGACCTGGCCTCGGGGTTCTCCTTCGCCCCGCTGCCGGCGCTGGCCCGAGGCGATCTGGACCTGGTGGTAACCTCCGACCCGCTGGAACTGGTCGGGATCACTTACGTGCCGTTGTTCACCTACGAAGCCATGCTCGCGGTGGCTAACCAGCATCGCCTGGCGACCAAGCCGTACATCGTGCCCGAAGATTTGCTGACGGAAACCTTGATCACCTACCCGGTGGAGCGTGATCGGCTGGACATCTTTACCCGCTTCCTGGAGCCAGCCGACATCGAACCGGCCCAGGTCCGCACCTCGGAACTGACGGTGATGATGATGCAACTGGTGGCCAGCGGTCGCGGCGTCTGCGGCATGCCTCATTGGGCGCTGCATGAATACAGTTCACGGGGTTATGTGAAGGCCAAGCGACTGGGGGAGAAAGGCTTGTTTGCGACGTTGTATGCCGGGATTCGCGCCGACATGCTGGATGCACCCTACATGCGCGACTTTTTGCTGACGGCCAAGGACACGTCGTTTTCGACGCTGGATGGGGTTAGTGCAGTTCGCTGAAATGCTGTCGATTCTGATCAAAGTTGAAGGGTGATTGTTCAGGCCTCATCGCGGGCAAGCCCGCTCCCACAGATATCTGCTTTGATTAGAAGACTTGTGAACGACATCGAATACTGTGGGAGCGAGGCTTGCCCGCGAAAGCGGTGTGTCAGCCGACATCAATGTTCGATTTGAAACCGTCTTCGCGGGTAAGCCTCGCGCCTACAAGGGATCGGGGTGATTTCAGAGCTCTCGCCACATATGGATCTTGTCGAAGTAGTCCTCACCGACCCGCACGGCCAGCGGCTCAAGCCCGAACTGCACGAAGCCGCATCGCTGATACAGCTTGAAGGCGGCTTCGTTGCCGGCGGTAACGGTCAACTGGATCAGCTTCAGGCCCTGGTGAGCCTGGGCTTCAGCCAACGCAGCCTGAACCAGTTGATAACCGAGCCCGCGCTGCCGAACCGCCCCTGAAACGTACATGCCGAACAACGTCGCCTTGTGCCGGGCCTTCTCCCGCGGCTCGAAGGCCAGCCCGACGATGCCCGCCAGCTCACCCTTCTCGAACGCCCCGAACACTACGTCCAGCTTGCCGGTCAGGCGCGATTCCCACCAACTCAACGGCATTACCGCGCGCTCGCGCACGCTGGACGTGAACGCCTGGGGATGCAAGTCATAGGCCTCAAGCATCAACGCCCGGTAATCCAGGGCATGGCTGGCATCAAGCCGTTGAATCCACATTTCAGGCCACTCGCCGCTGCTCGAGCATCAAGCGCACCGCCAGCCCGGATAGCACGAAGCCCATGAAGTAACGCTGCATCGCCAGCCAGTTCGGGTTGTTGACGAACCAGGACGCGATGCCCGCGGCAAACAGCGCGATCAGCAGATTGACGCTGAAGCTCACGCTGATCTGGGTCAGGCCGAGGATGATGCTCTGGGTGAACACGGAACCGTGCTCAGGGGTAATGAACTGCGGAAACACCGACAGGTAAAACACCGCGATTTTCGGGTTCAGCGCGCTGGTGAGAAAGCCCATGGTAATCAGCTTGCGGGACGAGTCCGCCGGCAACTGCTGCGCCTCGAACGGCGAACGCGCACCGGGCTTGACCGCCTGCCAGGCCAGCCACAACAGGTACAACGCACCGGCCCACTTCAACACTTCATAGGCCATCGGCACTGCCACGAACACCGCGGTCAAACCCGCAGCGGCCGCGAACAGGTGCACTAAAAACCCCGCGACCACGCCGAGCAACGAAGTCACTCCGGCCTTGCGCCCCTGGCAGATTGAACGAGAGATCAGGTAGATCATGTTTGGCCCGGGCGTGAGTACCATCAGCAGCGCCGCGGCGGCGAAAATCAGCAAATCTTGAAGCGGGATCATGGGCATCCTCCGTCCTTGGACGATCAAGCGGTTTCGTTCAGTGAGGCTCGATAAAACGGCAATATCTGGTCCCGTGTCAATGGCGCCAGCATGACATCGCCATCGGTGGCAGGATCGATCCAGCGCACTTCTTCGATTTCCGCCGCTGGGGAGACGTGTGAGTCGATGATCAATTGAAAAAGTTCGGCTTGTACGACAAAACCCGGCTCATTGGCGGCCGGTGCCGAGAATTGCCCCAGGTAGGCGGCATGGGCCGGATCGATAACCAGCCCCAGTTCCTCTTCCAACTCCCGAGCGAGGGCATGGACCGGTTGCTCATGGGCCTCGATCTTGCCTCCCGGCTGCATGAACGCCTGGGTACCGCGCTTGCGCACCAGCAGGGTGCGACCGTCGGGGCTGATCAGCAGGGCTGCGGCGATGCGGATGAGGCGGGGCGAAGCGGCGGATGGAAGTGTCATGGATCAGGATTGGCCTTGGGTAAAGGGTGCAAGGATCACATGTGTACCGGTTCTTCGTCACGCCGAAAACTATCTGCCGAGCGTCAAATAATGTGGGAGCGGGCTTGCTCGCGAAAGCGGTGTATCAGCCAACATTAACGTTGAATATAAAACCGTCTTCGCGAGCAAGCCCGCTCCCACACTGGATCTGTGCAAAGGCCAGGAAGCTCAGCTCGTCTCGAGAAGCGCGCCCTCCACTTCCTCCGGCACTTTCACAAAAATGCTGTACCTGGCACCCTCCATCGCCTCGAAAGCGATCAACTTCTCCACCAGCGGCCCATTCAACACCTTGCCGGCATTGAGCAGCAGCATGCCGTTGTCGGCGTTGAGATTACGCGCCAGGATCATGCCCGCCGCCAGATCCCGGGTGGTCAGCACCTTCACCGTCGGATCGGCCAGTGTCACGTCGCTCAGATAAGTGGCGCAGACCTGAATGAAATCCTCCACCAGCTCCGGGTCGTAGAGGCGACCGGCGTACTGGCGGATATACACCAGGGCTTCATCGCTGTTCATCTGCCGTTCAAGAATCAGGCCGCGCTGCAACTCGATGAAATCCACTGCCAGTTTCAGCAACCGCGAACCGAACGGAATCGCTTCGCCCTTGAGCCGATCCGGAAAACCGCTGCCGTCCCAACGCTCCTGGTGATGCAGGATCAGCCGAGCGGCATCCTTCATTGGGTCGAGCGTCATCAGCAGCGACTCACTCTGCTTCGGATAACCCCGATAGCGCTCGCGGTCATTGTGATGCAGCAGGTCCGAGGGCGTGCTCATCATGCTGTCGGTCCAGCTCAACTTCCCGATGTTGTAAAGCGCCGCGGCCATGGTCAAGTCACGACTGCTGCCTTCGTCCAGGCCATGCAGTTTGCAGTACACCCGCACCAGTTCGATGATCTGCCGGTTGGTCTGTTTGGCGGGCGGCAGGCGCAGGTTGGCCAGCAACGAAAACACCTCGGTGCCCGTGACATAGCTGCGCTTGAGCTCTTCGTAGGCCAGGTCCAGCATGTCGGCGGTCTGCTGCAGCTCGCTGGTGCGGGCCGCGACGTGTTTTTCCAGGGTGGCGTTGAGCAGCTTCAGTTTCTCGTTCTGATCCCACGTCTCCTGCACCAGACGCAAGCGTTCACGCTCGGAATGCTGATAGGCAAGTGATTGTCGAAGGGTCAGCAGCATTTCCTCATCGTGCCAGGGTTTGCTGATGTAACGATGAATCTGCCCTTCATTGATGGCTTTGATAATGGCCGACGGATCGGCATAACCCGTCAGCATGATCCGGAGAGTATCGGGGTAACGCTGATGGACATGAGCCAGCAGCGTGGCGCCGTCCATATTGGGCATGCGCGCGTCACTCATCACCAGATCGATCGGCTGCTGCGCCATGATCTCCAGCGCCTGGGCACCGCTGGTGGCCAGCAGTACCTCGTAGGGCTGACTGCGTAGCAGACGGCGCAGACTATTGAGAATCGACTCCTCATCGTCGACCAGTAGTAATTTGGGTTTATCGGTCACTGTCGTGGGGAGTTGCTCTTCCATGGCATTACCTCAAGTGAAACGTGTGTCTTTATGTCGCGCGCGGGGCGAATGTCCTGGCGTTCCCGAGCCTGACCTACAGGCTAGATGATTTTCAGCCCGACTCCGGAAATGATTCGTCTCAGTCAACCGGGCGAATTTCTGGCCGGGCGACTATGCTCAGATCACTCGGATCCAAACGATACCCGCTTCATCCTGCGATCAGGGAAGGGATACCCTCTATGAACTCATTGCACCAACCTGCTGTCGGTACAGGCGCATGTCAGTGAACACGCTGCTTGCGCGCATTAATCGTCGGATTCTCATTGTCGATGACACCGCGTCGATCCATGAGGATTTTGCCAAGATTCTCAGCCCGCCATCGATCGAAGACGACAGCCTGATCAGCGCCGAAAACGCCCTGTTCGGTACCCCGGCGTCGGTATCGTTGCAAAGTTTCGTCATCGATTCCGCGTTTCAGGGCCGCGAAGCGCTGGACAAGGTCGAGAGCGCACTGGCGAATGACTCGCCCTACGCGATGGCCTTTATCGACATGCGCATGCCGCCGGGCTGGGACGGTCTGGAAACCATCGAACGCTTGTGGCAAGTCGATCCCAAGCTGCAGGTGGCGCTCTGCACCGCGTATTCCGACTATTCCTGGGAAGACATCGCCGAGCGTCTGGAACTGGGCGATCGCCTGCTTATCCTGAAAAAACCCTTCGATGCCATCGAGATCCGTCAGATGGCCAGCGCATTGACCGCCAAGTGGCAAATGACCGAAGACGCGGCGCTGAAGATGTCCTTGCTGGAGCACGCGGTCGAAGAGCGCACCCGGGAATTGTCCGACGCCAACATCATCGTGCAGAACAGCCCGACCATTCTGTATCGGCTGCGGGGCGAACCGTCGTTCCCGTTGATGTACATCTCCCACAACATCACCAAATACGGCCACATCGCGGCGGCCCTGGTGGCGTCGGCCAATTGGGCGCAGGAGCTGATCCATCCTGACGATCAGGCAAAAGTCGATACGGCGATGGCCAGGGTACTGGACCGCCATGCGTCAGGTGCTTCCATCGAGTTTCGGATGCGCACCGGTGACGGGGACTGGCGCTGGGTCGAAAACCGCTATATCCCGGTGCGCGATGATGAAGGCCGCTTGCTGGAAGTCGAAGGCATCATCATCGACGTCACCGAACGCAAACTGGCCGAGGAAAAAATCGCCCTGTTGGCCCGCACCGACGGGCTGACCGGGCTGGCCAACCGCGCGACGCTGATCGAACGGCTGCACCAGGCATTCGCCGCCGCCCGGCGCGGGGCCACACCGTTCGCCATGTTTTACCTGGACCTGGATCATTTCAAACGGATCAACGACACCCTCGGCCATCCGGTGGGCGACCTGCTGTTGCAAGAGGTCGCCGGGCGCATAAAAAACTGCGTGCGCGAAAACGATGTGGTCGCCCGACTGGGTGGCGACGAGTTCGCGATACTGCAACTGGACGTCGGCGATCCGACTCAATCAGCGGCCCTGGCCGCCAAGGTCCGCGATGCACTGGTGCTCCCCTACTCCCTGGCCGGCAATGATGTGCGGGTTTCGGTCAGCATCGGCATCAGCAGCTATGCGCCGATCAGCCTCAGTGCCGACAGCCTGTTGACCCAAGCCGACATGGCGCTGTATCGCTCCAAGGAAAAAGGCCGCAACCAGTACCACTTCCATTCCGAGGAGATCAATCAGGAAGTGGTCGAGCGCATGACCATCGCCAACGACTTGAAAACGGCCATCGAACACGACGAACTCGAACTGCGTTACTGGCCGGAAGTGGACCTGAGCAGTGGCAAGATCCTCGGCATGGAAGCACAAGTCAGCTGGAACCACCCTCAGCGCGGGTTGCTGGAAGCCCAGGCGTTTTTACCCGCGGCGGAAAAGACCGGCACCATCATTGCCCTCGGTCACTGGGTGCTGGAGCGCGCCTGTCGGCAAATGCGTCAGTGGCGTGACGAAGGCATGGCGCCACCGGTGGTGGCAATAAAACTGTCCCTGGCTCAGCTCAAGAGTGGTCCCGAGCTGATCTATGACGTATTACGCACCACCGCGCGTTGGGAACTGTGCCCGTGGGACCTGCGCTTCGACGTCACCGAGGCGACCCTGGCCCAGACCAAGTGGACGCATAACGATGTACTGCCGCGCCTGCGTGAGCTGGGGGTGAAAATCGCCATCGACGACTTCGGCACCGAATACTCCTCGTTCGATTACCTCAAGACTTATCAGGTCAATCACCTGAAGCTCGCCCAGACCTTCATCGACATGGCCGCACGCGACCCGGCCAGCGCGACGACGTTGCGGGCCATCATCAACTTCGCCCGCGATGTAGGGATCGGCATTATCGCCGAGGGCGTAGAAACCCAGGAGCAACGCAGTTCGCTGATGGCCACCGGCTCACCCATGAACGCCCAGGGTCAATACTTCAGCCAAGCGGTCAGCAGCCAACAGGCTGCCGAGTTGCTGAAGGCCGGGAGCATCCTGCGTGCCAACCACGCAACCGCAACGATGCTGGATGACCCGCCGCGTGCCACGGAGGACAAGGAATGAAAACTCCGTTCGTCCAGGCTAACCGGCGCATCCTGATCATCGACGACACACCTTCGATCCATCAGGACTTTCGCAAGATTCTCGGCCCCGGTACCGACGATGAACAAACGCTCGCCGGCGCTGAAGCCGCGCTTTTCGGCAGCCCGCAGGCGGCACGACTGGTATTTCAGCTCGACTCCGCCTACCAGGGCGAAGAAGCACTCGAACTGGTCAAGCGCGCCCAGGCACAAGGTCGCCCTTACGCAATGGCGTTCACCGACATGCGCATGCCCCCGGGCTGGGATGGCCTGGAAACCATCGAACGGCTCTGGAAGGCTGATCCTCACTTGCAAATCGCGCTGTGCACGGCCTTCTCCGATTACACCTGGGAAGCCATGGCCGAACGACTGGAGTTCGGCGATCAGTTGCTGGTGCTGAAAAAACCTTTCGACAGCCTGGAAATCCGCCAGATGGCCAGCGCCTTGACCTGGAAGTGGCAGATGGCGCAGGACGCGGCCATGAAAGTGCAAACACTGGAGCAAACCATCGAGGCCCGGGTCCATGAGCTGCTCAAGGTGTCGCACTTGTTGCAGTACGACGTATTGACCGAATTACCCAACAGCACCTTGCTGGGCGACCGGCTGAACCAGTCACTGGCCCTGTCGCGACGCCATGACAAACAACTGGCGGTGATGTTTCTGGGGCTCGATCGCTTCAAGCGCATCAACAATGCCTTGGGTCACCCGACCGGTGACGAGATGCTCAAACGTGTCGGGCACAATCTGGTGGCCTGCGTGCGCGCATCCGACTCGGTGTTTCGTTACGGCTCCGATGAGTTTGTGGTGATCCTGGCTGACATCCATCACCCCCAACAGACCAAGGGCATCGCCGAAAAGCTCTTGAACGCCATACGCGCGCCTCAACACATTGCCGGCCACGACCTGAGCGTGACGGCTAGCCTGGGCATCAGCATCTATCCCGAGGACGGTTTCGATGCCATCGCGCTGATCAAAAAAGCCGAAACCGCCATGCGCAACGTCAAGGAAAGCGGCCCGAACGATTTCAGCTTTTTCATCGATGAAATGAACCAGCGCGCCCGGGAACAGCAGAGCATCGAGTCGGGTATTCGCCTGGCGCTGGAACGCAACGAATTTGTCCTGCACTACCAGCCCAAACTTGACCTGGGCAGTGGCAAGGTGGTCGGCGCCGAGGCATTGATCCGCTGGCAAAAGCCGGGGCAAGGCTGGGTTTACCCGACAGATTTCATCGGTGTGGCCGAGGACAGCGGCTTGATCGTACCGTTGAGCAAATGGGTGCTCGCCCAGGCCTGTCAACAAGCCTGCGCCTGGCAGGCGAAAGGTCTGCCGAAACTCTGCATGTCGGTGAACGTATCGGCCATCGATTTCCGTCAGCGGGACTTTGTCAAAGGGATCGAACAGATACTCAAGCAAACCGGTATGGACCCCACCTTGCTGGAGCTGGAAATCACCGAAGGTGTATTGATGCAGAACGTCGATGCCACGATGGTAGCGTTGAATCGTCTCAAGGCATTGGGCGTACGGCTGGCTATCGATGACTTCGGCACCGGCTATTCGAGCCTGAGTTACCTGCAACGGTTTCCCATCGATGTATTGAAAATCGACCAGTCATTCATTCGCGGCCTGAACCGTGATAGCAACGATGCGGCCCTGGTCAGCGCCATCATCAGCCTGGGCAAGAGCCTCAAACTGGCCGTCATTGCCGAAGGGGTGGAAACCCTCGATCAATTGAATTTTCTCAAGGCGCACCATTGCGAGGAAGGCCAGGGTTATTACTTCAGCAAAGCCGTGGAGCCGGAGGCCTTCGTGCAATACCTGATGTCCATGCAGCCCGACTCCTTTGCAGCCAAATGATCGATGTGCAACGACACCCTTTGCCAAGGAATAACAAGATGTCGCGCTCCTACTACTACCTGCTTCTTGTGCCTCTACTCGGATGTTGTCTGATAGCCAACGGCGCACCGCTGGACGAACCGCTCAAACCCTTGCCCGCGGTGCCCCAGCAGAATCCCTTGCAAGTCGAACTCGGTCGCCGGTTGTTCAACGAGCCACGCCTGTCGGTCAATAACACCCTGTCCTGCGCCAGTTGCCATCGTCTGGAAAGCGGAGGCGCCGACGCCCAGGCGTTTTCCATAGGCTTCAACGGCGCCCCCTTGACGATCAACACCCCCAGCGTGTTCAACGCAAGTCTGAATTTCCGGCAGTTCTGGAACGGCCGCGCCGACACCCTGGAAACGCAAGCCCACGAAGTGGTGCAGAGCCCCAGTGAAATGGGCAGTCATTGGGAGCATGTCGTTCAGACACTGACCGCCGACCCGACTTACAAAAGCGCTTTCGCCAAGGCCTACCCGGACGGCGTGACCATGAACAATGTGCAAAATGCCTTGGCCACCTATGAGCGCACGCTGATCAGCGCCAACTCACGTTTCGATCAATACCTGCTGGGCAATACCGAGATTCTGACGATCGAGGAGAAATACGGTTACCAACGCTTCAAGGACTACGGCTG
The DNA here is from genome assembly GCF_014852305.1 of Pseudomonas sp. PDM09. NCBI lineage: Bacteria > Pseudomonadati > Pseudomonadota > Gammaproteobacteria > Pseudomonadales > Pseudomonadaceae > Pseudomonas > Pseudomonas sp. PDM09. Next base: position 276,713 of record NZ_JACVBI010000009.1, on the reverse strand, counting down.
CATCGCCTGCCATCAGGGGGTCAATATCGGCGGCAACATGTTCCAGAAATTCGGGGTCATGGGCGATTACTTCCAGATTCGGGGCAACCCCACCGAAGCCGATCTGGGCCGCTATCTGGTCACCAAAGATGAAGAAGACCGCAACGTGTTCAAGGTTCCGAGCCTGCGCAACGTCGCCGTGACCGCGCCGTACTTTCACGACGGTTCGGCCAAGACCCTGGAAGACGCGGTAGACGTGATGTTCAGATTCCAGCTCGGTCGCGTGCCCTCTGACCAGGACAAGACCTTGATCATCAAATTCCTCAAGACCCTGACCGGTGAGTGGGGAGGCAAATCCTTATGAAAACGTACCACCGTCGCAACCTTTTATTGCTCAGTGGCGTGGCCGTGTTACTGGCCTCGACACTGCTGTTTCTGTACCTCAAATCAAGCTCCGACCAGACCTCGACGTACGCCGAGTCCCGGGACCTGATTGGCCGGATCAAACAGTTCAATGCGCAGTGGGAAACCGAGATTCTCAAGGCCAGGATTGCCATCAGCCACAACTACGACCCGCTGGTTGCACCGCTGACCGAGATGACGCTCCTGTGGCAGCGCTTCGAGACCATGGAATCCAGTCATGGTCGCAATGACTCGCCGACCTGGCGTGCCAGCCATGATGCTTACCTCGCCGCCATTCAGGAAAAAACCCGGCTGGTGGAGCAGTTCAAATCGCACAACGCGGTGCTGCGTAACTCACTGGCGTTTTTGCCCACCGCCGAAGACGACATTCAGGAACCGCTGACCCAACTGCTCGACGAAGACAAACTGCAACTGCAGAACATCGCCACCGACACCTACGACTTGCTGCTCAGCAGCCTGGAGTTCGCCCAGGTCACCTCCGACGACAAAGCGGCCGATATCCTGGTCGGGCTGAACACACTGCGGGTGAACAAGGAACGATTACCGGAGCAGTTTCATAGCCCGATCGATGTCTTGAGCAATCACATCGCGCTGATCCTGCGGGAACAACCCGTGGTCAATCGGCTGCTGGAAAATATCGAAGCCGTTCCCGTGGCCGCCCGACTGGACGACATGACCGCGCTGCTGAACAAGGATCAGCAACAAACCGATGCAGCCAACCGGCGCTACCACCTCTACATGCTGGTATTTTCGACGCTGCTGGTGATGGTGCTGGTGTACCTGGCCATTCGCTTGATGCGCAGCTTCGGGGAGATCCATCGGGTCAACAAGCAATTGCAAACTGCCAACGACGTCCTCGAACAACGGGTCGAGGAGCGCACCCGCGAACTCAAGGATACCCAGAGCGAACTGCTCGACACCGCTCGCCAGGCCGGCATGGCTGAAATCGCCACTAACGTGCTCCATAACGTCGGCAACGTACTCAACAGCGTGAACATCTCGGCCGACCTGGTCACCCGCAAGCTGCGTAACAGCAAGACTCAGGGACTGGGCAAGGCGATGCAGCTGATCAACGCTCATCAAGACGACCTGGGCGCCTTCCTGACCCAGGACGAAAAAGGAAAACTGCTGCCCGGTTACCTGAACCAACTGGTGGATGCCATTGCCCTTGAACAACAAGGCATGGCCGACGAACTCGGGCAACTGAGCAAAAGCGTCGATCACATCAAGGACATCGTCGCCACCCAGCAATCCTACGCGGGCGCCAACAGCCTGGTGGAGCCGTTGCACATCAACGAACTGCTGGAGGATGCCCTGCGGATGAACGCCGGCGCCCTGACCCGGCATCACGTCACGGTGGTCAAGGAGTACGGCGCCGTACCGCAAGTGATGGGCGACAAACACCGGTTGTTGCTGATCCTGATCAACCTGATCAGCAACGCCAAATACGCCATGACTGACCTCAGCAATCGCCCGCGGCAAATGACCCTTGGGGTGAAAGTCGTCGAGGACACGATCCTGCAAATCAGCGTCAAGGATGACGGCGAAGGCATCGCGCCGGAGAACATGACGCGGATCTTTGCCCATGGCTTTACCACCCGCAAGGAAGGTCACGGCTTCGGCCTGCACAGCTGTGCCCTGGCCGCCATCGAGATGAACGGCCATCTCACCGCCCACAGCGACGGACCGGGCAAAGGTGCACTGTTCACTTTGCAGATCCCGTTGAAACCCGTCATGGAGGAAGCATGAGCGATCTTTCAAACCGACGCATTCTGCTGATCGACGACACCCCGTCCATCCATGATGACTTTCGCAAGATCCTCACCCCGACATCAGTGCAGCATGCAGAGCTGGACGAAATGGAAGCCGCGCTGTTCGGCAACGAAGTGAAATCCACCAACCTGCTGTTCGAGTTGGATTCGGCCTATGGCGGTCAGGAGGGGCTGGGTAAACTCATCCAGGCATTACAGGAAAACCGCCCCTATGCGCTGGCCTTCGTCGACATGCGCATGCCCGAGGGTTGGGACGGCGCGCAGACCATCGAACACCTGTGGCAGAAAGATCCGTTGCTGCAAGTGGTGGTGTGTACTGCCTATTCCGACTATTCCTGGGATGAACTGCTGGAACGCTTGCACGCCCATGACCGCCTGCTGATTCTGAAAAAACCGTTCGACAACATTGAAGTCCAGCAGATGGCCAATACCCTGCTCACCAAATGGGAGATGACCGAGCGGGCGTCTATTCAAATGAGCCATCTGGAGCATCTGGTGGATCAACGCACGGGCCAGTTCAAGCAGGCCAGCGAGGCGTTGCAGCGGGAAATCGACGAGCGCAAACAGCTTGAATCCCAATTGGTGCAGTCGGAAAAACTCGCCTCGCTGGGGCAACTGGCGGCGGGCGTCGCCCATGAAATCAATAACCCCATCGGCTTCATTTCCTCCAACCTCGGCGCCCTCGATGGCTACTTCAAACAACTGCAGGACATGCTCGATGCCTATCGGGAGGCGGAAAACGCCATTGGCTCAAGCGAGGTCATCGAGCAACTCGGCAAGTTGCGTGAACGGGTGGAACTGGACTTTCTGCGCGAAGACATTCCGCTGCTGATCAAGGAGTCCAAGGAAGGCATTGGCCGCGTCGGGCAGATCGTCAAAGACCTGAAGGACTTCTCCCGCGTGGACTCCAATCAGGAGTGGCAGTGGGCCAATCTGCAACAAGGCATCGAGTCGACCTTGAACATCGTTGCCAATGAACTCAAGTACAAGGCCGATGTGGTGAAGGAGTTTCAACAGCTGCCCGATATCGAATGCCTGCCGTCGCAAATCAATCAGGTGATCATGAACCTGATCGTCAACGCGTCCCAGGCAATGGGACCGGAACGGGGCACCATCACGCTACGCACGGGCCTTGAAGGTGAAACGGTGTCGATCGAGGTCGCGGACACGGGCATAGGTATCGAGCCGGACAACCTGCAGAAAATATTCGACCCGTTCTACACCACCAAACCGGTGGGCCAGGGGACAGGACTCGGGTTGTCCCTGTCCTATGGCATCGTGAAAAAACACCAGGGCGATATTTCGGTTCGTAGCGAAGTCGGGGTGGGCAGCACCTTTCGGGTCGAGTTGCCGGTGCGGCAATCCTGGCCAGCATAAACACGTCGGCAGCTCCTACCTGGCTGTTCCAATACCCATGCACCAAGAAAGAACCCCATGCTGAAAGTAATCGCTCAAGATTTCATCAAACCCGAATACATTGAAACCGTTCGCCCGTGGTACGCCGAACTGGTCGAGAAGACTCGACTGGAACCTGATTGCATTGCTTACGATCTGTTCATCGATCAAAAAGACCCGGGGCACTTTATCTTCGTCGAACAATGGCCGAATAAGGCGGCGCTGGATGCTCATTGCCAGTCTGAGCATTTTCGGCGCCTGGTGCCGCAGATCAATGGTTACCAGGCGAAGGATTGTATTGTTGTGCTGATGGATGCGTTCTGACATCAACCTCAAGGGGGGTTGCCGCTTCCCCCCGGATAAACAAACGGGCTTCGCTGTCCCCTTCCTTTAGCACCTGCACTTGCTTCCAGTGCCTGGGAAACAAGGCGTCGTGTTCAGGACGAGCGTAGCCCGTTACCCACCAGATCCGCTTGGCAGTCAGTTTCAAGGTTGAAAAATCGTCGAAGAGAATCGAACGCAAATGACGGGGAATGAGTGCCCAACCACCGTATTCGGCGGTTCCCCACAAGCGGCCTGCCGGTGATTTGAAGACGTATAACTTCGGCTGAATACCTGTCGGGTTGTAGTACGTGAATGGCAAGTACCAATAGAGGTTATCCACAACGATCTCGTCCCCCGGACGTACTTCGCGGCCAAGCCCTGCGACCACGGCGTCCAGTCTTGCGTCTTTGCGAATGCTCGTCCCGTTCATCTCATCGGTTTGCGCATAGACCGCCGAAAGCCCGTGTACTTCTGCCAATAAAACCAACGCCATGGCGACAGCGGCGAGAACGGCATGGCGTTGGCTGAAGGCGTCCAGCGCGAGCGCAACGATCAGGGGCAACGCGGCAGCCGCGAACACCAGGTACCTGGCGTTGAAGACCGGAACGATCAGCGACACCAGAAAAACGGTCAGCACCGGCACAAAGAAATAGCCCACCAGCAAGACGCTGAAAGGTCGCTCATGGCGTGACTTGAGCAGCACCGCAGCGGCGCAAACAACGATCAACACCGTGGGCATCACACGCCATAGGGATGAATAACTGGCCGAATCCCCCATCATCACCAATTGCCAAACGAAGGTCAGCGCTGTTTGCCAAGTGAGTGGCGGTATCCACTCGAGCCCATCCATTCGCAGCAATTGATCGATGAAATGAGGAATCCACGGCAGGTACAACACAACGATTGCGCTGTTGGCCACGACCCACGCACGAATCGGTATTGCCCTGGGCCGACCGCCCTCCCGCGCTCGCCACCAACAAAGCCAATGCACCAGAACGCACAGTGCGGCGAAGTAGTGCGTATAGAAAGCAGCCGACATCAGCAGCACGTAAAAAAACGGATAACGCTTTTGATCCGGTGCCTTGATCCAGTACACCAGCGCCACGGTCGCGCCCATCAGCCAAAAGCCGAGCAAGGTGTACATTCGCACTTCCTGGCTATAACGCACCGACATCGGCAGCAACGCCAACAACACGGCGGCTATCCAGGTTGCCTTTCGCGTCGTCACCTGACTCATCAATTTAATGCACAGCAACAGCGTGCCGACATCCGCCAGCGCACTCAGGGATCGCGCAGCCAACACGTCATTGCCGAACAGCAACATCCACAAATGCAGCAAGACATAGTAAAGCGGCGGATGAACATCCCGTGCCGTCGTAGCCCAGATATACGCAGGCGAGCCTTCGGCCAGCAAGATGCTGTAGGCCTCGTCGTACCAGATGACCGGCACGGTGATGGAGTGAAACCTTGCGAACAACGCGAGGACGATCACCGCCACCAGACCTGCCCTGTCGGCCATCCGGGATGGAAAGCTTTCGGGAGGGATCGAAGAGGTAATCATCAGGCTCACCACTGCAGCGTGATGATCGGGGTCGGCTCTTTCATGACGATGAAACCGTAATCGCCCAGCAGATAGATGCGATAGAACTTGCTCTCCACCAGTGGTGGGTAACCCTGGTAACCGGCCAGGGTCGCGTTGCGCCGCTCCCTCTCCGCGACCACATTGGTGATGCCCGCCTTCGGCAGGTTTTCAGCCAGCATGAAGAAGTTGATGTTCAGCAGATAATGCAAGACCGGCATCTGCTTGAACGACCCCGCGGCCCCCACCAGCCAGTGATCGGAATAACTCACCGCCAGATAAAGACGCTTGGCCTCGTGCAATTGCCGATGGGCCGCGATGTCATGCCCCAAGGAAAACAACGCGCTGGACGCAAAAGTGTTCTGCACTGTCAGTACGCGGCCATAGGCGTAAGACAACGAAAGCATGGCCAACAGAGGCACCGCCAATAGCAGCGGCAGCCGCTCATGGATGGGCGCCAGCGCCAGATGGCTCAAATAGAACAACAGCACCAGCAACACCGCAAAGCCCATCAGGGTTCTGGCACCTTCATTGAAGTCGCGAAAAAACAGCGCAGCCCCCGACACCAGTAAAGTCACAACCGGCACCGTCAGCACGCACGCCAGGCCCATCACGATTTTTCTCAGCCCCGAGTCTTGGCGTTCCATCACGTTGCGGGCCAACCGTGCGCTGCCCACCAGGGCACACAACAGCAGCACGGCGAACACCCAGGTGAATCCACCGTGAAACAGCAGCGCGACTTTTTCCAGTACCCGGCCGATGTTGATTTCAACTTGCAGCAAAGGCTCTGCTGCCCAGTTCAGCAGCAAGGCGCGATTCTGGTTCATGTACGGATAAGCCGTGACGCTATAGATCAACCCGCCGAGCCCTGCCTGGGCGATTTTCCAGCCGATCAATTCGTACCACTGCCGCCAGGCCCACTTGTCATTCGCGCCCCTGAGCAGCTCCAGGCAACACAGGCCCAGAAACACATTCAGGCTCACCTGATAGAACCCCAGCGCCAGCGCAATCAGGAAGGCCGGCACCAGCCATTGCAGAATGCGCGAGGGATGACGAAAAGTGATCGCATAAATCACCGCCACCAGGCTCATGGTGATGGCGGGCCCGTCGTATTGATACGACAGGCTCTGCAAAAAAAACGGGTTGTACCAGAGCGGCAACAACACCAGGCAGCAGGAAAGTGTCGGCCGTGGGTAGTAATGGAATGTCAGGCTGGTCAACGCAAAAGCCATGGCCAGCGTGGCGATCAACAGCGGCAATGGAAAGATGTTCGGTGCGCCATCGCTGAACGTCAGCAGGTTGTAGAACAGCTCGGTGAACAATCGCCCCTGCCCCGCCCAGGCCGTACCGGCCGACAGCGAGCGCCAGTTGTCATCGATGTAGGGATAGTCCGCCAGGATCAGCGGAATGACATACACCAGCGTCGCGATCAAAAAAAACAGCCAGACCCGACGACGCCCGAGCTCTTTGCTGAAAAAGTCGCTCAGCCTGCCCATGCTAAAGCCCGGTCCGGTCTTTGCCGCCAATGACGTCTTTGACCACATAACGCGGCCGGTGCTTGGCTTCGATATAGATGCGGCCGACATACTCGCCGAGGATGCCGATACCGATCAATTGGACGCCGCCGAGAAACAGAATGGCCGTCATCAGCGAGGGGTAACCGGGGACATTGTTGCCGAAGAAAATCTTGTCCAGCACCATGTACACCGCGTACAGCACCGCGAAGATCGAAATGCCGCCACCGATGTAAGTCCACAATCGCAACGGCACCGTACTGAACGAGGTAATGCCTTCCAGCGCCAGGTTCCACAGTTTCCAGCCATTGAACTTGCTGCGTCCTGCCACTCGCCGGGCCCGCTCGTACTCCACCACCGCGGTGGTGAATCCGGCCCAGGACAGAACGCCCTTCATGAACAACTGATGCTCGGGAAGCGCGCGAATCACATTGACCACCTTGCGGTCCATGAGCCGGAAATCCCCGACGTTTTCTTCGATCCGGGTATAGGAAATCCTATTCAACAAATGATAGAAGAGCGATGCGCTGTGGCGTTTCAAATAACTGTCACTGTCACGATTGCGGCGTTTGGCGAGCACCACATCGGCCCCCTTCTGCCACTCGGTAATCAACTGCGGGATGACGCTGATCGGATCCTGCAGGTCCACGTCCATGGGGATCACTGCATCGCCGGTGGCGTATTCCAGACCGGCAAACAACGCCGGTTCCTTGCCGAAGTTGCGCGAGAAGTTGATCAGCAATACCTGTTCATCGACCTGTGCCAGCGCCTTGGCCTGCTCAGCCGTCCGGTCGGTACTGCCGTCGTTGATGAACACGATCTCGACCTCACACGGGTCAAGTTTCAATTCGCGACGCACCGCCTGATGGAACAGACTGATCGCCTGCTCTTCATTGAATACCGGAACAATCAGCGAAACTTTCACGTTTCACACTCCTGAAAATCGAAGTGTAGATGTTCGGCAGACCGCCATCAGGGGGCGTTCTGGTGCGCGAACTGCCCGGCAGACCGACGGACACGCCATCCCGATCGTTCGCTATAGCCCCCTGAGACATTCGGTAATATCCAGCCTTTTGCAATTGGCGGCGAATCACGCCACCCTGCGCGCCGCTCGCTCCTACTCAACCCGTTCAAGAGCCCGCCATCATGACGTTTGAACGCGATCACCGAATCGACTTTTTTCGCGGCCTGGCCTTGATCTTCATCTTCTGGGATCACGTGCCACAGAACCCGCTCGCGCAGTTCACGGTGCGTAATTTCGGGTTCAGCGATGCGGCAGAGATTTTCGTGTTCCTGGCCGGGTACGCGGCCGTGCTGGCCTACGGCAAAATCGCCCGGCGCGACGGTTTCATGGTCGCCACGGTAAAAATCCTGCGACGCGCCTGGGTGCTGTATGTGGTGCATATCTTTTTGCTGGCGCTGCTGATGGGTATCGTGTTTTTCGCCAACAGCCACGTGGAAACCCGTGACCTGGTGCAGGAGATGGGCTTGCAGTACTTCCTCAGCAATCCGCAGCAGGCGTTGATGGATGAGCTGTTGCTGCGCTTCAAGCCGAACCTGATGGACCCGCTGCCGCTGTATATTTTGTTGCTGCTCGGCCTGCCGTTGGTGCTGCCGATGCTGCTGCGCAAGCCTGAATACGTGGTGGGGTTGTCGGTGCTGGTGTATCTGCTGGCGCCATGGCTTCAATGGAACCTGGCGGGCACCGACGGTGGCGTGTGGTTTTTCAATCCGATGGCCTGGCAACTGTTGTTTATTCTCGGTGGCGCGACGGCGATTCACGGGCAAAGGCCTCGGGCGCCGCAACCTCGACCGCTGATTCGGCAGCCGGTTTTTATCGCAGCGCTGACCTATTTGCTGCTGACCGGGCTGATCGCGGTGTCGTGGAAGTGGCCGACCGTGCATGAGGTCTTCATGCCCCAGACACTCGGCGAATGGCTCTATCCGATCAGCAAGACCAACCTCTCGCCGGCACGCCTGCTGCATTTCCTCGCCCTCGCCTACGTCACCGCCAGGTTGTTGCCCGACAACGGCTGGACGCAACATTGGCTGGCGCAACAAAGCTGCCGCATGGGTCGTTATTCGTTGGAAGTGTTTTGTTTTGGCGTGTTGCTGGCGCCATTGGCGGACATGCTCAACGCCTTGGGCGCGAATGCACTGGCGATGCAGGTATTCAGCGCAATGTTGGGGGTCGGGCTGATGGTGCTGCTGGGGGCCTGGCTGGATTTCAACAAGCGGTTGAATCGGTCTATGGTGGTGTCGGTAGCTTAAGATCAAAAGCCCCGATCATTCAGACCGGGGCTTTTGCATTTCTGGCGTTACAACTTACGAAGCCGAACGCACCGCACCTTGCGACACATTGGTCGGTTGCAGCTTGAACACGTAGAACAACACCGTCAGCAGCACCAGGAAAGCAGGCCCGACATACAGCGCCACGCGAGTGTCCGGGAAGTACGCCATCAGGCCGACCACCAGCACCAGAAATGCCAGCGCCAGGTAAGAACTGACCGGGTACAGCCACATGCGGTATTTGAGGCCGGCACGTTCGCTGGCGCTCAGGCCTTGGCGGAACTTGAGCTGGGCCAGCAGGATCATCACCCAGGTCCAGATCGCACCGAATGTGGCAATCGCGGTGACCCAGACGAAGACTTTCTCTGGCACCAGATAGTTAAGCAACACGCCCAGCAGCAAGGCACCGATCGACAGCAGCAGCGCGCGACGCGGCACGCCGTTGTTCGAGGTCTTGGCGAAACCGGCCGGAGCCTGGCCGTTCTGCGCCAGGCTGTAGAGCATGCGCCCGGTGCTGAAGATGCCGCCGTTGCAGGACGACAGCGCCGCGGTGATCACCACGAAGTTGATGATGCCGGCGGCGGTCTTGATGCCCAGACGCTCGAAGGTCATCACAAACGGGCTGCCCTGGGTGCCGATTTCGTTCCACGGGTAGATCGACAGGATCACGAACAAGGCGCCGACGTAGAACAGCAGAATCCGCCAGAACACCGAGCCGATCGCATTGGGAATGGTCTTCTGCGGGTTCTTGGCTTCACCGGCGGTCAGGCCGATCATTTCGACGCCGAGGTAGGCGAACATCACCATTTGCAGGGACATCAACACGCCTTGCACGCCGTTGGGCATGAAGCCGCCGTGGGCCCAGAGATTGGAAATCCCTAGCGCCACACCGTCGTTGCCGAAACCGAATGCGATCACGCCGATGCCGCCGACCACCATCGCAATGATGGTGACGATCTTGATCAGGGCGAACCAGAACTCGAACTCACCGAAGGCTTTCACCGCGATCAGGTTGATCGAGCCCATGCTGATCAACGCCGCCAGTGCCCAGATCCAGCGCGGTACGTCGGGAAACCAGACGCCCATGTACACCGCGACCGCAGTGATTTCCGCGACGCAGGTTACCAGCCACAGGAACCAGTAGTTCCAGCCGGTCAGAAAACCTGCCAACGGGCCGAGATAGTCTTGAGCGTAACGGCTGAACGAGCCGGCGACCGGGTTGTGCACCGCCATCTCGCCGAGGGCACGCATGATGACCAGGATAGCCAGACCGCCGATGATGTAAGAGAGCATGATGGCCGGGCCGGCCATTTCGATGGCCTTGGCCGAACCCAGGAACAGGCCGACGCCGATACAGGCACCGAGCGCCATCAAGCGAATATGCCGTTCGCCGAGTTCGCGTTTAAGCGGGCCGCCCTGAGCGGTCTCGCCGTGAGGCAGGTGATTGCCGACTGGCATAGGTACAACCTCGTCTTGTTATTGGATGTGACCACCGAGTGTCGAAGCACCGACCGATAAACCAGTGCCTGTTGAAACCGGGCCTGCTTCATGGGCAGACACGTCTTGCAGGACCAAAACCTGCAAGATCAGCGGGCATGCAGTATAAAAAGCTTCCAGCAGGGTTTTTCACTCTATAAACCACAACATTCAGCCATAACTCTCGGCAAAAGCGCGGTTTTCGGAGGGGCATTACCTGCCTTATGCAGGATTATTCGCCACTGAAACGGCGCCGAGTATTGCACAGCAATGGTGCATCGTCATGCCCCTACTTCGGCAGCATTTACCGCTTTGATGCGTCTAGCGCAGCTATTTCAGACGACATCCATCCCCCTGTGGCGAGCCCCTCGCCACAGCAAGCCCCCTAACCATCACAAGCTCCCTTTCTAAAGCAAACTCCCTCGCCACAAGGAATAGCGGGAACTCGATATCTGGTTGTTCACAATTTCCTCACCAACGCCAACCACCGTCTAAGCTTCAAGCAAGTCCGATCAATCTGCGTGAATGGATCAGTCGACTATGGGCGCTTTGTGGCAAACCGATTCGAGTAAAACCGTGGTTCCGACTGAACGAGTGGATGAAGCGCCTTTACCTGAGAAACCCCGTCGCTCCCGGCACGGCTGGGGGGCTTTCTGGTTGCTGTTGCTGATTATCCTGATTGTCCTGGGCCTCGCCGCGGCCAAGGAAATGCGCACCTCCAAGTTTCAGGCCCGGGAAATCAGCAAATACGCAGCCTCGCTGAAGTACGAGCTGCAACCCGGACCCAGCGATGCGATTCGCTACCCTGGCGCAGGCCCGTTCGATCAGCGTTTGGGTTACAGCACCATGGATGAGTTTCTACCGCGATTGCTCAAACGCGATTACGTAATAGCGGCACAAACCCGCTTCTCCCCAGCACTGATGAATTACACCGACAAGGGTTTTTTTGTGCCCTATGCCGAAAAAATCCAGGCTGGGCTGTCGATCACCGATTGCCGCACGGCCCCGCTGTACCAGTTCAAGTACCCCCAGCAACTCTATTCAAGCTTTGCCGCGATCCCGCCGGTCGTGGTCAGCAGCTTGCTGTTTATTGAAAACCGTTTTTTGCTCGATCCCCGTCAGCCTCTGGCCAACCCCGCCGTGGACTGGCCGCGGTTCGGCAAGGCGGCGTGGTCCCAGGTAGCCAAGCTGTTGAGCCTGCCCGGTCAGTCGGCGGGCGGCAGTACGCTGGCCACGCAACTTGAGAAATATCGCCATTCGCCCGATGGCTTGACGGTGTCGGGCGCGGAAAAAATCCGCCAGATGATTTCCGCCAGCGTGCGCGCCTATCAGGCGGGGCCGGAAACCCTCCAGGCGCGACAAAACGTGATTCGCGACTACCTCAACAGTGTTCCGCTGTCGGCGGTACCGGGCCACGGTGAAGTGCATGGCATGGCCGAAGGCCTGCGCGTCTGGTACGGCGCCGACTTCAACAAGGCCAATGAACAGCTGGCCAGCACCGACACCGACCCGAAAAGTCTGTCGGAAAAAGGCCTGGCCCTGCGCGAAATGCTGTCACTGATGATTGCTCAGCGCCGCCCTTCCCATTACTTGACCAAGGGTCGTGATGAATTGGCCAGCCTCACCGACAGCCATATTCGCCTGCTGTCTCAAAACGGCGTGATCGATGCGCCACTCGCCACGGCGGCATTGGCCAGTAAAGTGACTTACCGCGACTGGGCCACCCAGCCCACCATTCAGCCCATCGAAACCAATAAAGGCATCAGTGTGGCGCGCAGCCGCCTGGCCGGTTTACTCAATCGTCCGCTGTATGATCTCGACCGCCTCGACCTGTCCGCCACCAGCACCTTGCAAGGCGAGCTGCAAACCCAGGCCACCGCCTACCTCAAGCATCTGGCCGATCCAACTTATGCAGCGGAAATCGGCCTGATCGGCGAACGCCTGCTCACCCCCACCAACACCGCGCAGGTGCGCTATAGCTTCACCCTGTTCGAATTGACCCCGGACGGTTCGCGCGTGCGGGTGCAAACCGACAGCACCGACCAGCCATTCGACATCAATGAAGGCAGCAAGCTGGAATTGGGCTCCACCGCAAAAATGCGTGTGCTCACCACCTACCTGCAGATCATGGCCGAACTGCACGATCGCTACGCCAGCATGAGCGTCGCCGAACTGAAGAAAACCGAAGTCGCCGACCCGGATCGCCTGACCCGCTGGGCCGTCGATTACATGATTCAGAACACCGACCGCAGCCTGCCGAAAATGCTCGGCGCCGCGCTGGATCGCAAATATTCCGCCAGCCCTGGCGAGGCCTTTTTCACCGGCGGCGGACTGCACACATTCGTCAACTTCCGCAAGGAAGACAACGGCCGCCTGCCGACCCTGCGCGATGCTCTGCGCGAATCGATCAACCTGCCGTTCATTCGGCTGATGCGTGACCTGGTGCGCTACAGCACTTACTCGGGGCCCAACAGCAGCGCAGAATTGCTCAAGGACGATCGCGACCCGCGGCGTCAGGAATACCTGGCCTCATTCGCCGACAGAGAAGGCACCTCATTCCTGCTGAAGTTCTGGAAGAAATACCGCAACAAGGACACCCAGGCGCGGCTCGAAACCTTTCTCGACGGCATGCGCCCAACGCCGATTCGCATGGCCGCCGTGCATCGTTATCTATTCCCCCAGGCTGATCAGGAAAGCTTCAACACCTTCGTACGCTCGCACCTCAAAGGCGCCAAGCTTCAAGAAAAACTGACCGATGAACGCCTCGAACGCCTCTACCTGAGTTACGGCCCTGGCAGCTACGACCTGCCGGATCAAGGCTTCATCGCCAAGGTCCACCCGCTGGATCTGTGGCTGATCGGCTACTTGCTGAATAACCCCGACGCCAAGTTCAGCCAGATCGTCAAAGCCAGTCAGTTCGAACGCCAGGAAGTCTACAGCTGGCTGTTCAAAAGCCGTCACAAGGGCGCCCGTGACAGCCGCATCCGCACCATGCTGGAGATCGAAGCGTTCCTCGACATTCACCAGCGCTGGCAGAAAGTCGGCTATCCGTTCGATCACCTGGTGCCATCGCTGGCCACCGCTATCGGCAGCTCGGGCGATCGCCCCGCTGCGTTGGCCGAGTTGATTGGCACCATTCTCAACGATGGTGTGCGGATGCCGACATTGCGGATCGACAGCCTGCACTTCGCGGCAGATACGCCCTATGAAACCCGCCTGGTCAACAATCCGGTGGTCGGCAAACGAGTGATGCCTTCGGAAGTGGCCGCCGCGATGCGCGAAGCCCTCTCACAAGTGGTGGACGCCGGCACCGCCAAACGCCTGGCCGGCAGCTTTAAACTGGCCGATGGCAGCCCGTTGGCCATGGGCGGCAAGACCGGTACCGGCGACAACCGCATTGAAGCCATCGGTTCCGGCGGGCGGATTCTCAGCTCCAAATCGATCAACCGCACGGCAACTTTCGTGTTCTTTATCGGCGACAAGCATTTCGGCACGCTCACCGCCTATGTTCCCGGTCGCACGGCGGAGAATTTCAAATTCACCTCGGCGTTGCCCGCTCAGGTGCTCAAGGGCATGGCGCCGATCCTGTCGCCTTATCTGCAACCGGGCACCCACACGTTGTGCTATGCCGGGACTGGATCGCCAGTCGTCACTCAAGCTACGGCCGCACTGGGCACATCCGCACATTAAAGGGTGGTATTCCTGTATTTTTCGCTCTTTGTTTATCGTTGGATTGAGGCGTCTTTCGGGGCAATCCAACCCTGTATTTGAGCTTTTTTCGACCGCAGCACCTGCCTAACCTGAAGAGCCTGATTACAGCTTTAGACGGTTAGCACATGACGAATTTATCAAGGATTGATCAAAGACGCCGCAACACCAAAAACCAGGACGGCATTAATGACACCTGGATCGCGCAGGCGCTGCCCGCCTGGATCACCGACATTTCCCCTGTCAACGCTCGCGCATTAAAGGCTGCCCAGCGCGACTTCGCGCCGTTCAAAACCCATGCCCGCTCAGCTCACCATCAGCTCAAAGAGGCGATATCCGAGCACTGGTCTACCCAGAACGCCGTGGACGCCCTGTTTGATAACCTGACCGATGTCTATGCGTTTGCCGAACCCCTGTTGAAAAATGCGCTCAGTGAGCACTACGGCGACATTGATGTCAGGAACACCTGCCTGCGGCTTTATGCCGCCGTCGGCCGCCCATGGTGGGTGCACGATTTCAAGGGTGGCACGAAAGTTCGGACGGTCTCGTTGCTGAACGCGGCCCTGCACAATTTCTCGGATGACGAAACATTTTCGGACTTTGCTTTTCTTGACGCGCCGGACCCGCGCGGACAGATGAAAACGCTGCACATCAACCACAGGATCACGGGAGCTCCGCTTACCGCCCAGGCGTTCAAGGCCATCTGCCGTGATCTGGACATCGGCGCCCGCTACCAGCAGGCACTGCGTCAGGCCCTCGGATTCGGCAGCCCCCGAGTCGCCAACAACGTACGCACGGCGGTCATTGCCAGCCAAAAAGCCGCGTTGAAAGCAGCGGCACATATGGCACTGCTGAACAAACATATTGATGCACACGCCCATCGACTCATCCTCGATCTGGTCCATGGCCAAAAGAATTTGAGGCTGGACGGCAAGCCCGTGAGCTACTACAACCTGGCCATGATGGAAACGGTGCTGGCGGGCATTCTGTTGATCACAACCGACCCGGGACCGGGTGGCTCTCCCGGTCGCCTGATCGCCTATGTGCCACACGACAACCAACACCCACTCAAGGAATACCCCTCGCCCGCCGAGTTCATGGCCGAACTGACTCGCCAGTTGCAGGAAGAAAAACCCGCCGATGGACAGTCATCGGGTGGGTTCGGTTATCAACAGTTCTTCAGCCAGTTCGTGCCCCATAAGGAGCGAGGGCATTTCTTCGCCAGTCTCAATCAACGCCTGAGCACGGTGAAATGGCATCAACGAGATCGGCAGTCCGGCGGCCCCGTCTGGAGGGATACGCCGGTGGACAATCCCAACCTGAGTTTCAGCGTCCAGGCGATCACCGATGACTATCAAAACCGCTCGCCCGACCCGGCCCACGACGACCTTTGGCAATACCTGTTCCGGATCAGGCTCAACAAGATCGTCAACGATGCCCGCGACCTCGCGATCTCCACCCAGGATGCCGACCGCATGGCGCGTTGGGCCTGGTGGGATAACCTGGAGAAGATGCTCTCGGACATTTTCAATGTGGCCCTGTTCGTGGTCACGCCGTTCGTGCCCGTGCTCGGCGAACTGATGCTGGCGTACACCGCTTACCAACTGACGGACGAGGTGTTCGAAGGCGTTGTGGACTGGGCTGAAGGACAGACCACCGAAGCAGCCGGGCATGTATTGGGCATTGTCGAAAACCTGGTTCAGTTCGGTATCTTCGCCGGCGCCGCCGAGCTGGGCAAATCCCTCTCCTCACCGTTCATCAACGCGATGAAACCGGTGCAATTGCCTGATGGCAGCCAACGCCTATGGCATCCCGATCTCACGCCCTATCAACAGCACGACCTGTCATTGCCCGCCGATTCGACGCCGGATGCCTGGGGGCTGCACCGGCATCAAGGCAAAGCCATTCTGCCCCACGAGGGCAAGGCCGCAGGTGACACACAATGGCCTGGGTGCCTTCGTACATGAAGGCGAACAGCCCAGAGCCTGGAGTGAACGCCAACTGATGCGCCGGCTCGGGCATTCGGTCGAGCGCTTTAGCGACGGCGAACTGGAGCAGATCCGCACCATCAGCGGCACCGACCACGATGCCTTGCGGCGGATGTACGTCGAATCTGAAGCGCCACCGCCGCTGCTGGCCGATGCGCTGAAACGCTTCGAGGCGTATGAAGATGTCGCCCGGCTGGAAGAACAGATTCGCAGTGGTCTGCCGCTGACGCCTGATCCGGCTTCGGCCTGGTTCGAGCAAACCGTGACTGAGCTGCCCGGCTGGCCTGAAGACAAGGCCCTGCGCGTGCTTCATCAAACCAGTGCTTCGGCGCAAGACCGCCTCTATGGCAATCCCGAGGCCTTGCCATCGGACATCCTCAGCATCAGCCTGGCGGACGTCATGGCCGGGCAGTTGCCCGAACGCGTGGTGGCGTTTCTGGAGGAGCCCGAACTTGCCGTCATGCTCGGCCCCGACGTGCCACCGGCGCATCGGGCACAAGCCTTGCGCAATCAACTGGCCGACTTTGTCGAAGGCGACATGAACAGGTTGGCCAAACGGACGTATCGCGCCCGGGAAAAAAACCGCGATCCGCAAGTGAGGCTGCTCAGAGATGCGTTCCCCGAGCTGCCCTCAAGCATCAGCGAAACGCTGCTGGCCAACGCCACGGGTGCGGAACGCCTCGCGATGCTCAGCGAAAAACGCCTTCCGTTGCGTATAAAAAATCAGGCCCGCGAACTGAATTTCGAAGTGCGCGCGGTCCGGGCAACCGAGAGCCTTTATGGGCATTCGGGATTAACAGCGGACACCGAGCGTCTGCTCCTGAATACGCTGAGACTGCACAGCGACGTATTCACCGACCTGCGTGTCGACATCCGCGACGGCTCCCCGCACGGTAGATTGCGCTGCAGCGTTGGCGCGCAATCTGCCACCCGGGTCAGGACGCTCGTCAGCAGCGGCGGACGCAACAAATACGAAGTGTTCGACGAGGACAATCGCCTTTACGGAGCCAGCAGCCTCTATGAGTCGTTGCTGCGTGCAATGCCGCAGGATCAGCGCAACGCCTTGGGTTTCCAGCTCGGCCAGGGCAAGGCGCTCAAACACTGGTTCAAGCAAATCCTCGTCTCCCCTGAAGTCCGCAGAACCGCGCTCGCCGAACTACCGATTCGCTCGCAGCGTGACCGGATCACCACCCTGCTGTTACAGGGAGGGGGCCTGAGCAAGGACGGTTCCGCCTCGCTGGACCGGCGGGTTCGCGACCTTTACCCGACCTTCAGCGCTGAGGAGGCCACGCGTTTTATCGAAGTCTTGACCGCGCAAGGTGACCCCCTGACCGCCCTTTCGGCGCTTGAGGATGAACTCGACGATTTGCGCGTCACCCTCAATCAGTGGCGCTATCAGCAATCCGACGTCTGGGGGCCTGACCCCCAGGGTTTTCGCGACGGCGGCGGGCGCCACATCACCGAACGGCTGATCGAGTGTTTCGAACGTCGAAGCCTGGTGTTCGATGAACGCAGCCTGCATCCCCACAGCGGTTATCGTCTCGATTTATCGGTGGAACTGAGCAGTGTCGATCTTGAGACCTGGTGGAAACACAAGCCCGATCTCAAGCGGTTTCTCGACAAGGTCTCGGTATTGAATCTGGACAACACGCGTTTCTCCAGCGAACCGGGCGGTCTGTTGAAGGATTTTGCGCACCTGGACGAATTAAGCGCCAGAGGCTGTCAACTGACTGAAATACCCCAGGGCATCACCGCGATGCACGTTTTGTCGACCCTGCGCCTGAACGGCAACCACATCCGCCTGACACCGCAAAGCGTCGAACAACTCAGCCGCCTGACCTACCTGAAAACCCTCAGGCTGGATCACAACCCCTTGGGCGCCCTCCCGGACATCGGACGCATGCCCGGCCTGATGATCGTCAGCCTGCGTGGCACCGGCATCGACACCTGGCCCCGAGGCACCTTCGCCAAACCCCGGCCTCACGGTTTTTTCCTCGACCTGCAAGACAACCCGCTGGCGCGTATTCCCGATGTGGTCCCGGGCTCGACCGATGCCTTTGTGGTCGCGCGCACCCGGCTCAACGCTCAAGCGCTCAGCGACGTGAACCGCTTGGCCTACGAAAACTTCAGGAGGTCCGTGGGGCTCAGCCCTCGACATACCTATCCACCTGCCACCGACAACGATCTGGCCTTCTGGCCTGTACCTGACGACAGCGAATGGTGGGCGCCCTCCCCCGGGCTTGGCCGATACCGCGGCGAGGCCTGGGGTGATCTGGCCGATGAACCGGACTCGGCGGGATTCTTCACGGTGATTCGCGGCCTTACCCTGTCTGCTGATTATCGAGCTGGAGGCGAGTTTCGAACCGATCTGGCCAAGCGTGTATGGCGGATGATCGATGCCGCCGACATGGATAGTGCGCTGCGCGAAAAACTCTTCACCATGGCCACTTCGCCAGACAATTGCGCCGACGCCGGGGCTCAAGTGTTTAACAACATGGGGCTGGAAGTCCTGGCCTCGGAGGCCAGGTCGTTCAGCACCTCGCCACAGATGCTCGAACGTGAACTGGTGACCCTGGCCAGGAGCGCAGCGCGCCTGGACTTCGTGAACAAGATTGCCGAGGCAGACATGACGGAACGGATGGGCAGAGGCCTCACGCCGGATGAAGTCGAGGTCTACCTTGCCTACCAGACCGATTTGGCCCGACGCCTGGACCTGCCCTGGCAATCGCGAAGCATGCTTCACCGGCCGGTTGCCGGCGTGAGTGAGAGCATGATCGATCAAGCCTACGACGCGGTGCTGTCACTGGAGTACGGTGACGGGCTGGTGAACCAGATGCTGGAGCAACCCTTCTGGATTGAATACCTGTGCGAGACGCACCCGCGAGCATTTGAGGAAAACACCGAGCTGTACACGGTGGTCAAGGCCGGGTTACTGGCGGATTTGCGGCAGACGCAAAACGAACGGGCTCATACCCGGCACCGCACGGATGAATACAAAAACCAGCTCGAGGAAAAACTCAAAGAACTGGCCCGGCAGCTTCCTGTCCCCGAATCGGTTGTGCTCACTGGCAAGGAAATGACCGATGAGGTGTACAACCGATTGATCAACGACCTTTTCGAAGACGAAAAGGAGCTGGCGCGACGCCTGACCCGAATGGCATTGAGAGAGGCGGGGCATTCATAACCCCAGACACGGCCATACGCTGCGCCTGAAGCCGGACAACCTGCTTCAAGGCGCAGCACGGCATTTAAACCGAAATGAGTTTATTCAAACTTCCGAATCCCAGATCACCGTAATCGTTCCGTAATACTCGGCGGCAACGCCGGGCTGCAGAATACGCACGGTTTCACTCCTCGGAATTTCGAAATGTAACGTTCCCGCCTGCCGGTCAATATAGTGCCCCGGCTGAAACGATACCGACCAATAACCATTCATCAATCGTTGTTTGTTGACTGGCCGCCCGGAGACCGTCAACCCATCGGGCAAGGTGACGCTCGTTGTAACATTGACCGGAACTCCGAAGTTGTTGCGCAGAAAACAGGAATCCGCACTGAGGCTGTCGCATTCCAACATCATCTTGAATCGCGACGAGGCTGAGATATGGAAAGTCTGATCGCGGAACAGACGCGCTGGTTTTCCTCCACTCTGCAGCCAGGTTTGCCAACCGCCTTCAGGCACCAGCTCAATCTTGTTGCCGCCCGGTGGAATATCGATCTTGAGCGTATGGTTAACATCCAGGGTGAAATTCAATGTCAGGGTGGAGTCGTCGGGGTACATGACATCGCCCATGTCAAAGTCCATTCCCGGACCGATGTTATAGGTCAAGTTACCGGTGTACTGCCCGGCGGACATTTGCAACGGATCGGGTGTACGCAGCTCATAACCGATCTGGACCCTGTCATAAAAGAGGCTGGGAATAGCGTAATTAGCCCTTGCTGCACACTCTCTTGAAGTGGTGGTCATCCAGAAAAAGTTTTTTTGATGCGGGTCGGTGTATATGCCGCTTGTGGCCTGGCAAGGCTTGGGCGGCCCCCAGTCCCAGTCTCCCCACAGGCGGGTATGCCAGCCTTGCACGTTGGTGGGGTCGCCTTCGCCAACCAGGTTTTCTGCAGTATCGGGAAGAATGTAGCGCCCGCCGATCGAGACAATGCGCACCTCGACTTGTGAAGTTTCGGCACTGTCGACCTTCCTGACAGTGAGTCGCCGCCAATCTCCGGGTACCCGAAACATCGCTCCTCTGCGGCTATTTGCATGCTCGGCTTCAATCGGAGCGACGGATCGGAATTCAATCGGGATCAGCAACGAGAACAAGTCTTTGTCCTTGCAGAATTCAGGCTGGCTTTGGCAATACCCGGACATCGGCGTGTCATTGGTGAACTTGTTTTCATGGGGGTTGGCCGGATCCGGCCTGAACGAAGCACTGATGTCCATGGTCGCGCCAATCGCCGATTCAACGGTTAATGCACACAACAACACCCACCCCGCGCTGCTCTGGAGCAGGGTTTTACAAACCTTCACTGATTTCATCTTCGCTCATGACTCCCTGTCATGGATGGAGGACGTTTTTTTAACGGGCTCAGGGCGCCACGGCACTGAACACCAACAGCACGTTGCCGTAGTAACTGCCCGGTTTATAACCTCCAGTGGGGATTGTCGGCTCGATGTCCAACCGCACCCGACTGCCCGCCATGGCCTCCTGTGCCGAGACCACTTGCCGGGGCTGAGCGTCGTGACTCAGCGCCTGACCGTTGAAGCTGACGCGCAGGTATACATTCTCGGCATCGTTGCCGTTGGATAGATAAGGTTCGCTCTCCAGCCGCGCTTCAATCGCGCTGGTGTCGTGCTTGACGTCGAAATACTTGCGCAAACCGCCCAAGGTTGAAGTATGAGGATTCCACGGCAATCTCTGCTCGCGATGAATCCAGTCCGTTTCCGCCGGTATCACGTAAAACGACAGGGTGGGGATGTTCACCGAAATTTCGAACTCATGTTCTTCCCGCGCCGCGAATACCTGGGAGCTCATCAGCGTCGCGGCACTCAACGATGCCGCGAAGGCCCATTGCTTGATCATGTCTGGTACCTGTTCATCAAAGAAAACCGCAGCAACACGGGTCGGTGCTACCGGCTGGCAATGCGCATGGTCTTTTTGGCCTGGCCTTCAATCAGCTGGAAACGATACTCACGACCGGTTTTTTTCTCGAACTGAAAGCTCTTCCCCGCGAGGATGTGGTGCTTGGTGGTCGGCTCGCATTCGGTCTCGACCTTCAGCGAGCAGTTCTTGAACTCATCGACCACCACAACGGTGTTGCCGTTGTTGCGAATGCTGTAAGTGCCCGGACCATCATCGATCACGCTGTCGTAACGGGTGTTTTTCGGCCGCACGAAGAACACCGTGCCAAAACCGGCCATCACGTTGACCCCCGCCGACAGGTTCTTTTTGTAGGTGTCGCGTTCTTCCTCGGAGACGGCGAATTCGTCTTCCTTTTCCGGCACCACGGGCACGAAGCGCACCCGGAAATAGCGTTCGGTGTCACGCTCGCCCATGTACAACAGACGCGAACCTTGCATGCCATTGGCCGGTACGATCAGTCGCGCGGGGCTGGCCATCAATCCGTCGCGGGCGCTGGCATCGGCCTGGTTCTTGACGGGCACTTCGCGGGGCGTGCCATCGGCGTCGTAGATGATTTCCAGAATGTTGACCTTGACGAAAGCCGTGCTGTCGCCGCCATTGAACACCCGTTTCAGGTAGGTACTTTTATCGCCATCCAGATAGTCGTAAACCGTCCCGACATTGATATTGGGCCCCGCCTGAATCGCCAGGGAAAACCCGCCCAGACTTACCAGTGCAAACAGACGCTTCATAACCTTGAACCTCATGACATTGAATACAACGCTGGCTCGATAACTCGATAAACAGCCCATCAGACTTCCGAATCCCAGATCACTGTGGCAGTCCCGACGTAGTCGCCGGCCTCGCCGGGGCGGACCATGAGCTCCACGTAAACGGGGTCAATTTCGAAGTGCAGAACGCCGGGGGCCCGGTCCACATAAAAAGCGGGTTGAAACTGAGGTGGGTTCACATTTCCCGGGGTTAATTGCAGTCGCTTGACCGGCTGCCCGGTAAGGTCCGTCAAGCCGTCAGGCAGGCTGACTCTGATATTCACATTCGCGTTATTCGCGTTGCGCCCCGAAAGGCGATTAATAATCTGGCAGCCCCGAAACCCGACAATGTTGCACTGCAGGATCATTTTGAACCGCGACGACGCCGAAATATTGAAGGTCTGATCCCGGAACAGCCGCACCGGTTTGCGCCCGTTTTGCAGCCAGTTTTGCCAGCCGCCTTCCGGCACCAGTTCGACCTTGTTGCCGCCGGGAGGAATGTCGACTTTGAGGGTGTGCTGTACGTCGAGGCTGAAGTTCAAGCCCAACGTCGAGCTACTCGGCACCATGACATGGCCCATGTCGATATCCGCATCAGGGCCGATGGTGTATTGAATGCTCCCGTTGTACCTGCCCGAAGCCATTTTCAGCGGGTCCGGGGTTCGTAACTGATAAGCGAAGTCAAGATATTCATAACGCAGCCAAGGCACGTTGTACCTCGCATATTTGCTGCAATACCCTCCAGTAGTCGTGGTTTTCCAGAAAAAGAGGTACGAATCCTGGGTGTACCCACTTAACCCGCTTCCCAGACACGGGGCCGGCGCGTAGAGCCAACCGGTTCCCCACAAAAGGTCGTGGGCCTGTGGAAGGGTGACATCCTGGTCGACCAGTTCGAGAACGTTGGGTGACCTGACTCTGGTACCGAACCCCGAAATCCGGACCTGCAGCGTTTGCGGCTCACCGGTTGTTTCGTGAAAAACAGTCAAGGTGCGCCAGGCCACAGGCATCAAAAATGTCGCCCCCTGACGCGGGTCGCTATAGCCGGGCGTAATCGCGCGGTTGGACTCGAATGTAAGCGGCACCCGCAGGCTGAACATTTGCTCATCCCTGCATCTGTCCGGATAAGTGGCGCAGTAACCACTGGGTGGGGTGGTGTTTTCAAACGTGTTTTGCTGCGGTTTCGAAGGGTCCGGTTTGAACATCGCCGTGATGAACACCTCCTCTGCTTCAGCCGAGTGTTGAAAACAGCCGATCAATAATCCGACGATCGAAAGCGCAAGAAACTTGCCGTACCGCCTTTTATGAGCCATGGGTTTATAGTCCGAAAGTTAATGTCTGTAAGCGGCATCAGCCCGCTGTTTCAGGCGCAAACGTTGCATCCGCCAAGGTGTCCGGGCTGCAGCGCAGGTCACCGATCATCAGCACGTCGTTTTCACTGCGGTACTTGCCGGTATCGAGTCGGAACTGGCACAGCAACTGATCGGCGTAACGCACTTGCAGGGTCGGCGAGCCGGCGTTCATTTCCATGGAGAAGAACCCGTCCACTTCACTCACCCCGCGGCTGGCGTGGTTGATCACGTGATGGCCCTTGAGGGGACGGCCTTGTGGGTCGAGCAAACGACCGAGCACGGTCAGGGTTTTCATCACGCGCACCTTGCGGTACTCCACCCCGCCCTTGTTCAGGTGATAACGGGTGCGCGCCGGCTCGATGGTCGCCGCCGGAACGTGATTGCCTTCGAAATCGAAGCTCACCGAACTGTTCTTGTAAGCGGTGATGGGGATGAAATTGCGCCCCGGTCGCAAGGCGGCGCTGCCGCCGCTGAGGTCGTCGGCGCGCAAAGCGATGCCGTCGATATCGGACTCGACATCGACGATCATTCCGGCGCCCCGCCCCTGAGGCTGGCTGGTCATCACCATCTGCTGGGCGCCGATGGCAACCGTGCTGTCCAGGTTCAGGCCACCGGTAAAGTTGCCGTTGTAGGACGAGCGCTGCACAAACCCGTCGCCCCGGATCATATCGGTACTGAAGTTCGCCAGGCTCGACACGCCGACGCCATAGGTGTCGGTGAGTGCCGTCACCGAAACGCTCTGCAATATGTGGTCCTGCAGGTCTTTGCGGTACCCCAGGGAGGCGTTGTTGTCACGGCTGCCGTCGCGCGCGGTGCGCGAACCGATGCTGCCGGATATTTGTTGCCCCGGTGCCCCCAGCGCGACGTTGACGCTCAGGTCGACGCCGCGATTACGATCATTGCCGCTGCTGTAGCTACCGGGACGATCGAACAGCGACAGGCGCCAACTGGCATCGCTGCCAAACAGCTCGCCGCGCTGCGTCCATCCCAGGTCCACGCCAACGCCTTCGACATTGCCTTCGCTGTGGGACACCCGCGCGTTGACCGAGCTTTTGCGACTGATGCGGTGGCTCAGCGCCAGGGATGAATTGCTGGTCTGGCCGGTGAATACATTTTGTTGGCGCACCCGGGTGCCGTCAGGCAGGGTGTCATAGGTGTAAGTGGTGTCGAGCCAGCTGCGGTTATGGCTGACCACCAGGCTGCCAGAGCCATAGTTGTACAAACCTTGCAGATCGACCCCGGTGCCGTGGTCTTCGGTCTGATACACGTTGGCGTAAACGCTGAGGCTGTTGGCCAGGGTCCAATCGATGGAGCTGCCGTATTGCAGTTTTTCGCGTACCTGACGCAACGACAGCCCGAGAATGGCCCTGGGGTGCAGCAGATAGTTGATCGAAGCGCCCGCCGTGGCATCACCACTGGTCTGTTGATCCCAGTTACTGAACAGTTTGCGTTCCTGCCCGGCAAACAGGTTGTAGCGCCAGCGCTCATCGAAGTTGCGCCAGTTGTTCGGCTTGTACACCAGCTCCTGGGTCGTCGAGGTGATTTGACCGTCTTCGATCAGGCGTACTTCCACTTCGTAAATGCCACCGGGCAACGGCCGGGTGTCGAGGGTTTGCAAGCCGGCCGGCACCGATTGGGTATTGATCAGCAAACCGTCGCGGAAAACTTCCACCGAGGCTTGCCGGTTGGCAGTGACGTAGATCGGATAGACGCTCGGTTTCGGGGTGTCGATCGCCAGGCTGTCGGAACTGCCGAACATCATGCCCATCGCAGTATCGGGGCTGGTGCCGAAAGTGCGCGGCTGGCGGGTCAGGCCTTCGGAATTGGGGGTAAAGAAGCCCAGGCGAAAAAAGCTGCCTTGCAATTCACGCTGGGTATGGAGTTCATGAATGGCGTGATAAAGCTTGTCATCGGGCCCACCGAGACGGGCCAGCTGCATGTTGAATGTCTGGCTCCAATTGCCCAGGCTGCCACTGGCTTCCAGGCCAAAACGGCCGCCCAGATCCTGTTCCTGCCCACCATTGAGGTTGAGCTGATTGCGTACGATCAAGCCACTGCTGCCGCCCTCGGGCTGGTCGTAGTAGCGCTTGGCTTCGGTGTCGCGTTCGGCGTTTTCAGTACCGATGGACACCAATGAATTTTGCAGGTTGTAGTGGATCGCCTGCAGTTGTTCCGGACACGTCCCCGTGCAAGCCCCAAGGCTCACACCGGATTTAAGATAAGTGGCCCAACTATCACGTTCAACGGCACTGATATTACTTTCACTGGTATCGGTGAATTCAAGTAGGGTAATACGGTCATCACGAGACAATATAATCATGGCCTCGCCAAGCGGCTGCTGATCAAGTTCCACCCTGACGGCCAGCGGAACATCAAAGAAGTGTTCTTCAAAGTCCGCCGGCAAACCTTTGGCCTGAGACAACAAACTTCTCGGCGTATTAGCAACAGTAGCAGGCGCTGCAAAGGCACTGCTACAAAGCAGCAACGCAAGCGCAGCCGCGATGGGCGTCATCGGGAACATGAACACGTACTCTGGTTACCAATAGATTAAAGCCCGGCCGACAAACAAGCGTGTTTGCCAACCGGTTACGTTACTTAAACAAGTAAGCGTTTACTGCCTTGTCGACACTCATGGAGTGATGGTAGGAGGAACGGCATCGTAAACGACGGCGACAGCGCCGGTGTAATCGCCCGCCGGGTGGTTGGAGCCCACCGCGCTGATGCGGATCGGTGCGCGATAGTTAACATCCGACTCCTGTTCACCGACAACCATTTGCGGCGTATTGGTGAGGGCAATGCCGTTGAACGCTACGACCAGATCAATCGTGTTGGCCCCACCGTAGAGACGTGGTGTCCCTTCTACACTGGCGTGAACCGAACCGTTGTTGTTGCGCACATCGAAAAAGCCGGTAATTGGCGTCAGAGTGGTACCGCCTACGCCTGGGCTCATGTCCTGATCCTTATTGACCAGGTCTGGATCGACAGGAACCACGTAGAAACCGTTTTCCGGAACGGTGGCGATCAGACTGATGGAATGCCGTGCTTCCCCTGCTGCAAAAACCACAGAAGAACTGAGTGCCAGAATGGCCAATGGAGCAGTCATCGCAATTTTTTTGAACATCATCTAATACCTGTCTTTTTATCTAAGGATTGGCTCATTGAAGTCCGAAAGCCTGTGATAGGCCATATAACCGTCAGAGGTTTTGTTGAACTTTCAATGCCGGAAGATCATCAAGCAATCTCTCTTGAAAGTAAGCAGGCAACTTCTGATGAGCGTGTAGCCTAATAGACATGGCAGCAGCGTGAAAAAACCCGATATATTGAAATAATCAAACAGTGACTGTAAGAGACGGACTACAAATCATGCAAAACACGACCCGCCTTACTTGTGCAATACCGTGCAACTTCCGTAAGACAAATACCACACTCCCTGAAATTAAAGGTCAATGTCCATGTATTAGAGAGTTAACACTAATTCTCTGTGATTAACAGGTGCATGAATGTGAATTCCTTTGTGTTTTTTCCTCGTCGGATTGTTTTTTCGACCCGGCACAGAGGCGCCGTTGGTCTGAAGCGCTTGCTCCGGTCTTAAGATATATCTTACGTTGTATCTAAACATGACGAGAGAACGCAAAAATGAGAGACCATCATTCCCCCCACCGTGAACACGGCGACGGCCGCGACGGCTTCGAGAAACGCCCCGGCCCTGGCCGCGAACGTGGTGGGCGCGGCCCACGGGTATTCGCCCCCGGCGACCTGAAATTGCTGCTGCTGGCACTGATCGCCGAGCAGCCGTGCCATGGCTATGACCTTATCCGCCAGATCGAAAGCATGTTCGACGGCGCCTACAGCCCCAGCCCCGGTGTGATCTACCCAACCCTGACCTTCCTTGAAGAAAGCGAAATGATCCTGGGCGATGCCGAAGGCGGAAAAAAACGCTACAGCATCACCGACGCCGGACGTCTGTCTTTAAGTGAACAAGCGATTGCCCTGGACGGCGTGCGCATGCGCATCGAAGTCAGCAAGCGCTCATTGCGCGGCCATGACCGCCCCGCCGAAATTCACGAAGCGGTGCACAACCTGCGCCATGCCTTGCAAATGCACCATGGTCGCTGGAGCCCGGAAGAAATCCTGCGAGTGCGCGACCTGCTCAACAACACCGCCAAGGCCATCGTCGATGGCCCCGCTGTTCAACCTGTTCAGGAGAAAGCCGAATGACTGACGTGATCCTGCAATCCCCATCCCAATCCATTCACCGCGTCATGCATGAGATCAAACGCCGTCGCCTGGAAGTGCTGCGGGTGGTCGACCTGACGCCACGTATGCGCAGGATTACGCTGGGTGGCCCTGAGCTGGCAGGCTTCGTCAGCCTCGGAACGGACGACCATGTAAAACTGCTGTTCCCACAAAATGCCGAGCAAGAGGCAGCGCTGGAAAACCTGGTGCTGGGCGCCGGCAAAGACAACGGCCCGTTGCCCGAAATGCGCGACTACACCCCGCGCCGCTACGACCTCGACACTCTGGAACTGGACATCGATTTCGTGCTGCACGGCGATGGCCCTGCCTCGACGTGGGCCGAGCAGGCCAAAACGGGCCAGTTCCTGCACATCGGGGGGCCACGGGGTTCAATGATCGTGCCGGACATCTTCGACAGCTACCTGCTGATCGGCGACGAAACCGCCCTGCCCGCCATCGCCCGCCGCCTTGAAGGCCTGGCTGCCAATCGGCATGCGCTGGTGATCGTGGAAGTGGAAAACGGCGCCGAACAACAACGCCTGGAAAGCGCCGCCCAGGTCGATGTGATCTGGGTGCTGCGTGAGGGAGGCAAAAACAACCTGCTGACCACCGTGCAACAGATCAAGGTGCCCGATGGCAATCTGTATGCGTGGGTGGCGACTGAGTCCAAAGTGTCGCGGCAGATCCGTCGGGTATTGCTCGATGAGCATGGGCTGGATGAGCAATTCGTCAAAGCGGTCGGCTACTGGCGGCTGGATGACAGTGACGAGGAATAACAGCAATTCATATTGTGGCGAGGAGCTCAGTCATCCCGCGATCCGTAGCAGCTGGCGCAGCCTGCGTTCGGCTGCGAAGCAGTCGTAGAACCTGAGCACTCGATTTACCTGATGCTATACGTTGTCTGACTTTACGACTGCTGCGCAGCCGAACGCAGGCTGCGCCAGCTGCTACAAAGTGCGTGTCGTGTCTCGCCACCGATCCAGCCCGACCACCAACAACGCAATCAGCACAAACCCCGCCAACAATCCCCCTGCATTCACAAACACCTGTGGATAACCCAGCTTGTCCACATCAATGAACGGATAGGGATAAACCGCCAGCAGATGCCCGCGCCATAACGCATAGCCGAAGTACACCAGCGGATAGATCATCCACACCGCAATGTGCCGCAGGCGCAACGTACCTTTGGGCACACAGAACCACCAATAAACCAGAAACAGCAGCGGCATGACGTCATGCATCAGCTCGTCGGCCAGCCATTGCCAGCCTTCGGGATGCCATAAATGACGCAGTAACAGGCTGTACGCCAAACCGACCACGGCGATGCTCACCGCAATTGCACTGCTAACCCACGGCTGTAAAAACCAGCGGCGCGCAGCGGATTCGCGGGACGTCAGTTCACAGGTCAGCACCACCGCCACCAGCGTATTGGTCAGCACAGTGAAAAAGCTGAAAAAACTCACCAGCCCACCCAGCAGACTGGCCGCGATACTCCAGCGGGCATAGAGAATCAGGTACATCTGAATGCTCAAGCCCGCCCAGCCCAGAATTGCCGCCACGGCAACACAACGACGCCTCGCGGTCGAGGGTATGACCATGCTCAGACCGGTCGCTTGGTGCGCATCAGCTTCACGTACAGGCGTTCGACCTTCTCCCGCGCCCATGGGGTTTTGCGCAGGAATGTAAGGCTCGACTTGATGCTCGGGTCACTCTTGAAGCAGCGGATATCGATACGCTCGGCCAGCCCCGACCATTCGTAGTGCTCAACCAGGGCGTTGAGGATTTGCTCCAGCGTCACGCCGTGCAGGGGGTTGGTGTTCTGTTCGGTCATGCCGGGCCTTCGAGCGATGAAAGGATGGGAAGCCGCGCACCTTAGCGGAGGCTTTCGCCCGGTGGAAGGGCTCCGGACAGAGGCTTTCGTCAGATGCTGAATTAACTGTAGGCGAGTTGGCCATCATCTGAGGGGCAAACGTCAGGAGATACTGCCAGGACTCAGTAATAACGACGCGGGTCCGAATCGATCAGACTGGCCAGCTTGGTCAGGGCAAACCTCAATTCGTCCTGGCTGGTGGGCGACATCAACACCAATCGCACGCAGCGGGTAATGCCGCTACGTTCGGCCTGGAACTGGGTGCCACTGAGGACCAGCACACCGTTGGCACGGGCCAGCATGGTGAATTCGTCACTGGTCCAGGGTTCGGGCAACGTCAACCAGACGTGGTAGGAATACGGCTGGGTCTTGAGCTCGAAATTGGCGAAGATTTCCTGAGCAATCGCCTGCCGCCCGGCGGCTTCGTTGCGCTGAATACGGATCAGCTTTTTATCCAACCCCTGCGTGATCACATTACTGGCCAACTGAGCGGTCAATGGCGACGGCATCCAGACGCTGCTGCGTACCATGGAGGTCAGGCGTGACAGCAGTTTCGGCGGGCTATAGAGATAGCCAATCCGCAAGGCCGGCATGACCGACTTCGACAGACTGGTCAGGTACACCGAACGATCCGGGGCAAACGCCGACAGCGGTTTGATCGACGGGTCTGTGGCCAGAAAACCGTAGATGTCATCGTCCAGAATGATGAAGTCGAACTCCTCGGCCAATGCCGCGATCTGCGCCCGACGTTTTTGCGACATGATGGCGGCCGTCGGGTTCTGACAGGTCGCCACGCAGACCAGCATCGCCGGTTTCTCACGCTGGCACAGTTCGCGTAACGCTTCGGGAATGATCCCTTCATCGTCCATTGGCACGCCACGCAGACGTCGTTCCAGCCCATGGGCAAGGGAAATGATGCCGGGATAGCACAGCGCCTCGCAGAGCACCAGATCACCGGCGTTGGTCAGCGCACTCATCGCGACCATCAAACCATGCTGTGCGCCGGCGGTGATCACCACTTGCTGCCATTGCGCATCGGGCAACGAGTGGCGCAGCCATTGCGCGCCCGCCTCGCGATGAGCCGGATGACCGCCATCGGGTGCGTAATCGAGGGCATGGGCAAAATCCGTGCTTTTGGCCATGTCCACCAATGCTCCGCGCAACCAGTATTCCAGGGTTTCGCTGTAAGGCTTGATGATCGAAAGATCCAGTAATTCAGACTGCCCAAGATTCAGCGAGACGGCACTGTTGCTGGCCGGCAATTCCAACTGCTTCTGGTTGAGTACATAAGTGCCACGCCCCACTTCCCCCTGCACCAGACGCCGCCGATGGGCTTCGCTATAGGCACGGCTGATGGTACCGGGCGTGACATTCAGCGTGGTGGCCAGCTCCCGCAGAGTCGGCAGACGATCACCTTCGTTCAGCACGCCGTTGCTGATATCGCGCGCCAACGCGTCGGCAATCGACAAATACATCGGCTGGCTGAACTCGCTTAGCTGAGGAACCCACATGAATGATCACTACCATCGTAGAAATGATGAATATCCGAGCATATCACATGGTGGTTAGGCAACTAATAAATGGACTCAATCAATAAATTGAGTCGATTGATTCGGCGATTTAATCGAAAATCATCTTTCATGAAAAATATTTTTCAACAACAATATTTATTTATAAATCAAATACTTATTTGGAAAAAATCTGAAAAATACCCTTTGATAGCAAAAAAACATCTCGTAACAACCTTCTCGCCTATTGAACCAACTCAATTCATTCAAATACACTCATCTCGAATCGAAGCAATCGACTCAATTTCAATTCTGAATCACCGCGTGCCCGCCACGCCAAGTCGAGACATCATGGACACACTCAGAAAGGATCTATCCCTGTCAGCGGTCATTGCAGGCTTCATCGCCGTGATCATTTCCTATGCCGGCCCGCTGATCATCGTGTTTCAGGCGGCCCGGGAGGCACACCTGCCCAATGATCAAGTGTCGTCCTGGATCTGGGCGATTTCCATCGGCAGCGGCATTACCGGTCTGTTATTGAGCTGGCGTTTGCGGGTTCCGGTGATTACGGCTTGGTCGACACCAGGCGCGGCGTTGCTGGTGTCGATGCTGCCCACGGTCTCCCTGCCCGAGGCCATCGGCGCCTATGTGGTGGCTTCGGTGATTATCGCGGTGGTCGGCCTGTCCGGTGCGTTCGACAAACTGATGAGTCGCCTGCCAAAAGCCATCGCCGCCGCCATGCTCGCCGGCATCCTGTTTCGTTTCGGCGCCGAACTCTTCACCTCGATCAAGCTGCAGCCGAGCCTGGTGCTGTCAATGATCGCGGCGTACCTGATCTTCAAACGCTTTTCACCGCGCTACGCCATCCTGTCGGTATTGATTGTCGGCTGCGCCGTGGCCGCCTCGTTCGGTGAACTCAACACAGGTTCGATCACCATCGATGTCGCCCACCCGATCTTTATCGCCCCGCAGTGGAGCTGGCACGCGATCATCAATATCGGCCTGCCGCTGGCCCTCGTCACCCTGACCGGGCAGTACGTGCCGGGCATGGCGGTGTTGCGCACCTCGGGCTACAACACCCCCGCGCGCTCGATCATTTCGGTCACGGCCATCGGTTCAGTTTTGATGGCGCCCTTCGGCTCCCATGGCTTTAACCTTGCGGCCATCACCGCCGCTATCTGCACCGGCCGCGAAGCCCATGAAGATCGCGACAAACGTTACATCGCCGGGATCGCCTGCGGGGTGTTCTACATTCTGATGGGCACCTTCGGCGCGACTCTGGCTTCGGTGTTTTCTGCCTTGCCCAAAGAGCTGATCGCCTCGCTCGCCGGCCTGGCCCTGTTCGGGGCGATCAGCGCCGGGCTGACCGGCGCCATGGCTGACGAGAAACAACGTGAAGCGGCGCTGATCACCTTCCTGGTCACCGCCTCGGGCATGAGTTTCCTGGGGCTGGCCGCTGCATTCTGGGGGCTGATCTTCGGGCTCGTGGCACATTTCGTACTGACCTACACCCGAGAAAGCAAGGCCAGCACCGTGGCCGAGGGCAGCCGACCATGACCGCTCGTTACGACTTCATCGAGGTCGGCGGCGCAATAGTCTCAAGGGCATGCGCGCGGTAACGGCCAGCGAGGGCTGTTGCCGTATCACGCACCAGCCCCCTTGGCCGAAGCACTTATTGAAAGGAAGACTCCATGAGCCTGAAGAATTTAGACCCAACCCTCGCTCGCCTGATCGGCCGCGAACGCAACCGCCAGGAAACCCATCTGGAACTGATCGCCTCGGAAAACTACGTCAGCGAAGAAGTGCTGGAAGCCCAAGGTTCGGTGCTGACCAATAAGTACGCCGAAGGCTACCCGGGCAAGCGCTATTACGGCGGCTGCAAGGTGGTCGACGAGATCGAAAGCCTCGCCATCGAACGTGCCTGCAAACTGTTTGGCAGCGAATATGCCAACGTCCAGCCGCACTCCGGTTCCCAGGCCAATCAGGCCGTGTTCCTCGCCGTGCTCAACCTTGGCGACACGATTCTGGGAATGTCCCTGGCCGATGGCGGCCACTTGACCCATGGCGCCTCGGTAAACTTCTCCGGCAAGTTCTACAACGCGTACTCTTACGGCCTGGAAAAACACAGCGAAACCCTCGACTACGCCGAGATGGAAGCCCTGGCCCGGGAACACCGGCCGAAAATGATCATTGCCGGTGCCTCGGCGTATTCCAGAACCATCGACTTCCAGCGTTTTCGCAAAATATGCGATGAAATCGGGGCATACCTGATGGTCGACATGGCGCACTACGCCGGACTCATCGCAGCCGGCCTGTACCCCTCGCCGGTCGGCATTGCCGACTTCGTCACCTCGACCACTCATAAAACGCTGCGCGGCCCACGGGGCGGTCTGATTCTGGCTAAACGCGAACATGCGGCGTTGCTCGACAAGACGATATTCCCGGTCTATCAGGGTGGACCTCTGATGCACGTCATCGCCGCCAAGGCCGTAGCGTTCAACGAAGCCCACGGTAATGAGTTCAAGCACTATCAGCAACGCGTCATCGACAACGCCAGGACCATGGCGAACATCCTTACTCGACGGGGCGTGCGGGTGGTGTCAGGTGGCACCGATTGCCACATGTTCCTGCTCGATCTGCGCACGAAGAACATCACCGGAAAAGATGCCGAGGCGTTGCTCGAGAGCGCCCACATCACCTTGAACAAGAACGCGATCCCCGACGATCCGCAAAAACCTGCGATCACCAGCGGCATTCGCATTGGCACACCCGCCCTGACCACGCGGGGCTTTGGCGAAGCCGAGTGTGCCGAAGTGGCCAACCTGATTGCCGACCTGCTTGAGCAACCGACCAATGCGGCGCTGCTGGACAATGTCCGTCGACGGGTGATGCATTTGTGTGAGTGTTTCCCGGTCTATCTGATGAATTAACGGCACTGAAACATAAGGGGGCGGACGCTTGAGTCCGCCTTTTTTTTGGCACCACCTGGCACTGCGGCGACCGGTCGCAACCGACTGTTACGAAATCCGAAAGGATCCATGTCAGTAAAAGCCCTTTCTCTATGTGTAACAGAACATTATCCTTACGCCCGTCCAGCTGAAACGCTTCTCCCCTGCTTCATTCCTGCTGCGTTCAGTTCACCCCCTTTAGAAAAAGACCAAGAATTTCTTCTCTATGCCTGATTTTCATACTCCGCGAGACAGCGCTGTCTTATCCCCTGTGGCCAATCGAAAAGCCCTCATCCTGATTGGCGGATTCACCGCGTTGGGTCTCGCCACCTGCATCCAGGCTGCGCCGGCCTTCGATAGCGATTCACCGTGGATGCTCGGTGACTGGAACGGCACGCGCACCGAACTTTCGGAAAAGGGCTACGACTTCAAGGTCGATTACACCGGTGAAATGGGCAGCAACCTGCACGGCGGCTATGACCATGACCGCACCGCTCGCTACAGCGACCAGTTCGGCTTTGGCACTCATCTGGACTTGCAGAAAATTCTCGGCTGGGACGACGCCGAATTTCAGCTGACCATCACCGAGCGCAACGGCAACAACATCAGCAACGACCGGATCAACGATCCGCGGGTCGGCGGTTTCACCTCGGCTCAGGAAGTCTGGGGCCGCGGCCAGACCTGGCGCCTGACGCAGATGTGGTATCAGCAGAAATTCTTCGATCAGAAGCTCGACATCAAGGTTGGTCGCTTCGGCGAGGGCGAAGACTTCAACAGCTTCCCCTGCGACTTCCAGAACCTGGCGTTCTGCGGTTCCCAGGTCGGCAACTGGGTGGGCGACATCTGGTACAACTGGCCGGTCAGCCAGTGGGCGATGCGCGTCAAATATCACCTGACGCCGCAGTTGTACGCGCAGGTCGGGGCTTACGAGCAAAACCCGTCCAACCTTGATCGCGATAATGGTTTCAAGCTCAGCGGCAGCGGCACACAGGGCGCGATCCTGCCGGTGGAGCTGGTCTGGACTCCGAAATTCAATGGCCTGCCGGGTGAATACCGTGCCGGTTACTACTACAGCAACGCCACGGCCACCGACGTCTACAAGGACAGCAACGGCCAGCCAGCAGCCCTGACTGGCGAGGCTTATCGCAGCGCATCGAGCAAGCACGGCGTATGGCTCGGTATTCAGCAGCAGCTGACCAGCCGCGCCAGTGACCACTCTCGGGGCCTGAGCGTGTTCGCCAATGGCACGATGCACGACAAGAAAACCAACGCCATCGATAACTACGTCCAGGCCGGCGTCGTCTACAAAGGCTTGTTCGATGCCCGCGCCAGGGACGACATCGGTTTTGCCCTGGCCCGTGTCCACGTCAACCCGGCCTTTCGCAAGAACGCCGAGGCTACCAATCAGGCCCGCGCCGTCTTCGACTACGACGACCCATCGTTCCTGCCACCGCAAGACACCGAATACAGCAGCGAGCTCTATTACGGCGTGCACGTCACGAACTGGCTGACCGTGCGCCCGAACCTGCAATACATCCGCCACCCCGGTGGCGTGGACAAGGTCGATGACGCGCTGATTGGCGGGATCAAGATCCAGTCGTCGTTCTAACTAACGGCACAAAACCTGTGGGAGCGGGCTTGCTCGCGAAAGCGGTCTATCAGGCAACCAGGATGTTGAATGTGATGGCCTCTTCGCGAGCAAGCCCGCTCCCACAAGGACCGCATCAACCGAACACTTTGTTTCTATGAACCCTGCCCGCGCCAGATCGTCATCTACAGTGAACTTGCGCGGGCTTACTTAAAACGTCACGGAGAACCACACTATGAGCGCTGATGGTGCTTTCAGTCGAAGCCGTCTGCTGCCGAGCCTGCTCGGTATCGTGCTTCTACTAATGGGCCTGGCCTTGCTGGCCGGGGGGATCAAGCTGAGCATGCTCGGCGGCTCGCTGTATTACCTGCTGGCCGGTATCGGCCTGATGCTGACCGGTGGGCTGCTGCTTGCCGATCGTTATGCAGCGCTGAGCCTGTACGCGGTGGTGCTGTTCGCCAGTACGGTCTGGGCACTGTGGGAAGTC
Organism: Pseudomonas sp. PDM09; assembly: GCF_014852305.1. NCBI lineage: Bacteria > Pseudomonadati > Pseudomonadota > Gammaproteobacteria > Pseudomonadales > Pseudomonadaceae > Pseudomonas > Pseudomonas sp. PDM09. The sequence continues at coordinate 240,399 of NZ_JACVBI010000009.1, read as the reverse complement.
GGCCTGGACTGGTGGCAACTGGTGCCACGTCTGGCGCTGCTCTTTGCCCTCGGTATCGTCATGCTGCTGCCATGGTTCCGTCGCCCATTGCGTACCGGCGAGTTCAACCCGGTCGGCACCGGCGTGCTGAGCGCTGCCGTGGTCATCGCCGGTATCGCCGCGCTGGCCAGCCTGTTCACCAACCCCGGTGAAATCAAAGGCGAACTGGATCGTGACGCCGTGCCTGGCATGAGCAACACCGCCCCGGCCATGCCCGATGGCGACTGGAACTCTTACGGCCGCAGCGCCCATGGCGATCGCTACTCGCCTCTGGCGCAGATCACGCCGCAGAACGTCAACAAACTGGTGCCCGCCTGGACCTACCGCACCGGCGACCTGCCTGGCCCGAACGACCCGGGCGAAACCACCGCCGAAAACACCCCGCTCAAAGCCAACGGCATGCTCTATGTCTGCACGCCGCACAGCCAGGTGATCGCGCTGGACCCGGACACCGGCAAGGAACTCTGGCGTTTCGATCCGAAGCTCTCCACGCAGAACGCGGCGAACTTCAAGGGTTGGGCGCACATGACCTGCCGTGGCGTGACCTATCACGATGACGCCGCCTATGCTTCCGAGCAGAGCCCGACCGGCACTGCCAACGCGCCAGTGGCCAGCGTCTGCCCGCGCCGGATCTTCCTGCCGACCGCCGACACCCGCCTGATCGCCCTGAACGCCGACACCGGCAAAATGTGCGAAGACTTCGGCAACGGTGGCCAGGTTGACCTGACGACCAACATCGGTGAATTCACCGCCGGCGGTTATTACTCCACCTCTCCACCGGCGGTCACCAAAGACCTGGTGGTGATTGGCGGCCACGTGACCGACAACGTTTCCATCGACGAACCAAGCGGCGTGATCCGCGCATTCGACGTGCACACCGGCAAACTGGTGTGGAACTGGGACAGCGGCAACCCGGACGACACCACGCCGATTGCCGAAGGCAAGGTCTACACCCGCAACTCGCCGAACATGTGGTCCATCTTCAGCGTCGACGAAAAACTCGGCATGATCTACCTGCCGATGGGCAACCAGACCCCGGATCAGTTCGGTGGCGCACGCACCCCTGAATCGGAACTGCACGCCGCCGGCCTGACCGCGCTGGACATCGCCACCGGCAAGGTGCGCTGGCACTTCCAGTTCACCCACCATGACCTGTGGGACATGGACGTCGGCGGCCAGCCAACCCTGATGGACCTGAAAACCGCAGACGGTGTGAAACCAGCGGTGCTCGCGTCCACCAAGCAAGGCAGCATCTACGTGCTGGACCGCAGCAATGGTCAGCCGATCGTGCCGATCAAGGAAATTCCGGTGCCGCAAGGCGCAGTGGAAGGCGACCACACTTCGCCGACTCAACCGATGTCCGACCTGAACTTCGTGCCGCCGACTCTCAAGGAACGCGACATGTGGGGCGTGACCCCGTTCGATCAGATGCTGTGCCGGATCGACTTCAAATCCCTGCGCTACGACGGCATGTTCACTCCGCCATCGCTGCAAGGCTCGATCGTTTATCCCGGTAACTTCGGCGTGTTCGATTGGGGCGGCATCTCGGTTGACCCGGTGCGTCAGATTGCTTTCGTGAACCCCAGCTACATGGCGTTCAAATCGAAACTGATCCCGGCCGCCGAAATCGCCAAACAAGGCCCTCGCGTCAGCGAAACCGAAGGCGTGCAGCCCAACAAAGGCGCGCCATACGGGGTGATCCTCGAAGCCCTGCTGTCGCCAATGGGCCTGCCGTGCCAGGCACCGGCATGGGGTTACGTGGCGGCGGTCGACTTGACCACCAACAAAACCATCTGGATGCACAAGAACGGCACCGTGCGCGACAGCTCGCCGGTTCCAATTCCTCTGAGCATGGGCGTACCGAGCCTGGGCGGGACCTTCACCACCGCTGGTGGCGTAGCCTTCCTGAGCGGCACCCTCGACCAGTACCTGCGCGCCTACGACGTGAAAAACGGCAAGCAACTGTGGGAAGGCCGCCTGCCAGCAGGCGCGCAAACCACACCGATGACCTACACCGGCAAAGACGGCAAGCAATACGTGCTCGTTGTTGCGGGCGGTCACGGATCGCTGGGCACCAAACAGGGTGACTATGTGATTGCGTACAAACTGTCGGAATAAGCGGTAGCGGCAGTAAAGCAAAGGCGACTCCTGAGAGGGGGTCGCCTTTTTTGTGCTCGATTGTTTCAGGTCACCCATCCCCCTGTAGGAGCTGCCGAAGGTTGCGATCTTTTGATCTTGATTTTCAGCAGTCTGGAAAGACGCGCCTGTGGGCGCTGTCAAAACCCTGAACACACACGCTGAAATATCCAGGCCCATTGAAACCACCCCCCACCTGCCCCATCTAAGACCCATACCCCATTGCGCAGGTGCCCCATGACCGACCAGCAAGAATTCCCCGAAGACACGAGCGAATACGCCGAAACAGACAACGTCGAACACCACTCCACCGGCAAAGGCCTCGCCCTGCCTGGCCAGAACCTGCCGGACAAGGTCTACATCATCCCGATCCACAACCGGCCTTTCTTCCCGGCGCAAGTATTGCCGGTGATCGTCAACGAAGAACCGTGGGCCGAAACCCTCGAACTGGTCAGCCAATCCGATCACCACTCCCTGGCCCTGTTCTTCATGGACACTCCCCAGGAAGACCCGCGCCACTTCGACACCAAAGCCCTGCCGGAATACGGCACCCTGGTCAAAGTCCACCACGCCAGTCGCGAAAACGGCAAACTGCAATTCGTCGCCCAAGGTCTGAGCCGGGTGCGCATCAAAGCTTGGCTCAAACACCATCGCCCACCGTACCTGGTGGAAGTCGAATACCCGCACCAGCCCACTGAGCCGACTGATGAGGTCAAGGCCTACGGCATGGCGCTGATCAACGCGATCAAGGAACTGCTGCCGCTCAACCCGCTGTACAGCGAAGAGCTGAAAAACTACCTCAACCGCTTCAGCCCCAACGACCCGTCACCGTTGACCGACTTCGCCGCCGCCCTGACCTCGGCCACTGGCAGCGAGCTGCAAGAAGTGCTCGACTGCGTGCCGATGCTCAAGCGCATGGAAAAAGTCCTGCCGATGCTGCGCAAGGAAGTCGAAGTCGCGCGCCTGCAGAAAGAAATCTCTGCCGAAGTGAACCGCAAGATCGGCGAGCATCAGCGCGAGTTCTTCCTCAAGGAACAACTCAAGGTCATCCAGCAAGAGCTGGGCCTGACCAAGGATGATCGCAGCGCCGACATCGAGCAGTTCGAGCAACGTCTGACGGGCAAGGTGTTGCCACCTCAGGCGCAGAAACGCATCGAGGAGGAAATGAACAAGCTGTCGGTCCTCGAGACCGGTTCACCGGAATACGCGGTGACCCGTAACTACCTCGACTGGGCGACCTCAGTGCCATGGGGCGTGTACGGCGAGGACAAACTCGACCTCAAACACGCGCGCAAGGTGCTGGACAAACACCACGCCGGCCTTGATGACATCAAGGACCGCATCCTCGAATTTCTCGCGGTCGGCGCCTATAAAGGCGAGATCAGCGGCTCCATCGTGTTGCTGGTGGGCCCGCCGGGCGTGGGCAAGACCAGCGTCGGCAAGTCCATCGCCGAAACCCTGGGCCGGCCGTTCTATCGCTTCAGCGTCGGCGGCATGCGCGACGAAGCCGAGATCAAGGGCCACCGTCGCACTTACATCGGTGCGCAACCGGGCAAACTGGTCCACGCGTTGAAAGACGTCGAAGTGATGAACCCGGTGATCATGCTCGACGAGATCGACAAAATGGGCCAGAGCTACCAGGGCGACCCCGCCTCGGCGCTGCTGGAAACCCTCGATCCGGAACAGAACGTCGAATTCCTCGACCACTACCTGGATTTGCGCCTGGACCTGTCGAAAGTGCTGTTCGTCTGCACCGCCAACACCCTGGATTCGATTCCCGGCCCGTTGCTGGACCGGATGGAAGTGATTCGCCTGTCGGGTTACATCACCGAAGAAAAAGTCGCGATCGCCAAACGTCACCTGTGGCCGAAACAGCTTGAGAAAGCGGGCGTGTCCAAGGGTAGCCTGAGCATCAGCGACAACGCATTGAAAGCCTTGATCGACGGCTACGCCCGTGAAGCCGGGGTGCGCCAGCTGGAAAAAAACCTCGGCAAACTGGTGCGCAAAGCCGTGATGAAGCTGATCGACGAACCGAAAGCGGTGATCAAGCTCGGGCCGAAAGACCTGGAAGCCTCACTCGGCCGACCGGTGTTCCGCAACGAACAAGTGCTGTCCGGCATCGGCGTGATCACCGGGCTGGCCTGGACCAGCATGGGCGGCGCGACCCTGCCGATCGAAGCCACGCGCATTCACACCCTCAACCGTGGCTTCAAACTCACCGGGCAACTGGGGGAAGTGATGAAAGAGTCGGCAGAAATTGCATACAGCTACGTCAGCTCCCATCTGAAGCAATTTGGCGGTGATCCGACGTTCTTCGACGAAGCCTTCGTTCACCTCCACGTACCGGAAGGCGCCACGCCGAAAGACGGCCCGAGCGCCGGCGTGACCATGGCCAGCGCCCTGCTGTCCCTGGCCCGCAACCAGCCACCGAAAAAAGGCGTGGCCATGACCGGCGAACTGACCCTGACCGGGCATGTGCTGCCGATTGGCGGGGTGCGCGAGAAGGTGATTGCAGCGCGGCGGCAGAAGATTTTCGAGTTGATCCTGCCCGAGCCTAATCGTGGAAGCTTTGAAGAACTGCCGGACTATCTGAAGGAAGGGATTACCGTGCATTTTGCCAAGCGCTTTGCGGATGTGGCGAAGATTCTGTTCTAACCCCCGTAACTGATCGTTCCCACGCTCTGCGTGGGAATGCCGCCCGGGACGCTCCGCGTCCCTTCACCAGCGTGACGCAGAGCGTCACAGGATGCATTCCCACGCAGAGCGTGGGAACGATCATCTCCCGCAACGCCGTCACACTTTGTCTCATCTTCAGTTATGCTCGCCGTTCGTCGTGAATGCCGGAGCCGCTGACTAATGTCCCCCACCCGCCTGTTTATCCCCCTCGCCCTCGCCCTGCTGAGCGCTTGCGCCACGCAACCGAAACACAACGTGACCGTGGAAAAACAAAGCGAATGCCCGGTGCAACTGAACAACGGGCAAAACCTGATCCTGACCCTGCCCAGCAACCCGACCACGGGTTATCGCTGGACGATCCAGGATTCGGCCGGTGGCGTGTTGCGCGCGCTCAGCCCCGAGGTCTATAGCAACCCGGAAGACGCCGGGATTGTCGGCAGCGCCGGCCTCTCTACCTGGCGCTTCCAGGCCTTTGCCACCGGCACTGGTCGGTTGCGGCTGACGTATTCACAGCCGTGGGCACCCGAAGTACCGGCGGTGAAAACCTTCGACTGCGCCATCGCGGTTAACTGATCGTGGGCTGGCTGATTCTGGCGTTGATGGGCGCGGTGACCTTTCTGTATGGCCTCAGCGTGCATGCCGCGTTGCTGTGCCTGCTGGTCAAACCGTTGCCGGTGCTGGCCCTGCTCGGCTGGTTGCACGACGCGCCACCCAGCGACTATCGGCGCTGGATCAGCCTGGGTTTGATTTTCTCCCTGATCGGCGACGTGTTGCTGGCATGGCCGGGGGATTTGTTCGTGTTTGGCCTCGGGGCGTTTTTGGTCGCGCATCTGGCGTATCTGAAGGCTTATTTGAGCGATTGCCGGCGTCTGGCGCTGTTGCCGTTGATCCTCGCGTTGAGCGTCGGCGCGGTACTGCTGGGGATTCTGATTTCCAATGGCTTGGGTCCGTTACTGGTCCCGGTAATCGTTTATGGCCTGGCCATCAGCGCCATGCTCTGGCGCGCCCTGGCCCGATTCGGCACCGACGTGCCCAAACGCTCGGCGCTGCTGGCGGCGGCGGGCGCGCTGGCGTTTGTGTTTTCTGACAGCGTGATTGGCATTAACCGGTTTGTATCACCGTTCAACGCCGCGCCTTATGTGATCATCCTCAGCTACTGGCTGGGGCAATGGGGAATTACAGCTTCGGCGTTCGATCAGAAACCGCGCTGAATCCATCGCGAGCAGGCTCGCTCCCACAAGTACAGTGCAATCCTTGTGGGAGCGAGCCTGCTCGCGATAGCAATATCACTGACGGTGAAGACTCCGGAGCCGGCGCTTTATCAGACAACCCGCGCATCCCCCCATCAATTTGGCTAAAATGCCAGCCTTTTCCACCTACGCCGCTGGAACCGCCGTGAGCAAAGAATCCGATCGCCTTTTCGCCCAGCCTTTGGCCCAGGTGCCTGACTTCGCCTTTAACGAGGACGTGGTGCGGGTGTTCCCGGACATGATCAAGCGCTCGGTGCCGGGTTATCCGACCATCGTGGAAAACCTCGGCGTGCTCGCCGCGCAGTTTGCCCAACCCAACAGCGTGCTCTACGACCTGGGCTCGTCCCTCGGCGCGGTGACTCAGGCCCTGCGCCGTCACGTGCGCACCGACGGCTGCCGCGTCATCGCTGTGGATAACTCCGCAGCCATGGTCGAGCGTTGCCGTGAGTACCTCAACGGCCAGGACTCGATGTTCCAGGAGTTGCTGCCGGTGGAAGTGATCGAGGGCGATATCCTTGCCCTGGAATTCCAGCCAGCCTCGGTGGTGGCGCTGAACTTTACCCTGCAATTCATTGCCCCGGACCAGCGCACCGCGTTGCTCGCGCGCATCCGCCAGTCGTTGCTGCCCGGTGGCGCGCTGATTCTCTCGGAGAAGCTTCGCTTCAACGACCCCGAAGAACACGCGCTGCTCACCGACCTGCACGTGGCCTTCAAACGCGCCAACGGCTACAGCGAACTGGAAATTGCCCAGAAGCGCAGCGCCATCGAAAATGTCATGAAGCCCGACAGCCTCGAAGAACACCGCGAACGCCTGCTGGCCGCCGGGTTCTCGAAAGTCGTGCCATGGTTCCAGTGTCTTAACTTTGCCTCGTTGATTGCCTTGCCATGATTGATCTGTCCCCCCTAGCCCGCCGCCTGGCCGGTACTCCGCTGGCCGAATGGGCCAACACCCTGCAAGCGCAACTCGACAAAAAAATGGAAAAAGGTCACGGCGACCTGGAACGCTGGCAGAGCGCGCTGGACGCGTTGCCGAAGATTCAGCCTAGCGAAGTCGATTTGTTGAACGGCCTGAAACTGGACACCGATTGCGACGTTGAGACCCGCGCACAAATGCGCACCGCACTGATGGGTTTATCGCCCTGGCGCAAAGGCCCGTTCGACCTGTTCGGCGTGCATGTCGACACCGAATGGCGCTCGGACTGGAAATGGTCGCGAGTCGCGCCACATCTGGATTTGAAAGGCAAACGCATCCTCGATGTCGGCTGTGGCAACGGCTACTACATGTGGCGCATGCTCGGCGCCGGGGCCGACAGTGTGATTGGTGTTGACCCGAACTGGCTGTTCTTCTGCCAGTTCCAGGCCGTGCAGCGTTACCTGTCCGAGCCCAATGCCTGGCACTTGCCGTTTCCCTTTGAGGATCTCCCTCCCAACCTGGAAGGCTTCGACACCGTGTTTTCCATGGGCGTGTTCTACCACCGCCGCTCGCCGATCGAGCATTTGCTGGCGCTGAAGGATTGCCTGGTCAAGGGCGGTGAACTGGTGCTGGAAACGCTGGTGATCGAAGGCGATCAGCAGCAGGTGTTGGTGCCGGAAGACCGTTACGCGCAGATGCGTAACGTATGGTTCCTGCCATCGGTGCCGGCACTGGAACTGTGGCTGCGCCGCGCCGGCTTCAGCGATGTGCGTTGCGTGGATGTGAGCGTGACCACGGTCGAGGAACAACGCGGGACGGAGTGGATGAAGTATCAGTCGTTGAGCGATTTCCTTGATCCGCAGGATCACAGCAAAACGATCGAAGGGCTACCGGCGCCGATGCGCGCCGTCATCGTCGCCCGCAAATAAAACCCCGATCTCCCTACCAATGGAGATCAAAATGTGGGAGCGGGCTTGCTCGCGAATACGGACTAACATTCAACACAGATGTTGACTGACCCACCGCATTCGCGAGCAAGCCCGCTCCCACACTGGATTGGTGTTTTAGTCTGCTGGCTTGGCTCTTCTGGCCTTGAAAAAATCGCTCAACACCGCGCCACACTCCTCCGCCAACACCCCGCCCTCATACAACACCCGGTGATTCAAAAAGCCCTGGGTAAAGAACTGCCCCTGGCTCTGCACAATCCCGGCCTTGGGTTCCAGCGCGCCATACACCACCCGCGCAATCCGCGAATGCACGATCAGCCCGGCGCACATGCTGCACGGCTCCAGGGTCACGTAGAGCGTGCTGCCCGGCAGGCGATAGTTGCTGGCGGCTTGGGCCGCGGCGCGAATCGCGACCATCTCGGCGTGGGCGCTGGGATCGTTGCCGCTGATCGGGCAATTGAAACCCCGCCCGATGATTTCACCGTCCTGCACCAGCACCGCGCCCACCGGCACTTCACCCAGCGCCGCGCCTTGAGCGGCCAGGGCCAGGGCTTCGCGCATGAAGTCGCGATCACGGCTGCGGTCGATAATCGCTGCGGGGCGAATCTGACGCATCACGCCACCTCGATGGCGGCCATCAGGCCGGTTTCCATGTGGTCGACCACATGGCAATGGAACATCCAGACCCCAGGGTTATCCGCCACCAGCGCCACTTGCGCACGCTCGTTCTTGCCCAACAGGTAAGTGTCGGTGAAGTACGGGATGATCTTGTGCCGGTTCGAGGCGATGACTTTAAAGCTCATGCCGTGCAGGTGGATCGGGTGCTGATACTGAGTCATGTTCTTCAATTCGAAAATATAGCTTTTGCCCTTTTCGAGCTTGGCAATCGGTCGATCGGCGCAGGTCTTGTCGGTGATGTCCCAGGCCTTGCCGTTGATCTGCCACAGGCTTGGCGGCTTGCCGTTTTCGACATTGACCGACACCGAGCCTACCCATTCAAAATTGAAGTTGAGTTTCTCGGCATTGGCCAGGTCCGGCTCGGCCACCGGGTTGGCGGGCAGCGCCGGCGGCCACGCGGTCGGCGCGTCGGTATTGGCCACTGAGCGAAAGGTGCCCAGGCGTACCGGGCCGTTGCGCAGGGACAATTCTTCACCGGCCGGCGGTGCCTTGATCGCCAGGCAAATGCGCATGCCAGGCCCCAGCCAGTATTCCTTGCCCAATGGGCGCGGTTCAATCGGATTGCCATCCAGCGCATAGATCTGCGCTTCGACACCGGGGATGTTGAGGCGGTACGTCAGCGTGTTATCGAGGTTGAGCAGGCGTACACGAGTGATCTGCCCGGCAGGCAAGTCGATCACCGCTTGCGAGACGCCGTTGATGGTCGACAAGCCCCCCGCCGTGCCGCCACGGGCCGCTTCACGAGGAATGCTGAACGCTACGAAAGCGCCCTCTTCATCGACGTGCCAGCTCTTGAGGCTCAAGGTTTTTTCGTACTTGAAACCAGTGGGCTCACGCTCTTCGATAATCAGCGGGCCGACCAATCCGCGACCGAGCTCTTCGCTGCTGTTCACGTGCGGGTGATACCAGTAGCTGCCGGCGTCGGGCACGCGGAATTTATAGTCGAAGTACTCGCCCGGCAGCACCGGTAACTGCGAGACATACGGCACGCCGTCCATTTCCAGCGGCAGGCGGATGCCGTGCCAGTGAATAGTGGTCGCCACCGGCAAGTGGTTGATGAAACGCACCCGCAACCATTCGCCCTGACGCACGCGCAACTCGGTGCCCGGCGCCGACGGGCCAAACGCCCAGGCCGGGGTCTTGTGCCCGGCCACCAGTTCAACGTCCAGTGGTGCAGCGATCAGCTCATAGTCGTGGCCGGCGTCTGCATCGGCCATCTTGCCCAGCCAATAACGCGACGCGCCACCAGCCCCCACGCCAACCACCACAAGACCGGCCAGGCCACCGAGTATTTGTCGACGGGTAAAGGACATGAACTCAACTACCTCACATATCAGCCACAGGCACGGGGCCTGCAAAAGGCGAATACGATACACCTGCGGTTGAGAAACAGTAAGGGCAGCGCGGCGGATGGTCACAGCCGGTGGTGAACCCTTTAAAAGATCGCAGCCTTCGGCAGCTCCTACATTTGATCGGCGTACACCCTGTAGGAGCTGCCGAAGGCTGCGATCTTTTGGGGCTCGCGCGATATGTCTGATGCAATGCGACTACAGAATTTAGGGCCGCTTCGCTGAACATGACTTAGTCGCCGCCAATCAGCGAATCGCCCTACATCCATTTCAACCTTTCCCGACTTCTTTCCTGATCCATCCCCCGCAAAGTCCCCGCGCCCGATTTTCTGCCTACAGGATCTTCCCATATTTAGCGGTCTGCCTCGATTCCATAGGAGCGAGGCCCGCGAAGGCGGTCTTACAGTCGGCGAAATTTCTGGGCAAGGTCATCGGAAGTTTCCTTCAAGTCGTAGCGGATTCCATGAACTGGTGTGAAATGCGTTCCATCGATAGTCTTTGGCTGTCACTGCGAATGCAGTGGCAGGGTGTAGGAGCCCTCTCTCATGGTGCAACAGCTTTGTCGTTTGATTGCGGCGCTTAATTCGTGTCCGTAAGATCGTTCGCGGCGGCTATGCGCGGGACACGCTTCGGCGTGGCCGAGGTTCATGAGTGCTCGGTACTCCTACTCCTGCGCATGGCTGCCACCCAAACCTGTAGGAGGGTGCGTTGGCAGCTCATATGCATACTCATGGAAATTACAAATGACGACGCTAACGCCAGACCCACCCGACGAAAAACCAATGCCCCACCCCAAAAGCCGCTTCATGGCGCTCACCAGCAACTGCACCGACATGCCGACCCTGTTCGTCGATACCCACGCGCCGCTCGATGTTTTGTATGACGCTGCCAACTATCGAATTCGCGCGGTGACGCAGGTGCTTGAGAACATGTCGATGCGCGGTTCGGTCGAGTGCGAATCCTTCATTTTCAGTGACTTTGCCTTGCTCTGCGCCATTCCGTTGCGCGATGGGTGTGATGTGCTGGATGTGATTGGGCGGCGTTTGCGGGCTCGGCCTTCGGACTAACGTTGCTGAATGATCGTTCCCACGCTCTGCGTGGGAATGCAGCCCGTGACGCTCTGCGTCACATCGGTGTCTGGCTCGACAGTGGCGGTGTGGCTGGAACGCGGAGCGTCCCTTGAGGCATTCCTACGCGGAGCGTGGGAACGAGCACCGTGCAGAGTTTGACCGCTCAGCAGCCCAACGGGAGCAAGCTCCCTCGCCACAGGCAGTCCCTCGCCACGGTCGGTTACGCTTGGAGACCAGTGATCAGATGAACAACCCCATCCTCCAGCATCATCACCCCTGGCACCCCCGCCGCCGCCAAAGCCTGCCGATCCATCCGCGCCACATCCCGCAATTCCACCCGCACCCGGGTCAGCGCCACCGGCTGTTGCGACTTGAGGTTATCCATTCCGCCAAGCCCGGCGACGATATTTGCGGCCAAACCGCCAACCGGCTGAGCCTCCTCTTTCGGCTCATCCACCACCAGGTCCGGGGTCAACGCTTTCCAGAACGCCCGCTGCATTTTCTCGAACATGCTCAGTTCTCCAGAACCAGTGAAGTATCGACCGTTGCCTCGTGGTGCAGCCGCAATGCCTCGCGCACTTGCTCGGCACTTTCCAGCCCCAGCACTTGCTGGGCGATGGCTTGGCAGTCCAGCAAATCCACTTCGCGAACCGCCGCTTTGATCGCCGGAATCAACGGCACGCTCACCGACAACTCATCCACCCCAAGCCCCAGCAACAACGGCACCGCCAGTTTTTCCGAAGCCAGTGCGCCGCATACTCCGACCCATTTGCCATGGGCATGGGCGGCTTTCACGGTGGTAACGATCAAGCGCAATACCGAGGGATGAAAACTGTCAGCCTGACTGGCCAGCCGTGGGTGATCACGGTCCATGGCCAGGGTGTACTGGGTCAGGTCGTTGGTGCCGATGGAGAAGAAATCCACTTCGGACGCAAACAGGTCAGCCATCAGCGCCGCAGCGGGTACTTCGATCATGATCCCCAGTTTCGGCAGTTCAGTCAGGCCCAATGCCAGCGCTTCTTCTTCCAGCAGTTGGCGAGCCAGCCGCAGTTCCGACAATTGCGTGACCATCGGCAGCATGATGTGCAGGCGAGCCAGCCCGGCGCTGCTCAGGATCGCCTTGAACTGATCACGCAACAGTTGCGGACGCTCCAGGCACAAACGAATCCCGCGCATGCCCAGGAACGGGTTGGTTTCGCGCTCCATCGGCACATAGGCCAAGGGTTTGTCACCGCCGACATCCAGGGTGCGCACTACCAGGTTACGCGCTGGCCCCAATGCGCGGGCAATGGCGCTGTAGATGGATGCCTGTTCGTCATGGCTTGGCGCGTGGTTGCGATCCAGATAAAGAAACTCCGAACGCAATAGACCGACGCCCTCGCCCCCCAGCGCCATGGCCTGTTCGGCTTCGGCCAGGGACGCGATATTGGCGGTGATTTCAACATGATGCCCATCGCGGGTACAGGCGGCCAGTCCTGCATTTTCCAGCTCGTATTGTTGGCGTTTCTTTTGCAGCTGACGATTGGCTTGCAACTGCTCAATGGCAGCCAGCTCGGGATCGAGCTGCAGTTCGCCCTTGTCGGCATCGAGCAACACCCGGGTGCCATTGATCAGTGTCAGCACCTGAACCGGCAAGCCGCAGATCGCCGGCAAACCGAAGGCCCGCGCGAGAATCGCCACGTGGCTGGTGGCGCCACCACCGACCGTGGCGAACCCGAGCACCTTGCGCGTATCCAGGCCAGCCGTTTGGGAGGGCGTCAGTTGCTCGGCAATCAGAATCGCCCCGTCCGGCAACTCCATTGCACGATCTTCTACGCCGAGAATCAGCTTGAGTACCCGTTGACCGACGTCGGCCAAATCCGCTGCCCGTTCGGCCAGCAAGGCATTGCCCAGTTTTTTGAACAAGGTGGCCGTCGACTCGGTGGCCGCACGCCAGGCGAAACCGGCGCTTTTGCCTGCATCGATCAGTGCCAGTGCCTGATCCAGCAGGCCAGGGTCTTCGAGCAGTTCCTGATGAGCCTTGAAGATGTCTGCCTGGGCGTCACCCGTGGCCTTGTCTCGCAACTGCTGCAAGGCCAGAACCGCCTTGGCCAGCGCTCGGGACAGGTGTTCGCGCTCAACCTGAGGGCTGACGCCTGATTCACTGACCTCAAGGCTCTGCTCGGCAATCTGCACCACCTGGCCAAACGCCGACCCCGGCGATGCACAGACGCCGCGCAGCACCGTTAGCGATGAGGCCTGCGCGGCAACTGTCTCAACCTCTGCCATCACCGTTACGGCTTCTCCACAACCGGCGGCCAGCAACTCGGCCAGCGTCTTGATTGCCACTTCGGCATCCGCGCCCGCCGCGCTGACCTGCAGGACGTCACCATGGGCGGTCTGCAACGCCATGATCGCCACCAGGGATTTGGCGTTCGCGCTGTCCTGCTGTTTATGCAGGCAAATGCTCGCCGCAAAGCCTTTCGCCGCCTGGGCAAACACTGCTGCGGGGCGAGCATGCAAACCGTTGGTGTTGGGCAGCGTCACCGGTTTGGAAAACAGCGCTTCGCCCTCCTGCGCAATCCCCTCATCGGCTGCCACTTCGGATGGACGCAGCCTCAGCAGCGGCTGACCACTTTCCACCACACCCGTTTCGGGCGCCAGCCAGGTGAACGGCTCGCCGCTGACCACCAGCATCAAGGTCAACAAACTGCGGGCGTTCAAGGCAATGTAATCGGCATCGAACTCGATCAGTGCCTGCCCCACTATTACCCGCTGACCTTCCTCCACCAATCGGGTGAAACCCTTTCCAGCCAGGTTCACGGTATCGAGACCGATGTGCATCAGCACCTGTACGCCATTGTCGTCGGTGATGCTGACGGCATGCCCACTGACCTGCACATTGCTGATCACGCCGGCCAGCGGTGCGCATAAGGTTTGCGAAGTCGGATCGATACACAGACCGTCGCCGATCACGCGACTGGAAAACACCTGATCGGGCACCTGATCCAGCGGCATCAGCACGCCGGACAAGGGTGCCAGCAGTTGCAATTGTTGGGGTGTGGCCATGACGTCACCTGCTGTTTTGTTCTTTGAAGTGCTGATGGAGCGCGAGGCTCCGACAGCATCGCTTATTTCCACCAATACTCGACCTGCAATCCGACGTTCGAACCGTGTCGCGCCGTGCCGAAGGCGCCGGTGTCGGACAACGCCGAACCCGCAGCCAGTTCATTGGCCGCCCGTTTAGCCGCCTCGTTCCAGCTGGCATAGGTGTAATACAGACGCACCTCGGGGCGCGCCCAGAATTCCGGGCCCTTGGGCGACCAGGTCGGGGCGAAGGTGAACTTGCTCAGCTTGCGCGTCCCGCCCGTGGCTTCAACCTGATCGTGGCCCAGTTCGGTCACCAGTTTGAACTGCTCGGTGATCGCATAGGCCGGACGAATCCCGAGAGAAATCCAGTTCTGGTCGGCGCCGTCCGGACGAATGTCCTTCTGGTAGACCGCTTCAACCTGCCCACCAAATCGCGGCGTCACTTGCCAGTCGAAGAACTCCACCACGCGATAGCTTTTACTGCTGTCGTCCAGCCTCACGTTACCGGTATAGCCCAACCCGGTACCGGGGCCTTCGCCGTACTGAAAGGCCAGTTTATTCTTGCCACCCAGAAAGTCTTTCTGCACATGCTGGGTGGTAATCGCCCAACCGTGGTGAGCGTCGCGGCTGTCGGGTTTGTCGATGTAGCTCAAGCCGAACTCCAGCTCACCGCCAGGGTTGGTGTTGAAGCCGGCGACGTTGAAATCGTGACGGTTGATGTAGTCCTTCTGGTACAGGTTGTCTTTGCGCGAGAAGGCGTAGCTGTATTTCAGATCGCCGATCAGCACATCTTCGATACCGCCACCGGTGGCGCTCTGGTTCCAGTAGTAGAAGTCGGAAATGTGGATATCGTTGCGTTTGTAGTAACGCCGACCGGCCCACAGCGAACCGCCGTTGAGGCTGGGCATGTTCGACCATTGCGCATACAACTGCGGCATGCGCACCGAGCCGTTGTCGCCGTTGAACGTCAGGCTGCGGTCGTACTGGTTATACAGCGAGGCCATGCCGTCGACACTGAGCACCGAGCCGTCGTCGAGGGTGAACAAGTCCTGACGCAACTCCAGCTCCGCATACTGTTCGCATTCGTTGCCGAGGCGGTATTTCGACTGCGCACCCGGCAATTGAAAACATGATTGCGAACTGCTGTTGACCGAAGTGCCGACACCGCTACGCACATAGCCGGCGAACTCCAGCGCATGGGCCGATAACGGTAATGCCAGGTACACGCCCGCCGCTACAAGGCTGCGATTTATTGTTGTTTTCAAGAACCACCTCATTATTTTTATTGTGTGATGCAGCAAAATCGGCGCGCAAAACTCCCCCGCGCAGCGTTCTGCGTGTTTTTTGAATTAGTGTTTTTTAGTGGTCAGTCAGGCGCAGAACGAACGACTCATAGGGCCGTAAAAACACCTGCCGATTGCGCGGCGGGCAGTCCGGGTAGTTGCTGATGACCAGAGATTGCACCATCGATTCGTTGATCACTTCTGGCGGCAACTCGACTTCGCACGGCGCGCCATAGAAGTTGTTCAGCACCAGCAAACGCTCGCCATGGCCTTCACGCACATACGCCCAGATTTGTGTGTGCTCAGGCATTAACTGCCGGTACACGCCGTCGGACATCAACGTTTCACTGCGACGCAGCGCAATCAACTGACGGTAGTGATGCAGCACCGAATCCGGGTCGTTGAGTTGGTGGGCGACGTTGATTTGCGCTGCGTTGGCCGGCACGCCGATCCAGGGTTCGACCGCGCTGAAACCAGCGTTCGGCTCGGCGTTCCAGTGCATCGGCGTGCGACCGTTATCCCGGGACTTCTGCATGATCGCCGCCATGTTGTCGGCATCGCTGCTACCTGCCTCGCGCTTGAGCCGGAAGATGTTCAGGGTTTCGACGTCGCGGTACTGATCGATGTGATCGAACCCCGGATTGGTCATGCCCAGTTCTTCGCCTTGATACACGAACGGCGTGCCCTGCAGGAAATGCAGCGCCGTGCCGAGCATCTTCGCCGACACCACCCGATGTTCACCGTCATGGCCAAAACGCGAGACCACCCGCGGCTGGTCGTGGTTACACCAGAACAGCGCGTTCCAGCCGCCGCCAGCCTGCATGCCGGTCTGCCAATCGGCGAGGATGCGCTTGAGTGCGAGGAAGTCGAAATCGGCGCGAACCCACTTCTGCAGGTTCGGGTAATCAACTTTCAAGTGATGGAAATTGAAAGTCATCGACAGCTCTTTCGACTCCGGCCGCGAATAGCGAATGCAATGCTCCAGACTGGTGGACGACATCTCGCCGACGTTGATCAGGTCATGGCCTTCGAACACTTCGCGGTGCATCTGCTGCAGGTATTCGTGGACGTTCGGGCCGTCGGTGTAGAAGCGCCGACCGTCGCTGTTGTCCTCGGGGAAATCCGCCGGTTTGGAAATCAGGTTGATCACGTCCAGACGGAAACCGCCCACGCCTTTGTCGCGCCAGAAACGCATCATCTTGAACACTTCGGCACGCACCTGGGGGTTGTCCCAGTTCAGGTCGGCCTGCGTGTGGTCGAACAGGTGCAGGTAATACTGACCGGTCTGGGCCTCGTACTCCCAGGCCGAACCGCCGAATTTGGATTCCCAATTGTTCGGCTGGTCGCGCCAGATGTAGAAATCGCGGTAAGGGTTGTCGAGGCTGCTGCGGGCCTGCTGGAACCAGGTGTGTTCGATCGAGGTGTGATTGACCACGATGTCGAGCATCAATTTGATCCCGCGCTTGCCGGCCTCGGCGATCAGCAACTCGCAGTCGGCCATGGTCCCGTAGCTTGGATCGATGGCGTAGTAATCGCTGATGTCATAACCGTTGTCGCGCTGGGGCGAACGCAGGAACGGCGTGATCCACAGGCAATCGACACCCAGCCAGTGCAGGTAATCGAGCTTGGCCACGACGCCGAGCAAATCCCCCGTGGGGTTGCCGGCGTGGCTGTGAAAACTCTTCGGGTAGATCTGGTAGATCACCGAACGTTGCCAGTCTTGCATGGCGGGATTCCTTCAGTAAGTTTTGTACTGGCCTTGGGGGCCTCTTCGCGGGCAAGCCCGCGCCCACATTGGGATGCGGTCAACTGTGGGAGCGGGCTTGCTCGCGAATGCGATCTGTCAGGCAACCCGATACCCAGGCCGGACAATCCTCATGCTCAACCCGCAGGTCAGAACAAACGGCACGACCATGGCAATCACCATCCCGACCACGAACATCGGAATGAACTGGGGGATGATCGAGATGAAACCGGGCAGCCCGCCAACGCCGATCGCCGAAGCCTGGACCTTGTTCAGCGACAGGAAAATGCTGCCCAGCGCCGAGCCGATCAAGGCCGCATAGAACGGAAATTTGTAGCGCAGGTTGACCCCGAACATGGCCGGTTCAGTGATGCCGAAGTAGGCAGAAATCGCCGAGGTCGAGGCCATGCTTTTGTCCCGCACACTGCGGGTCATGTAGAACACCGCCAGTGCCGCACTACCCTGGGCGAGGTTGGACATGACGATCATCGGCCAGATGAAGGTGCCGCCCTGGGTGGAGATCAGTTGTAAATCGACCGCGAGAAACATGTGGTGCATGCCGGTGATTACCAGCGGTGCGTAGAGCAGGCCGAAAATAGCGCCGCCGACCATGGGCGCCAGGTCGAACAGGGTCACCACACCTTCGGTGATGAGAATCCCCAGATGGCGGGTCACCGGACCAATCACCGCCAGCGCCAGCACACCGGTGACGACGATGGTGGTGATCGGCACTACTAGCAATTGCACCGCATTAGGCACTCGCGCCCGCAGCCATTTTTCGATGACGCTCATCACATAGGCCGCCATCAGGATCGGCAGGATTTGCCCCTGATAACCGACCTTCTCGATCTGAAACATACCCAGGATGTCGAAGTACGGCAGGCTCTGCCCCTCAAGCCCAGCCACCGCTTTGCCGTAGTTCCAGGCATTGAGCAGATCCGGGTGCACCAGCATCAGGCCGAGCACGATGCCAAGGATTTCGCTGCCGCCAAAACGCTTGGCCGCCGACCAGCCCACCAGTGCCGGAAGAAACACGAACGAGGTGTTGGCCATCAGGTTGATCAGGCTCCAGAGCCCGTCAAGCTTGGGGTAGGCGTCCAGCAGGGTCTTGCCCTCGATGAACATGCCCTTGGCGCCAATCAGGTTGTTGATGCCCATCAGCAGGCCGGCAATGATCAGCGCCGGAAGGATCGGCATGAACACGTCGGAAAACACCCGCACCAATCGCTGCATGGGGTGGATCTTGTCGGCGCTTTTCTGTTTGACGTCGGCGATGGTCGAGGCGGCGAGGCCGGTTTGCCGGCGTAGCTCGGCGTAGACCTTTTCCACTTCGCCGGGGCCGATGACCACCTGGAACAGGCCACCGGTAAAGAACGAACCTTTGACCAGATCGATCTGGTTCAGCGTGGCGCTATTGACCAGGCTCGGGTCCTTGAGGGCCAGGCGCAGCCGTGTGACGCAATGCGCGGCCTGCTCGAGGTTATCGCTGCCGCCGAGGCTGTGCAGCAGCTCAGAGGCAATGTTCGGATAGTCGTGGCTCATGCTTGTTCTTCCACTGTAGTTTTTTGTTATTGGCAGCACGCCGAAGCGAAAAGTACTCGTCTGTACGAGTTATTGCAACAACTCGTACAGACGAGTTTGGTTTTGTTTATCCACCACCTGACAAACGGCACATTCCCCCACCGAAAAAACTCACCTTTGTAGCAGTTGCCAAAGGCCGCGTTCGGCCGTAGCAGCTGTCGAGCTTGCGAGCTTGCGAGCTTGCGAGGCTGCGTTCGGCAGCTGCTACACATCATCTACGCCATGGACAAACCCCTACCCTGCCCTTAAGGTTCAAAACCTTGAGCACAGCACGGCACAGAGCCATCCCCATGAGTAAATACAACCAGATCTACAGCGATCTGCTTGCCAGCATTACGACCGAACGTCTGGAACGCGGCGCCCGCTTGCCGTCCGAAACCGAACTGATGGACAGCTATCAGGCCAGCCGCGGCACCGTGCGCAAGGCCATCGAGCAATTGCAGGAGCGCGGCTTCGCCCAGAAAGTCCACGGCAAAGGCACCTTCGTGCTGTCGACTAACCCGATCGAATTCCAGCTCGGCGGTATCGTCAGCTTCCAGGAAACCTACCCGCGACTGGGCAATGACGTCAGCACCGAGGTGGTCGAATTCACCCAGATCCCCCTCGAAGGCCCACTGCTCGAACACATCAAGGCCGAAGAAGGCAGCCTGATCACGCGGATCAAACGCGTGCGGCGGATCGATGGAAAACGGGTGATCCTCGACATCAACCACTTCGTCAGCGACGTGATTCCCGGTTTGTCTCGCGACATCGCCGAGCAATCGATCTACGCCTTCATCGAACAGACCCTGCAACTGCAAATCGCCTATGCCCAGCGCACCATCGAAGCGGTGCCCCGCAGCAAGGACGACCAGCAACACCTGGATCTCGACGGCCAGAGCCATGTGATTGTGGTCAGTAACCAGACGTTTTTGCAGGATGGCAGGCAGTTCGAGTACACCGAGTCGCGGCATACGCTGGATAAGTTCTACTTTTCGGATGTGGCGCGGCGCTGAAACGCAAAAGGCCCCGTGAACTCGCGTTCACGGGGCCTTCAGGTGTTAGGGACGATCAGTTACAGTCGAGATCGCTCGAAATTTCCCACCTGCTCCTGCCTGCCATTGTGCCCTTTGCAGTAGGCGTGCAATGCCGTATCCGCGCAAGGAGGTAATGCATCGAGCTGACGCAACACATTTTGGGCGATCTCCTTGTCCTTCGACGCTGCATGATCGACGCGGGCAGTGGCCACAGAATGGAAATAGCGGAAGGTCGACTTGTCCTTCATGTCCGTCGGCGTGACAAGCTTCCGAGCGGGGGCATCTCCCCTATTAATCCCTGTCAGCTTGCCGGATTGCGTGCCATGACGATCCACGCCGCGCCGTCGATCATCACCGACCGCTCGCCGGGGAGGCCCGCGAAGGCGGCACGAACCGCGGCCCAGGCGTGGGCGCGGATGTCGTCGGGCTGATCAGCGAGCACAAGCGACAGCGGGCCGCCCTCGAACGCCATCTTCACCGCGTCGTCGATCGCCGCGTCCCGCGTCCCGCCCTCGCCGAACGGGATGGAAGCATCGAAGGGCTCGATAGCGATATCGGTGAAGCCGGCCGCTGTCAGGATGCGTGCCACGCGCCCCCGATCGCCGAACGAGAATGGGCCGGGTGCTTCGGGATCGGGCGGTGCGGTCGGCGGGACGATGCCCTTGATCGCGCCCATCGGCAGGCGCACCCAATCGTTCTCGGCCACGCCGCGCCAGCAGACGAAAGCGACCCGCCCGCCCGGCCGGAGCGCGCGTCGCATATGGGCGAACGCCCCTGTCGGATCGTCGAAGAACATCACTCCGAAACGCGAGAACAGAATGTCGAACGCGCTCTCGGGCAGCTCGGCGCTGCTGGCGTCGGCTACCCGGAACCGGGCCGGCGTATCCTGTGGCGCAAGCGCGCACGCTCGGCCGATCAGCGGTTCGGATATGTCCACGCCCAGCACATGGCCGCCCGCGCCGACGCGGGCGGCCAGAGCCAGACTCGACGCCCCCGCGCCGCAGCCGACGTCCAGCACGCGCTCACCCGTCGTGGGCGCGGCGGCTTTGATCGCGGCCTGGCCGAACACCGCAAACATGGCGTCGAGCCGGGCCTGGTTGGCGACCCAGTACTTTCCGCTTTGGCCATTCCAGTCGGCGACCTGATAGGCATTTTGCTCTGTCATGACATCTCCTCGTTTTGATTCGTTCTAAACCCGCCTCCAGCAGCGATAAGGCACCAGACCGAGATCGGTGCCGCCTGGCGCCGGACCTCGAAGGACAACCGCTCCTACCATTGCGTCAAACTCGACGATCCGTCCTTCACCGCGCCGATCTACGCCAACCTCTTCGAAAGCGACGACGCAACCGGAGAAGGGAATCTGTGCTCTCAAACCAGCATCGACTGCTGGGCGGAGATACCCGCCGTCGCGCCTTGCCATGATGCCGTGGTGACCGAGGGCATGAGGGGATTGGCGAGGTCGCCCGCGGCATAAACGCCGGGCATGCTGGTTTCGCGGCGCTCGTCGACTTTGAGGGCGATGCCCTGGGGCGTATTGACCGTGGCGAGGCCCAGCGATTCATGCAGGCGCGCGGATGGCTTGTTGCGCGGATGCGCGAACAGAATGTCGACCGCGACAGGGGGGCCGGCGTCGAGCCTGACGGTGGCGTTATGGCTCTCGTCATGGTCGATTTCGGTGATACGGCCATCGACGACAAGGATGCCGCGGCGCGCCAGATCGGCCCGGATGTCGGGTGGAATGTCGTGACCATTGGCGAAGACCGTCAATGTGTCGGTCCAGTCGTGGTACAGCCTGACGTAGTTGTGCGACGGCGGGCCGGACCAGACGAGGCCCCAATGCCGGCCGGCAACTTCAAAGCCGTCGCAATAGGGGCAGGGCACGATGGAGCTGCCCCAGCCTTCGGCAAAGCCGGGAACCTCAGGCATCTGGTCGGCGACGCCATAGCTCAGGATCAGGCGGCGCGCCCTGAGGCTTTCGCCATCGCCAGTGAGGACGGAGAAATCGTCGATGGCGCCGGAGATGCTCTCGGCCCGGGCAGTGACCAGCCTGACCGTGGGATAGCGCGCCAGCTGCTGCCGCGCCTCGGCCAGGATCTCCAGCGGTGGCTTGTGGTCGTGGCCGAGCAGGCCATGCGAGTGGTCGGCGAAGCGATTGCGCGGCAGGCCGGTATCGAGAACGGTGACCTTTCGGCGGGCACGGCCGAGCTGCAGGGCTGCGGCAAGACCGGCAAAGCTGCCGCCGATGATGATGACGTCATTCATGGTGATAGGCTCCGTGTTATAGATGAAGGGAGATTGGCTTGCACTTTTAAGATACTTTGAAGTACCCTAATTCAAGAATTAGAACACTGTCAAGTACTGGAATTTTTATGACCGAAAACAACCAGGCCCGGCGCGGCCGCCCCGCCAACGAGGCGCTTGGCCAAACGATAGTCGACGCCGCGTGCGAACTTTTTGTGGAATTGGGTTTTCAAGCGACGACCATGGACAAGGTCGCCCAGCGGGCGAAGATATCCAAGCTAAGCATCTATAGGCACTTCGAGAACAAGGAGGCGCTGTTCAGCGCGGCCATCGCGGCCCACTGCCAGCAGTTTGCACCACAGGCCCTTTTTGAAGGCTTCGACGGTTCGGCCGAAGATCAGCTCATGGCGGTGGGATCAACCCTGCTTCGCACGCTGTTGAGCCCGGACGTCCGTAGTGTCGAAGCCATGATCATGGCCGACAAGACGAATCAAAAGTCGTTAAGCAAGCGCCAATACGAAGCTGGCCCCGCCTATGTCATCGCCCAAATCGAGGCCCTGTTGCGTCAGTTGCACGCGAAGGCGGTTCTGAACGTGCCCGATCCTCTCCAGTCCGCCCGCTTGTTTGCCGCACTTTTCAAAGGATCCGATCTCCTGATTATCGCGCGCTTCGATGAGGCGAGAGCAGAGGACGACAACGAAATCGAATCCTATTGCCGGTCGGCCGTCGCCATGTTCATCGCCGCGCACGGTGGCAACGACCACGCGGGCGGATAAGCATTTGGAACGAGTGGCTTCGCCGCAGCAGGCACAGGCGGTGTTTGCACCTAAGCAAGGGATAACGCCGTTCGATACGGATTTGATTCGATCACAGTTTCTCTAACACCTACGCCAGCCTTTGCGATCTATTGAGAACAACGGCTCTTGCTTCGGTGCTTTCCAACCAAAAACAAAAATCCAGTCAGCATGACTGAGTGGCTGTTCGCTCCAGAGCACTATGAAAAACTCAAAAAAAAACGCCTGGTACATAAGCACCAGGCGTTTTTTGTTTCAGCCGATCGGCCCTGAGGCCGGGGGCATCACTCCCACTCAATCGTCGCCGGCGGCTTGCTCGACACGTCGTAAGTGACGCGGGAGATGCCTTCGATTTCATTGATGATCCGGCCGGAAACAGTTTCCAGCAGTTCGTAAGGCAGATGCGCCCAACGTGCGGTCATGAAGTCGATGGTTTCCACGGCACGCAGGGCCACGACCCAGGCGTAACGACGGCCATCGCCCACCACGCCCACCGATTTCACCGGCTGGAACACCACGAATGCCTGGCTGACCTTGTGGTACCAGTCAGCTTTGCGCAGTTCTTCGATGAAGATGTGGTCGGCGCGACGCAGCAGGTCGGCGTATTCCTTCTTCACTTCACCGAGGATCCGCACACCCAGGCCCGGGCCCGGGAACGGGTGACGGTAGACCATGTCGTACGGCAGGCCCAGTTCCAGGCCCAGACGACGGACTTCGTCCTTGAACAGCTCGCGCAGGGGTTCAACCAGCTTGAGGTTCATTTCTTCCGGCAGGCCGCCCACGTTGTGGTGCGACTTGATCACGTGAGCCTTGCCGCTTTTGGCGCCAGCCGACTCGATCACGTCCGGGTAAATGGTGCCTTGGGCGAGGTACTTGATGTTATCCAGTTTGTTGGACTGGGCATCAAACACGTCGATGAAGGTACGGCCGATGATCTTGCGCTTCTTCTCTGGGTCGCTTTCGCCTGCCAGATTGTCGAGGAACTGGTCTTCAGCGTTGGCGCGAATCACCTTGACGCCCATGTTCTCGGCGAACATGGCCATCACTTGCTCGCCTTCGTGCAGGCGCAGCAGGCCGTTGTCGACGAAGACGCAGGTCAATTGGTCGCCGATAGCCTTGTGCAGCAGCGCGGCAACCACCGAGGAGTCAACGCCGCCGGACAGGCCGAGCAATACGTTGTCGGTGCCAACCTGGGCGCGGACCTGGGCGATAGCATCTTCAGCAATCTTCGAAGGTGTCCACAGGGCTTCGCAGCCGCAGATGTCGAGGATGAAGCGCGAGAGGATGCGACCGCCCTGCTTGGTGTGGGTCACTTCCGGGTGGAATTGCACGCCGTAGTAGCCGCGAGCATCGTTGAACATGCCGGCAATCGGGCAGCTCGGGGTGCTGGCCAGGATGTGGAAGTCTTCCGGCATCTTGGTGACCTTGTCACCGTGGCTCATCCACACGTCGAGGCCGAACAGGCCATCGGCGTCGATATGGTCTTCGATGCCATCGAGCAGACGGCTCTTGCCGACCACGTCAACGCGGGCATAACCGAACTCACGCAGCTCGGAACCTTCGACCTTGCCACCCAGCTGTTCAGCCATGGTTTGCATGCCGTAGCAGATACCGAAGACCGGTACGCCCAGGTCAAACACCGCTTGCGGGCAGCGCGGGCTGTCGGCTACGTGCACGGACTCGGGGCCGCCGGCGAGAATGACGCCTTTTGGAGCGAATTCGCGAATCGCTTCGTCGTCCATGTCGAACGGATGCAGTTCGCAGTACACGCCGATTTCACGCACGCGGCGGGCAATCAGCTGGGTGTACTGGGAACCGAAGTCGAGGATCAGGATGCGGTGGGCGTGAATGTCGAGGGCCATGTGGTCAGTCTCGTCTATGCAGTTCGGTGAAGAGAATCAGAAACAACTCGGGGCTGAAAACAGCCCCGGTTACTTAACTTATTGCTGGAAGCCTCAACCTACGCGGTAGTTTGGCGCTTCTTTGGTGATTTGCACGTCGTGAACGTGGGACTCGGCCATGCCAGCGCCGGTGATCCGCACGAACTCAGGCTTGGTGCGCATTTCTTCGATATCGGCGCTACCGGTGTAGCCCATGGAAGAACGCAGGCCGCCCATCAGTTGATGGATGATGGCGCTCAGGGTGCCCTTGTACGGAACACGCCCTTCGATGCCTTCCGGAACCAGTTTCTCGGCGCCTGCCGAGGAGTCCTGGAAGTAACGGTCGGAGGAACCTTGAGCCTGGGACATGGCGCCCAGCGAACCCATACCACGGTAAGCCTTGTACGAACGGCCCTGGAACAGTTCGATCTCGCCTGGCGCTTCTTCGGTACCGGCGAACATCGAGCCCATCATCACGCAGGAAGCACCGGCAACGATGGCCTTGGACAGGTCACCGGAGAACCGGATGCCGCCGTCGGCGATCAACGGAACGCCAGTGCCTTCGAGGGCAGCGGCGACGTTGGCGATGGCACTGATTTGCGGGACGCCGACACCGGCGACGATGCGGGTGGTGCAGATCGAGCCAGGGCCGATACCGACCTTGACTGCGTCAGCGCCGGCTTCGGCCAGGGCCTTGGCGGCAGCGCCGGTGGCGATGTTGCCGCCGATGACCTGCACTTCAGGGAAGTTCTGCTTGACCCAGCGAACGCGGTCGATCACGCCCTTGGAGTGACCGTGAGCAGTGTCGACCACTACCACGTCAACGCCAGCGTGAACCAGGGCAGCTACGCGGTCACCGGTGTCTTTACCGGTACCGACTGCAGCGCCAACGCGCAGACGACCTTGATCGTCCTTGCTGGCCAGCGGGTAAGCCTTGGCTTTTTCGATGTCGTTGACGGTCATCATGCCTTTGAGGGCGAATTTGTCGTCGACGATCAGCACGCGTTCAATACGGTGCTTGTGCAGCAGTTCGCGCACATCGTTCTTGTTGGCGCCTTCCTTGACCGTGACCAGACGCTCTTTAGGCGTCATCACTTCACGGACGGAGGCGTCCATGCGGTTTTCGAAACGCACGTCACGGGAAGTGACGATGCCGACCAGGTCGCCATCGTGCAGTACCGGTACGCCGGAGATGTTGTGCAGGCGGGTGAGTTCGAACAGTTCACGAACCGTGGCGTCAGCCTCGATGGTGATCGGGTCCTTGACCACGCCGGCCTCGTAGCGCTTGACCTTACGCACTTCGGCAGCTTGCTGCTCGATGGTCATGTTCTTGTGGATGATGCCGATGCCACCTTCCTGAGCCATGGCAATTGCCAAGCGGGCTTCAGTAACGGTGTCCATGGCAGCAGAAACCAGTGGAATATTCAGCTCGATGCCACGGGTAAGGCGGGTCTTGAGACTGACTTCGTTAGGAAGAACCTCGGAATAACCGGGCACTAAAAGAATGTCGTCGAAGGTCAGAGCTTCTTGGCTGATACGCAGCATCGCGGGGGCTCCCGAGCGGGAAAATGGAAGCGCGCCATTATAGTCAGACACCCCCTCGGGTTCAATGTAAAACTCTGTCTATTATTGGCATTACTGACATACGGAGAAACAAAGCCTCTGTAGGAGCTGCCGAAGGCTGCGATCTTTTGACTTTGACTTTCAAAAACAAGAGCAAAAGATCGCAGCCTTCGGCAGCTCCTACAAAGGCGCCCGCGTTCAGAGTTCGACTTTGACCCAACTCACAGGCTGATCCAGCCAATCGGCAAATTCGTCGATGAAGCTTTGCTTGAACCCGGCCTCGAGCCAGTTGTTGAAGATGAAACCCAGGTTGGAAAAGCCGCATTCCTGCAAGAACAGAAACCCGTTGATGTCATCTTCATGCCCGCATTCAGGACACGTGAAGTTATCGGTGCGCCCCGGCATCCACTCTTCCAGGCTTTCGAACAATGCTTCGCCGATCTCCTTGCGGCACTCGGCGCAGCCGGCCTCTTCGAGAAACCCTTTGGCCGGTGTGTAGATGCAGCGTTTGGTGATGATTTCCAGGCCATTGACCGGCTCGCCGAACGGCAGCGCGTCAGGGTGCAGGACCACGGCGCGGGCTCCGTCGGCGATGGCGTGGGCCATGCGATTGCCGGTGCGACCACAGGTGGTCAGCTCTTCTTTAATGATGTTCTTGCGCACCAGCCAACGCACGACCGCCCGGGCCCGGGGTTCGTGTACCGGCAGGGTGGAGATTTTCGGGACGATGATGCTTTGGGAATTCATGGTGCAAGCCTACAAATGCTGAATGATCCACCCTTGTGGGAGCGAGCCTGCTCGCGATGAGGCCATTGCAGCCAACATTGTTGTTGCCTGACCCACCGCCATCGCGAGCAGGCTCGCTTCCACAGGATTTGCGGCCGGCAGCTTAATCCCTGACGAAATCCGGTCAAGTACTCAAATAGCGCCCGATCAAGGCAATCCCGCTTGCCAGTACCAGCCAGGTCACCAGCCGCACGAATGCTTCGCGGGACAATTTCATGGTCAACCGCCGGCCGATCCACAACCCCAGCGCCATCGCCGGCAACAAACACAGCGCCAATACCAACAAGGGTAGCTCGGCATACACACCGGCGATGGCAAACAGACTCAAACGCACCACAGTGCTGCAACTGATCAGGGCACTCTGGGTTGCCCGGGCCGCATCCTTGGACAAGCGACTGTTCAGATAGATTGCATATAAGAAGCCGCCACTGCCAAACAGCGCCCCGAACATCCCGCCCACGGTGCCCATCGGCACCGCCCACCCGGCGGACAATTGCGCCGGACGGGTTTTAATCCACAGGCTGTAAATCGCATAGGTGCTGATAAACAGCCCCATCAACAGCAGCAAAACATCGGACTTCAGGTTCAGCAGGAAAATAACCCCCAACGTGCAGCCCACCGCCATGCACGGTAGCAGTCGGAGCAATTCGGGCCTCGCCACATCCCGTCGCGAGGGCAGCAGATTGCCGAACGCCGCGACGAAATCCAGCAACACCAGCAGCGGCACGATTTTCGACAGCGGTATGAACAGGATCAGAATCGGCCCAGCCACCAGCGCGGTGCCAAAACCGGCGATACCGAACACGATGTAGGCCAGGGCAACGCCCAACCCGATCACCAGCCAATCCACCGCACCCCACGGCCATTGGTTCAACAACTCCAGCACATTCATCGACACGGCTTCCTTTTATTCCTGCGATGACTTTAGCCAGCGCCGAGCGTTGCGACTAATATCTTCAACGTCGACCACCCATCTCGAAAAGGCATACCTGGTGCTTTCAACCCGCCAATTGCGTTACTTCGTGGAAATCGCCGAGAGCGGCAGCTTCAGCGCTGCAGCCGAACGACTATTTATTGCTCAATCCGCCCTGAGCCGGCAGATCAAGGACATGGAAACCCGACTGCAAACGCCGCTGTTCGAACGCACCGCGCGCCAGCCCCGTTTGACGGCGGCAGGTGAAGCTTTTTTGCCTCGAGCCAGAAACCTGCTGAACGAACTGACCAAGGCCAGCGAGATGGCCACTCAGGTGGGCAACGGTCAACTGGGCGTGTTGCGCCTGAGTCACTCCAGCACTGTGCCCATGAGCGGTCGGCTGTTGCGAGGCATCAGCGACTATCTGGATCGGCATGCCGGTGTGTCCATGGACATTGTCAAACTCTCCTCCGAGGCGCAACTGGAAGAATTGGCCGAGGGTCGCCTCGATGTGGGCCTGTTGCGCCTGCCGGTGCTGCGTCAGCGTGAAGGGGTGCAGATTGTTCCGCTGTACACCGAGCGCCTGTTGCTGGCGGTGCCGCCGAATCATCGATTGGCTGTGGATAAGTTCGCGCAAGGCATCGATCTGGCGCAGTTGAAGAATGAAGCGTTTATTTCCATCCCTCATCCACAGCGCGGCGGCCTGAGCTATTTGTCCGCCGAGTTGTGCATGCGCCAAGGATTCTTTCCTCAGGCGGCTCGAGTGGTGTCGCGCAAAACCACGCAACTGCAATTGATCCAGGCCGGGTTCGGCATCGCGCTGTTACCGGAATCGATGCAGGACATCGCGCCGCCGGATATCCACTTTCTGCCCTTGGCCGACCCGGACTGCCACAGCACCGTCGCCCTCGCCTGCCGGCAAAATCCCACGGCGCTGGTTCAGCACTTCATCAAAACCTGCACAAATCCCTGTGGGAGCGGGCTTGCTCGCGAAGGCGGCGTGACAGTCGACATTAATGTTGAATGTTAAACCGCTTTCGCGAGCAAGCCCGCTCCCACAAAAGGGATTTGCGTGGAGCATGGAGATTGTTTGCCGAATGCCTTTAAACTGCGCCCCATGATTAAAGATCCCTTTGCAAGACTCGGCCTGGACCGGGAAGTCCTGACTGTCAGCCAGCTCAACGGCCGCGCGCGGGTGTTGCTCGAAGACGTGTTCAGCAACATCTGGGTCGAAGGCGAAATCTCCAACCTCGCCCGCCCGGCGTCCGGCCATGTGTATTTCACCCTCAAAGACAGCGGCGCCCAGGTGCGTTGCGCGCTGTTTCGACAGAACGCCGCGCGGGTTCGCCAGGCGTTGAAGGACGGCTTGGCGGTCAAGGTTCGCGGCAAGGTTTCGCTGTTTGAAGGCCGTGGTGACTACCAACTGATCCTCGATACCGTGGAGCCGGCCGGTGATGGCGCCCTGCGCCTGGCCTTCGATGCCTTGAAGGAAAAGCTCAGCGCTGAAGGCCTGTTCAGCGCCGAACGCAAAGTGCCGTTGCCGGCGCACCCGCAACGCATCGGCATCATCAGCTCGCCCACCGGCGCGGTGATCCGCGACATTATCAGTGTGTTCCGCCGCCGCGCGCCGCAGATCCAACTGACGCTGATCCCCACCGCCGTGCAAGGCCGCGAAGCCACCGCGCAGATTGTCCGCGCGCTGAAACTGGCGGACGCCCGCGGTTTCGACGCGCTGATCCTGGCCCGTGGTGGCGGCTCGCTGGAAGACCTCTGGTGTTTCAACGAAGAAGCCGTAGCCCGCGCCGTGGATGCCTGCGTGACACCGATTGTCAGCGCCGTCGGCCACGAGACCGATGTGTCGATCAGTGACTTTGTCGCCGACGTCCGCGCCCCGACACCGTCCGCCGCGGCCGAACTGCTTGCGCCGGACTCCAGCGATCTGGTGCGACGCGTCGAAAGCCTGCACCGGCGCCTGGTAATGCGCATGCGCGACCGCCTGATGCGTGATCGACTGCGTCTGGAAGGCATGTCCCGCCGCTTGCGCCATCCCGGCGAACGTCTGCGCCAGCAAGCGCAGCGCCTGGACGATCTGGACATGCGCATGCGCCGCGCGTTCGAACGCAGCCTCAATACCCGTCGCGAACGCTTGATCCGTCTGGAAACCCGACTCGCCGGGCAACATCCGGGGCGACAATTGGCGATGCTTCGCCAACGCCTCGACAGCCTCGCCGAGCGTCTGCCCCGGGCCATGCGTGAAGGGCTCAAATCTCGCCGCCTGCAACTGCAAAGTCAGATGCAGACGCTGCACGTGGTCAGCCCCTTGGCGACCCTCGCGCGTGGTTACAGCATTCTGCTGGACGAGCGCGGCAATGCGATTCGCAGCGCCACGCAAACCCACACCGGCCAGCGCCTGAAAGCCAAATTGGGTGAAGGCGAGCTGCAAGTACGGGTCGAAGACAATCACCTGACGCCCGTCACCCTTTCTTTACTGGATTGATCCATGCCGCGTTTTTTAGCTCCCTTGCTGTTGCTGTGCCTGACCTTCAACGCCCACGCCGACAGTTACATCACCCGCCTGTTGAACAAACCGGTGCCGGGTGGCGTGGCGGTGGTGGATCTGGGCAGCTCCGCCCAGGCACCCAAAGCCAGCTATCAGGGGAGACCGGTATTGGTGGTCAAGGAACAGAACAACTGGCTGGCCATCGTCGGCGTGCCGCTGACGGTCAAGCCGGGTGCCCAATCCATCAGCAGCGGCGGACGCAACCTGAGTTTCACTGTCGGCAGCAAGAAATACCCGGAACAGCGCATCACCCTGAAAAATACCCAGCAGGTCAATCCGGACCCGGAGAATCTCAAGCGCATCGAGGGTGAGCTGGCGGAGCAGATCCAGGCCTACCGCAGCTTCAGCCCGAACACCCCGAGCAATCTGCTGCTGGACAAACCGGTCAATGGGCCGCTGTCTAGCAAGTTCGGCGTGCGCCGCTTTTTCAATGGTGAAGAACGCAATCCCCACGCGGGCCTCGACTTCGCAGTGCCCGCCGGCACGCCGATCAAGACCCCGGCCGCCGGCAAGGTGATCCTGATCGGTAACTACTTCTTCAATGGCAATACGGTATTCGTCGACCACGGCCAGGGCTTTATCAGCATGTTCTGTCACATGTCGAAGATCGATGTGAAGGTCGGCCAGCAATTGGCGCGCGGTGGCGTGGTCGGCAAAGTCGGCGCCACAGGGCGCGCGACCGGGCCGCATATGCACTGGAATATCAGCCTGAACGATGCGCGGGTGGACCCAGCGATTTTTATTGGGGCGTTTCAGCCATAAATAGTGGTTGAGGCTACCGGCCTCTTCGCGGGCAAGCCCGCTCCCACATTAGATTTTCGGCATGCACAGAACATGTGTTCACACCGATCAAATGTGGGAGCGGGCTTGCTCGCGAAGGCGGCCTCATTGGCCCCACTTATTCCGCCTCATTGCCAACTCCTGCCTCCTGGTCGCCTGGTTGAGGTTTCAAGAATAGCTGCGCCGGGCGAACTGCAATCGCCAACCTTCAATTGCGCATCGCTCAAACCTCGCGCAAACATCAATACAATCTCTGCCATTCACCGCAACAAAATCTCAATAAACACGACTTTTCGAGTATTCCTCTCAATTTTTTTCGACTGCTTGCCATCCTTTCCTCCCGCGGTTAGGGTTGAAGGCATGAAAACCTCTCACACCCTCATTCAGCTTCGCCAGCACCGCAGCCTGTGCCTCGTCAGCGCACGACTGCCAGGCTGAATCGCGGTGCCTCGTCTTACGCTTTATCCCAACTTTTGATCCACCGGCAGGCCGCCTTTTTTCGGCCCACACAATAAGGATTTCCCGATGAGCATGCTCAAAGACCCGTCTTCGAAATACCGCGCGTTCCCGACCATCGACATCCCGGACCGCACCTGGCCATCGAAGACCATCACCGCAGCGCCGATCTGGTGCAGCTCGGACCTTCGTGACGGCAACCAGTCGCTGATCGAGCCGATGGACGCGGTCAAGAAGCTGCGTTTCT
Source organism: Pseudomonas sp. PDM09 (assembly GCF_014852305.1). Lineage (NCBI taxonomy): Bacteria > Pseudomonadati > Pseudomonadota > Gammaproteobacteria > Pseudomonadales > Pseudomonadaceae > Pseudomonas > Pseudomonas sp. PDM09. The sequence goes on along the minus strand of NZ_JACVBI010000009.1, from coordinate 208,428 downwards.
GGAAGACCCTGGTGCAAGTCGGCGTGAAAGAAATCGAAGCCTCGTTCCCGGCCGCTTCGCAAACCGACTTCGACTTCGTGCGTACGCTGATCGAAGACGGCCACATCCCGGACGACACCACCATCCAGGTGCTGACCCAGGGCCGTGAAGACTTGATCGCACGCACCTTCGAATCCCTGCGCGGCGCCAAGAAAGCCATCGTTCACCTGTACAACGCGACCTCCCCTTCCTTCCGCCGCATTGTCTTTAATCAGGACAAGGACGGGGTCAAGGCCATCGCCGTAAACGCCGCCAAGCTGTTCGTCAAATACGCCGCCCAGCAGCCGGAAACCGAGTGGACTTTCGAGTACTCGCCAGAAACCTTCAGCGCCACCGAACTGGAATTCGCCAAGGAAGTCTGCGACGCGGTGATCGAAGTGTGGAACCCGACGCCTGAGCACAAGGTGATCCTCAACCTGCCTGCCACCGTCGAATGCGCCACCCCGAACATCTATGCCGACCAGATCGAATGGTTCGGCCGCCACATCAACCGTCGTGACAGCGTGATCATCAGCCTGCACACCCACAACGACCGTGGCACTGGCGTGGCCGCCACCGAGCTGGGCCTGATGGCCGGCGCCGACCGTGTCGAAGGTTGCCTGTTCGGCAACGGCGAGCGTACCGGTAACGTCGATCTGGTGACCGTGGCATTGAACCTCTACACCCAGGGCATCCACCCTGAACTGGACTTTTCCGATATCGACGGTGTGCGCAAAGTCGTCGAAGAATGCAACCAGATCCAGGTGCACCCACGTCACCCGTATGTCGGCGATCTGGTTCACACCGCGTTCTCTGGCTCGCACCAGGATGCGATCCGCAAGGGTTTCGCCCAGCAGCAACCGGACGCCCTGTGGGAAGTGCCGTACTTGCCGATCGACCCGGCCGACATCGGCCGCAGCTACGAGGCGGTGATTCGCGTCAACAGCCAGTCGGGCAAAGGCGGTATCGCTTACCTGCTGGAACAGGAATACGGCATCAACTTGCCGCGCCGCATGCAGATCGAGTTCAGTCAGGTCGTGCAGCGTGAAACCGATCGCCTGGGCCTTGAAATGACGGCCCAGCAGATCCACGCGTTGCTGCACAGCGAGTACTTGCAGGCCAACACCCCGTACGCGCTGGTCAGCCATCGCTTGCAGGAAGAAAACGGTCACAGCGCCGTGGAAGTGGAAGTCTCCAGCAAAGGCCAGGGCGAAACCAACCTGCACTGGCGTGGCAAGGGCAACGGCGCTCTGGAAGCGCTGGTGGCCGGTCTGCCGATTCCGGTGGAAATCATGGACTACAACGAACACGCCATCGGCGCGGGCACCAATGCCAAGGCTGCGGCCTACATTGAACTGCGCGTAAACGGTGAGCGTGCGGTGCATGGCGTCGGCATCGATGAAAACATCACCACCGCCAGCTTCAAGGCCCTGTTCAGCGCGCTGAACCGCTCCCTGAGCCAGCCGGAAGCGAAAGCGGCGTAAGTCAGCGCTGCAATGCAAAAGGCCCCGGGGTGAGAACCTTGGGGCCTTTTTGTTTGCTTGGGATTTTTGTGTTGCCTTTTCTGGCCTCTTCGCGAGCAAGCCCGCTCCCACAGTGGATTTTTGGTGTACACAAAATATGTGTTCACACCGATCAAGTGTGGGAGCGGGCTTGCTCGCGAAGACGAACGGTCAGACAGCGAAAGTCTCAGGTGAACTCGAAGGTATCCGCATCCAGATTTGCCGGAAACCGCGTGCGATAAGCCGCCAGTTCCGCCGCGTCCAGAACGACCTTGAACACACCATCAGCATCGCCTGCGCCCAGCAACGTCTCCCCCTGGAAATCCAGCACCTGACTATCACCGGTATACGCAAAGCCTTTGCCATCGGTACCGATGCGGTTCACCGCCGCCACATAGCAGAGGTTTTCAATCGCCCGTGCCGGCAGCAGACGGTTCCAGTGCTGGCGCCGGGCGCCCGGCCAATTGGCGGTGTACAGCAACAAGTCGGTGTCTTGAGGGTCGCGGCTCCAGACCGGGAAACGCAGGTCGTAACAAATCAGTGGCCGCACTCGCCAGCCCTTCAATTCGAACTGCACCTGACGCTCGCCCGGGGTGAAATGGTTGTGCTCGCCCGCCATGCGGAACAGATGACGCTTGTCGTAGTGCCACACCTCCCCGTCCGGTCGCGCCCACAACAAACGGTTGCGATGACTGCCATCAGCCACCTGGACGATGATGCTGCCGGTGATCACCGCATCCAGTTTCGCCGCCTGAACCCGCAGCCATTTACTGGTGGGGCCATTTTCCGGCTCGGCGAGGGTTTCCGATTCCATGGAGAAACCGGTGGTGAACATCTCCGGCAGGATGATCAGGTCAGCGCCGCGAGCCTGTTCCAGCAAAGGCTCGAAATGCTGCAGATTGGCCTGACGATCATGCCAGGCCAGGGTGGTCTGGATCAGCGCGACATTCAGATTGGGCAGAGCACTCAGATCACGCATAGTTTTGCCGCTGCTTCACGCAGGGTCTCCTCGCGTTTGGCAAAGCACAGACGCACCAGGCGCTGGCCTTCGGGTGGAGTCTGGTAGAACACCGAGATCGGGATGCTCGCGACGCCGTGTTCGCGGGTCATCCACAGTGCCATCTCGACGTCATTGAGGTCCGGGCGAATCTGCGAGTAATCGACCAACTGGAAGTAAGTACCGGCCACGCGGGTGAAACTGAAGCGCGATGGCGACAGCAAATCGCAGAACAGATCGCGCTTGGCCTGATAGAAGTCCGGCAACTCTTCGACGTGTTCCGGGTGCTCGGCCATGTAATCGGCCAACGCGTATTGCAGTGGCGTCACGCCGCAGAAACTGACGTATTGGTGAACCTTGCGCAGCTCCGCGGTGAGGGCTGGAGGTGCCACGACATAACCGGTTTTCCAGCCGGTGACGTGGTAGGTCTTGCCGAACGAACTGACCACGAATGCGCGCTGATAGAGCTCTTCGTGGGCCAGTACGCTGACGTGAGATACGCCATCGAATACCAGGTGTTCGTAGACCTCGTCGCTGATCACATAGATATCGCGGTCCCGAATCAACGCCGCCAGTTGATCCAGCTCGGCACGACTGATCAACGCGCCGCTGGGGTTATGCGGGGTATTGAGGATAATCATCCGCGTGCGCGGCGTAATGGCTTCAGCGAGCTTCTGGAAGTCGATGGCGAAGTCATTCAGGCCCAACTGCACATGCACGCAACGGCCACCGGCCAGCTCCACCGAAGGTTCATAACTGTCGTAGGCCGGATCAAACACGATGACTTCGTCACCGCTGTGGATCACCGCCTGAATGGCGCAGAAGATCGCCTGTGTCGCGCCGGGAGTGACCGTGACTTCGCTGTCGGCATCGACATGGGCGCCGTAGCTGCGAGCGATCTTCGCCGCAATCTGCTGACGCAACACCGGCAAGCCAGTCATCGGCGAATACTGGTTGTGGCCACTGGCGATGTGCCGACCGACTGCATCACGCAGGGCTTGCGGGCCGTCGAAATCGGGAAACCCCTGCGACAGATTGATCGCCCCGGTTTGCGCCGCAAGCTGGGACATCTGCGTGAAGATAGTGATGCCGACTTTCGGCAGCTTACTGGTGATCATCGGTGATTCCCTGGCTCTACACCCGGCTCTACGACGGCACGGGAGAGCTCGAGAATAGCCCAAACGGCGCCCATAAAAAAAGGGCGCTCTGGTGAGCCCCCTCTTTCTGACCGGTCCCTGTAGGAGCTGCCGCAGGCTGCGATCTTTTGATCTTGTCGTTAAAGCAAAATCAAAGGATCGCAGCCTTCGGCAGCTCCTACAAAAGCATGACGCCGAATGATTGAATCAACGCTTGTCGCGGCGCTTTTTGTCGGCTTTCTTGTGGTGCGACATCATCCGACGCTTCTTGTTGACCTGGCGGTCGGTGAGCGAGTTCTTGTTACCTTCGTACGGGTTCTCGCCGCCCTTGAACTCGATACGGATCGGCGTACCGACCAGCTTCAAGACACGGCGATAGGTGTTTTCCAGGTAACGCACATAAGACTTCGGCACCTTCTCGATCTGGTTACCGTGAATCACGATGATCGGCGGGTTGGCGCCACCCAAGTGGGCATAACGCAGCTTGATCCGGCGGTTGTTGACCATCGGTGGCGCGTGCTCGCCGACCGCATCTTCCAGAATCTGGGTCAGGCGGTTGGTCGGCCAGCGGGTGACCGCGGACTTGAACGAGTTCTGTACCGACGCGTAGAGGTTGCCTACGCCAGTGCCGTGCAGGGCCGAGATGAAGTGGATATCGGCGAAGTCGACGAAGAACAGTCGACGTTGCAGCTCGACCTTGACGAAGTCGCGCTCGCTCGGCGTCATGCCGTCCCATTTGTTGATCGCGATAACCAGCGCACGACCGGCTTCAAGGGCAAAGCCCAGCAGGTTGAGGTCGTGGTCCACCACGCCTTCGCGGGCGTCCATCACGAAGATCACCACGTTGGCGTCTTTGATCGCTTGCAGGGTTTTGACCACGGAGAACTTTTCAACTTCTTCGTGGATCTTGCCGCGCTTGCGCACACCGGCGGTGTCGATCAGCGTGTACTTCTCGTCGTTACGTTCAAACGGGATGTAGATGCTATCGCGGGTGGTGCCGGGCTGGTCATAAACGATAACCCGGTCTTCACCGAGCATGCGGTTGACCAGGGTCGACTTGCCAACGTTCGGGCGGCCGATGATGGCGATCTTGATACCGTCTTTTTCGCTTGGGCCAGGAATGCGCTTGGCTTCCTCACCTTCGGCAACGATCTCTTCTTCACCTTCTTCCGGCTCTTCGTCGTCTTTCGGGAAGTCGCTCAGGGCGATTTCCAGCATCTGGGTGATGCCACGACCATGAGCGCCGGCGATCGGGATCGCGTGGCCCATGCCCAACGGGGCGAATTCGGCGCGGGCCATTTCAGGGTCGATGTTGTCGACCTTGTTGGCGACCACGTAGGAACGCTTGTTACGCTTGCGCAAGTGCTCGGCGATCATCTGGTCGGCCGCGGTGAAACCGGCCTTGGCATCTACCAGGAACAGAACGACATCCGCTTCTTCAATGGCCAGCAGCGACTGCTCGGCCATTTTTTCGTCCATACCGTGCTCGTCACCGGAGATACCACCGGTGTCGACCAGAATGTAGGAACGCCCTTGCCACTTGGCCTCACCGTACTGGCGATCACGGGTCAGACCGGACAAGTCGCCGACGATGGCGTCGCGAGTCCTGGTCAGGCGGTTGAACAAGGTGGACTTGCCGACGTTCGGTCGGCCCACCAGGGCGATTACGGGAACCATGCGGCTCTCCACTTCGTTATTTCAGAAAATACAAAAGCCGCTGCGAGGCAGCGGCTGGTGCTCGGGGCAGCGCCTGTAAGCGCTGCGAGCCCCGCAGAACGGGGCCGCTTGGGGAACTAACCCCAAGCATAGTCAAACCATTACTTGATGGTCAGGGCTTCCAGTTTGCCGCTGTTGCCATACAGATAAATCGTGTCACCCACCACCAGCGGACGGGCACGCAGGCCGTCGCTGTCGATGCGCTCGCGGCCGACGAAACGACCGTCCACCTGACTCAGCAGGTGCAGGTAACCTTCCATATCACCGACTGCGACATAGCTGGAGAACACTTCTGGAGCCGACAGTTGACGGCGGGCCAGCGAATCGTTGCTCCACAAGGCAGTGGTGGAACGTTCGTCAACGCCTTCAACGGTGCCTGCAGACAGGCTCACGTAGACGCTGCCAAAACCCTGGGCAACGCCGGCATAGCTGGAAGCATCACGCTGCCAGAGCTGACGACCGCTTTCCAGATCCAGTGCCGCGACGCGACCCTGGTAGCTGGCGACATACAGCGTACCGCCGGACAGCAGCAAACCACCGTCGATATCGACCACACGCTCCAGCTCCGACCGACCTTGTGGAATCGCTACGCGCTGCTCCCACACCGGCACGCCGTTGGAAACATCCAGGGCGACCACTTTACCAGTCGACAGGCCAGCCACCGCGAGGCGGTTGGTGACGATCGGTGCGCTGGTGCCGCGCAGGGTCAGAACCGCTGGCGTGCTGTCATACAACCAGCGCTGGTTGCCGGTAGCGGCATCCAGACCGATCAGACGGTCATCCTGGGTCTGAACCACAACAACGTCACCGTTGGTGGCCGGCGGCGCGAGCACTTCACTGGTCACGCGAGCGCGCCATTTCTCTTCACCGCTGCTGGCATCCAGGGCAACGATTTCACCCTTGAGCGTGCCGATCATGACCAGACCGTAACCCACGCCAACGGCGCCGGAGACAGGCAGTTCGAGATCTTTCTTCCATTTGACGTCGCCATTGCTGCGATCCATCGCCATCACCACACCGGTGACGTCGGCGGCATAGATGGTATCGCCATCGATCGCCGGAACCAGCATGTTGTAGGTTTCGCCCTGACCGTCACCGATCGAACGACTCCACTGCTTTTGCAGAACCACTTCTTCTTTGAAGTCAGTCAACTCGGCCGGAGGCAATTCTTTTTTGCTGTTGCTGCTGCAACCCGCGGCCAATATGGCCAGAGCCAGCAATGCTGCATGTTTCCAACGAATCACGTCACGCATCCCCTTTGGCCAGGTCGTCCAGCTTGATTTGTAGGCCACCGACCGCCGCTTCATCCGACAGTGCCGCCTTGGCTTTTTGATACGCCGTGTTCGCTTCGTCGGTACGACCCAGCTGCACCAGCAGGTCGCCTTTGAGTTCTTCGCGAGTGGCCAGGAAGGCTTTGTCGGCATCGCCTTCGAGCAGTTTCAGGGCTTCATCGACCTTGTTCTGCGCGGCCAGTACCTGAGCCAGACGCTGACGGGCAATTTCGCCCAGTGCCGGGTTGGCCGGTTTGGCGACAATGGCTTTCAGCTCGCTGGCTGCGTCGTCCAGCTTGCCGCTGTCGACTGCAACTTTCGCCACGAACAGGCTGCCGTATTGCGCGTAAGCGGTGCCGCCGAACTCGCTGTTGAGCTTGCCAGCCAGGTCCGAAACACGTGCAGCATCAGGCTTGCCGTCAGGCGTCAGCGTGGTTTCGAGCAATTGCTGATAGAGAATCGAGGCGCCTTGCGACTGATTGCTCTGATACTTCTGAAAGGCCTGCCAGCCGAATACGATGACCAGCGCCAACAGGCCGCCAGTGACCAGGGGCTTGCCGTTGCGTGTCCACCAGTCCTTCAACTCCACCAGATGTTCGTCTTCGGTACTCGACACCCCAATACTCCTTAATCGCTAAATCGGCTGTTTGACAGCTTCAACCCTGCACGACGCAGGTGGCCAGGTGTGCAGCAAGCGCATCCCAGGCAATGCTTTGTTGTTCGCCCTGGCCACGCAGGGGTTTGAAACCTACCACTTGCTGGGCCATTTCGTCGTCACCGAGGATCAATGCGTACAACGCACCGCTCTTGTCGGCTTTCTTGAACTGGCTTTTGAAGCTTCCGGCGCCGGCATTGACTTGCAGACGCAGGTTGGGCAATTGATCACGAACACGCTCGCTCAGGGCCAAGCCGGCCAGCTCGGCGGCTTCACCGAAGGCGCAGAGGTAGACATCGACCTGACGGGAGATTTCTTCGGGAATCTGCTCCAGGGTTTCAAGCAGCAGCACCAGACGCTCGATGCCCATGGCGAAGCCAACGCCCGTGGTCGGCTTGCCGCCCATCTGCTCCACCAGACCGTCGTAGCGACCACCGGCACATACAGTGCCTTGGGCGCCCAACTTGTCGGTGACCCATTCGAAAACGGTCTTGCTGTAGTAATCCAGCCCGCGAACCAGCTTCGGGTTGATCACATAAGGAATGCCGGCGGCGTCCAGACGAGCCTTGAGGCCCTCGAAGTGCACGCGGGATTCCTCGTCGAGGTAATCGGCCATCTTTGGCGCGTCGGCCAATGCCGCTTGAGTGTCGGGATTCTTGGTATCCAGAACCCGCAGCGGGTTGGTCTTCAGACGGCGCTGGCTGTCTTCGTCCAGTTGATCCAGGCGAGCGGACAGGTAGTCGACCAGTGCTTCACGATAACGACCACGGGACTCGCTGGTGCCCAGGCTGTTGAGTTCGAGCTTGACCGCATCACGGATACCCAGCTCGCCCCACAGGCGCCAGGTCAGCACGATCAGCTCGGCGTCGATGTCCGGACCGTCGAGGTTGAAGACTTCGCAACCGATCTGGTGGAACTGGCGATAACGACCTTTCTGTGGACGTTCGTGACGGAACATCGGGCCGATGTACCAGAGCTTCTGCACCTGACCGCCGCCGGTGATGCCGTGCTCGAGCACCGCACGCACGCAGGCCGCTGTGCCTTCAGGGCGCAGGGTCAGGGAATCGCCGTTGCGATCTTCGAAGGTGTACATCTCTTTTTCGACGATGTCGGTTACTTCACCAATGGAGCGCTTGAACAGCTCGGTGAACTCGACGATCGGCATGCGGATCTGCTTGTAACCGTAGTTATCCAGCAAACGCGAGACGGTGCCTTCGAAATGACGCCACAGGGGAGTCTGCTCGGGCAGGATGTCGTTCATGCCACGAATGGCTTGCAGAGACTTGCTCACTATAAATCCTTAAATTCGTTCGGCTCTTTAGTCAGCCTCAGCCGCGAGCGATTACCGCTGCGTCGGCTTCGACCTTTTCGGCCGCTTTCTGACGGATCAAGCGTTCAAGCTCATCCACCAGATTGTCATTAGTCAGTTTCCGCGCCGGCTTGCCGTCGATGTAAATCAGGTTTGGCGTGCCGCCGGTCAAGCCGATATGGGCTTCCTTGGCTTCGCCCGGTCCGTTGACCACGCAACCGATCACCGCGACATCCAGCGGCACCAGCAGGTCTTCGAGGCGCCCTTCCAGCTCGTTCATGGTTTTGACCACATCGAAGTTCTGCCGCGAGCAGCTCGGGCAGGCGATGAAGTTGATGCCACGGGAACGCAAGTGCAGGGATTTGAGAATGTCGTAGCCGACTTTCACTTCCTCGACCGGGTCGGCCGCCAACGAGATGCGAATAGTATCGCCAATCCCTTCGGCGAGCAGCATACCGAGGCCCACGGCGGATTTCACTGTGCCTGAGCGCAAACCACCGGCTTCAGTGATGCCCAAGTGCAGCGGCTGAACGATTTCCTTGGCCAGCAAGCGGTAGGCGGCGACGGCCATGAACACGTCGGAGGCTTTCACGCTGACCTTGAAGTCCTGGAAATTCAGGCGCTCGAGGTGTTCGACGTGACGCAGGGCGGACTCGACCAGCGCAGCGGGCGTCGGCTCGCCATATTTCTTTTGCAGGTCTTTTTCCAGGGAACCGGCGTTGACGCCGATGCGGATCGGAATCCCGCGATCACGGGCGGCATCGACCACCGCACGCACGCGGTCTTCACGACCGATGTTGCCCGGGTTGATCCGCAGGCAATCCACGCCCAGTTCGGCGACGCGCAAAGCGATCTTGTAGTCGAAATGGATGTCGGCCACCAACGGCACTTTGACCAATTGCTTGATCTTGCCGAAGGCTTCTGCGGCGTCCATGTCCGGCACGGAAACCCGCACGATATCGACGCCAGCGGCTTCCAGACGATTGATCTGGGCCACGGTAGCGGCCACGTCATTGGTGTCGCTGTTGGTCATGCTCTGCACAGCGATAGGCGCATCGCCGCCCACGGGCACATTACCCACCCAGATCTTGCGGGATTCGCGACGTTTGATTGGAGATTCGCCGTGCATGACTTATTGACCCAACTTCAGGCGAGCAGTCTCGCCACTGGTGAACGGAGCGACATCAACCACCTGCCCGTTGTAGCTGACCTGCGCACCACGGGCGAAGCCCAGACGCACGGAAAAGGGCGGCTTGCCGCTAACGGAAACATTTTCGCCTTTACGCTTCAGACCACTCAACAGCACCTTGCCGGTGCCATCGGTCACTTGCGTCCAGCAATCGGCGGTGAATTGCAGTTGAACCTGGCCTTGGCCGGCCACTGGAGCTGCCGGAGCTGGAGCCGGGGCGGTCGGAGCAATTGGAGCAGAGATAACCGGTGCCGGTACAGCGGGAACAGCCGGGGCAGGTGTCCCTGGCGTCGCCGGTGTTGCGACAACCGGAGCAGTGCTGTGGGCCGCAGCCGCAGGCGTTACTGCTGAAGCGACTGGCGCGGGAACCGGTGCACTCGTTTCGGCATTGACTGGCTCCTCGGCCGAAGTTTCAGTCGAAGACTCGGCCTGAGGCAACGCAAGCGGCGTTTCCCCTTCAACCTGACCTTGTGCAACGGCCTGATCTTCCGGCTCGTCCAGTGGATGGATCTGGGTGGTGCCGTCAGCGCCTTCGACTTCAACGTGTTCCGGCGCCAGGCCAATCAGGTCTTTGGTACGCAGTGAAGTTTGATCCTGCCACCAGATAAAACCACCGCCAATCACCGCAAGCAGCAACAGCAGGCTGACAATTCGCAAAATGGTGTGGGAAACCCGAACCGGCTCTTCGATACGCCCCAGGCTGTGGACGTTGCTGCCATGGGAGTCGGTGCCGGTGGATTGGTCGAACTGCTGGACCAGAACGGTTTGGTCCATGCCGAGCAATTTGGCATACGCGCGAATATAGCCACGAGCAAAGGTGTGACCAGGCAGCTTGTCGAAAGCGCCGGCTTCCAGATTGCTCAGGGAATTGACGGTGAGGTTGAGCTTGAGGGCCACTTCGGCCAGCGACCAGCCATTGCTTTCGCGGGCCTGGCGCAAAGTCTCACCGGGGTTAACGCGATTCGCTGCTACAACTTCGGGATGCGCCGCTTTCATCATTGCTCCGACAGGTATTGCTGATATTCCGGCGTACCGGGATAGAGTCGTTTTAATTGCAGGCCGAAACTGGCGGCCTTGTCGCGATCTTCGAACACTTTTGCCAGCCGAACGCCGAGCAATAGACTACGTGCATTTTGCTCGGTAAGCAGGCTAAAACGGTCGTAATAGTCACGCGCGGGCACATAATGCCTGTCTTCGTAAGACAACTCAGCCATTTCCAGCAATGCACGTGGCTGTTGGCGATTCAGACGCAGGGCTTTTTCCAGTTGCTGGCGGGCCAGATCACGCTGGCCTAGCTTTGAAGCAGTCATGCCCAGGTTTTCGAAAACCCGTGAACGCTCAGGATACAAAGTATCGGCGGCGGCCTGTTCGAAGCGTTCATACGCTTCTTTGTAACGTTTCTCTTCGAAAAGAAAACTGCCGTAGTTGTTCAGGATTCGCGCATCGGCGGGACGAGAAGACAGCGCCTTGCGAAAATGCTGATCGGCCAGTTCCGGCTCCATCTCAGCCTGGAACACCAGCCCCAGGGCAGCATTGGCGTCAGGATCCGAGCTATCCAGATCCAAAGCCTTCTTCAACGGGACTTTGGCGCGCTCGGTCATGCCCTGTTGCAAATAACCCAAGCCCAGCTGCACGTAGGCAGCACGCGCTTCATCACGGCCCTTGCTGGTCTTCATCGGGTTGAAATCGCCCGACAGGACACAACCAGCACAGAGGCTGGCCAACAGCACAAGCAGCGCGAAGCGCAGGGACATAGAGATCCTCTCTTAATTATTGTTCGCGGCGTTCGTTGCGATATCGTTTTCGGCGCTCAACTCGCGCACGGCGATATAACGTTCGCTGCGACGGGTGCGATCCAGCACCTGCCCTACCAATTGGCCACACGCGGCATCGATGTCTTCACCGCGGGTGGTGCGTACGGTGACGTTGAAGCCTGCATGGTGAAGCTGATCCTGGAAACGACGAATCGCATTGTTGCTCGGACGCTCGTAACCGGAATGCGGGAACGGGTTGAACGGAATCAGGTTGATCTTGCACGGGATGTTCTTGAGTAGCTCAATCATCTCAACGGCGTGTTCAACCTTGTCGTTGATGTCCTTGAGCAAGGTGTACTCGATGGTCAGCACGCGCTTTTCGCCCAGGGACGACATGTAGCGCTGGCACGACTCGAGCAGCATCTTAAGCGGATATTTCTTGTTGATCGGCACCAATTGGTTACGCAATGCGTCATTCGGTGCGTGCAGCGACAACGCCAGGGACACGTCGATGTGCTTGGACAGCTCATCGATCATCGGCACCACACCCGAAGTCGACAGGGTCACGCGGCGCTTGGATATCCCGTAGCCCAGGTCATCCATCATCAGATGCATGGCGGCCACGACGTTGTCGAAGTTCAGCAGCGGCTCACCCATGCCCATCATCACCACGTTGGTGATGGCACGGTCGGCGGTCGCCGGGATGCTGCCGAACGATTTATTGGCAATCCACACCTGACCGATCACTTCGGCGGCGGTGAGGTTGCTGTTGAAACCTTGCTTGCCGGTGGAGCAGAAACTGCAATCCAGGGCACAGCCTGCCTGGGACGAAACGCACAGAGTGCCGCGTTTGCCCTGGGGAATGTACACGGTCTCGACGCAGCTACCGGACGCCACGCGTACTACCCATTTACGGGTGCCATCGGTGGAGATGTCCTCGCTGACCACTTCGGGGCCGCGGACTTCAGCAATGGCCTTGAGCTTGTCGCGCAAAGCCTTGCTGACGTTCGTCATGGCGTCGAAATCATCAACGCCAAGGTGGTGAATCCATTTCATTACCTGACCGGCACGGAAACGCTTCTCCCCGATTGAGTCGAAGAATTTTTCCATTTCCTGTTGAGTCAGACCCAGCAGGTTGGTTTTTACAGTCGATGTAGTCATGGATTCACCTTCACTCTTAAGCCAATGCTTAGCGAGTGGTTACTTCAGTAGCTGCGAAGAAGTACGAGATTTCGCGAGCAGCAGCGGCTTCGGAGTCCGAACCGTGTACAGCGTTGGCGTCGATGGAATCAGCGAAGTCAGCGCGGATGGTGCCGGCAGCAGCTTCTTTAGGGTTGGTAGCGCCCATCAGCTCACGGTTCAGAGCGATAGCGTTTTCGCCTTCCAGAACCTGAACGACAACCGGACCGGAGATCATGAAAGCAACCAGGTCGTTGAAGAAACCACGAGCGCTGTGCTCAGCGTAGAAGCCTTCAGCTTCGGCTTTGGACAGTTGCTTCAGTTTCGAAGCTACAACGCGCAGGCCAGCTTTTTCGAAACGAGTGGTGATCTCGCCGATAACGTTTTTTGCAACAGCGTCAGGCTTGATGATGGAGAAAGTACGTTGAACAGCCATGGTGTAACTCCAGAAACGGTAATTTGCGAAAAATTAAACCCGCGAATTATACGCGGGTTCTTTGGTATTGCCTAACGGCGTACGGTGCAGAATCAGTCTGCTTCTTCGATCCAGGCAGCCTGAATGGCTTCAAGCACCTTCTCGCCACCGCGGGTCGGATCATCACTGAACTCCGGCAATGCCAGCACCCATTGGTGCAGATCGACGAAGTTCACGTAACGCGGGTCCACTTCTGGCCTGGATTCAGCCAGCTGGATCGCGATTTCAAGCACATCAACCCATTTCAGACTCATGTCGGTTCCTTGAATCAGTGCGGCGCTTCGGCTGCATGGTTGAGCGAATATTTCGGAATCTCGATGGTCAGGTCTTCTGTCCCGACGATCGCCTGACAGGCTAGACGAGATTGCGCTTCCAGACCCCATGCCCGATCAAGAAAGTCTTCTTCCAGCTCATCGGCCTCTTCCAGCGAATCGAAACCTTCGCGAACGATGCAATGACAAGTGGTGCAGGCGCAGACGCCGCCACAGGCGCTTTCCATCTCGATATGATGTTCATGGGCCAGTTCGAGAATGGAAATACCAGGCTCAGCCTCTACAACCATGCCTTCCGGGCAGAACTTCTCGTGTGGCAGAAAAATGACCTGCGGCATCAGTTATCCTCGATTTCATTCAGGTTGCGCCCCGCCAGAGCGGCTTTCACCGTCGAGTCCAGGCGGCGGGCAGCAAAGGCATCGGTCACTTGCGACAGACGCTTGGTCTGCTGCTCGATGGCGTAACCATCGGTGCCTTTCATCAATTCGGTCAGTTCCTGCATCTGCAATTCGATGACCATGCGCTCTTCGGCGTCGAGCAGGCGTTCGCCGTCAACTTCCAGAGCGCCCTGCACCGCCTCGATCAGGCGCTGGGCATCGACCTGCTGCTCACGCAATACGCGGGCGACCTTGTCATCGTTGGCGTGCTGGAACGAATCCTTGAGCATCTTGGCGATTTCGCCATCGGTCAGGCCGTAAGACGGTTTGACCTGGATGCTGGCTTCGACGCCCGAACCCAGTTCACGGGCCGAGACATTGAGCAAACCGTCGGCGTCGACCTGGAAGGTCACGCGAATCTTCGCCGCACCAGCCACCATCGCCGGAATACCGCGCAATTCGAAACGGGCCAGGGAGCGGCAATCGCTGATCAGCTCGCGCTCACCCTGCAATACGTGGATCGCCATGGCCGACTGGCCATCTTTATACGTGGTGAAGTCCTGGGCCCGGGCGACGGGGATGGTGGTGTTGCGCGGAATCACCTTCTCCATCAGACCACCCATGGTTTCCAGCCCCAGGGACAACGGAATCACGTCGAGCAACAGCAGTTCGCCGCCGTCACGCTTGTTGCCGGCCAGGGTATCGGCCTGGATCGCGGCGCCGATGGCCACGACCTGATCCGGATCGATTTCGGTCAACGGCTCGCGACCGAAGGCCTGCGCAACAGCTTCGCGGACGCGAGGCACACGCGTCGAGCCGCCAACCATGACCACAGCGTGAACGTCTTCCAGTTCGATGCCGGAATCACGCACCGCGCGACGGCAGGCTTTCAAGCTGCGAGCGACCATCGGCTCGATCAGCGCATTGAAGGCGTCACGGGTCAGCTCGGCCTTCCAGTCGCCATAAGCAACTTCGATGGACGAGCAATTGGTCAAGGCTTCTTTGGCTGCACACGCGATTTGCAGCAGATGGCGCTGCGTACCCGGATCGAGGTCGGCCGACAGACCGGCGCTCTCGATGATCCAGCCAGCAATAGCGTGGTCAAAGTCATCGCCACCCAGGGCGCTGTCGCCGCCGGTAGCCAGCACTTCGAACACACCGCCGGTCAGGCGCAGAATCGAAATATCAAAGGTGCCTCCGCCCAGGTCATAAATCGCGACCAGGCCTTCGGCGTGCTGATCCAGACCATAAGCGACGGCCGCAGCGGTTGGCTCATTGAGCAAACGCAGCACGTTCAGACCGGCCAGCTTGGCCGCATCCTTGGTGGCTTGACGCTGAGCATCATCGAAATAGGCCGGAACGGTGATCACCGCGCCAACCAATTCGCCACCCAAGGTCGCTTCAGCACGCTGACGCAGCACTTTAAGGATATCGGCGGAGACTTCGACCGGGCTTTTAGGGCCTTGCACCGTGTCGATGAACGGCATGTGCGACTCACCGTCGACAAAACGGTATGGCAGCTGATCGCCCAATTGCTTGACGTCGGACAAACCACGACCCATCAAGCGCTTGACCGACAGCACCGTGTTCAAAGGATCGGACGCAGCGGCCAGTTTGGCCGACTCGCCGACTTCGACGCGATCGGCATGATAGCGCACGGCAGACGGCAGGATGACCTGCCCTTGCGCGTCGGCCAGAGGCTCGGAAAGACCACTGCGCAATGCAGCGACCAACGAATTGGTAGTGCCCAAGTCGATCCCCACAGCCAGACGACGCTGGTGCGGTTGAGGACTTTGGCCGGGTTCGGCGATCTGCAGTAGGGCCATCGTTATCAGGACTTATCTGTATATCAGGCGTGCGACCGGAGCGGCACTGGGTTAATCGTCGAGGCGCTCTTCTAACTGGCGCACTTCGTAGGTGAGCTTGTCGAGGAACTGCATGCGCCGCATCAGGCGTTCGGCCTGTTCACGTTGCGCTGCATCATCCCAACAGGCTGCGAAGCTTTCGTTCAGTTCATCCTGCGCGCTCTTCAAGCGACGCTTGAACACGGCAATGCCGGCCAGGTCGGCGCTGTCTTGCAGGTCTTCGAGCTCTTCACGCAACTCCATCTGCTGCAGAAGAAACTCCGGATCATGCACCGTGACCTCCAGCGGAAGCTCACGACCACCCATGGCGAGCAAATAGCGCGCGCGTTTTGGGGGGCTTTTGAGCGTCTGGTAGGCCTCGTTGAGGCTCGCGGATTGCTCGAGCGCCAGCCGCTGCTCACGCTCGGAAGCGTCAGCAAAGCGGTCCGGATGAACACCGCGCGCCAACTCACGGTAGCGCGTGGCCAACTGATCGAGATCCAGACGGAAGCTCGGTTTCAGCTCAAATAAAGCGAAATGACAAGGAGTACCCACGCGCAGCCTCAGATGTTGAAGCTTTCGCCGCAGCCACATTCACCGCGCACGTTGGGGTTGTTGAACTTGAAGCCTTCGTTCAACCCTTCCTTGACGAAATCGAGTTCGGTGCCGTCCAGGTAGGCCAGGCTTTTCGGGTCGATGATCACTTTCTCGCCGTGACTTTCGAACACCTGATCCTCTGCCACCACCTCGTCGACAAACTCCAGCACGTAGGCAAGGCCGGAACAGCCTGTGGTGCGAACACCCAGACGAATCCCTTCACCTTTGCCGCGCCCGTTGAGGGAGCGTCGCACGTGTTGAGCAGCCGCTTCTGTCATGCTGATAGCCATCGGTGACTCCTTACTCGTCGCCAAATCTTGAAAGTCAGATCAAGCCTTTCTTCTGCTTGTAGTCGCGAACGGCCGCTTTGATAGCGTCTTCAGCAAGTACGGAGCAGTGAATTTTTACTGGCGGCAGAGCCAGTTCTTCGGCCAGCTGAGTGTTCTTGATGGTCTCTGCTTCATCCAGAGTCTTGCCTTTCATCCACTCGGTCGCCAGGGAGCTGGAGGCGATCGCCGAACCGCAACCGTAGGTCTTGAACTTGGCGTCTTCGATGATGCCTTGCTCGTTGACCTTGATCTGCAGGCGCATCACGTCGCCACACGCCGGGGCGCCGACCATGCCGGTGCCGACATCAGGATCTTCCGCGTCCATCTTGCCGACGTTGCGCGGGTTCTCGTAGTGGTCGATGACCTTTTCGCTGTAAGCCATGATTCTTAATCCTCACTCATCAGGAGTCGCTCTTGAAGCCCTGCCAATCGTGGATTAGCAGAGCCCGGTTGCGGCGACTTGAATATCAGTGCGCCGCCCACTCGATTTTCGAAATGTCGACGCCATCTTTGTACATGTCCCACAGCGGCGAGAGAGTGCGCAGCTTGGTAACGGCCTCGCAGACTTTCTGCGCGGCGTAGTCGATTTCTTCTTCGGTGGTGAAACGGCCGAAGGTGAAGCGAATCGAGCTGTGTGCCAGTTCGTCGTTGCGGCCCAGGGCGCGCAGTACGTACGAAGGCTCAAGCGACGCCGAGGTGCAGGCCGAACCGGACGAAACCGCCAGATCCTTGAGCGCCATGATCAGCGATTCGCCTTCAACGTAGTTGAAGCTCAGGTTCAGGTTGTGCGGTACGCGGGCGGTCATGCTGCCGTTGACGTACAGCTCTTCCAGGCCTTCGACCTGCTTGAAGAAGCGATCGCTCAGGGCTTTGATACGGACGTTCTCGGCGGCCATGTCTTCCTTGGCCACACGGAAAGCTTCGCCCATGCCGACGATCTGGTGGGTCGCCAGGGTGCCGGAACGCATTCCGCGCTCGTGACCGCCGCCGTGCATGGTCGCTTCGATGCGAACACGCGGCTTGCGGCTGACGTACAGCGCGCCGATGCCTTTAGGGCCGTAGGTTTTGTGGGCAGAGAACGACATCATGTCGACTTTCAGCTTCGACAGGTCGATCTCGACCTTGCCGGTGGACTGAGCGGCGTCGACGTGGAACAGAATGCCCTTGGAGCGGCACAGTTCGCCGATGGCAGCGATGTCGTTGATGGTGCCGATTTCGTTGTTCACGTGCATGATCGACACCAGGATAGTGTCGTCGCGCAGGGCAGCTTCGACCATCTCTGGAGTGACCAGACCATCTTCGCGAGGATCGAGGTAGGTCACTTCGAAACCTTCACGTTCCAGTTGGCGCATGGTGTCGAGGACAGCCTTGTGCTCAATCTTGGTGGTGATCAGGTGCTTGCCTTTGGTGGCGTAGAAATGCGCCGCCCCCTTGATTGCCAGGTTGTCGGACTCGGTGGCACCGGAGGTCCAGACGATTTCACGCGGGTCGGCGTTAACCAGGTCAGCGACCTGACGGCGAGCGTTCTCGACGGACTCTTCAGCTTTCCAGCCGAACACGTGGGAACGGGACGCCGGGTTACCGAAGTTTCCGTCGACCAGCAGGCATTCACTCATCTTTTGCGCGACACGTGGATCAACCGGGGTCGTCGCAGAGTAATCAAGGTAAATCGGCAATTTCATGGACTATCTCCTAAATCAGGCTGGCTGGCGTGCCGCTAGCTCTTTGGCTGTCATTCGACGGCGGACGCTTCAATCTTGTCCAGGCGTGGCGCCTTGCTGTTGCAACGACGCTGATCCTGACGCTGGGCTACTTCTTGCACCTCACGGCGAGTTACAAGGTCAGCCAAGCTGATACCGCTCAGAAATTCGTGAATCTGCAGACTCAGATCGCACCACAAATGGTGGGTCAGACAGGTGTCGCCGGAATGGCAATCGCCCTGGCCCTGGCATTTGGTTGCATCGACCGATTCGTTGACCGCATCGATCACCTGGGCGACCTGGATGCCCTGCATGTCTCGGGACAGCTGGTAACCACCGCCTGGACCGCGAACACTGGACACCAGATTGCTGCGGCGCAATTTGGCAAAAAGCTGCTCGAGGTAGGACAGGGAGATGCCTTGGCGCTCGGAGATATCGGCCAGGGACACCGGCCCGTGCTGCGCATGCAACGCCAGGTCAAGCATGGCGGTCACGGCGTATCGGCCTTTTGTAGTCAGTCGCATGGACAATTACCACGGAATTCGGAATGGGGCGAGTATGCAATTCCCGAGTATTTAAGTCAACTATAAGACCTAGTGCTTTACTCAGGTTTACCCGCAAAAGAGCGCGCGCATCATAGCAAAGGCTGGCGGCGTACAGCCAGCAATTGCGCGTTATCGTTCATCGCGAGCAGGCTCGCTCCCACAAGGAACCCATACACACCACAAGCCCAATGTCGGAGCGAGCCTGCTCGCGATGAAGTTGACTCGCTTTAGCCGGCCTGGCTCTGATCCTTGTCCTTCACACAGGCGAAGTCCTCTTCGCGCAGTTCAGGCAGATCTTTCGCACAGTAATTGCTACCCAGGTCCTTCAGCGCCCCACACATCCCTTCAAGTCGACCATCTACAGCCTGCAGATGATCGAGCAACTGGTTAATGGCTCGAGCCACCGGGTCCGGCATGTCTTCGCCGACACCGTAGGCGTCGAAACCGATCTTCTCGGCCATGGCCTTGCGCTTGGCGTCCTGTTCTTCATCGGACTTGACGATGATCCGCCCCGGAATCCCCACCACTGTTGCCCCGGGCGGAACCGCCTTGGTGACCACGGCATTGGAACCCACCTTGGCCCCGGCACCCACCGTAAACGGGCCGAGCACCTTGGCGCCCGCCCCGACTACCACGCCGTCTTCCAGGGTCGGATGACGCTTGCCCTTGTTCCAGCTGGTGCCGCCAAGGGTCACGCCTTGATACAGGGTGACGTCGTTGCCGATCTCAGCGGTCTCACCGATAACGATGCCCATGCCATGGTCGATAAAGAAGCGACGACCGACCTTTGCCCCCGGATGAATCTCGATCCCGGTCAACCAGCGACCGAAGTTCGACACCAGACGTGCCAGCCATTTCCAGCCCATGCCCCACAACGCTGACGACAGGCGATGGATCCAGATGGCGTGCATGCCCGGGTAGCACGTCAGAACCTCAAAAGCATTACGCGCCGCCGGGTCACGATGGAAAACACTTTGGATATCTTCACGCAAACGCTCGAACATCATTAATCCTTCCGCTTTAGAAGCTCGCCACGGGCCGCTTTCTGGGTTTCCGTGAGGATGCCACGCAATATATTCATTTCCGCCCGGCTGACCGAGCTGCGTCCGTACAACCGGCGCAGACGCGCCATCAAGTGCCGTGGTTTTTCCGGGTCGAGGAACTCGATGGCCACCAGGGTTTGCTCCAGGTGCTCATAGAATCGCTCCAGCTCATCCATGGTCGCCAGCTCACCACTTTTGGTGGACGCCACTTCTTCCTTCTCGACCTTGCTCGGCTGACCTGCAGCCGCCAACCAGGACATACGCACTTCATAGCTCAACACCTGCACCGCCGCCCCAAGGTTCAGCGAACTGAACTCAGGGTCTGATGGGATGTGCACGTGATAATGACATCGCTGCAGCTCTTCGTTGGTCAGGCCGGAATCTTCACGACCGAACACCAACGCGATCTCGGCACCCTGCCCCGCTTCCTCGACCACCTTCACGCCGCATTCGCGGGGATCGAGCAACGGCCAGGGAATGCGACGGTCACGAGCACTCGTACCGAGCACCAGATTGCAGCCGACCAAGGCATCTTCCAGAGTGGCGACGACTTGCGCGTTTTCAAGGATATCCCCGGCACCAGACGCACGCGCATCGGCCTCGTGGTGCGGGAACAACCGCGGCTCGACCAACACCAGCCTCGACAGGCCCATGTTCTTCATGGCACGCGCAGCCCCTCCGATATTGCCGGGGTGACTGGTATTGACCAGGACGACACGAATGTTTTGCAGCAAGGGAGGCGCTCTCGAACACTTTAATGGGGAGCAGAATCTTACAGCTCAACCTACCGTTAAGCTATGAAAGCGAACACCGACCTTCACCTGTAGAAACTTTCTGATAGAATGCCCGGCTTTCTTTAACAACCTTAGGTGACACATCCATGCAGCCCATGCTGAATATCGCGCTGCGCGCCGCCCGCAGCGCCAGTGAATTGATTTTCCGCTCCATCGAGCGCCTGGATACCATCAAGGTCGACGAAAAAGACGCCAAGGATTACGTATCCGAGGTGGATCGCGCCGCCGAACAGAAAATCATCGATGCACTGCGCAAGGCTTACCCTAATCACTCGATCATGGGTGAAGAAACCGGCATGCACGCCGGTAGCGGCATCGAAGGCGAAGAGTACCTGTGGATCATTGATCCACTGGATGGCACCACCAACTTCCTGCGCGGCATTCCCCACTTCGCTGTCAGCATTGCCTGCAAATATCGCGGCCGCCTGGAGCACGCTGTTGTTCTGGACCCGGTTCGCCAGGAAGAATTCACCGCCAGCCGTGGTCGCGGCGCCCAACTGAACGGTCGTCGCCTGCGCGTCAGCGGCCGCACCAGCCTGGACGGCGCCCTGCTGGGTACCGGCTTCCCGTTCCGCGACGATCAGATGGACAACCTCGACAACTACCTGGGCATGTTCCGCGCCCTGGTTGGCCAGACCGCCGGCATCCGCCGCGCTGGCGCAGCGAGCCTGGACCTGGCCTATGTGGCCGCCGGCCGTTTCGATGCGTTCTGGGAGTCAGGCCTGTCCGAGTGGGACATGGCTGCAGGCGCCCTGCTGATCCAGGAAGCCGGCGGCTTGGTGAGCGACTTCACCGGCGGTCACGACTTCCTTGAGAAAGGCCACATCGTCGCCGGCAACACCAAGTGCTTCAAGGCAGTACTGACGGCGATCCAGCCGCACCTGCCAGCTTCGCTGAAGCGTTAAGCGCCCACGCTCAAAAAGCCGCAGCACTTCAAGCAAACGCCCCGACTTGTTCGGGGCGTTTTCTTTTGTGCGGACTAATACAATCAAGTTAAACCGTAATGCGATCCGTAGCAGCCGGCGAATTGCCTGCGCTCGACTGTAGCAGCTGTCGAGCCCCGGCGAGGCTGCGTTCGGCTGCGAAGCAGTCGTAAAATCAGAACCTGCAATACATCAGACAGATCGCGCCAGCCGGACTCACGACTGCCTTGCAGCCGAACGCAGCCTCGCCGGGGCTCGACAGCTGCTACAGAGAGCGCATCGCAGCTGGATGCAGCCATAACGAAAAATGCCCCGCATCTTTCGATACGAGGCATTTTCTTGAAGAGCCAGCCTGAACAGGCTGGCTCTTGCGCATCGGAAGCTGGACTTAAGCCAGTTTTTCCTTGATGCGAGCTGCTTTACCGGACAGGTCACGCAGGTAGTACAGCTTGGCTTTACGTACGTCACCGCGACGTTTAACGGCCATGCTGTCGATTTGCGGGCTGTAGGTCTGGAAAGTACGCTCTACGCCAACACCGTTGGAGATTTTACGAACGGTGAAAGCACTGTTTACGCCGCGGTTACGCTTGGCGATAACTACGCCTTCGAACGCTTGCAGACGCGAACGATCGCCTTCCTTCACTTTCACCTGAACGACAATGGTGTCGCCCGGGGCAAAGGTAGGGATCTCTTTGGTCATCTGCTCTGCTTCGAGTGCAAGGATGATTTTGTTAGTCATGCTGTGCTCCTAAGGTAAATCGTCGGATTTACCATCGATACGTTGTTAACTATCGTCCCGCTCGCGGATGTATTCCTCGAGCAGCTTCTTCTCTTCTCCAGAAAGCGAGCGGCTTTCCAGAAGATCGGCGCGTCGTTCAAAGGTCCTACCAAGGGACTGCTGTAAACGCCAACGCCGGATATGCGCGTGATTGCCACTTAGCAATACGTCGGGAACACGCTGATCCGCATACACCTCCGGTCGGGTGTAGTGCGGGCAATCCAGCAAACCATCCGTAAAGGAATCTTCCTCGGCGGAGTCCGCATGCCCTAAAGCTCCAGGCAGCAGTCGTGTAACCGCATCGATCAGGACCATCGCCGGCAGCTCGCCGCCAGACAGTACATAGTCGCCAATCGACCACTCTTCATCGACATGAGCATCTATAAAACGCTCGTCAATGCCTTCATAGCGGCCGGCAATCAGGATCAATGCATCCAGATTCGCCAACTCGCGTACCGCCGACTGAGTCAGTTGACGGCCTTGGGGGGACAGGTAAATTACCTTCGCCGCCTCCCCGGCTGCTGCCTTGGCCTGAACCAGAGCATCTTCCAGGGGCTTGATCTTCATCACCATGCCCGGACCACCGCCAAATGGGCGATCATCCACAGTGTGATGTCGATCCGTCGTGTAGTCTCGCGGATTCCAACAGGTGAGCTGCAACAGCCCCTGTTTCACCGCCCGACTGGTGATGCCGTACTCGCTGATGGCGGAGAACATCTCGGGAAACAAACTGATCACTTCTACGCGCAGGTTAGCCACGTTTAGAAGTCCGCATCCCATTCCACCCTCATCTCGCCTGCGGCAAGGTCGACAGCCAACACGCATTGCTCCGTATAGGGCAACAGGCGTTCGCGATCATCCAGGCTGCCAGCGCAAGGCTTGACCACCATTACATCATTGGCGCCGGTTTCCAGAAGATGATCGATTTTCCCGAGCAATTGCCCAAGTTGATCAATAACCTTCAGACCTTCCAGCTGGTACCAGTAGTACTCGCCGTCGGTCAATTCAGGGAACAGGTTGCGCGGCACACAGATCTCATAACCAGCCAGAAGACGTGCTTCTTCACGATCATCAAGACCCTTGAGCTTTGCGACCAGGAACTTGTCGTTCCCACGTCCGCTGACCAGCTCGACCTGCTTCACATTGCCTTCGCGCTTGAGCGTCCAGGTTTTGTACTGCAACAGGTTTTCAGTCGGATCAGTAAAGGAATACACCTTCACTTCGCCGCGAACGCCATGAACAGAATAAATTTTGCCAATAACGATCAAATCATCGGCAACAGCTGGCGTCGCGTTCATATTGCTCAGGCCGCAGCCTTAGCAGATTCCTTCAACAACTGAGCAACGCGCTCAGAAGGTTGTGCACCAACGCTCAGCCAGTAGGCTACGCGCTCTTGGTTCACGGACAGACGAACTTCTTGACCACGAGCAACAGGGTTGAAGAAACCAACCTGTTCCTTGTGCGAACCGTCGCGCGGGTTGCGGCTGTCGGTTACGGTCAAGTGGTAAAACGGGCGCTTTTTGGAGCCGCCAAGGGCAAGACGGATTGTTAGCATGTGAACATCGTTCCTGTAGTCGGTGCTGCAAATCTAAAGGCACAGCGGGCATAGGTGCCCGAAAGGCCGCATATTCTAAGGAATATCCGGACTTTTGCAAATGTCTTTTTCCGGCGGCCTTTCGGTCGCCATCCAGATTTGCTATAGAGCCGTCGTTGAAAACGGCCAGTCAGCTCCCGCCAAGTGCGGGTTTGCTGGAGATCCCACTTCCATGTGGGCAGCGCCGACATGACTGCCGGCGCGAATCTTTTACATTTTCGGCATGCCGCCGCCGGGCAACATACCGCCCATGCCGCGCATCATTTTGGCCATTCCGCCTTTCGCGGAGAATTTCTTCATCATCTTCTGCATCTGCTTGTGCTGCTTGATCAAGCGACCGATGTCCTGCACCTGAGTGCCGGAACCCATGGCGATCCGGCGCTTGCGCGAACCACTGATCAGCTCAGGGTCGCGGCGCTCGGCCGGGGTCATGGAGTTGATGATGGCTTCCATTTGCTTGAACTGTTTCTCTGCCGCGCCCTGGGCGTTGCCCATTTGCGCCAGATTCACACCACCGATGTTCGGCAGTTTGTCCATGAGGCCGCCGAGGCCGCCCATGTTTTTCATCTGTTGCAGCTGATCGCGGAAGTCTTCGAGGTCGAAGCCCTTGCCCTTCTTCAGCTTCTTGGCCAGTTTATCGGCCTTGTCTTTGTCGAGGGTCTGTTCGGCCTGCTCGATCAGGCTGAGCACGTCACCCATGCCGAGGATGCGCGAAGCAATACGCTCAGGGTGGAACGGCTCGAGCGCTTCGCTCTTCTCGCCCATACCGATGAACTTGATCGGCTTGCCGGTGATGGCACGTACCGACAACGCGGCACCGCCACGGGCATCGCCGTCGACCTTGGTCAGGATCACACCGGTCAGCGGCAGCGCATCGCCGAAAGCCTTGGCCGTGTTGGCGGCGTCCTGGCCGGTCATGGCATCGACCACGAACAGGGTTTCAACCGGGTTGATCGCGGCATGCAGCGCCTTGATCTCGCCCATCATCTCTTCGTCGATGTGCAGACGACCGGCGGTATCGACGATAACCACGTCGATGAATTTCAGTTTGGCTTCTTTAATAGCGGCTTGCGCGATGTCGACCGGCTTCTGGCTCAGGTCGGACGGGAAGAAGGTGACGCCAATTTCACCCGCGAGCATTTCAAGCTGCTTGATTGCCGCCGGACGGTAAACGTCCGCGGACACGACCATGACCGACTTCTTCTTGCGCTCTTTAAGGAAGCGCGCCAGCTTGCCGGCGGTGGTGGTTTTACCCGCGCCTTGCAAACCTGCCATCAACACGACGGCAGGAGGAACGGCGCTCAGGTTCAAGTCTTCGTTGGCCGCGCCCATCAGGCTTTCGAGTTCGGCCTGGACGATTTTCACGAAGGCCTGGCCCGGCGTCAGGCTGCGTGACACCTCGGTGCCGACAGCGCGCTCCTTGACCGAATTGACGAAGTCTTTGACCACCGGCAAGGCGACGTCGGCTTCGAGCAGCGCCATGCGCACTTCGCGCAGAGTGTCTTTGATGTTGTCTTCGGTCAGTTTGGCTTTGCCGGTGACATGGCGCAGCGTCTGCGAGAGACGGTCGGTTAAGTTTTCAAACATTGCGCGATCCTTTCAGGCCCTGTGTAGACCGGGATAATGGCGGCCCAGACCGGAATAAACATGTGCTCGGCGAGCCTGCGGCGTGGGCAGGTCGCGGATTATAGCGAAGACTGCGTCTGGCGGACACCTCGCCGTCAGGTTGCATGGTCTTTCGTGCTATGGGGGTTCTATGCCAAACTCAGCGCCTTTCGGGCTTGCCTAACAGGATTTATGCTCCCCTTGTCACCCAGTTTGCTTACCACCCTCGCCGCCGCCTGCTTATATGCCGCTGCGACCCTCTATCAAGGCACTCGTCTGGCCACCGGCGCCAAGGCGAACAAGCGCCTGCTGGTCACGCTCGGTGTGCTGGCCGTGCTGGCTCACAGCGTCAGCCTGATCACCTATCTGCTGACACCGATCGGCCTGGCCCTGGACTTTTTCAGCGCCGCCAGCCTGATTGCCGCAGCGGTCATCGCCCTGACCCTGCTGGCCTGCTCGCGGATTCCGGTGGAAAACCTGCTGCTATTGCTGTTCCCGCTGGGCGCCGCCACCGTGGTGCTGGCACAGTTCGCCCCCGCCGGTACGGTGCAGATCATTGACGAAGCACCAGGCATCCTCGCCCACATCCTCTTGTCGATCCTCGCTTACGGCATGTTCACCATTGCCGTGTTCCAGTCTTTGCTGCTGCTGGTTCAGGACCATCAGCTCAAACACAAGCACCCATCCGGGCTGATCAAGAACTTCCCGCCGCTGCAAACCATGGAAAGCCTGCTGTTTGGTTTCCTGTGGGCCGGCTGGAGCCTGCTTTCGTTGTCGCTGATCTCCGGCTGGCTGTTCGTCGAGAACCTGTTCGCCCAGCATCTGGTGCATAAAACCTTGCTGGCGTGCCTGGCCTGGATCGTGTTCAGCGTGCTGCTTTGGGGGCGTAACCGCCTCGGCTGGCGCGGACACAAAGCCATCCGCTGGACCCTTGCCGGTTTTTGCCTGCTGATGCTGGCGTACTTCGGCAGCAAGCTGGTCCGCGAATACATTCTACATATCTGACGGGCGGCATTAATGGACGACTTGCCCATAGGGCCGATGCTCGCGGTGCTGGCCCTGCTGATTTTATGGTCGGGGCTGTTTACCGCCATCGAAATTGCACAACAGCAGTTGCTGGCCCAGCGCACGGCCTCGCGTTCGAGCGACAAACCCGTGGCGAAGCTGAGTTTCCCGCTCAACAGCCTGATCCTCTGCAATACCCTGTGCCGCGCGCTGGTAGTGGTCATCAGCACCTTGCTGGCGATTTTCACCTGGGCACAAAACGGTGTATGGATTGCCTGCCTCGGTGCCAGTGCGGCGCTGCTGGTGTTCGCCGACTATCTGCCACGCACCCTTGCCGTGCGCTATCCAGATGCTGTCCTGAGCCTGGGCAACACACTGCTCGGCATACCCTTGAAGATCGTCTACCCGGCTGCCTGGCTGCTCAATGCCATCAGCCAACTGCTGATGCGACCATTCGCCCGCAAAATCAATGTGGTGCAACAAAGTGAAGACGAGGCGCCAGCAGATCGGCATGACGATCACGAGCACGCAGCCAGTCGCCCGCATTCGCTGTCAGGTATCCATGCGCTGGATAACATCACGGTCAACGATATTCTGGTACCGCGCAGTGACGTCGACGGAATCAATCTGGATGATTCCCTCGAAGAAATCATCGAGCAACTGCGCCATAACAGACGCACCCGCCTGCCGGTATTCCACAGCGACATCAACCAGGTCGAAGCCGTGCTCAACACCCGGCAAATCCGTCATTTACTGCCAGATTCAAGCCTGACCCGGGAAGCGCTGCTGGCAGCCAGTCACGAACCGTACTTCGTACCGGAAAGCACCCCGCTGCAGCTGCAATTGCTGAACTTCCACAAGCAGCAGCGGCGTTTGGGCATGGTGGTCGACGAGTACGGCGAAGTGCTGGGCATCGTGACACTGGAAGACATTCTCGAAGAAATCGTCGGTGAGTTCGAAAGCCAGCACAGCCTGGATAATCCACACATCCATCCGCAGGCCGATGGTCGCCTGGTCATCGAGGGGGCGGCGTCGATTCGTGAATTGAACAAGAGCCTTGGCTGGCATCTGCCCAGCGATGGTCCGAAAACCCTCAACGGGTTAGTGACCGAGGCACTGGAAACAATCCCCGACAGCGCGGTTTGCCTGAAGATCGGGCGTTATCGGCTGGAGATTCTGGAGACGGAAGACAATCGCGTTACGCGGGTGTTGATCTGGCATACCAGCTCAGTACCTGCCCTCGTCCGTTAGCTCAGCAAAAGATCGCGGCCTCGCTTCGCTCGACAGCCCTACAGTTTGGAATGCGTTCCTTTGTAGGAGCTGTCGAGCGAAGCGAGGCTGCGATCTTTTTCAATATCCATGCCCTTGTTAGATCGTTAGCCGCCTTCCTATAATCAAGTCGCTTACCCAAGCCCCCGCCGAACCACGTGCTTACCCCGCGCGCAGCAGGTTCCGGCCAGATCATCGACAATATCCGCACCACTGCGACGACTGTTCCTACCTTGAGCAGCGACCGTATCTGAACCCACATCCCTGGGTATTCGACCATAATAATTCGCTCCACTGGGGCCCATGACTGTCAGGGATTACCGCATGACGACCAGCACAACGTTCAGCGACACCGCGCCTGTCCAACCAGCCAACTCCGCCACCCGAGTCGCCACCGCGAGTTTCATCGGCACGGCCATCGAGTTCTATGACTTCTACGTCTATGCCACTGCAGCAGCACTGGTGATCGGGCCGGTGTTCTTTCCGCAAACCTCCGGCACCGCCCAGATGCTATCGGCGTTCCTCACCTTCGGTATCGCCTTCCTTGCGCGGCCACTGGGTTCGGCGCTGTTCGGTCACTTCGGTGACCGCATCGGGCGTAAATCGACACTGGTCGCCTCCCTGCTGCTGATGGGCGTGTGTACCACGCTGATTGGCGTGCTACCGGGTTACGAGAGCATTGGCGCCTGGGCGCCGATCCTGCTTTGCGTGCTGCGCTTCGGCCAAGGCCTGGGGCTGGGCGGTGAATGGGGCGGCGCCGCATTGCTGGCCACGGAGAACGCGCCCAAAGGCAAGCGCGCGTGGTATGGCATGTTCCCGCAACTCGGCCCATCGATCGGGTTTCTGGCGGCCAACGGCCTGTTCCTGACCCTGGCCATGAGCCTGAACGACGAGCAGTTCCGTTCGTGGGGCTGGCGGATTCCGTTCCTGCTCAGTGCCGCGCTGGTGATGGTGGGCCTGTATGTACGCCTCAAGCTTCACGAAACCCCGGTATTCGCCAATGCCATGGCTCGTCAGGAACGGGTGAAGATCCCGCTGGTCGAGCTGTTCAGCCAATACTGGGCGCCGATGCTGCTGGGGGCCGGCTCGATGGTGGTGTGCTACGCGCTGTTCTATATCTCGACAGTGTTTTCGCTGAGCTACGGTGTGTCGACGCTCGGCTACACCCGCGAAACCTTCCTCGGTCTGCTGTGTTTCGCGGTGCTGTTCATGGCGGCCGCAACACCGTTGTCGGCTTGGGCGAGTGATCGTTTCGGGCGCAAACCGGTGTTGATCATCGGCGGCGTGCTGGCGATTCTGTCCGGATTCCTGATGGAACCGTTGCTGACCCAAGGCTCAACCTGGGGCGTGGCGCTGTTCCTGTGCATTGAACTGTTTCTGATGGGCGTGACGTTTGCGCCGATGGGTGCACTGCTGCCGGAGCTGTTTCCGACCCATGTGCGCTATACCGGCGCGTCGGCGGCCTACAACCTGGGCGGCATTGTCGGAGCCTCGGCGGCACCGTTCTTTGCGCAGAAACTGGTGGCGATGGGCGGTTTGAGTTATGTCGGCGGGTATGTATCGGGGGCGGCGGTGCTGAGCTTGATCGCGGTGCTGTGCCTGAAGGAGACGCGGCATAACGATTTGAATCGGGTTGCCTGAAGAAAAAGCAAAAGCTTCGCGAGCAAGCCCGCTCCCACAGGGGACCACGTTCTGTCAGAAAGAATGCGGTTCAATGTGGGAGCGGGCTTGCCCGCGATAGCCGCGACTCGGTTACAGCTCTACAACAACAGCCTGAGAAGCACGGGTCGCTTTAGCCCGTGCGGCCTCGATCGACTCATCACGCGCTAACGCCACACCCATCCGACGCTGGCCATTGACCTCAGGCTTGCCGAACAGACGCAACGCGGTATCCGGCTCGCTCAGCGCAGCGCCCAAATTGGCGAATGCGGTCTGAGTCGACTGCCCTTCCACCAGAATCACCGCCGAAGCCGAAGGCCCGAACTGACGAATCAATGGAATCGGCAGGCCCAGGATCGCCCGTGCGTGCAGCGCGAACTGCGACAGGTCCTGAGAAATCAGGGTCACCAGACCGGTGTCGTGCGGGCGCGGCGAGACTTCGCTAAACCAGACCTGATCACCTTTGATGAACAACTCGACGCCAAACAGACCACGGCCACCCAAGGCTTCGGTCACCGCTTTGGCAACGCGCTCGGATTCAGCCAGAGCAACCGGGCTCATGGCTTGTGGCTGCCAGGATTCCTGATAGTCGCCCTTCTCCTGACGGTGGCCAACCGGCGCACAGAACGTAGTTCCGCCAACGTGACGCACGGTCAGCAGGGTGATTTCGTAGTCGAAATCGATGAAGCCTTCGATGATCACGCGACCTTTACCGGCGCGGCCACCTTCTTGAGCGTAATCCCAGGCTTTCTGCACGTCATCGACGCTGCGCAGCAGGCTCTGGCCTTTGCCCGAGGAACTCATGACCGGTTTGACCACGCAGGGGAAACCCAGATCGTCGACGGCCTTGCTGTAGTCCTCGAAGGTGTCGGCGAAGTAGTACGGCGACGTCGGCAGGCCCAGCTCTTCGGCGGCCAGGCGACGGATACCTTCGCGGTTCATGGTCAGCTGCGCGGCGCGAGCGGTCGGGATCACGGTGAAGCCTTCGGACTCCAGCTCTACCAGGGTCGCGGTGGCGATGGCTTCGATTTCCGGCACGATGAAGTCCGGTTTCTCGGCTTCGATCACTGCACGCAGGGCTGGGCCGTCGAGCATGTTGATCACATGGCTGCGATGGGCGACTTGCATGGCCGGCGCATTGGCGTAGCGATCCACGGCAATCACTTCAACGCCCAGGCGTTGCAGCTCGATCACCACTTCCTTGCCCAACTCACCACAGCCACACAGCAATACGCGGGTCGCGGTTGGCGACAATGGAGTTCCGATACGGGTCATCTCAGGTCCTCAAGAAGCGGATCATCGAGGGATGCGGTGCCTGGCACGCTTCCCATGGGGAGAAAGCGCGGCATTTTACATGAACCTGAGGGTTTGGCTTCAGCTGACGACGGCCTGATTACGCAAGCGCCAGGCCATGATCAGCCACACGACTGTCACACCTGCGAACTTCGAACCCATGGCGGTGAGGATCACGGCCGGAGTGAACGCATCGATCATGCCGAAGAAGATGAAGGTGTCCAGCGGGATACTCAGCGCCGAACTTATCCACAGGCGATCATGCAATGGACGCTTGGTGATGCTGAACACCAGCCAGTCGATGCACTCGGACACGGCGAATGCGATCGCGCTGGCCAGTGCGATAGACGGGTCAGAAGTGACATAAGACAGCACCAGCGCCACCAGCATCGCCGCGATCGCGCCGTGGCCGAAGCGGGTTTGCACCATGTCCCGCAGCACGAACACAAGACCACCCCAGGCCGACCAGATGATGTCCAGGTGCGGGGCGCTGGAAAAGGCGTAATTGATCAGCACGACGCTGCTGATGTAGGCGATCAGGAAGAGCATGGGGCGGGAGTACCTGTCGATTTTGGTGCACAGGGTACTTCATCCTCAGCGCATAGATAACCTGTGGCGAGGGGGCTTTACCCCGTTCGGCTGCGCAGCAGTCGTGAAATCAGCAAATGCCGTACGCCTGAAAGAATAAAGTCGCAGGTTTAGCGCCGCTTCGCAGCGCAACGGGGGCAAGCCCCCTCGCCACAGAACCGCGTACAACCATCAGGAATCGGATTTGGATGGCAACATCCAGATCAACCCACTCGACTTCGCCCGCTCATGACACAACCCCAGCACCTTGCGTCGCTCTGCGTTGTCCATCCGGCTCCAGCGGGTAATTTCTTCCACCGTGCGCTGACACCCGGTGCAAATGTCATCCTCATCCAGCGCACAAATGTTCACGCACGGCGATGGAACAGGTCGTTCAGTGGTGCTCATTCTTCCTGCTCGACCAGATCGCGGGCGTAACGCTGCGAGTTATGCACATAGTGGGCAGCGCTGGCTTCGAGCATCTTCTTTTGCGGCTCGGTCAACTCGCGCACGACCTTGCCCGGTGAGCCCATGACCAGCGATCCGTCCGGAATTTCCTTGCCCTCACCGATCAGCGAGTTGGCGCCGATGATGCAGTTCTTGCCGATTTTCGCGCCGTTGAGAATCACCGCATTAATACCGATCAGGCTGTAATCGCCCACCGTGCAGCCGTGAAGCATTGCGTTGTGGCCGATGGTCACGCCGGTGCCAATGGTCAGCGGGTAGCCCATGTCAGTGTGCATCACGGTGCCGTCCTGCACATTGCTGTTCTTGCCGATCAGGATCAGTTCGTTGTCGCCACGCAACACGGCGTTGAACCAGACGTTGGCGCCCTCTTCCAGTTTGACCTTGCCCACCAGCACGGCATTGGGTGCGACCCAACTCTGCGGATGGGTGTCGACGCGGGCGTCGCCCAGGCGGTATTTCATCTTATTGTCCTCAAAGGCTCAGGCAGCCGCAGACTCATGCCATGCGAACGATGGCTTCAGGTGTTGATAAAACTCTTGGGTGGTTGATGCAGGCTGATTTTCGCGTCATAGAGCAGGTTGATCAACTCGACGATCATGATCGCCGTCAGCCCCCAGATCTTGTACTCGCCATAACGGTAGCTCGGCACGTACCAACTGTGGCCCTGATAGTCGATGCGGTGGGTGTGCTCGCGCGGGTCTTTGCGGAAGAACTCCAGCGGCACACTGAACACCGCGGCGATCTCGGCATCGTTAGCCTGGTATTCGACGAAATCCGGAATCACGCCGACATAGGGCGTGACCTTGATGCCGTGCAGGGAGATCAGCGGGCTCAGCGGGCCGATCACTTCAACCAGCCCCGGCGGCAGGCCGATTTCTTCTTCGGCTTCGCGCAGGGCGGTAAAAATCAGGTCAGGGTCTTCGGGGTCGCGTCGACCGCCGGGAAAGGCAACTTCGCCGCCATGGGTCGAAAGCCCGCTGGCGCGAAGGGTTAGCACCAGTTCCGGTTCGTCACTGCGCGTGATGGGCACCAATACCGCGGCTTCGGGGAAACGTCGGTCGGTTTCCAGCGTACGCGGCGTGTGATTGCTTACCCGGTGCAGTAGCTCGTCCAGCATGAGTCTTCTCGATCTGTGCCTTACCCTGCATCATGCACCAATCGCATCGGCCGCCCAAGCCCCGAACAGCCTCATGTCGCGAAACGACAACTTGCCGACCGACACCGCTGCACGCCAAGATAGGCGCAGCATTCAGGAACCCAAGCATGAAATTTTGCAGCCAGTGCGGCAACCCGGTAACCCAGCGCATTCCCGAAGGCGATTCGCGCCTGCGTTTTGTCTGCGACAGCTGTCATACCATCCATTACCAAAACCCCAATATCGTCGCCGGTTGCGTGCCGGTCTGGGGTTCGAAGGTGTTGCTGTGCCGTCGCGCCATCGAGCCACGGCTCGGTTACTGGACCCTGCCCGCCGGCTTCATGGAAAACGGTGAGACCATCGAACAGGCCGCCATTCGCGAGACCGCCGAGGAAGCCTGTGCCCGGGTGCGCAACCTGAGTATCTATACGCTGATCGACGTGCCACACATCAGCCAGGTGCATGTATTCTTTCGCGCCGAGCTGGTGGACCTGGATTTTTCCGCGGGGCCCGAGAGCCTGGAAGTGCAACTGTTCGAAGAAGCCGACATCCCTTGGAGCGAACTGGCTTTCCGCACGGTGGGCCGTACCTTAGAATGCTTCTTCGCTGACCGGCGGACCGAGATCTACCCCGTGCGGTCCGAATCGATCCCACCGCTCGTCCAGCCTGCCATCATTTAAAGCTGCCACACATAAAAGCACCTATAAAATAAATAGTCGCGACACCTCTTAGGGATATCGTTTCAATGCGCTGGTTGCTTGCTGTTTTTTGCTTATCGTTCGCCGCTGTCAGCCAGGCTTCCTCCACGGAAACGCTGGACGGCAAAGTCATCGAAAAAGTCCTGGTTCTCAAATCGGCCCATCAATTGCAATTGATCAATGATGGCAAGCCGATCAAGACCTATCGCATTTCCTTAGGCAAACGCCCCAAGGGGCCAAAGCTGATGGAGGGTGACAAACGCACCCCCGAAGGCTTTTATTGGGTGGACTGGCGCAAGATCAGCGACCGTTTCAACCTGGCGATGCACATCTCCTACCCCAACATCAGCGACGCCGCCCGTGCCCGGCGCGAAGGCGTCGAGCCTGGCGGCATGATCATGATCCACGGCACCCCGGACACCGAAGACAATCCCGAAGACCTGTTCCATACACTGGACTGGACCGATGGCTGCATCGCCATGCGCAACATGGACATGCGCGAGGTTTGGGGTTTGGTGCCGGACGGCACGATGATTGAGATTCGCCCATAACCTACCCCCCATATCTTCAATAACGGGGGGCGTCTGTGGCAGTCATCGCGGGCAAGCCCACATACATTGGATCTATGTACACCGAACCATTGTGGGAGCGGGCTTGCTCGCGATGAGGCCCTGACAAACACCGAAAATCTCAGAGTCCGCTGATTTTCATCGGCTCAGCGGCCCCGCTCCACTTTGCTTGAGAATGATCAAAACGGTTAAATCATCGACGCCTCAGGAACGAGTACCGGGCTAGTGGGTATTCGATGAGAGGACGGTAATAACCCATTCATTTGATACCTCCTTATCCCACTGAAGTTTTGCCTTGAACTTGTGCTCCCCAACATTTAGCGGGTCCGGCCAGCTAACCCACGTTAAGTCTGGATTTGAGGTGGTCCTGAATATTGGAGCCTCACCGTCATTATCATAAATATAAATGGCCTGGTCTGCCTTCGATGCAGTGCCTCTTATCGTCACTTCGGTGAATTTGGTGCTGGAGCCATTTCCGATCGGCGTACCGTCCAACTTCGAAGTAACCCCTGTGATTTCTAAAGCCATGATGAATCCCTTCTATTAGCTAATGGAAGCTATATCACACAGCAAGCCCCGTATCCTCGCTACTGTCATAGTTGATAGGTCCGCGCGATTCCAGACAAACGGATATCACGTTTTCTCTCGACGTCTAGTTCGCCATCCACACTAACCGGGCATTCGAAAACACCGCATCCTTCGACCTCCTGGGTGCAAACTCCGGACAACAAAAAACCCGCTGAAATCACTTTCAGCGGGTTTCTCATTTTCAGCGGCCAGGAAGATCAGAAATCCTCTAACCGCCATACCTCATAAGCCGGCGTCTCATAGGGATGGCTCTCTTTCAGAGCCACCACCACCGCCCGAATCAACTCATCGCTGACCACAAGCTCAACCTTCCATTCCTCAACCTGCTCGACCTGCCCCGCTTCACCAATAAACGGCTGACTGCCATCCAAAGGCCGAAACTGACCCAACCCGAACACCTGCCACGCGCAGTGATCATAAGCCCCGATCCGCCCACCACCGGCAGCGAACACAGCACTCTTGACCACCTCGACATGACTGGCCGGAACAAAAAAACCGAGCTTGTACACGGCAATCAGCTCCCGCTCTTAGTTAACCCAAACGCGAGCGTTACGGAACATACGCATCCAGGGTGCGTCTTCGTTCCAGTCTTCCGAACGCCACGAGTTCTGCACGGCGCGGAATACCCGCTCCGGGTGCGGCATCATGATGGTCACGCGACCGTCACGGCTGGTCAAACCGGTGATACCGCGCGGCGAGCCGTTCGGGTTGGCCGGGTAGTTTTCGGTGACCTTGCCGTGGTTGTCGACGAAACGCATCGCCACGCAACCCGACAGATCGGCTTCCAGCAATGCTTCTTCGCTGGCGAATTCGGCATGGCCTTCACCGTGCGCGATGGCGATCGGCATGCGCGAACCGGCCATGCCTTGCAGGAAGATCGAGTTCGACTCCTGGATCTGCACCATCGCCACGCGAGCTTCGAACTGCTCGGAACGGTTACGCACGAAGTGCGGCCAGAACTCGCTGCCCGGGATCAGCTCGTGCAGGTTGGACATCATCTGGCAACCGTTGCAAACACCGAGGGTGAAGCTGTCGTTACGTTCGAAGAAGCCCTGGAAGGCATCGCGAGCGCGGCTGTTGAACAGCGCGGACTTGGCCCAGCCTTCGCCGGCGCCCAACACGTCGCCGTAAGAGAAACCGCCGCAAGCCACCAGACCTTTGAACTCGTTCAGGTCGACACGGCCGGCCAGAATGTCGCTCATGTGCACGTCGATCGCGTTGAAACCGGCGCGGTCGAACGCAGCCGCCATTTCCACCTGACCGTTGACGCCCTGCTCACGCAGCACGGCAACCTGTGGGCGGATGCCTTTCTTGATGTAAGGCGCGGCGACGTCCTGGTTGACGTCGTAGCTGAGCTTGACGCTCAGGCCCGGGTTGTCTTCTTCCAGCAGCACGTCGAACTCTTGTTCGGCGCAGTCGGCGTTATCACGCAGACGCTGGATCTGGTAGCTGGTCTCGGCCCACTGACGTTGCAGCAGACGACGCTGACCTTCGAACACGGTGTCGCCGTTGAAGGTGATGCTGATCTCGCCATTGTTCATCGGCTGACCGATCACCGACACGCAGTCACCCAGGCCCGCCGCGCTGAACTGCGCGAGGATGTCCGGAGTGGCGTCCTGGCGAACCTGGATAACAGCACCCAGTTCTTCGTTGAACAGGATCGCGGCGATGTCGGCGGAGGTTTCTGCCAGACCGTCGAGGTTCAGGCTCAGGCCGCAATGACCGGCGAAGGCCATTTCCACCACGCTGGTCAGCAGACCACCGTCGGAACGGTCGTGGTAAGCCAGCAAATGACCGTCGGCGTTGAGGCCCTGGATCACGGCGAAGAAGGCTTTCAGGTCTTCGGCGTCATCGACGTCCGGGGCCTGCTTGCCGAGTTTGCCGTGAACCTGAGCGAGGATCGAAGCGCCCATGCGGTTCTGACCGCGACCGAGGTCGATCAGGATCAGGTCGGTGGTGCCTTTGTCCATGCGCAATTGCGGGGTCATGGTCTGACGGATGTCAGCCACTGGGGCGAAGCCGGTCACGATCAGCGACATCGGCGAAGTCACCGTCTTGTCGACGCCTTCGTCGTTCCAGCGGGTGGCCATGGACATCGAGTCCTTGCCCACCGGAATGGTAATGCCCAGGTCCGGGCACAGTTCCATGCCGACCGCTTTCACGGTGTCGTACAGACGCGCGTCTTCACCCGGGTGACCGGCAGCGGACATCCAGTTCGCCGACAGTTTGATGTCGGAGATTTTGGCGATGCGCGAAGCCGCGATGTTGGTCAGGGTTTCGCCGATGGCCATGCGACCCGACGCCGGAGCGTCCAGCAGAGCCAGCGGAGTACGCTCGCCCATGGCCATGGCTTCACCGGTGTAGACGTCGAAGCTGGTAGCGGTGACGGCAACGTCGGCCACCGGAACCTGCCACGGGCCGACCATCTGATCACGGGCCACAAGGCCGGTGATGGTGCGGTCGCCGATGGTGATCAGGAAGCTTTTGCTGGCCACGGCCGGATGATGCAGAACGCGCTCGACGCAGTCGGCGATCTCGAGGGTCGACGGATCGAAATCGTCGCCCAGCTCGTTTTCGCGAACGGCCGAACGGTGCATGCGCGGGGCTTTGCCCAGCAGCACTTCGAGCGGCATGTCCACCGGGCTGTTGCCGAAGTGGCTGTCGGTCACGGTCAGTTGCGGTTCGGCAGTGGCTTCGCCGACCACGGCAAACGGGCAACGCTCACGTTCGCAGATCGCCTGGAAGCGTTCGAAGTCCGCAGGCCCCACCGCCAGAACGTAGCGTTCCTGGGATTCGTTACTCCAGATTTCGTGCGGGGCCATGCCCGGCTCGTCGTTTGGAATGTTGCGCAGCTCGAAGCGACCGCCACGGTTGCCGTCGTTGACCAGTTCCGGGAAGGCGTTGGACAGACCGCCCGCGCCGACGTCGTGGATGAAGCTGATCGGGTTTTTATCACCCAACTGCCAGCAACGGTCGATGACTTCCTGGCAGCGACGTTCCATTTCCGGGTTTTCGCGCTGTACCGATGCGAAGTCCAGATCCGCCGAGCTGGTGCCGGTGGCCATGGAAGAGGCAGCACCGCCGCCCAGGCCGATGAGCATTGCCGGGCCGCCGAGGACGATCAGCTTGGAGCCGACGGTGATCTCGCCTTTCTGTACGTGTTCGGCACGGATGTTACCCATGCCGCCAGCCAGCATGATCGGCTTGTGGTAACCGCGAACTTCGTCGCCACGCGGGGTGGTGATCGATTGTTCGAAGGTACGGAAATAACCGGTCAGGGCCGGACGACCGAATTCGTTGTTGAACGCGGCGCCACCCAGTGGGCCTTCGATCATGATGTCCAGCGCGGTAACGATGCGCTCAGGTTTGCCGTATGGCACTTCCCACGGCTGTTCGAAGCCCGGGATCTGTAGGTTGGACACGGTGAAACCGGTAAGGCCAGCCTTTGGCTTGGCGCCGCGACCGGTTGCACCTTCGTCGCGAATCTCACCGCCGCTACCGGTGGACGCGCCCGGGAACGGGGCAATCGCGGTCGGGTGGTTGTGAGTTTCGACTTTCATCAGGATGTGCACCGGTTCCTGCACCGCGCCGTACTGACGGGTTTCAGGGTCCGGGAAGAAACGGCCGGCGACGGAGCCGACGATTACCGAGGCGTTGTCCTTATAAGCCGACAGAACACCGTCGCTGTGCATCTGATAGGTGTTCTTGATCATGCCGAACAGGCTTTTTTCCTGGCTCTGACCGTCGATGTCCCAACTGGCGTTGAAGATCTTGTGGCGGCAGTGCTCGGAGTTCGCCTGGGCAAACATCATCAATTCGATGTCATGCGGGTTGCGCTTCAAGCCGACGAAGGCTGCGACCAGATAGTCGATCTCGTCTTCGGCCAGGGCCAGGCCCAGCTCGGTGTTGGCTTTTTCCAGCGCGGCGCGGCCGCCACCCAACACGTCGATCGCGGTCAGGGGCTTGGGTTCGGCGTGGCTGAACAGGCCGGCGGCTTGTTCAAGGTTGTCCAGCACGATCTGGGTCATGCGGTCGTGCAGACCGTCAGCAATCAGCTGCGCTTCAGCGTCGCTGAACTGGCCGGCGACGTAGAACGCGATGCCGCGCTCCAGGCGCTGGATTTTCGTCAGGCCGCAGTTGCGAGCGATGTCGCTGGCTTTACTGGACCATGGCGAGATGGTGCCGAAACGTGGCAACACCAGAAACAGGCGACCGGTGGGCTCTTGTACTGGAACGCTTGGGCCGTACTTCAGAAGGCGCGCGAGCACCTGCTGTTCGTCGCCGGTCAGGACGCCGGTAACTTCGGCGAAGTGAGCGAATTCAGCATACAAGCCGCTGACAGCCGGAACCTTCTGGCTCAGTTGCTCAAGGAGTTTGCTGTGGCGAAAGGCAGAAAGGGCAGGAGCGCCGCGCAGGATCAACATCTTCGGGACAGCCTCGGGAAGGGGTGTGCTTTGAGGCCGTGCATTCTAGCCTAAACCGCCCGCGACATCACCCGAAACGGTACGCACGGCTGCACCCGAACGTCGGGCCGGGTATTCGGGCCCTGAACAGGCGCGCGCCGAGGGTTATTTTTTCTGTCACAAAATGCTGTCCGGGCCCATTCCTGCGGGCTCCAAGCGGGTTTCAGACTCTCTAGCAGACAAGCCCTTCGCTGTCGAGATATGGCGCTCGTGGTCCTTTGCGTATACTGCGCAGATGTTTTCCCCAACGGCTTTGCGTCCGCGGTACGCCAAATGGCTGATCGCAACCGGACTCTTCCTGGTGCTCGGTGGCTGTGTTGATAAACCCAACACGCTGGAGCGCGTAAAGGAGGATGGCGTGCTGCGGGTGGTTACCCGCAACAGTCCCGCCACCTACTTTCAGGATCGCAACGGTGAAACCGGCTTCGAATACGAGCTGGTGAAGCGCTTCGCCGACGATCTGGGGGTCGAGCTCA
The DNA here is from genome assembly GCF_014852305.1 of Pseudomonas sp. PDM09. Classification (NCBI taxonomy): domain Bacteria; kingdom Pseudomonadati; phylum Pseudomonadota; class Gammaproteobacteria; order Pseudomonadales; family Pseudomonadaceae; genus Pseudomonas; species Pseudomonas sp. PDM09. The sequence goes on along the minus strand of NZ_JACVBI010000009.1, from coordinate 168,636 downwards.
AGATCGAAACCGCCGACAACCTCGACGACCTGTTCAATCAGGTGGGTAAGCCCAATGGCCCGGTGCTGGCTGCTGCCGGCCTGGTCAGCAGCGAAGAACGAAAAAAACAGGTGCGATTTTCCCACTCCTACCTCGAAGTCACCCCACAAATCATCTACCGCAACGGCCAGTCACGGCCGACCGACGCAGGCGACCTGGTCGGCAAGAAGATCATGGTGCTCAAGGGCAGCACCCACGCCGAGCAATTGGCAGCGCTGAAAAAGAAATATCCCGGCATTGAATACGAAGAGTCCGACGCGGTTGAAGTCGTCGACTTGCTGCGCATGGTCGACGAAGCCCAGATCGATCTGACCCTGGTCGATTCCAACGAAGTCGCGATGAACCAGGTGTACTTCCCCAACGTGCGGGTCGCTTTCGATCTCGGTGACGCCAGCAATCAGAGCTGGGCCGTGGCCGCCGGCGAAGACAACAGCCTGCTCAACGAGATCAATGACTACCTCGACAAAGTGAAGAAAAACGGCACCCTGCAACGCCTCAAGGATCGCTATTACGGGCACGTCGATGTACTCGGTTACATGGGCGCCTACACCTTCGCCCAGCATCTGCAGCAGCGGCTGCCCAAATACGAACAGCATTTCAAGACGTACGCCAAGAAAGAGAAAGTCGACTGGCGCCTGCTGGCGGCGATCGGTTATCAGGAATCGCTGTGGCAAGCGGCGGTCACGTCCAAGACCGGCGTGCGCGGATTGATGATGCTGACCCAGAACACGGCGCAAGCCATGGGCGTGTCCAATCGACTCGATCCCAAGCAGAGCATCATGGGTGGGGCAAAGTACCTGGCCTATATGAAAGAGCAACTGGATGAGTCGATCCAGGAGCCGGATCGTACGTGGTTCGCGCTCGCAGCCTACAACGTTGGCAGCGGTCACCTGGATGACGCGCGCAAACTGGCGGCCAAGGAAGGGTTGAACCCGGACAAGTGGCTGGACGTGAAGAAAATCCTGCCGCGTCTGTCCGAGAAGAAGTGGTTCAGCAAAACCCGTTACGGCTACGCCCGGGGTGGCGAGCCGGTGCACTTCGTGGCGAACATCCGTCGTTACTACGACATCCTGACGTGGGTAACGCAGCCGCAGCTGGAAGGCAATCAGGTCGCCGAGGGCAACCTGCATGTGCCGGGGGTCGACAAGACCAAGCCGAGCCAGGAAACCCCACCGCTTTAACAGCCACCACCCATCAAATGTGGGAGCGGGCTTGCTCGCGAAGGCGGTTCAACATTCAACATCTCTGTCGATTGCCACACCGCATTCGCGAGCAAGCCCGCTCCCACATTGGTTTTGTGTTTGTCTTTTAGGCTTTGGCGGCAGCCAGAATCAGCGCCTTCATTTCCGACACCGCCGACTTGAACCCTACGAACAACGCATGGGCCACCAACGCATGGCCGATGTTCAGTTCATTGATGCCCTTGATCGCCGCAACAGCCTCGACGTTGTGATAGTGCAGACCGTGGCCGGCGTTGACGATCAACCCCTGGGCCAGACCAAATGCCACGCCATCGGCCACGCGCTTGAGCTCTTCAGCGACTTCGGTTGGCGTCTCGGCGTCCGCATAACGCCCGGTGTGCAATTCAATGGCCGGTGCACCGACACGGCGGGATGCTTCGATCTGCCGCTCGTCAGCGTCGATGAACAGCGATACTTCACAGCCAATCTTCGCCAGACGATCCACCGCCGCCTTGATCCGCGCCTCCTGCCCTGCCACGTCCAGACCGCCTTCAGTGGTCAGCTCCTGACGGGTTTCCGGGACCAGGCAAATGTGCGCCGGGCGGATGCGTTCGGCGAACGCCATCATTTCTTCGGTGACGCCCATTTCGAAATTCATGCGGGTTTGCAGCACGTCCTTGAGCAGCAACACGTCGCGCTCCTGAATATGCCGACGGTCTTCGCGCAAGTGCACGGTGATGCCGTCAGCACCCGCCTCTTCCGCGTCCAGCGCTGCCTTGACTGGATCCGGGTAGCGAGTACCCCGGGCCTGACGCAGGGTGGCAACGTGGTCGATGTTCACGCCAAGAAGAATGCGATTGCTGGTGGTCACGGAAGCGCTCCTGAAAACAAGGGAAAGTTCGGTGCACAGCATACACGGGGAGCTTGGGTCTGTTGACGCAAGCATCAACAGTTCCTGTCGCTTGCGAAACTATGGCTTGCGAAACAACTCGCGACTGACTAGAGGACGACCGCCCAGATGAACGGCCAGTGCCTGACGCATCAAGCGCTTGGCAGCGGACAGCGCTCCGGGCGCGGACCAATCGGCATCGGCCATGGCCAACAATTCAGTGCCGTTGAACAGACCCGGTTGCAGCAGGTAGACCCGCTCCAGGCCTGCATCCACTTGCAAGCGATAGAGGCCGTCCGGCGCAATGGGGTCGCCGTGGATGTCGGCGTTCAGCGCAAAACCGTAACCGAGGTCGTCGAGCAAACGCCATTCGAAGGAGCGCAGCAATGGCTCCAATGGACGGCCTTCGGCCAGGGCGAGCAAGGTCGCGGCGTAGTGATCGAAGACTGCGGGATGGGGGTCTTCGGCGGGCAGCAGACGGATCAGCAACTCGTTGAGGTAGAGACCGCTGAACAGCGCCTCGCCGTTGAGCCAGGTGGAAACACCGGCGCTTTCCATGCGACCGACGTTTTTCAATTCACCCCGCCCACGGAATTCGACTTCCAGCGGCACAAACGGCCGCGCCAATGTCCCGGCCTTGCCCCGCGCGCTGCGCAACACCGCCCGTAGCCGACCTTGCGGCGTAAGGAAATCCACCAGCGCACTGCTTTCGCGGTAGGCGCGGGAGTGGAGGACGTACGCGGGTTGGCCGATGGGGGCTTGAGACATGGAAGTCAGGGTTCTCAATGACGGAGCGCAGTTTTAAAAACAACCCAAAACCAATGTGGGAGCGGGCTTGCTCGCGAAAGCGGTGTAACAGTCAACATCAATGCTGAATGTTACATCCTCTTCGCGAGCAAGCCCGCTCCCACAGTAGATCTATGTGCTGCCAAACGGTTTACAGATCGCCGTAACCCAGCGAACGCAGCGCACGTTCGTCATCGGACCAGCCACCCTTAACCTTGACCCACAGGTTAAGCATGATCTTGGAGTCGAACAGCAGCTCCATGTCCTTGCGCGCCTCGGTGCCGATACGCTTGATGCGCTCGCCCTTGTCGCCAATGATGATTTTTTTCTGGCCGTCACGTTCGACGAGGATCAACGCATGGATGTGCAGGGTTTTGCCCTGCTGCTTGAACTCTTCGATTTCCACGGTGATCTGGTACGGCAGCTCGGCGCCCAACTGACGCATGATTTTCTCGCGCACCAGTTCGGCGGCGAGGAAGCGGCTGCTGCGGTCAGTGATCTGATCTTCCGGGAAGAAGTGATCGTTTTCCGGCAGGTGCTCGGCGATCACTCGTTCCAGCGCGTCCAGGTTGTGCCCGTGCTGGGCCGAGATCGGCATGATCTGCGCGTTCGGCAGCTGTTCCTGCAACCAGCTCAGGTGCGGCATCAGCTCGGATTTGTCTTCGATACGGTCGGTCTTGTTCAGCGCCACGATCAGCGGGCCGGTCACGTATTGAACGCGCTCGAGGACCATCTGGTCTTCGTCGGTCCACTTGGTGCGGTCAACCACGAAGATCACCACGTCGACGTCTTTCAACGCCGCCGAAGCGGTCTTGTTCATGTAGCGGTTCAGAGCCTTTTCGCCGCCCTTGTGCATGCCCGGGGTGTCGACGTAGATCGCCTGAACGGCGCCTTCGGTCTTGATGCCGAGCATGTTGTGACGGGTGGTCTGCGGCTTGCGCGAGGTAATCGCCAGCTTCTGACCCAGAATGTGGTTCAGCAGCGTGGACTTGCCCACGTTGGGACGGCCGACGATGGCAACATAGCCACAGCGAGTTGCGGTTGAATCAGTCATTGCCATTCTCCACACCCAGGGCAATCAGTGCTGCGGCGGCCGCTACCTGTTCGGCAATACGACGACTCACACCCTGACCTCGGCTTTTTTCATTCAGTAAGATGATTTCACATTCGACGAAGAACGTCCGGCAATGCGGCTCACCCTGGATATCCACCACTTCGTAACGCGGCAGCTCGCAACCACGGGACTGCAGGAATTCCTGCAGGCGGGTTTTCGGATCTTTGTTGGTATCGACCAGCGTCAGGCCTTCGAACTCTCCGGCCAGCCAGGCCAGCACGCGCTCGCGCGCCATGTCCATGCCGGCGTCCAGGTAGATCGCACCAATCAGCGCTTCGAGGGCATCGGCCAGAATCGATTCGCGACGGAAACCACCGCTTTTCAATTCGCCGGAACCCAGGCGCAGGTATTCGCCCAGATCGAAACCACGGGCCAGTACGGCCAGGGTTTCACCTTTCACCAAGCGGGCGCGCAAACGCGACAACTGGCCTTCGCGGGCCAGCGGGAAGCGATCGAACAGCGCCTCGCCAGCGACGAAGTTGAGGATGGCATCACCGAGGAACTCCAGGCGTTCATTGTTGCGCCCGGCAAAGCTGCGGTGAGTCAGGGCCAGGACCATCAGTTCCTGGTCTTTGAAGGTGTAGCCGAGCTGACGCTCTAGACGGCTTAAGGAGACGCTCACGGTTTACCCACGCTGAGTTCGTGGCTGGATTCCACCGCCATCGCCGTGGTGCGGCGCAGGCTTGGGACAATTAACGCTGTGTTCAAAAATAACGTCCTGAATATCATTGTTTTCATGCGTCCGGTGCCGATTATGCCGACTCCAGAAATGCATTCGGCGCTGTGTTCAACAGCGCCGTGTGTGATTACTTGATCAGGCCAACCCGCGAGAAATTCGGCAGGTGACTGAGTTTGGGTTCCGGCCAGCTCATCCAGACTGCAAAGGCCTTGCCGACGATATTCTTGTCGGGAACCATGCCCAGCAGATTCTTGGGAATACTCGGATCATCCCAGTAGCGACTGTCGTTCGAGTTGTCGCGGTTGTCGCCCATCATGAAGTAGTGCCCGGCAGGCACGGTCCACGAACGATCCGGCGCTGCGCGGTAGCGGCTCATTTCCTTGCGGATAAGGTGCTCGGCGATGCCGAGCTTTTCCTTGTAGAGCTCGGCGCTGCCCAACGTGCCCGGCTCGGAGCCGACCAGTTGTTCGGCGATCGATTCACCGTTGACGAACAGACGCTTGTCTGCGGTATAGCGAATCTGGTCACCCGGCAGGCCTACCACACGCTTGATGTAATTGACGTTCGGGTCGCTCGGGTAGCGGAACACCATCACATCACCGCGCTGCGGATCACCGACTTCGATGACTTTCTTGTCGATCACCGGCAGGCGGATCCCGTAAGAAAACTTGTTCACCAGAATGAAGTCGCCGACGTCCAGGGTCGGTTTCATCGAGCCGGAAGGAATCTGGAACGGTTCCACCAGGAACGAACGCAGCACCAGTACGATGAACAACACCGGGAAGAACGACTTGCCGTATTCGACCAGCAGCGGCTCTTTGTTCAGTTTCTCGACCACCACCATGTCAGCCTGGCTGACGCTACCCTGATAAGAGTTAATGGCAGCCCGGCGCCGTGGCGCCAGGAACAGCAGATCGAGCAACGCCAACAGGCCGCAGACGAACACGGCGATGACCAGCAACAGCGGGAAATTTAGTGACATAGGACCTAACTATCCAACCTGAGCACGGCAAGGAAGGCTTCCTGTGGAATTTCCACGTTACCGACCTGCTTCATGCGTTTCTTACCGGCCTTTTGCTTTTCCAGCAGCTTTTTCTTACGGCTGACGTCACCACCGTAGCATTTGGCCAATACGTTCTTTCTGAGCGCCTTGACGGTTGTCCGCGCCACAATCTGCCCGCCAATGGCGGCCTGGATTGCCACGTCGAACATCTGCCGCGGAATCAGTTCTTTCATCTTCTCGGTCAACTGGCGACCTTTGTAGTGCGCATTGTCACGGTGCACGATCAACGCCAGGGCGTCGACCTTGTCGCCGTTGATCAGCACATCCAGTTTCACCAGACTAGCCGATTGGTAACGATCGAAATGGTAATCCAGCGAAGCATAGCCGCGGCTGGTGGATTTCAGGCGATCGAAGAAGTCCAGCACCACTTCGTTCATCGGCAGGTCGTAAGTCACTTGTACCTGAGTGCCGAGGAACAGCATGTCGACCTGCACACCGCGTTTTTCGATGCACAGGGTAATGACGTTGCCCAGGTGTTCTTGCGGCACAAGAATGTTGGCACGCACGATCGGCTCACGCATGTCTTCGATCGACGACAGGTCCGGGAGCTTCGACGGGTTATCGACGTAAATCGTTTCACCGGTTTTCAGCAACAGCTCGAAAATTACTGTCGGCGCGGTGGTGATCAGGTCCAGGTCGTACTCGCGCTCCAGGCGCTCCTGGATGATTTCCATGTGCAGCATGCCGAGGAACCCGCAACGGAAGCCGAAGCCCAGCGCGTCGGAGCTTTCCGGGGTGTACTGCAGGGACGAGTCGTTGAGCGTGAGCTTTTGCAGGGCTTCACGGAAATCTTCGAAGTCGTCGGAGCTGACCGGGAACAGACCGGCATATACCTGCGGCTGAATGCGTTTGAAGCCTGGCAGCACGTCAACGTCTGGCGTGGAGCTCAAGGTCAGGGTGTCACCGACCGGTGCACCGTGAATGTCCTTGATGCCGGCAATGATGAAGCCTACTTCGCCGGCCTTCAGGTCAACGGTGGCGGTGTGTTTCGGGTTGAAGACACCGACGCTGTCCACCAGGTGGATCTTGCCGGTGGACTTGACGAGGATCTTGTCGCCCTTCTTCACACGACCGTGACGCACACGTACCAGGGAAACAACGCCCAGGTAGTTGTCGAACCAGGAGTCGATGATCAACGCTTGCAGCGGATCTTCGTAGTTGCCGGTCGGCGCAGGAATCGTGGTTACCAGGCGTTCGAGCACTTCATCGACGCCCAGACCGGTCTTGGCAGAGCACTCGACCGCGTCAGTGGCATCGATGCCGATGATTTTTTCGATTTCTTCTTTGACGCGGTCCGGATCGGCCTGTGGCAGGTCAATCTTGTTCAGGACCGGCATGACTTCCAGGCCCTGCTCGATCGCCGTGTAGCAGTTGGCAACCGACTGCGCTTCAACGCCCTGACCGGCATCGACCACCAGCAATGCACCTTCACAGGCCGCCAGCGACCGGCTGACTTCGTAGGTGAAGTCAACGTGGCCGGGGGTGTCAATGAAGTTCAGCTGGTACTTGATGCCATCGCGGGCGGTGTAATAAAGGGTGACGCTGTGGGCCTTGATGGTGATCCCGCGTTCACGCTCCAGGTCCATGGAGTCCAGCACCTGGGCTTCCATTTCGCGCTCGGCAAGGCCGCCGCACATCTGGATGAAGCGATCGGCCAGCGTCGACTTGCCATGGTCAATGTGGGCGATGATGGAGAAATTGCGGATATGACTCAAATCACTCACGGATCAACACTCAAAAAGGCTGCAGGCATAGCCCGCCGAAAAATAGCCGGGAATTGTACCTGATCCACGACGCAAGCGTCACGTTCGCAGGTCAGACGGCGCGTACAAAAACGCCCCGGTCTTGCGACAGGGGCGTTTTGAGTGACAAGCCTTTCGGGAATAACCCGCGATCAACCGGCCCGGCGCAACAACCAGACCCCGGCCAGGGCACAGACTCCGGCCGGCACCAGCACCGCAAACAGCGGTGAGAAACCGAATACCAGGCTCGAAGGGCCGAGCAAATCCTGGACGATGCGGAAGGTGAAGCCCACCAACACACCAGTAAAGACCCGCTGACCGAGGGTCACCGAACGCAGCGGGCCGAAGATGAAGGAAATCGCCATCAGCACCAATGCAGCGGTCACCAACGGCTGCAACACCTTGACCCAAAATGCCAGCCAGTACCGACCGTTGCTCAGGCCCTGGTCAGCCAGGTAGTGGATGTAACTCCACAGACCAGTGATCGACAGTGATTCCGGCGCCATCACCACAGTGCTCAGCAGTTGCGGGCTCAGCGCGACCTCCCAACGCTCCACCGGAGTCGTCACCACTTCGGTGTTCTTTTCATGGAACAACGTGGTCGTGACGTCGCTCAGTTGCCAGTGATCCGTGTCGAATTCCGCGCGTTTGGCGAAGCTTGAAGACAGGATGTGGCGCTGATCATCGAAGCGATAACGGGTCACACCGTACAGCAGACCATTGGGTTGCACGGAGTTGACGTGAATGAACTCGTCACCCTGACGGTGCCACAGACCGTGCTTGGCGCTTTGCGCATCGCCACTGCCCTGGGCCAGCGAGCGGTTGGCCTGAGCGGTGACTTCTGTTGCCGGCGCGACGTACTCACCGATCACCAGCCCCACCACCATCAAAAGCAGCATCGGCTTCATGACAGCCCAGACGATCCGCCCGAGCGACACGCCCGCAGCGCGCATGATGGTCAGTTCGCTGTGGCTGGCCAGGCTGCCGAGGCCGATCAGGCAACCGATCAGCGCCGCCATCGGTAGCATGTCGTACAGACGGCGCGGCGCGGTCAGCAGCACATAGCTCAGGACATCCATCAGGGTGTAGGTATCACTGACCTCACTCATCTCATCGATGAAGGCAAACAGCGTGGCCAGGCCGAGGATGATCCCCAGTACTGCCAGGATCGCGACGAACACGCTGCTACCGATGTAGCGATCGAGCTTATCCACGGGCCACCTCCAGCGCACTGCGGCGACTCGCCATCTTCAAGCGCAGCGGCTCCCAGTACAGCAAGCCCAGGCCAATGGCCAGGAAGATTGCATGCACCCACCACAAGCCCAGCGCCGCCGGGATCTTGCCCTTTTCGAGGGCGCCGCGAGCGGCAATCAGGATGGTCAGGTAAGCCATATAAAGAAGAATCGCCGGCAGCAGCTTGAGGAAACGGCCCTGGCGCGGGTTGACCCGCGACAACGGCACCGCCATCAGGGTCACGATGAAGACCAGCAGCGGCAGGGACAGACGCCATTGCAGTTCGGTGCGCGAGCGGATGTCATCATTGCCCAGCAGGGAGCGGGTGGTCATCGCGTCGCGATCGGTGACTTCGTCGCTGACGTCCGGCTTGGGCAGCAATACGCCGTACTCGTCGTATTTGATGGCGCGGTAGTCGGCCTGACCCGGATTACCGTCGTAGCGGTAGCCATTGTCGAGAATCAGATACCGATTGCCGTCGGGGCGAATTTCCTGACGGCCCTTCTCGGCCACCAATACGGAAATCCCGCGGTCCTTTTTGTCGGAATTTACATTCTTTTGCGAAATGAACACGCCGCCCAGATTGATGCGGTCATCCGACAATTGTTCGGTATAGGTCACCCGGGTACCGTCGCGTAAAGCCTGGAAACGGCCTGGCTCAAGGGTATCGAATTCAGTCAGTGCGTCCTGTTTGTTCAGCAGCAACTGGAACTGGTTGGCACCCTGTGGCGCCAGGCTCAGGCTCAGCCATGCCACCACCAGCGCAACCAGCGTGGCCGGAAACAGGGTGATGCGAAACAGTCGCTGCTGGCTCATGCCAGTGGCCGACAGCACGGTCATTTCGCTGTCGAGGTACAGACGACCGTAGGCCAGCAAAATCCCGAGAAACAGCCCCAAAGGCAGGATCAACTGCAGGAAACCTGGCAGACGGAAACCCATGATCAGGAACAGCGAACCCGGATCCAGAAGGCCAGAAGCCGCCTGGGCGAGGTATTTGATGAAGCGTCCGCTCATGATGATGACCAGCAGCACGGCGCTGACGGCGCTCAAGGTCAACAGGACTTCGCGGGATAGATAACGGAAGACAATCAAACCAGACACTCCAGGGTTGTCAGGCTAAGCGGCCAAACAAACAAACGTATCGGTCGGCCCGCAGGGCAGAGCCGCCGAAAAAGATGGCGCATTATCCTGTGATTGGGTGCGCCTGTCACTGCGCACGCTCAAGCAGACACCTGAACCACCGAAGTTCGCACGACCGAGGGTTGTCAGGCGCCGGTAGCGAGGTTCAAACTGCGGCCTTTGTCGCTGGCACTGCTACCTGCGTCTTTCTACTTATAAGCAAGCTTCTGCGCGTCGCGCACTTTGACCATTAATTCAGGGACCCAGACATGGAACTGGTTGTAAAAAGCGTTAGCCCGGAAACGTTGAAGACCGCCACGCTGGTGGTCGCCGTCGGCGAAGGCCGCAAACTCGGCGCCGTTGCCAAACAACTCGACGAGCTGAGCGGTGGCACTATCAGTGCCGTGCTCAAGCGCGGCGACCTGGCCGGCAAAGTCGGCCAGAGCCTGTTGCTGCACAGCCTGCCTAACCTCAAGGCTGAGCGCGTGTTGCTGGTGGGCGTGGGCAAGGATGAAGAGCTGGGTGATCGCCCGTTCCGCAAAATCATCGCCGGCATCCTCAACACCCTCAAAGGCCTGGGCGGCAGCGATGCAGTGCTGGCCCTGGACGAAGTCGTGGTCAAAGACCGCGACAGCTATGGCAAGAACCGCCTGCTGGCCGAGACCCTGGTAGATGGCGAGTACACCTTCGACCAGTTCAAGAGCCAGAAAGCCGACCCGCTTGCCCTGAAGAAAGTCACCCTGGTGACCATCAAGGCCGCACAGGCTGAAGTCGAACGCGCCGTGGCCCATGCCACCGCGATCGCCAATGGCATGGCCTTCACCCGTAACCTGGGCAACCTGCCGCCAAACATCTGCCACCCGACGTTCCTGGGCGAGCAAGCCAAGAACCTGGGCAAAGAATTCAAGAGCCTGAAAGTCGAAGTCCTCGATGAGAAGAAAATCAAGGATCTGGGCATGGGCTCGTTCTACGCCGTTGGCCAGGGCAGCGCCCAGCCGCCGCGCCTGATCGTCATGCAATACAACGGCGGCAAGAAATCCGAGAAGCCGTACGCACTGGTCGGCAAAGGCATCACCTTCGACACCGGCGGCATCAGCCTCAAGCCGGGCGCCGGCATGGATGAAATGAAGTACGACATGGGCGGCGCCGCCAGCGTGTTCGGTACCTTGCGTGCCGTGCTTGAGCTCAAACTGCCGATCAACCTGGTGTGCATCCTGGCTTGCGCCGAGAACATGCCGAGCGGCAACGCTTCGCGTCCGGGCGACATCGTCACCACCATGAGCGGCCAGACCGTGGAAATCCTCAACACCGACGCCGAAGGCCGTCTGGTGCTGTGCGATGCCCTGACCTATTCCGAACGCTTCAAGCCGCAAGCGGTGATCGACATCGCCACCCTGACCGGCGCGTGTGTCGTCGCACTGGGTTCCCACACCTCGGGCCTGCTGGGCAACAACGACGAGCTGATCGGTCAACTGCTGAGCGCCGGCCAATCCGCCGACGACCGCGCCTGGCAACTGCCGCTGTTCGATGAATATCAAGAGCAGCTGGACAGCCCGTTCGCCGACATCGCCAACATTGGCGGCCCGAAAGCCGGCACCATCACCGCTGCCTGCTTCCTGTCGCGCTTCACCAAGAACCTGAACTGGGCGCACCTGGACATCGCCGGCACGGCCTGGACCAGCGGCGGCAAGGACAAGGGCGCCACTGGCCGTCCGGTTCCCCTGCTGACCCAATACCTGCTGGACCGCGCCAAAGCCTGAAACCGATGACCCCGAGCGGTGCCACTGACCAGTGGCGCCGCCCCGGGGCTCAGGAACCGCAATGACCAAAGTCGACTTCTATATCCTGCCCAGCGCCGATCCTTCGGCACGGCTGGATTTCGCCTGCAAGCTCACCGAAAAAGCCTGGCGCATGGGCCACCGCATTTACCTGCACTGCAGCGATGCCGCCCAGCGTGATGACCTCGATGCGCGTTTGTGGGCCTTCAAGGGCGAAAGCTTCGTGCCCCACGGTCCCGCCGAAAACGAGCCGGAGGGTTTGATTGTGTTGGGCCTTGGCGATGACTGCGGTCAGCATCAGGATCTGCTGGTCAATCTCGACCTGAAAGTCCCGGTATTTGCCAAACAGTTCGCCCGCGTGGCGGAAGTGGTGGTGGAAGATCCGACGATTCGTTCGGCTGCGCGGGAGAGTTTCCGTTTCTACCGCGAACAGGGCTATCCTCTGCAAGATCACCGTTTACAGCGACTCTGAGCATTCCGATGGACACTCCAAAACCGCAGCAAAATTCCGCGCATCTGCTGGATGACCTCGAGTCGATCCGCCAACTGCTCGGCGATGACAACCTGCAACCGCCCTTGCTGACCGACACGGTCATTGAAGGTGATCAGGAACAGATCCCCATGCTGTTCGACACTGTCGCCAATGCGCCGCAACCAGTCGAAACGACACCGCCACCCGCCCCATCCGCGCAACCGTCGCCGGCCGCGAGCAAAGGCCCCGACGCCCTGCTGCACCTGGACAGCGAACTGCGCGCCGCCGCGCTATTGATCATGCAAGACGTGATCGACGACTTCGCCCCGCACATCGAAACCGAAATCAAACGCCGGCTGGATGCGCGGATGGAGCGGTTGTTGAGTCAGTACGAATAAACACCACCATTCTAATGTGGGAGCGGGCTTGCTCGCGAAGAGGCAGTAACATTCAACATTAGTGTTGGATGACAGGCCGCCTTCGCGAGCAAGCCCGCTCCCACATTGTTTTTGTGCAATGGCTGATGGTCAGCTCATCCCGCGATCAACTCGCCCTACGCCCCATGCCCCGCTATACTTGCCGGCTTTTCCTGATTAAATGCCAATAGGGTCCCGCCGCGCATGGATAAGACCTACCAGCCGCACGCCATTGAAACTTCCTGGTACAACACCTGGGAGTCTGAGAATTACTTCGCCCCGCAAGGCGCGGGCGAGTCCTACACCATCATGATCCCGCCGCCGAACGTCACCGGCAGCCTGCACATGGGTCACGGCTTCAACAACGCGATCATGGACGCCCTGATCCGTTTCCGCCGCATGCAGGGTCGCAACACCCTGTGGCAGCCGGGTACCGACCACGCCGGTATCGCCACGCAAATGCTGGTGGAGCGTCAACTCGAAGCCCAAGGCCAGAGTCGCCACGATCTGGGCCGCGAAAAATTCCTCGAGAAAGTCTGGGAGTGGAAGGATCAGTCCGGCGGCAACATCAGCCGTCAGATCCGCCGCCTCGGCTCGTCCGTGGACTGGAGCCGCGAGCGCTTCACCATGGACGACGGCCTCTCGGAAGCGGTTAAAGAAGCGTTCGTACGCCTGCACGAAGACGGCTTGATCTACCGCGGCAAGCGTCTGGTCAACTGGGACACCAAGCTGCACACGGCGATTTCCGACCTCGAAGTGGAAAACCACGACGAGAAAGGTTTCCTGTGGAACCTGAAGTACCCGCTGGCCGACGGCGCCAAAACCGCTGAAGGCAAGGATTACCTGATCGTCGCGACCACGCGTCCGGAAACCATGCTCGGCGACGCCGCCGTGGCCGTTAACCCGAACGATGAACGCTACAAAGCCCTGATCGGCAAATTTGTCGAGCTGCCGCTGGTTGGCCGTCGCATCCCGATCATCGCCGACGATTACTGCGACCCTGAATTCGGCACCGGCTGCGTGAAAATCACCCCGGCCCACGACTTCAACGACTACGAAGTCGGCAAGCGCCACAACCTGCCGCTGCTGAACATCTTCGACAAGAATGCTGACGTGCTGCCCGCGGCCCAGGTGTTCAACCTCGACGGCAGCGTCAACGAGCAAATCGACGGCACGCTGCCCGCCGAATACGTCGGCCTCAACCGCTTCCAGGCCCGCAAGGAAATCGTGGCCGCCTTCGAAGCCGCCGGCCTGCTGGTCAGCGTCGACGATCACGCCCTGAAAGTGCCAAAAGGCGACCGCTCCGGCACCATCATCGAGCCGTGGCTGACCGACCAGTGGTACGTCTCCACCAAGCCATTGGCCGAGCCGGCCATCGCTGCGGTTGAAGACGGCCGCATTCAGTTCGTGCCAAAACAATACGAAAACATGTACTTCTCGTGGATGCGCGACATCCAGGATTGGTGCATCAGCCGTCAGTTGTGGTGGGGCCATCGGATTCCGGCCTGGTATGACGAGTCGGGCAAGGTCTATGTCGGTCGCGACGAAGCCGAAGTGCGTGCCAAGAACAACCTCGGCCCGGACGTTGCGCTGCAACAGGACAACGACGTTCTGGATACCTGGTTCAGTTCGGGCCTGTGGACTTTCTCCACGCTCGGCTGGCCGGAGCAGACCGAATTCCTGAAGAAATTCCACTCCACCGACGTGCTGGTGACCGGTTTCGACATCATTTTCTTCTGGGTTGCCCGGATGATCATGCTCACCATGCACTTGGTGAAAAACGAAGACGGCACGCCGCAGGTTCCATTCAAGACTGTTTATGTGCACGGTCTGGTGCGTGATGGCCAGGGCCAGAAGATGTCCAAGTCCAAGGGCAACGTCCTTGACCCGCTGGACATCATCGACGGTATCGAGCTCGAAGACCTGGTGCAGAAACGCACCTCCGGCATGATGCAGCCGAAACTGGCGAAGAAGATCGAGAAGCAGACCCGCGACGAGTTCGCCGACGGCATCGCCAGCTACGGCACCGACGCCCTGCGCTTCACGTTCTGCTCGCTGGCATCGACCGGTCGCGACATCAAGTTCGACATGGGCCGCGTCGAAGGCTATCGCAACTTCTGCAACAAGATCTGGAACGCTGCGCGCTACGTGCTGGACAAGGGCGAAGACTGTGGCCAGAACGGCGAAGCCTACGAGCTGTCCCTGGCGGATCGCTGGATCATTTCGCAGTTGCAACGCACTGAAGCCGAAGTCACCCGTCAGCTCGATCAGTTCCGTTTCGACCTGGCTGCACAAGCCTTGTACGAGTTCATCTGGAACCAGTATTGCGACTGGTACCTGGAACTGTCCAAGCCTGTGCTGTGGGACGAAAATGCACCGGTCGAACGTCAACGCGGCACCCGCCGCACGCTGGTTCGAGTGCTGGAAGTCGCGTTGCGCCTGGCGCACCCGTTCATGCCATTCATCACCGAAGAAATCTGGCAGCGCGTCGCGCCGCTGGCCGGTATCGAAGGCAAGACGATCATGCTGCAACCTTGGCCAGTGGCCAACGAAGCACGCATCGATCAGGGCGCCGAAGACGACATCGAATGGCTCAAGGGCCTGATGCTCGGCACGCGTAACATCCGTGGCGAAATGAACATCGGTCCGGGCAAGCCGCTGAACCTGTTCCTGAAAAACGTCAGCGCCGAAGATCAGCGCCGTCTCACCGAGAACGAAGCGCTGCTGAAGAAGCTGGCTCGTCTGGAATCGATCACCGTTCTGAAAGCCGGCGAAGAAGCACCGCTATCTGCCACCGCACTGGTCGGCGAGATGGAAGTGCTGGTGCCAATGGCCGGCCTGATCGACAAGGACGCCGAACTGGCTCGTCTGGATAAGGAAATCCTGCGTCTGCAGGGCGAAGTTCAGCGCGTCGGTGGCAAGCTGTCCAACGCCGGTTTCGTTGACAAGGCCCCGGCCGAAGTCATCGAGAAGGAACGCGCCAAACTGGCCGAGGCTGAACAGGCTTTGGGCAAGTTGGCCGAGCAGCATGCGCGGATTGCCAGCCTGTAACGGCAAATCGCAATGAAAGAGGGAGGCCCGAAACGGCCTCCCTTTTTTATGCCCATCACTTTTCCCCTACACCACAAATCCCTTGTGGGAGCGAGCCTGCTCGCGATGAGGCCATACCATTCAACATTGATGTTGCCTGTTTCGCCGCCATCGCGAGCAGGCTCGCTCCCACAGGGGGGATTGCGCTGTTTGTCACAATTGGGTTCACAACGGCTGGATGTGGGACAATACCCGCCACTTTTAGCCATACCCGAATCGACCACACCCATGAACGCCCCCCGCACACCCCGCCCTGCGCGCAAGAAGCCTGACTCCACCACCCCGGCCAAAGCCGTGGAACCGCGTGAAAAGGCCAGCCTGCACCCGCGCAATCGCCATCAGGGTCGTTACGACTTCCCGGCGCTGATCAAAACCACGCCGGAGCTGGCGAAGTTCGTGATCATCAATCCGTACGGCAAGGAAAGCATCGACTTCGCCAGCCCGGACGCGGTTCGGGTGTTCAACCGGGCGCTGCTCAAGTCGTTCTACGGCATCGCCCATTGGGACATCCCGGCCGATTACCTGTGCCCACCGGTGCCGGGCCGTGCTGACTACGTGCACTTCCTGGCTGACCTGCTGGCCAGCGTCAACGACGGTGAAATCCCTCGCGGTGCGCCGGTCAAGGTGCTCGATATCGGCATGGGCGCCAACTGCGTCTATCCGCTGATCGGCTACAGCGACTATCGCTGGCACTTCCTCGGCTCGGAAATCGACCCGACGGCCGTGGCCGCCGCCAAAGCCATCGTGCAATCCAACGGGCTGAACAAAGCCATCCAGCTGCGCCAGCAAAGCAATCCCAAGCACATTCTGTTGGGCCTGCTCGAACCCGGCGAACGCTTCGACCTGACCATGTGCAACCCGCCGTTCCACGCCTCGATGGATGAGGCAACCAAGGGCAGCGAGCGTAAATGGCGCGCCTTGGGCCGCGCCGACCCGAAACGCAAACTGCCGGTGCTGAACTTTGGTGGTCAATCGGCCGAACTGTGGTGTGAAGGCGGCGAAGCACGCTTTGTGACGCAACTGATCGCCGAGAGTGCGCATTTTCAACACAAAGTGCTTTGGTTCAGCACTCTGGTCTCGAAAGCCTCAAACCTGCCTGCGATCCAGACGGCACTGAAAAAGGCCGGTGTATTGGAAAGCCAGGTCGTGGAAATGTCTCAGGGGCAGAAGCAAAGCCGCTTTGTCGCCTGGACGTTCCAGACTAAAAGCGAGCAGCAGGTCTGGCGTGAACGCTGGGCGCGTAAAAGCTGATTAACTGACCGCCGGAGATCAACTGTGGGAGCGAGCCTGCTCGCGAAGGCGGCAGCACATTCAACATCAATGTGACTGAAGCACCGCTATCGCGAGCAGGCTCGCTCCCACAATTGGCTCAGAGGTGTTTGTCGGTCAATCACTGAATTTCAGACACAAAAAAACCGTGCCCGGATTACTCCGGAGCACGGTTTTTTCTAACAAGTCTTACTTGTTAACAGCGTCGGTCAGGCCTTTGGCCACAACCAGCTTGATAACTTTCTTGGCAGCGATTTCGATGGCAGCGCCAGTCGAAGGGTTGCGGCCGGTACGGGCAGGACGCTCAGTCACTTTCAGCTTGCCGATACCTGGCAGGGTGATTTCGCCGCCGTTTTCCAGCTGATCAGCAACGATTTGGCCCAGTTGGTCCAGAGCGTTACGCGCGGTGGTTTTTGGCGCGTCGATAGCTTCAGCGATGTCGGCGATCAGTTGGTCTTTAGTAAGAGCCATTGTAGTGTTCCTTCCCTATCAAATTCATATGGATTGCAGAGTGCAGTGTCAGCCATCGAGCCCGATCTTCTGGATCTGGCACCCTCGGCATAACCTCGACGAGTCGGGGTTATAGATACCGAAATCAGGGTTTGGTTCGACCTGACAAATGCTGAATGCACGCTTAACGCAGTGACTTCGCGTAAGACCGGGCAAAACTAGCACAGAGACGGGGAAATATCCGCCTCTAGCTACCCATTTGGTCAGCTTTATTGCTCTAAATCGTGAAAAAGCTGCATAAGGGCCGTCGGGCAGCTTCGAATTGACCTTCGTACCGCGCCAAAACCAGTGGTTGCGGTACACTGGGCGCTTTTTCGGGGGAGCACGCCCTCCTCTCTTCAATCAGCCGAGAAGCCCATGCCGATCCGTCATTGCATCGTCCACCTGATCGACAAAAAACCCGACGGCACACCCGCAGTTCTTCATGCCCGCGATTCCGAACTGGCCGAGTCCAGCGCCATCGAGTACATGCTTGCCGACCTCAACGAGAGCTACAACGCCAAACAAGGCAAGGCCTGGGGTTTCTTCCATGCCGAGTCCGGGGCGCATCCGTTCAGCGGCTGGCTGAAGGAATACCTCGACGGCGGTAAGGACTTCACAGCCTTCAGCCGAGTGGCAGTGGAACATCTGCAAAAGCTGATGGAAGAGTCGAACCTCTCTGTGGGCGGCCACGTGCTGTTTGCGCATTACCAGCAAGGCATGACCGATTACCTGGCCATCGCCCTGCTGCACCACAGCGAAGGCGTGGCAGTGACCGATCAGCTGGACGTGACCCCTTCGCGACACCTGGACCTTGGCCAGTTGCACCTGGCTGCGCGGATCAACGTCTCCGAGTGGCAAAACAACAAGCAATCCAAGCAATACATCTCGTTCATCAAAGGCAAGAATGGCAAAAAGGTTTCGGAGTACTTCCGCGACTTCATCGGCTGCCAGGAAGGCGTCGACGGCCCCGGCGAAACCCGCACCCTGCTCAAGGCTTTCAGTGACTTCGTCGAAAGCGAAGACCTGCCGGAAGAATCCGCACGCGAGAAGACCAAAACCCTGGTGGATTACGCCA
The DNA here is from genome assembly GCF_014852305.1 of Pseudomonas sp. PDM09. Taxonomy (NCBI): domain Bacteria; kingdom Pseudomonadati; phylum Pseudomonadota; class Gammaproteobacteria; order Pseudomonadales; family Pseudomonadaceae; genus Pseudomonas; species Pseudomonas sp. PDM09. Next base: position 150,199 of record NZ_JACVBI010000009.1, on the reverse strand, counting down.
GCAGCCAGGCAAAAATGGGCGAGCCCATGGGCCTGGAAGAACTGTCCGGGCTGATCGACGAAGAACGCCCGAAAGCTTTCTACGATCACATCCGCAACAAGGACTACGGCCTGTCACCCGAGATTCCGGCAGATAAACGCACCCTGAACCAGTTCCGCCGCTTCACCGGTCGTGCCGAGGGCTTGTCCATCAGCTTTGAAGCGCATCTGCTGGGCTCGAAGATCGAATACGACGAAGAAGCCGGTACGCTGATCATTAAAGGCCTGCCGACCCAATTGACCGACCAGCTCAAGCGACGCAACTGATGCTCGGCGGTGTATTGAAGAAGTGCCTGCTGATCTTGCTGGTGGTCGTGGTTTACCAGAACTGGGGCAAGATCGAGCGGGTATTTCACCCTTCGCAGGTGGTGTCCGAGCAGACCCAGGCCAAGGCCAACGTCGTGCTCTACGCCACCGATTGGTGCGGCTACTGCAAGTTGACCCGACGCTTTCTCGACCAAAAGGGCATTCCATACAAGGAATTCGATATCGAGAAAGATGCCCAGGCGCGCAAGGCCTACGAGGCGCTGGGAGGACGCGGGATTCCGCTGATCGATGTGAACGGCACGTTGATACGCGGGTATGACCCGGACAAGGTTCTTGCGGCGCTGAAGTAACTCTTCAGACCGACACCGTCCCTTGTGGGAGCTGGCTTGCCTGCGATAGCGGAGTGTCAGGCAACATCAAAATTGCAGGGCTGACCTCATCGCAGGCAAGCCAGCTCCCACAGGTTAGTGCATGAACAGAAATTCAATGGTTAGCGCCTACTGAACTTCGATGCGAAACCCGAACCGCGGAAAGTGCACATGCACCACGCCGGCCCGCTCATCTTCACGACGCAGAATCAATTCTTCACTGCCCGCAAACAACAACTCTCCCGCCACCGGATCAACGCCGTAATCGGTCGCGGCGATCACCACCTGCTGGCCAACCTCGAACCCGTTCGGCTCATCGAACTGCTCATCCGGTAACGCAGCCGGTGTGGCGTTGCGGGCAATCGCCAAGGCTTCCTCGGCCGTCATCTCGCTGAACGCACCATGACCAAAGCCCATCACCCGGCCAAACCAGGCTGATACAGCCGGATAAGCATCCACCAATGGTGACGTCACGTGCGTCGCCTTGAGAAACCACAACGGGTGAGCCAGAGCAAAGTCGGCAATCGACGGCTCACCAAACAGAAAGTCGCCCTGTTCGCGCTGAAGCTGCTGCTCCAGACGCGCCATGATCGTTGGCCACTGATGCCGAGCCTGTTCGGCGGACAACCGTGTAGCGCTGCCACCGCTGAACAAGCCGGCGCGATCGGCCAGGAACCCCTTGAGCGCTTCCGGCGACAACTTGCCAAAGCGCACCGCCACCGACGCCGGCTGGAAGACCAGGCTGACCGCATGCTGGAACACCACCGAATCGGCCCACGCCGCGAAGGTCGCGGTGATCATTTCCTGGCCTTCCGGGAAGAACGCCGGCAAGGCTTTTTCCTGCTCCAGACGACGCGCCATCAGCGCCGTGTCGCAATAGACATCAGCACCAATCTGCAATACCGGCGTCTTGCGATAGCCGCCGGTCAGCGCCGTCAGATCGGGTTTCGGCATCACTGGCGAGATGTTCACCGAGCGCCAGGACAACCCCTTGAAGCCCAGCAACAAGCGGGCCTTCTCGGCGAAAGGAGACGTCGGGTAATGATGAAGGATCAACTCGGACATGCTCGGCTCCGCCGCTCGGATAAGGAACCCGCAGCTTAGCGCGCAATCCACATGCAGCCTACCCATCTGCCTGATGGACGCTTATCAGTCAGATTGATAAGCCCGCAGCCGCGCTCGCCACCAGACATTCCTTGGCGCTTTTCTTGAGTTTTTTAATCAATCGTTCCTGGCGCAGTGCTTCGCTTTTGTCGCGACAGACTTCGGTGTACACCAGCGCCACGGCCGGGCTGGACAGGAAGAAGCGCGCACCTTTGCCACTTTTGTGGGTGGCGAAGCGGCGGACGGGATCGTCGCTGATCCCACAGTAGAGCGAACCATTGGCCGCGCGAACGAGGTAGACGAACCAGGGTTTGCTGACGGGCAGCGGCGGTTCGGCGGCAATGACGGAAGATTCGCTCGAGGTGTTCATGTGACGATCAAGGCTTGTAGGAAACAAGCCGCGATCTTATCAGCGACTGGCCTGGAATGCCTTTAGCCCCTTCAAGGCCTGGGCACGAACGGCGTTTTTCACCGCTGGCGTCCAGCCCAACAACAGCCCTTTGAAACCCAGCGCCTGACGCGACCAGCGCCACAGATCAAAGCTATCGTGATGCTCGCAGATCTTGCCGTCACGAAACACGAAACGCGCCTGGATGTCGTTGACCACGGTATTGCCGGTCTGGCTGAACAGGTAGGTCGCCACCCAATGGGCACCGCCCGTGCGCTCATCGCTACGCACGTTATCGAAGGTCAGGGAGAAGTCCTTGGCCCGGGTGGTGAGCATGCGCCACATGTCGCCGGCATCGCGCCCGCGCAGCTCGCCGAATGCCGGATCACTGAACACCACGTCGTCGGTGTAACAGGCACTCATGGCCTCGGCATCCAGCCGCTGGAAGGCTTGGTAGAACCGGGTGATCAAGGCGTTGTGGGCGTCACTCATGGGCAGGCTCTCCGGGTTGCAAAGTGGCATCGAAAGATTGCCTGCACGATAGTCAACAAATGCGCGGAACACTATCGGCATTCGTGGCCCGAATACCGACAGTGCGCAAAACGTCAGACTTTCTCGCTTTGAACCTGAACGTACAACGAACGTCCGGCACCGAGGCCGGCGATGATCGCGCCGAGGCCGATAACGCCGAAGATCCAGCCCACGGCGCTCCAGCCGCCGGTCCAGTCATGCACTACGCCGACCGCGAACGGCCCCATGGAGGCCAGGGTGTAACCGAAACCCTGGGCCATGCTCGACAGGTTGGCCGCGACATGAGCATCCCGCGAACGCAGCACGATCAGGGTCAGCGCCAGGCTGAAGGTGGCGCCCTGCCCCAACCCCAGCAGGATCGCCCAGCCCCACAAGCCATCGATCGGTGCATAGAGACAACCGAACAAACCGCCGAGGGTCATTGCCATGACGATCACGATCGCCGGCCGCTGATCCTTGCCGCGTGTCGCCAGCCAGGGTGCTGCCAGCGAGCTGATCAACTGGACAATCACCGAACCCGACAACACCAGACCGGCCTGGATTGGCGTCAGACCGCGGCCGATCAGAATCGACGGCAGCCAGCCAAACACGATGTAGGCCAAAGACGATTGCAGGCCCATGTACAAGGTCACTTGCCAGGCCAGCGGATCACGCAACAGCCCTCGGACCCGATAGGCAACATGGTGCGCGCCGTGTTTCTGACCGACTTGCGGCAACCAGAAAATCGCCGCGACCAACGCTGGAACCATCCAGAAGCCGAGACCCAAGGCCCAGCTCTTGTCGAAATGCTCGCTCAACGGCACCGTCGCCCCAGCCGCCATGGCCGCGCCCAGGCACAGGGCCATGGTGTAGACGCCGGTCATGGTGCCGGCCTGTTTCGGGAAATCGCGTTTAACAATGCCAGGCAGCAGCACGCCGATCACCCCGATACTGGCGCCGGCCATCACGCTACCGGCGAACAGGCCGACCTCGCCGAACGAACTGCGCAACATGATCCCGCCGGCCAGCATCAGAAGAATCCCCAACACCACCCGTTCGGCACCAAAACGTCGCGCCAGCACTGGCGCCAAGGGTGCGAACAGACCGAGGCAAAGTACCGGCAAGGTCGTCAGCAACCCGGCCTGGGCAGCCGAGAGCCCCAGCGTCTTCGAGATCTCGCTGAGCATCGGCGCCATGCTCGACAACGCCGGACGCAGGTTCAGCGCCACCAGAATCAGGCCGAGCAACAGCAGCCATGGCCGCTGAAGGACCGGGTGAGTTTGCTGAACCTGTTCGTCATCGGCCTCGGCGTCGATCAACAGCTCTTCGAGCTCCGCCGTACGCTTGTGCTCAGTGATGCTGCTGTTGCTGGCCTGCTGGGTGGACATGGGATTCTCGGTTTCAAGGTTCATTGATCAACTGCCTCGACAAGGCTTTGGCCCGTTCCGGGTCGCGTTGCTCGACGGCATCAAGCAGTTCGATATGGAGGTCGAACACTTCTTGACGTCGGGGGGAAATGTTCAGGGTTTCGCGCAATTGCGCGCCGATGACGCTGGAGAAATAGCGATACAACTCGCTGAGGGTCGGGTTGTGTGCGGCGTCAACCAAGCGGCGGTGGAACACCAGATCGCAAGCGATATACGTGTCGAGATCGCCGTGGTAGTGACTGCCACTGACGCCCAACGCCTCGCGCAATGCCACCAGGTCTTCGTCGGTCCGACGCAACGCAGCCAGCCCGATGGCCTCGACTTCCAGAATGTGCCGAGTCTCCCGGGCTTGCTCGTGGGAGCAGCGGGACAACGCCTTTATGGTGTCGAGCGGATCGACCACCGCCCGCAGATAGCTGCCGTCGCCCTGACGGATTTCGATCAACCCGGAAAACGCCAATACGCGCATGGCTTCACGCACGGTATTGCGACTGATGCCCAACTCGGCGGACAGCTCGGGTTCGGTAGGTAAACGCTGGCCGACCGCCCATACACCTTCGGTGATGCGCAAGCGCAACTGATCCAGGGCCTGATCGACCAAGGACCGCTTTATGAGTGGAGAAATTTCTGACATTAAATTCGCCCTTTCATCCAATCATAGGATGAATTTTCTGACATGTTAGTCAGCTTCGTGTAGGACGGCAACCGCCTACGGTCAGAGAGAGGGAAATGGTCAGAGAGAGGGAAATGGAGCGGGATTTTCGATTAGTCAAAATTACCCTTTAAGGGTAATTTCTAGGACAGGTTCAAGGTTTCTTATGGAGAAGAACACACCCCATTACAACCTGGTGGTGATCAAGGAGGATGTCAGGCGGCTCGGGAAAAACGCGTATACCAAGACGGCACGGAAAAACGGCAGAGACCTGGGCTTTAGCATCAGGGAAATGCAAGAAGTCGTTTTCGAATTGCACAGCAAGATGTTGTACAAATCAATGACTACCTATGACGATCATCGGATTTGGCAAGACGTGTACCACATCACTTCACACGATCTGGAGATTTACATCAAGGTCACTTACTGCTCAGGCAGTGAACCTCCGGTGATCTCCTTCAAGGAGAAAAACCCATGAATACAAAACAATGCTTCAGCTGCGGCGCGCGTGAGGGAATGAGGCACTTCGAAGGGCGCGGCGAAACCATGAGTGTCAAGGGAATGGAGCGCCGGGTCGACGATTTATCCGGATGGGAGTGCCAGGCATGCGCAGAAGTCATACTCGACCCCGGTTGCTCGGAGCGCTATTCAGATGCGTGCGACGAGCTGGTCATCGCCGGCAGACAAATGATCGGCAACGAGATGAAGCGCATCCGCCGCAAACTGCATCTGTCGCAAAAAGAAGCGGTACTTCTGCTGTCCGGCGGCGGACACAACGCATTCTCCCGCTACGAGCGTGGCGAAGTACTTCCGCCCAAAGCGTTGATGCTGCTGATGCGCTTGCTGGATCGCTATCCGCACTTGCTCGCCGATGCGAAAACCCTGGGTGAAGGAGCGGACTTGAGGGGTTTCAAGGATACAGTGCACAAGGAACATGAAACGCTCACTGTGTCCTGAGCACCAGACGTACAAAAAACAAACCCGGCGCGAGGCCGGGTTGGTTTTTACGAGTCAGTCTGGCATCAATGCAGAATCTGGCTCAAGAACAGCTTCGTCCGCTCATTCTGCGGGTTGTCGAAGAAGTCGTTCGGCGCGGCCTGTTCGACGATTTCACCTTTGTCCATGAAGATCACGCGATTGGCCACGGTACGTGCGAAGCCCATTTCGTGGGTTACGCAAAGCATGGTCATGCCGTCTTCGGCCAAGCCGATCATGGTGTCCAGAACTTCTTTCACCATCTCCGGGTCGAGTGCCGAAGTCGGTTCGTCGAACAGCATGATTTTTGGTTTCATGCACAGGGCACGGGCAATCGCCACACGCTGTTGCTGACCGCCAGACAGTTGCCCCGGGTATTTATGCGCCTGCTCCGGAATGCGTACGCGCTCCAGGTAATGCATGGCGATTTCCTCGGCCTTGCGCTTGGGCATCTTGCGAACCCACATCGGTGCCAGGGTGCAGTTCTGCAGGATGGTCAGGTGCGGGAACAGGTTGAAGTGCTGGAACACCATGCCGACTTCACGGCGGATCGCTTCGATCTGCTTGAGGTCGTTGGTCAGCTCCACGCCATCGACCACGATGCGGCCCTGCTGGTGTTCTTCCAGTCGGTTGAGGCAACGGATGGTGGTGGATTTACCGGAACCCGACGGGCCGCACAAAACGATACGCTCGCCTTGCTTGACGTTCAGATTGATGTCTTTCAACACGTGGAACTGGCCGTACCACTTGTTCACGCCCTGCATCTGAATAATGCCTTCAGGGCTCACAGGCTTTTTGATTGCTTCGCTCATTACAGAACTCCTAACGCTTGTGGCCAGTGTCGAGCTTGCGTTCCAGATGCATGGAATAGCGCGACATACCAAAACAGAAAATCCAGAACACCAGGGCCGCGAACACATAGCCTTCAGTGGCCATGCCCAGCCATTTCGGGTCGGCGGCGGCTTGCTTGACGCTGTTGAGCAGATCGAACAGACCGATGATGATCACCAGGCTCGTATCCTTGAACAGCGCAATGAAGGTATTGACGATGCCAGGGATCACCAGCTTCAGGGCTTGCGGCAGAATCACCAGGCCCATGCTGCGCCAGTATCCGAGGCCCATCGCTGCAGCCGCCTCGTACTGACCTTTGGGGATCGCTTGCAGACCGCCACGCACCACTTCAGCGATGTAGGCCGACTGGAACAGGATCACACCGATGAGCGCGCGCAACAGTTTGTCGAAGTTCATGCCTTCAGGCAGGAACAACGGCAACATCACCGACGACATGAACAGCACCGTGATCAACGGCACACCGCGCCAGAACTCGATGAAGGTCACGCAGACCACGCGAATCGCCGGCATGTTCGAACGCCGGCCCAAGGCCAGAACGATACCCAGCGGCAATGCACCGACGATACCGACGGTAGCGATCACCAGAGTCAGCATCAAGCCGCCCCATTGGCTGGTCGCCACTTCGGTCAGACCGAACCATCCACCGTGCAACAAGACGTAGGAAATGATCGGATAGAGGACCAGAAAGCTCAGGCCGTAGATTGCCTTGTGTGGAACGCGTGCGATGAACAACGGCGCCACGCCAATCACCGCCAGCCACACGGTCAGGTCTACGCGCCAGCGCAGGTCTGTCGGGTAGTAACCGTACATGAACTGGCCGAAGCGCTGCTGGATGAACACCCAGCAGGCGCCCTCCTTGGTGCAATCGGCGCGAGTGGTGCCGACCCAGTTGGCATCGAGAATCGCCCAACTCACGACAGGCGGAACTATCAGGTAAATCAGATAGAACGCGAACAGCGTCAGCAGGGTGTTGATCCAGCTGGAGAACATGTGCGCCCGCATCCACGCCACGATACCGATGCTGCTGCTCGGTGGTGGCATGTCGGGTTTGAAAGTATGAGTCGTCATGCGCTTTTCCTTACCGCTCGATCAGCGCAATGCGCTTGTTGTACCAGTTCATCAGCAGGGAAATGCTGATACTGATCGCCAGGTACACGCTCATGGTGATGGCAATGACTTCGATCGCCTGCCCGGTCTGGTTCAGCACCGTACCGGCAAACAACGACACCATCTCCGGATAACCGATACCGGCCGCCAGCGAGGAGTTTTTCGCCAGGTTCAGGTATTGGCTGGTCAGCGGTGGAATGATCACGCGCAGGGCTTGCGGAATGATCACCTTGCGCAGGGTCGGACCATTGCGCAATCCCAACGAGTGGGCCGCTTCGGTCTGGCCGTGGCTGACCGACTTGATGCCCGAACGCACGATTTCGGCGATAAACGCCGCGGTGTACACCGTCAGGGCCAGGGTCAGCGCCAGCAGTTCCGGGATCAGCACCCAGCCACCGACGAAGTTGAAGCCCCTGAGCTCCGGCATCTCCCAGTGCAGTGGCGCGCCGAAGATCAAGGCACACAGCGCAGGGATCACCAGGAACAGCGCCAGGCCTGCCCAGAATTTGTGAAACGGTACGCCGGTCGCTTCGAAGCGTTTGGTCGCCCAGCGGCTCATCAGCACGATCGCGACGATAGCCACGACGATGCTCGCCACAAACGGCCAGAAACCATCCGCCGTCAACGCTGCGGGCATGTTCAGGCCGCGGCTGCTGACGAAGAAGGTGTCGCCGAAGTTATGGCTGTTGCGTGGCCCCGGCATGGTCAGGAACACGGCGAAGTACCAGAACAGGATTTGCAGCAGCGGCGGAATGTTACGGAAGACCTCTACATACACCGTCGCCAGCTTGGCAATGATCCAGTTCTTCGACAGCCGTGCCACACCGACGATGAAACCGAGGATCGTCGCCAGGATTACACCGATAAAGGTGACCAGCAGGGTGTTGAGCAAACCGATGACGAACACACGGGCATAGCTGTCCGATTCGGTATAGTCGATCAGGTGCTGAGCGATGCCGAAACCGGCACTGCGCTCAAGAAAGTCGAAACCCGAGGTAATGCCCCGGTGCTGAAGGTTGGTTTGCGTGTTGTCGAACAGGTACCAACCCATCCCGACCACGGCGACAACCGTGATGATCTGAAACAGCCACGCACGCACTCGTGGATCGCTGAGGCTGAGCCTCTGCTTAGGTGCGCCGATTGAATTTTGCATGAAGTGCCCCGGAAATAATGGAACAGAACATCACCCGGTGGTTGGCCCACCGGGTGATAGAACCATCAGCGCACTGGTGGTGCGTATTGAATGCCGCCAGCGTTCCACAGCGCATTCAGGCCGCGGTCGATTTGCAGCGGAGTATCCTTGCCGAGGTTGCGCTCGAACATCTCGCCGTAGTTGCCGACTTGCTTGACGATCTTCACGACCCAGTCTTTCGGCAGTTTCAGGTCCTTACCATATTCACCGTCAGCGCCCAGCATACGAGCGACGTCTGGGTTCTTGGTGGACTTGGCTTCGGCTTCGACGTTCTTCGAAGTCACGCCTGCTTCTTCAGCATTGAGCAGGGCGTAGCCAGTCCAACGCACGATGGCCAGCCACTCGTCGTCGCCGTTACGCACGACCGGGCCCAGGGGCTCCTTGGAAATGGTTTCCGGCAGAACCACGTAGTCCTTCGGCGAGGCCAGCTTGCTGCGCTGGGCGAACAGCTGGGACTTGTCGGAGGTCAGCACGTCGCAACGACCGGATTCCAGCGACTTGGCGCTTTCATCGGAGGTGTCGAAAGTGATCGGGGTGTATTTCAGGCCATTGGCGCGGAAGTAGTCGGAGACGTTCAGCTCGGTGGTGGTACCGGCCTGGATGCAGATGGTTGCACCGTCCAGTTCCTTGGCACTTTTCACGCCCAGCTTGCTGTTAGCCAAGAAGCCGATGCCGTCGTAGTAGGTGATGAAGCCAGGAAACTTCAGGCCCATGCCCGCATCACGGGAGCTGGTCATGGTGGAGTTGCGCGACAGCACGTCGATTTCGCCGGACTGCAGAGCAGTGAAACGCTCCTTGGCATTCAACTGGCTGAATTTGACCTTGGTCGCGTCGCCGAATACGGCAGCAGCCACAGCGCGGCAGAAGTCAGCATCGATACCGACGATCTTGCCAGTGGAGTCCGGAACCGAGAAGCCCGGCAGACCGTCACTCACACCACACTGTACGAAACCTTTCTTCTGCACTGCATCCAGGGTTGCACCCGCCTGAGCGAACCCACTGACACCGAGCACTGCGGCTGCAGTCACGATGGCCAGGGTGGATTTCAATAACTTCATTCAAACCTCCAGTTTTGCTCTTGTTGTGTCGGAGCTTGAGCCCTGTCGCACCCTTTTGAGGCGTTGCTGACCCGTGTTGGCTTTTTTTAGGGTCAACCGACGTAAGGACCGTCGCTATGAGTCTAGTAGGAGAAAATCCACATCATGGACAACTCCCTTCTCACCAATCGGCCGAACGGGCTGTAGCCCTTTCACGTTCGCGAAGCCCGTAGCGGCCACTGGCGAACATCCATCACCGGATTCTTTGCTATCCCATGACCAGCCATACACTGATAGTGTTACCGCAAGGCATGAGATTGGTTGCACAGGCTTCCCCATAGCAAAGCCCGTACCAGACCGCTCGCTAAAGCGATTCAGCGCAAGATCAATAGCAAAACTTTCAACCTTGCGACATCTTCTTAACTGATCAACCTATTGCGCACTCGAACCTCGCACTTAATGAGAGCGCACGCACAACAATGGAGCAGACATGACCGAGCCCCTGATTCTTCAACCCGTCAAGCCCGCAGACGCCTGCGTAATCTGGCTTCACGGGCTGGGTGCCGACCGCTACGACTTTTTGCCGGTAGCCGAGGCGCTACAGGAAAACCTGCTCAGCACCCGTTTCGTTTTGCCCCAGGCACCGACTCGCGCCGTCACTATTAACGGTGGCTACGAAATGCCGAGCTGGTACGACATATTGGCCATGAGCCCGGCGCGCGCGATCAGCCGCGAGCAGCTGGAAGCGTCCGCGCAACGGGTCTTTGATTTGATCGAAGAGCAGAAGGCCAGCGGAATAGACGCCTCGCGCATCTTTCTCGCCGGTTTTTCCCAAGGTGGCGCCGTGGTGTTGCACACGGCCTTTCTGAAATGGCAGGGACCGTTGGGTGGCGTACTTGCCCTCTCGACTTATGCCCCGACCTTCAGTGATGAGCTGGAGCTTTCCGCCAGCCAGCAACGCATTCCGGTGCTGTCATTGCACGGCCAGTACGATGACGTTGTGCAAAACTCCATGGGCCGGACCGCCTACGAGTATTTAAAGCAACATGGTGTCACCGTGACATGGCAGGAATACCCAATGGGCCACGAAGTGTTACCCGAAGAAATCCGCGACATTGGCGTCTGGCTCGCCGAGCGTTTGCGCTAAAAGCTACCCATTGATCCATCCCACTACGCCGCGTCCGATTCTTGCATTACACTGGCCGGCGTATATTCCTTAACCAATTGATGAGATTACCGTGCTCAAAGCACTCAAGAAAATGTTCGGTAAAAGCGAGACTGAGCAGCTCGCGCCAGTCTCCAGCGCTCCTTCTCATACTCCCAGCCACCGCACCGACGGTAATCAGCCTGGCCGGACCGCAACCGTAGCGGCACCGAAGCACGAGCCGGTGACCACACCGACCGCCCCCGCAGCCGAGCCCATCGCCTCTGAGCAGCCGCGCAGCGAAACCCCGAAACCGGCAAAACCGCGTCGCGAACCCAAGCCAAAGGCGCCGGTTACTCCCTGGAAACTCGAAGACTTCGTCGTCGAACCCCAGGAAGGCAAAACCCGCTTCCACGATTTCAAACTTGCCCCCGAACTGATGCACGCCATTCAGGACCTGGGCTTTCCGTATTGCACGCCGATCCAGGCGCAGGTGCTCGGCTTCACCCTCGCGGGCAAAGACGCCATCGGTCGCGCCCAGACTGGCACCGGCAAAACCGCTGCCTTCCTGATTTCGATCATCACTCAGCTGCTGCAAACCCCGCCGCCCAAAGAGCGCTACATGGGTGAACCGCGAGCACTGATCATCGCCCCGACCCGGGAACTGGTGGTGCAGATCGCCAAGGACGCAGCCGACCTCACCAAGTACACCGGCCTCAACGTCATGACGTTTGTCGGTGGCATGGACTTCGACAAGCAACTCAAGCACCTCGAAGCCCGTCACTGCGACATCCTCGTGGCCACTCCGGGCCGTTTGCTCGATTTCAACCAGCGTGGCGACGTGCACCTGGACATGGTCGAAGTCATGGTACTGGACGAAGCCGACCGGATGCTCGACATGGGTTTCATCCCGCAAGTGCGTCAGATCATTCGCCAGACTCCGCCGAAGAACGAGCGCCAGACGCTGCTGTTCTCCGCGACCTTCACCGAAGACGTGATGAACCTCGCCAAGCAATGGACCACCGACCCGTCGATCGTCGAGATCGAAGCGCAGAACGTGGCCAGCGAAAACGTCGAGCAACACATCTACGCGGTGGCCGGTGCCGACAAATACAAATTGCTCTACAACCTGGTCAACGATAACGGCTGGGAACGGGTAATGGTCTTCGCCAACCGCAAGGACGAAGTGCGGCGTATCGAAGAACGCCTGGTACGCGATGGCGTCAACGCGGCGCAACTGTCTGGCGATGTGCCGCAGCACAAGCGCATCAAGACCCTGGAAGGTTTCCGCGAAGGCAAGATCCGCGTGCTGGTGGCCACCGATGTGGCCGGTCGCGGCATTCACATCGATGGCATCAGCCACGTGATCAACTTCACCCTGCCGGAAGTCCCGGACGACTACGTGCACCGCATCGGTCGTACCGGCCGTGCCGGCGCGGATGGCGTGTCCATCAGTTTTGCCGGCGAAGACGACTCCTACCAGCTACCGTCCATCGAGGCGCTACTGGGTCGCAAAATCAGTTGTGAAACGCCACCGACGCATCTGCTGCGGGCGGTTGAGCGCAAGCGCCCGTAACGCGGGCCTTTCAGAAAGAGGCGCAGCCGGCAACGGACTGCGCTTTTTTTTCGTCCGGCTTTTTCAACAGGACTTGCTAGAGATAACTAAAAGTCCATAATAGACAAATTAGTTTACTTGCAGCGCCCGGAGCCGACCATGCCCAGCACGCCTTACGTGATCACCCAACCCCAGGCCCGCGAACTGCTGGCGCAAGTCGACGTGCCGCAGATCCTGCGCAAGCTGTTCCGCGACCTGGCCGCCGGGCAAGCCGTGCAGCCGGCACAACAGCTGGTGGAATTCCCGCAGGGTGCCGGGGACTTCATCAACTACCTGGGTGTGCTGGCCGAAGACGGGGTCTATGGCGTCAAGACGTCTCCCTACATCGTGCGCGAGCAAGGCCCGCTCGTAACCGCCTGGACGTTGCTGATGTCGATGCAGACCGGTCAGCCGCTGCTGCTCTGCGATGCCGGTGAATTGACCACCGCACGTACCGCCGCGACGACGGCGGTGGCGGTCGATGCCCTTGCTCCATTGAACGCTCAGCGCCTGGCGATCATCGGCAGCGGTAAAGTGGCCCAGGCGCACCTGCACTACGTCAAGGGCCTGCGGGACTGGCAAGGCATCAGCCTTTATTCGCCAAGCCTGAACGGCAAGAATCCCGAAGCGCTGGCACAGCTTAAAAGCCTCGATCCACGGCTGACCTTCGTCGACAGTTGCGAAGCCGCGATTCAAGATGCCGACGTGATCATGCTCTGCACCTCGTCCGCCGGCCCGGTGATCGACCCGTCAATTTTGAGCAAACCGGCGCTGATCACCTCCATCAGCACCAACGCCCCACGCGCCCATGAGGTGCCTGCGCAAAGCCTCAATGACATGCAGGTGTTCTGTGACTATCGTCAAACCACTCCGGGCTCGGCCGGCGAAATGCTGATCGCCGGTGAGCAGCATGGCTGGGACAAGCGTTCGATTGTCGGCGACCTGCCCGACTTGCTCAGCGAAAAAGTGCAGCGCCCCGACTACGACCGCACGGTGTTCTTCCGCTCCATCGGCCTGGGCCTGGAAGACATCGCACTGGCCAATGCCCTTTACCAACTACAGCGCTAACACCATAAACCTGTAGGAGCGAGGCTTGCCCGCGAAGGCGGTGTGTCAGTCTCAATCTATGTTTACTGATACGACGCCTTCGCGGGCAAGCCTCGCTCCTACAGGGGAATTCCACAATTTCGGCATTTGCGCCCCACAGGAGACGTTCATGAGCCAGGCAGATTTCATCATCATCGGCGGCGGGATTGCCGGCGCTTCCACCGGTTTCTGGCTGTCGCAGCACGGGCGGGTGATTGTGCTCGAACGCGAATCCCATCCGGCCTATCACTCCACCGGACGCTCGGCGGCGCTGTTCACCGCCGCCTACGGCACACCGCAGGTTCGGGCATTGACCCAGGCCAGCCGCGACTTCTTCGACGCTCCACCGCCCGGTTTCTGCGAACACCCATTGCTGACCCCGCGCGGCGAGATGACCGTCGACTTCACCGGCGATCCGGCCGAGCTGAGCAATCAATACCTGAGCGCCAAAGCCACGGTGCCGCAAATGCAATGGCTCAGCGCCGACGAAGCCTGTGCGCGCCTGCCGATCCTGCGTCGGGAAAAAGTCCATGGCGCGATCTACGACCCGACCGCCAGCGACATCGATACCGATGCTCTGCATCAGGGCTATCTGCGCGGTATCCGGCGCAATAAAGGTGAAGTGCATACCGACAGCGAAGTGTTGAACCTGAGCCGTGATGCCCAAGGGCAATGGCAGGTTCAAACCAACACTCAGACCTTCAGCGCCCCGATCATCATCAACGCCGCCGGTGCCTGGGCCGACAAGATTGGCGAGCTGGCCGGCGCCCAACCTCTGGGCGTGCAACCCAAGCGCCGGGCAGCCTTTATCTTTGCCGGCCCCGAGGGCCTGGATATCCATGACTGGCCAATGCTGGTCAGCCTCGATGAATCCTTCTACATGAAGCCTGACGCCGGCATGTTCCTCGGCTCACCGGCCAACGCCGACCCGGTAGAACCGCACGACGTGCAGCCAGAAGAGCTGGACATCGCCATGGGCATTTACCAGATCGAAGAAGCCACCACCCTGACCATTCGCCGCCCGACCCGCACCTGGGCCGGCCTGCGCAGTTTCGTGCGCGACGGGGATTTGCTGTCCGGCTTCGATCAGCAGGTGCCGGGGCTGTTCTGGGTCGCGGCGCAAGGCGGCTACGGCATCCAGACGTCGCCGGCCATGGGCCAGGCCAGCGCTGCACTGGTACGCGGTGAAGCCTTGCCCGAGCAGCTCACCCGTTTCGGCCTGGACGCCGAGATGCTCTCCCCCGCCCGCCTGAGCTGATCCTGCCCCTCAGGTGACGTGTCCACACGATTGCGGCAAACTTCCAGTGCCCCTTTTTAACGGGGCACTGACGCTGCCTGGAGTTCCACTGTATGAACGCACCTGAAAAAGACTCGGCCCTGGACGCTACGTCCATGGACAACTTCCGCGCGATTGCCGATGCCATCGCCACGTTGTTCTTCCCTCATGCCGAGGTGGTGCTGCACGACCTGCGCACGCAGAAGGTCGATTACATCGCCAACAACCTGTCCAAACGGGAAATCGGCGATGACTCGTCGCTGGAAGACATGCTCAGCGAAGACGTCAGCGAACGAAACATCGGGCCGTACGAAAAGCTCAACTGGGACGGCCAGAAAATTCGCAGTCTCAGCAGCGTGCTGCGCGACAGCGAGGGTCGTCCGCTGGCGGTGCTGTGTATCAACCTGAATATCTCGCTGTTCGAGAACGCGAAAGCGGCGCTGGATTTGTTCCTGTCGCCGACCAAGCTGATCCCGCAACCGGACTCACTGTTTCGCGATGACTGGCAGGAACGGATCAACACCTTTCTGCACGCCTGGCTGCGCGAGCGTCAGTTGAGCCTGAATGTGCTGACTCGCGACCACAAACGCGAACTGGTGCTGGCGCTGCACGCCGAAGGCGCCTTCAAAGGCAAAAGCGCCTCCAACTATGTGGCCAATGTGCTGAACATGGGGCGGGCGACGGTGTACAAGCATTTGAAGGAATTGAAGGGATAGGCCCTGGGATTTTGGCTGTCTGACAGGGCCCCTTCGCGAGCAAGCCCGCTCCCACATTCAATCGCATTTCTTCAGGAAGAACTCGATCAACTGTGGGAGCGGGCTTGCTCGCGAAAGCGATTAATCAATCGCCGTAAATATCCGACTTGAAATACTTCTGCGAAATCTTCTGATACTCGCCACTGGCGCGAATCTCGTCGATCGCCTTGTTCAGATCCGCCACCAACTGCGTGTTGCCCTTGCGCACGGCAATCCCGGCGCCCTCACCCACGTACTTCGGGTCTTTCAATTCCGGCCCGACAAACGCATAGCCCTTGCCACGAGGCATCGACAGGAAGTCATTCAGTGGAATAGTGTCGGCAAAAATCGCATCGAGACGACCGGCAGCCAGGTCCATGTAGATTTCTTCGTTGTTGCTGTAGCGCTTGACGTTGATGCCCTTGGGTTCGAAAACCTCGGTGGCGTAACGGTCGGTGGTGGTTGCGCGCTGCACGCCGATATTCTTGCCCTTGAGGCTGGCGTACTGGTCATCCACCACTGCGCCGTCCTTCATCACCAGACGCGATGAGGTGAAGTAATACTTGTGAGTGAAATCCACCGATTTCTTACGGTCTTCGTTGATGGTCATGGACGACAGCGCCATGTCGATTTTCTTCACTTTCAGGGAAGGAATCAGACCGTCGAACTCGCCTTCGACCCACACACACTTGACCTTCATCTGCGCGCACAGCGCATTGCCGATGTCGTAGTCAAAGCCGACAATCTCGCCTTTGTCGGTTTTGGACGCAAACGGCGGATAAGCCGCTTCGATACCGATACGCAGGTCTTTCTCGGCGGCGAACAAGCTACTGCACGCCAACAGGCTCAAGGCCAGACCGGTGATGAGGGGGAATTTCTTCATATTCGTTCTCTCGCGGGTTGTTGTTGGTTTGGCAAGACAGAAGAAGCTGAAACGGGGAAGCACTTTTTTGTACTTATATTTCCATACTGGACTTTTACGTATTATCCGTCAATCGGGCAGACAGCCTTATACCCGGCCTCTGGTCGGGTGCTAGCCAAATGCAAAAAAGGCCGGGTCGGTGCTTCGCAAACTAGCGAAACACCGACCCGGCCCTCAGGAACCGCCCAGAGAGTTATTCCAGCGCGGCAGCCGGCCCGAAGAACTCGTAACGGCTCTGCTTCTCTGGCACACCCAAAGCCTTGAGGTGACGCTTGATCGCCGCCATGAAGCCTTTAGGCCCCAGGAAGTACGCATCCACATCGCGTTCTTTTGGCAACCACGCGCCAAGTTGCTCCTGGCTCAAAAGGCCAACCTTGTCCGCCGCCGGGCTGATCCCATCGTCTTCGGCATAGCAATAAAAACGCTTGAGCTGCGGATGACGCTCGGCCAGGCCATCGATCCAGTCACGGAAAGCATGCACGCTACCGTTACGCGCGCAGTGAATAAAGTGCACCGGCCGCTCGGTCGCCAGCGCCGCTTCGAGCATCGCCAGCGTCGGGGTGATGCCGACGCCGCCACTGATCAGCACCAACGGTTTGTCGCTGGCGGTCAGGGTGAAATCGCCCGCTGGCGGGAACAGCATGATGCTTGCGCCGACGTGCAGTTGATCGTGCAAATGGTTGGAAGCGCGGCCGCCGGTTTCGCGCTTGACGCTGATGCGGTACTGGCCCTTGTTGGCCAGCGCCGACAGCGAATAATTACGTCGAATTTCTTCGCCATCGAGGATCAGTTTCATGCCGATGTACTGGCCAGGCTCTGCCGCGAGAATCGGACCCTTGTCCGCCGGCTCGAAGTAGAACGAGGTGATTTCCGCGCTCTCCTCGACCTTGGCCACCACGATGAACTCCCGCGCACCACGCCAGCCGCCCGGCGCCTGTGCTTTCTGGTCGTAGATGCTGGCTTCGGCGCCGATCAGGATCTCGGCCAACTGACCGTAGGCCGCGCCCCACGCGCTCATCACTTCAGGCGTGGCAATCTCTTCGCCCAGCACTTCGGAGATCGCCCGCAACAGGCAGCTGCCCACAATCGGGTAATGCTCCGGGAGGATCTGCAGGGCCACGTGCTTGTTGATGATCTTGGCCACCAGGTCGCCCAACTGATCGAGCTGATCGATGTGCCGCGCATACATCAATACACCGTTGGCCAGGGCGCGAGGCTGATCGCCACTGGCCTGGTGGGCCTGGTTGAACAGCGGGCGGACTTCCGGGTATTCGGAGAGCATCATGCGGTAGAAGTGAGTGATCAACGCTTCACCGCCGCTTTCCAGCAATGGCACGGTGGACTTGATGATGGCACGGTCTTGAACGCTAAGCATAAGAGCAACCCCTGGGCTTTATATGAATAACCTTTACGTATCAGTTTCCATGCCAACAATTAAAACTTTATAAATCAGTAGGTTAAAAACACAGTAGTCATATCGACACGCGACGTTTTATAGTCACACCGACTACACGGAGTCATTATGACTGCAAAATTACTGCTCACGACGTTGCTGCCCCTGGTCTCCGACCTGTCCCGCGAACTGCCCGAAGGCGAGCGCTACCGACGCCTGCTCGAAGCCATGCGCGCCTTGCTCCCGTGCGACGCCGCGGCCCTGCTGCGACTCGATGGCGAATGGCTGGTGCCGCTGGCGGTGGACGGGTTGAGCACCGACACCCTCGGCCGACGTTTCAAGGTCAGCGAACACCCACGCTTCGAAGCGTTGCTCAGCAGCCCCGGCCCGACTCGCTTCGCCGCCGACAGCGATTTGCCCGACCCTTATGACGGTCTGGTCGACGGTCTTCACGAACATCTGGAGGTCCACGACTGCATGGGCTGCCCGCTGTTTATCGACGAGCGTCCGTGGGGTTTGCTGACCCTCGACGCGCTCGACCCTGAACGTTTCGAACCGATCGAACTGGACGCCCTGCAAGCCTTCGCCAGCCTCGCCGCCGCCACGGTCAACGCCGCCGAGCGCATCGAACAACTGGCCAATCGCGTCGAGGACGAACATCAGCGCGCCGAGGTTTACCGTCAGGCCAGCGGCCAGCAGAACCGCGAAATGATCGGCCAGAGCAAGACTTACAAACGACTGATGGAAGAGATCAGCCTGGTGGGCGGCAGCGACCTGACGGTGCTGATCACCGGCGAAACCGGAGTCGGCAAAGAGCTGGTGGCCCAAGCCATCCACGCGGCCTCCCCACGGGCCGACAAACCGATCATCAGCCTCAATTGCGCAGCCTTGCCGGAGACGCTGGTGGAGAGCGAATTGTTCGGCCATGTGCGCGGGGCTTTCACCGGCGCGACAAATGATCGGCGCGGCAAGTTCGAGCTGGCCAATGGCGGTACGTTGTTTCTCGATGAAGTGGGCGAACTGTCGCTGACGGTTCAAGCCAAATTGTTGAGGGTGCTGCAGAGCGGGCAATTGCAGCGGCTGGGGTCGGACCAGGAACATCAGGTCGACGTGCGTTTGATCGCCGCAACCAACCGCGACCTGGCCGAAGAAGTGCGCAGCGGTCGTTACCGTGCCGACTTCTATCATCGCCTGAGCGTTTACCCGCTGCTGGTGCCCGCACTGCGCGATCGCGGTCGGGATGTGCTGCTGCTCAGCGGCTACTTTCTGGAACAAAACCGCTCACGCATGGGCCTCAACAGCCTGCGCCTGACCAGTGATGCGCAAGCGGCATTGTTGGCGTATGACTGGCCGGGGAATGTGCGAGAGCTGGAGCATTTGATTGGTCGCAGTGCATTGAAGGCATTGGGTAACTGTAAGCAACGGCCGAAGATTCTCAGTTTGAGTGCGGCGGATCTGGACTTGCCCAACGGCAGCGTTGAACCCGCGCCAGAACCGGTGGATGCTGCGCCGGCGGCTGTGTTGGTTTCAGGGGATTTGCGTGAAGCCACCGAACATTATCAGCGCCAACTGATCAGCGCTTGCCTGCAACGGCACCAGAACAACTGGGCCAGCGCGGCGCGGGAGCTGGGTCTGGATCGGGCGAACCTTGGACGGATGGCCAAGCGGTTGGGGATGAAGTAACGCGATGCTTTGTAGCAGCTGCCGAAGGCTGCGTTCGAGGACGAAGTCCTCGCCAAACCGTTCACCACGTTGTACCTGGATATATCGCCTGCGCAGGTTTACGACTGCTTCGCAGCCGAACGCAGCCTTCGGCAGCTGCTACAAAGGTCGCGTTGGTCGTTATGCTGGGGAATATGCCTAAAGCCTACCCCCAACAAGTCGATAACCCGGCATCGATAGCTGTTGGCGATCTTCACAATCGCCCACCACCTTTTTCCACAGAAGGTTTTTATGTCTTCCAACAAAGCCCGCGCAGATTCACTTTCGCTTCTGCTGTTTACCTTGCGCAGCGGCAAGCTGATGGCGATCAACCTGCTGAAAGTCAGCGAAATCATCCCCTGCCCGCCGCTGACCAAGCTGCCGGAGTCGCACCCCCACGTCAAAGGCATCGCCACCCTGCGCGGCGCATCGTTGTCGGTGATCGACCTGAGCCGCGCCATCGGCGAGCGACCACTGGAAGACCCGAACGGTGGCTGCCTGATCGTCACCGACGTTAGCCGCTCCAAACAGGGCCTGCACGTTCAGGCGGTGAGCAAGATCGTCCATTGCCTGACCACCGACATCCGTCCACCGCCCTTCGGTTCCGGCGGCGTGCGCTCGTACATCACCGGCGTGACCTCCGTCGACGGCACGCTGGTACAAGTGCTGGACATCGAAAAGGTCATCCACGGCATCGCTCCGGCGCAGATCGAAACGGCCCCCACCGAGCTGAGCATGGAAGACGCCGAAGTCCTCGGCAACGCGCGAATCCTGGTGGTCGATGACAGCCAGGTCGCCCTGCAACAATCGGTACACACCCTGCGCAACCTCGGCCTGCAATGCCACACCGCTCGCAGCGCCAAGGAAGCCATCGACTGCCTGCTGGACCTGCAAGGCACCGCCCAGCAGATCAACCTGATCGTCTCGGACATCGAAATGTCGGAAATGGACGGCTATGCCTTCACCCGCACATTGCGCGAAACCCCCGACTTCTCGCACCTCTATGTGTTGCTGCACACCTCGCTGGACAGCGCGATGAACAGCGAGAAGGCTCGACTGGCCGGGGCCAACGCGGTGCTGACCAAATTCTCCTCGCCGGAACTGACCAAATGCCTGATCGCGGCGGCCAGGGCCGTCGCCGAACAAGGTCATTGAGTGGTGGCCGAGGACTTTTGTTTTCTGATGCGGCGCAACCTCGCTGAGGATGTGCCGCCTTGCACTTGGCCAAATGGCATTGAGTTGACCGACTACCGTCCTGAACTCGCCGAAGCCGTCCATCACTTGATGGAGCTCGGCTATCGAGAAGGTGGCGGTCGCGTACCGGCGCTGGAAGTCTGGCAGCAGCGTTTCGAAACCGATCCCGAATACGATCCGTCCCTGTGCTTCATCGCGTTCGACGCCGAAGGAATCGTCGGCGTTGCCCAGTGCTGGACCAGTGCCTACATCAAGAGCCTGGTGGTGCATCCGCGCGCTCAAGGCCTCGGACTTGGCCGTGCATTGCTGCTCAATGCTTTCAACGTGTTTCAGCAACGCCGCGAAGGCTTTGTGGATCTGAAGGTGCTGGAAAACAACCTTCGGGCACAGCGTTTGTATGAAAGTGCCGGGATGTATGTGGTCCGCCGGGAACCCGTGCCTGTCTGACACACCGCTTTCGCGAGCAAGCCCGCTCCCACAGTTGATTTGTGTCGTACACCGAATCTGTGAACGACGATGAACCACTGTGGGAGCGGGCTTGCTCGCGAAGAGGCCGGCACAACCAACATCGATCCATCAGGCATACTCCTGACCTCGGCCACTACACGCCAAGGATGCCAAAACCATGAAAGCCACCACCCTGACCTTCCTCTGCCTCACCACCCTCGCCACCCAAGCCCACGCCTCCAACCCCGACGCCTGGGCCGCCTACGACAAAGCCGTGCTCGCCAGCTGCACCAAAACCAGCGGCCTGAAGAACGCCAAACCCGTCGGCAACGCCGCGCAGTTCGATGACCGGGTCGGTTATACCGCGCTCCTGCTGCAAGGCCAGTACCCGCAAAAACACATGAAAGGCCAGCAAGGCACCGAGCTGTGCCTCTACAACAAGAAAAACAAAACCGCCTACGTAACCGAATGGGACTCCATCCACCCAACAGCAAAAGCGCAGTGCCCCTGACACTGGCCGAAGCCCGGATGTGGGCGGCCGATGGCGGTCAGGTGATCGTGCTGGTGGGGGCCTTCCTCGCCAATGGCCTGGGCCTGCTCGCGCAGCAATGTGAACACGCCGAACGCGTTCGGTGGTGGTTCGAAGCGGCGCCTGCGAGGCGCATGTGGCGATCACCTTTGCCGCGTACAACGTCGGCCCCTGCCGGAATCTTGACGAAGACAACCTCTGCCGCATCTACGAACGCCGACCGCTGCGATACACCGGTTAGCTATGCGTTTATTTCGTTGCGGGCAGCCTGAAACACCCAACCACTGCACAACTTTAGTTGCACAGTGGCTTGTCTGATGGTGAGTCAGCGAGCAGCAACCGCAAGGCATTCGACTTCCACCCGAGCATTCGCCAGCAGTTTTTTAGCCGCGAACGTTGTCCGGGCAGGTAGGCGATCGGTTGGGAAAGTCCGGCGGTAAACCGCATTCATGGCATCGAAGTCTTTGATATCGGCAAGTATGACCGTGCATTTGGCCACATGAGCGAGGGATGAGCCTCGACGTTGCAGTTCGGTGCGCAGGTTCTCCATGGCCTGGGTCATTTGCGGGCCAATCCCGCCCTTGACCAGTTGGCCATCGGCATCCAGACCGAGCATACCGGAAAGATAAAGGGTCTCACCGGCCTGTACCGCATCGGAAAATGGCAAGCCTTCTTCATTCGGAAAGTAACGTGGTGAATCGGGTACTGCTGGCGGCAAGTAGCGCTCGGTAATCGCTTGGTACTGGCCATTTTGCTTCAGACGCTCAAGGGCCGCATTCAGGTTATCGCGCAAGCGGGTGTCGCTTTTGCGCACAGCCATCGCCACACCATTGCCCAGCATCGGATCGTTGAGGGCAGGACCGGCGAAGTCGAACGCCTGTCCTTGAGGTTGGCTTAGCAAGGCTTGAGTGATTTCGATGGAGTCTTGCAGGGTGGCATCGATCTCGCCCGCCAGAAGACTGGCAATCAAGTGATCGTTGAATTGAAAACTGCGCACCGTTACGCCCGCGTCCGCCCAACGCGCCTTGGCGAACGCTTCACGACTGGTGCCCGCCAGGACGCCGATACGCTTGCCTTTGAGCGATTGCACATCCGGTTGCAACGTCGCGCCTTTGCGCGCTACCAGACGGCTGCTCAGGGGATAAAGATTGTCGGTGAAATCGACCCGCTCGCGCCGTGCCTGTGTAGCCGTCATCGGCATGATCACGTCGAAGCGGCCGGCTTCAAGGGCATGGAGGTTAGTCGCGTAATCCTGATCGATCCAGACACAGCGGGATTCGAGCTCGGCACACAGTGCGTTGCCCAACTCGATGTTCAATCCGACCAGCTCACCTTTGTCGTTACGGCTCTCGAACGGTGGAACCAGGGCTTCGACCCCGAAGCGGATCTGCGGATCGACCGCAGAGGACACGCAGCCGGTGGTCAGGACCACCAGAGTGAGCAAGGACAGGGTTTTCAGCAGAGACATCTGGCGACCTTCATCAAAAATTCACAGGGCATGAATTCTTGATGAATGACAACCGTCTTTCCTAGAGGAGTAATCGCGCGTCCTTGTGGGAACTGTCTCATTGGCGGGAGCAATAGTGACCCGCCAACAAAATGCACTGACTCTCAGCGTTTACCCATCGAACGACGCGTGCCGGGAGGTGCTGCGCCGGGAGTCTTGGTATGGCCATTCTTCGCGCCATTCTTGTACCAAGGCTGGCTGGCATTCTTCGCCGCAGCCAATTCACCTGGTTTGAATGGAAACTTGAACGCTGGAATCGCCGCTTTGGTTTCGCTGTCTGCGCTGGAGTCGACGCTGGCTGGCAGGTCTGCCTGGTCGTCGCTCAAAGCGTCGGCAACCGGCGGTTGTGTCGGGGAAGTCATGAAAGCTCCGGGTGATGCTTAAAGAGTCGGGCCCGGTAGGCGAGCCGCGAAAGGCGGCAGTATACCTGTGTCGGGAGCCGCAAGCTTCACGCCGCAAGTGAGTCCGTCGGGTTTTGTGCTGACCGACCTGTCGCCTTCGCGGGCAAGCCTCGCTCCTACAGGTGCATTGTGTCGTACACCGAATCTGCGAACGACGATGAACCCTGTGGGAGCGGGCTTGCCCGCGATAGCGGTGTGTCAGTCACAGAGATATTGAATGTGCCGCCGTCATCGCGGGCAAGCCCGCTCCCACAAGGGCAGTGGTCATGTACAAAATCTGTGTATGACACAAATCCTGTGGGAGCGAGCCTGCTCGCGATGAACGATAACGCGGTCTACGCCGGATCGACGAATTCTCGTCTGACACTGATGACTGTAGGAGCTGTCGAGTGAAACGAGACTGCGATCTTTTGATCACGGGGAATCCGCATCAATCCAAAGAGGTCCAAACTGACAGCGCCGTCAGTTACCAGTCACTCTCCTGACGGGCTAACAGGTTTATAAAGGAAGGTATAAGCCTGACAAAACTCCGACCACTCTGCCCGGCGCCCCACTCGCATGCGAATTCAGAAAAAAACCGCCCTGTTCGCCGCCCTTCTGATCACCATGGCAGCGCTGGGCGTGTGGTATGCCGCCAAACCCGCCACGACCAAACTGGCCCCCTCCACCGCCATCCCCGTACGAGTGGTCAGCGTCGCCGAAAAAGACGTGCCCCGCTACATCAGCGGCATTGGCTCGGTGCTGTCGTTGCACAGCGTGGTCGTGCGTCCGCAGATCGACGGTATCCTCACCAAGTTGCTGGTCAAAGAAGGCCAACTGGTGAACAAAGGTGATCTGCTGGCCACCATCGACGACCGCTCGATCCGCGCCAGCCTCGACCAGGCCCGGGCGCAACTGGGCGAAAGTCAGGCGCAACTGCAAGTGGCGCAGGTTAACCTCAAGCGTTACAAACTGCTGAGCGTCGACGACGGAGTGTCCAAGCAAACCTATGACCAGCAACAAGCCCTGGTCAACCAACTCAAAGCCACCGCCCAAGGCAATCAGGCCTCGATCGATGCCGCTCTGGTGCAACTTTCTTACACACAGATTCGCTCCCCGGTCACCGGTCGCGTCGGTATTCGCACAGTGGATGAAGGCAATTTCCTGCGCATGACTGACACCCAAGGCTTGTTCACAGTGACCCAGATCGACCCGATCGCCGTGGAATTTTCCCTGCCGCAACACCTGTTGCCGACCCTGCAGGGCTTGATCAACGATCCCCGGCACACGCCGGTCAAGGCTTACATCGGTGCCGACACCGACGGCGAAACCGGCAACCTGCTAGGCGAAGGTCATCTGACCCTGATCGACAACCAGATCAACGCCAACACCGGGACCATTCGCGCCAAGGCCGAATTCGCCAACCCCGCACAGAAACTCTGGCCGGGCCTGTTGGTAACGGTAAAGATTCAGACAGCGCTGGATAAAAATGCGCTGGTGGTGCCGCCCACCGTCGTACAACGTGGCCTCGATCAACATTTCGTCTACCGGATCAATGGCGACAAGGTCGAAGCCGTTCAGGTGCAGATGGTTTATCAAGGTAGCGGCCAGGACATCATCAAAGGCGTGAAACCGGGCGATGTGCTGGTCAGCGACGGCCAGTCGCGGCTCAAACCTGGATCGACCGTGCAGATAGTGACCGACCCACCGCAAGTGGTGCAATCGGAGCCGAAACCATGAAGGGCCATGGCTCGATTTCCGCATGGTGCATCGATCATCCGGTGGCGACGGTCCTGCTGACCTTTGCCTTGGTGTTGCTGGGGGTAATCGCCTTTCCGCGACTGTCAATTGCGCCACTGCCGGAAGCAGAATTCCCGACCATCCAGGTGGCCGCGCAACTGCCTGGCGCCAACCCCGAAACCATGGCCTCGTCGGTGGCCACGCCGCTTGAAGTGCAATTCAGCGCCATCCCCGGCGTGACCCAGATGACCTCGAGCAGCGCCCTGGGCTCGACCATTCTGACCCTGCAATTCACCCTCGACAAAAGCATCGACACCGCCGCGCAGGAAGTCCAGGCCGCGATCAACACCGCCGCCGGCAAACTGCCCAAAGACATGCCGAACCTGCCGAACTGGAGGAAGGTCAATCCGGCCGACAGCCCGGTGCTGATCCTCAGCATCAACTCGCCGCAAATGCCCGGCACCGAAGTCAGTGACCTGGTGGAAACCCTGCTCGCCCGTCAGATCAGCCAGATCGACGGCGTAGGCAATATCAACATCACCGGTCAGCAACGTCCGGCGATCCGCGTGCAGGCCTCGGCGGACAAACTCGCCGCCATCGGCCTGACCCTGGCAGACATCCGCCTGGCGATCCAGCAGACCAGCCTCAACCTGGCCAAAGGTGCGTTGTATGGCGAGTCGAGCATTTCGACCTTGTCCACCAACGACCAATTGTTCCACCCCGAGGAATACGGTCAGTTGATTGTTTCCTACAAGGACGGCGCACCGGTTCATCTCAAGGATGTGGCCAAAGTCGTCAACGGTTCGGAAGACGCCTACATCCAGGCCTGGGCTGACGGTCAGCCGGGGGTGAACCTGGTGATTTTCCGGCAACCGGGGGCCAACATCGTCGCGACCGTCGACCGTATTCAAGCGGCCCTGCCGACGCTGGAGGCCATGCTGCCGGCATCGGTGCAGGTCAAGGTGTTGATCGACCGCACCCAGACCATCCGCGCTTCGCTGCATGAGGTGGAAGTCACCCTGCTGATCGCGATCCTGCTGGTGGTAGCGGTGATGGCACTGTTCCTGCGGCAGTTGTCGGCGACCCTGATCGTGGCGTCGGTGCTCGGTGTGTCGCTGATCGCCAGTTTTGCCCTGATGTACATCATGGGTTTCAGCCTGAATAACCTGACGCTGGTGGCGATCGTGGTGTCCGTCGGGTTTGTGGTGGACGATGCGATTGTGGTGGTGGAAAACATTCACCGTCACCTGGAAGCCGGCGACGGCATGCGCGAGGCGGCCATCAAGGGCGCCGGCGAGATCGGTTTTACCGTGGTCTCGATCAGTTTCTCGCTGGTGGCGGCGTTCATTCCGCTGCTGTTCATGGGCGGCGTGGTCGGGCGGTTGTTCAAGGAGTTCGCTCTGACCGCCACCTCGACCATCATGATTTCTGTGGTGGTGTCCCTGACGCTCGCACCGACGTTGGCCGCGCTATTCATGCGTGCGCCGGAACACAGCCAATCGGGCTTCGGCGAGCGCTTGCTGGCGCTGTATGAGAAAGGCCTGCGCCGCGCCCTCGCCCATCAGAAATTGATGATCGGTGTATTCGGTCTATCGCTGGGGCTGGCCGTCGCCGGTTACATATTTATCCCTAAAGGCTTCTTCCCGGTACAAGACACCGGTTTCGTTCTTGGCACCACCGAAGCAGCGGCGGACATCTCCTACGGCGACATGGTGAAAAAACACCTGGCAATGGCCGAAATCGTCGCCGCCGACCCCGCTGTCGAGACGTTCTCACACTCGGTCGGCGTTGCGGGCAGCAACCAGACTATCGCCAACGGCCGCTTCTGGATTTCGCTGAAAAAACGCGGCGACCGAGACGTGTCGGCCAGCCAATTCATCGACCGGATTCGCCCGCAACTGATGAAAGTCCCGGGCATCGTGCTGTACCTGCGTGCCGGGCAAGACATCAACCTCAGCGCCGGCCCGAGCCGCGCGCAGTACCAATACGTGCTCAAGAGCAACGACGGGGCACTCCTGAGCACCTGGACCCAGCGCCTGACGGAAAAACTACGCGGCAACCCGGCGTTCCGCGATATTTCCAACGACCTGCAACTGGGCGGCAGCATCACCCACATCAGCATCGACCGCAGTGCAGCGGCGCGTTTCGGCCTGACCGCCAGTGATGTCGACGAAGCGTTGTACGACGCCTTCGGTCAGCGGCAGATCAACGAGTTCCAGACCCAGACCAACCAGTACAACGTGATTCTGGAACTGGACACCAAGCAGCGCGGCAAGGCCGAAAGCCTCAACTATTTCTACCTGCGCTCGCCGCTGAGCGGGGAAATGGTGCCGCTGTCGGCCCTGGCGAAATTCGATGCGCCAACCATTGGCCCGTTGTCCATCGCTCACGACGGGATGTTCCCGGCCGCCAACCTGTCGTTCAACCTGGCGCCCGGCGTCGCGTTGGGCGATGCGGTGATCATGCTCAATCAGGCCAAGACCGACATCGGCATGCCGGTGGCCATCAGCGGTAATTTCCAGGGCGCGGCCCAGGCGTTCCAGAGTTCGCTGGCCAGCCAGCCGTGGCTGATTCTGGCGGCGCTGGTGGCGGTGTACATCATTCTTGGCGTTCTGTATGAAAGCTTCGTGCATCCGCTGACGATCATCTCGACGCTGCCGTCGGCGGGGCTCGGGGCGGTAATCATGCTATGGATCTGCGGCCAGGACTTTTCGATCATGGCGCTGATCGGGCTGGTGTTGCTGATCGGCATCGTCAAGAAAAACGGCATCCTGATGATCGACTTCGCACTGGAGGCCCAGCGCAACCGTGGCTTGCCGCCGGAAGAAGCGATCCATGAGGCGTGTATGACGCGGTTCCGGCCAATCATCATGACCACCCTCGCCGCCTTGCTCGGCGCCCTGCCGCTGATGCTCGGCTACGGCACCGGCGCCGAACTGCGCCAGCCATTGGGCATCGCAGTAGTCGGCGGTTTGCTGGTGAGCCAGGCGCTGACGCTGTTCACCACGCCGGTCATATACTTGTGGCTTGAGCGGCTATTCCATCGGCCTAAGCCCGCACCGCTGCAGGCGATGGCAACCACGGACTGAGGCGGGGTCTCACGCGGTTCAGGGGCCGCTTCGCAGCCCAACGGGGGCAAGCCACCTCGCCACAAAAATACCAAACCACACCAACACCGCGTAATTATCGACTACCCCCTGAATGTCTTCTAAGCTTCAATTAGCAAAAGGCCAGCATGTTTTGCTGGCCTTTTTTTTATCCGGCATTTATACAGGCGCTCTGAACGCGACCGGTTTCTGGGACTCTGCCCGATTCTTGTAAAAGAACTTTCATAACGCCTTATTTGCAGAAGTCAGAACCATGAGTGTGAGCAGTGCGAAATCTCAACATCCGATCCGTTCGACGCGGTCGGAGCGGCTTCTGGTTCTCGGCAGTTTGTTGTTGGTGATTGCGATACTCAGCATTGTGACCTTTCTGCTGATCCGTGAACGCGTCAATGCCGAATTGTCCGCTGCTCGCGCCGCCAACAATATCGTGCAATTGATCGACGCCGACGTGCTGCGCAATGTCGAACTCTATGATGTGTCCCTGCTGGGTTTGATCGCAGCCTCCCAGCGAGAAGACCTCAAGAGCGTTTCTCCAGCCATTCGCCATCTGGCCTATTTCGACCGCGCCACTGCCGCGCCGTACAAGGGCAACATTTTGTTGCTCGATAACAAGGGCGACGTGATCGCCGACTCTGCCTCGGTGGAGCCCAGGCAGGGCAACTATGCTGATCGCGAATACTTCCAGTCTCACGTGAACAACCCGGACCCGGGCATGTTCATCAGCCCCCCCTTCAGAGCCAGGTCCCCCGAACAGGATTGGCGTATCAGTTTCAGCCGCCGAGTGAACGGCCCCCAGGGTGAGTTCCTGGGCGTGGCCGAAGCCGCCATGCGGTTGAGTTACTTCGATCAGTTGTTCAACAGTTTGAGCATCGGCCGCGACAGCACGGTCAATCTGATCAGCAAGGACGGGACGCTTCTGGCTCAGCAACCACGTCTGGCCGAAGAGCTGATCGGCAAAAACTTCAGTCACCGTCCCAATTTCCAACGCATCGTCAAAGAAGGCAACGGCAGCTTCACCAGCATGTCCGATCGATACCATGACAAGCGCTTGTACACCTTCTCCAAGGTCGGGAATCTGCCGTTGATTGTCATCGTTGCGCTGTCCAGTGATGAGGTCTTTGCGGCCTGGAAGCGCACTGCTGTGGTGGTCAGCTTCGCGACCATTGCCTTGTGTGTGAGCTTGCTGTGGCTGACCTGGTTGCTCTGCCGGGAATTGCGTCGGCGTCAAAGTGCCGAGCAGGAACTGGCACAACTGGCCGCTACCGACCCTTTGACCGGTCTGGCCAACCGTCGAAGCCTGGATCAGGCCTTGCACCATGAATGGTTTCGCGCCCAACGCTCCGGTCTGCCATTGTCGGTGCTGATGATCGATGTCGATCACTTCAAGGCGTTCAATGATCGCCATGGCCATCAGGGCGGCGACGATGCCTTGCGCTGGGTGGCCAAAGTGATCGGCACCCATGTTCGACGGCCGGCGGATCTGGTCGCCCGTTACGGTGGCGAGGAGTTTTCGGTGATCCTGGCCGAAACCGACAGCGTCGGCGCGCAGCAGATTGCCGACACCATCCGCGCAGCGGTGGAGAAGTTGCCGTTGGCGGAGGGTGGTATGTCGCCGATTACTGTCAGTATCGGTATCAGTACCTGGACGACGGCGTCCGATGGCAGCCTGGAGCAATTGCTGTTTGCGGCGGACAAGGCGCTGTATCAGGCCAAGGAAAGTGGGCGCAATCGGGTGGTTTGCGCGGATTAGAAGCCAGAATCAAAAGATCTTGGCATAAAAAAAGGCCACCCGAAGGTAGCCTTTAAAAAACTAGAGAGGTTTTTTGCTTACACGGCCGCAACAGGACGCATGTAAGAGATCGGTGCAGTGCTGGCGTCTTCGAAAGTCACGACTTCCCAAGCATCTGTCTGCTCAATCAACTTGCGCAGCAGCTGGTTGTTCAATGCATGTCCGGACTTGAAGCCCTTGAACTCACCAATCAGGCTATTGCCCAGCAGGTAGAGGTCACCAATTGCATCGAGGATCTTGTGCTTCACGAATTCGTCTTCATAGCGAAGGCCGTCTTCGTTCAGTACACCATCCGCGTCGACCACAATAGCGTTTTCAACGCTGCCGCCGAGTGCGAGGTTGTGCTTGCGCAGGTACTCGATGTCACTCATGAAACCAAAGGTACGGGCGCGGCTGACTTCTTTTACGAACGAAGTGCTGGAAAAATCCACGCTTGCACTTTGTGTGCGGTCACGGAAAACCGGGTGATCGAAATCGATCTCGAAGCTCACTTTGAAACCTTCGAAAGGGACGAAAGTGGCGCGCTTGTCGCCGTCTTCCACTGTCACTTCCCGCAGGATCCGGATGAACTTCTTGGCGGCGTCCTGTTCTTCCAGGCCGGCCGATTGAATCAGGAATACGAAGGGTCCAGCGCTACCATCCATGATCGGGACTTCGGACGCGGAGAGCTCGACGTAGGCGTTATCGATGCCCAGGCCAGCCATGGCCGAGAGCAGGTGCTCCACCGTGTCCACTTTGACGTCACCGCTAACAAGCGTGGTCGACATAGTGGTTTCGCCAACGTTTTCCGCGCGGGCAGGAATCTGCACCACAGGGTCGAGGTCAGCACGACAAAACACAATGCCGGTGTCGACGGGCGCTGGCTTGAGGGTCAGGTAGACCTTCTCCCCGGAGTGCAGGCCGACACCTGTGGCACGGATAATATTCTTCAGGGTGCGTTGTTTTATCATGGCATGGGCCGCTTCAGCGCAAATTGCGAACTGGTATCAACAAAGGCTGGCGATGATAGCAGACCAGACCTTTGCTGAACACCAATCACCCTAATACCCCTGATACATTTCATCAATCGGCCTGACGACGCAGGAAAGCCGGGATGTCCAGGTAGTCCAGGTCATCTTGCGGGTTCATCTTTGCGGCAGTCGCAGCACCGGCCTGAGCCTGGTTGCGCATGACGGTCGGACGATCCAGGTCACGGTAATTCACCGCAGGCTGTTCCTGACGAACAGGGGCTTGTTGTTGTGGCTGGGAAGCCATCGAGGTGTGAACGGTATTGTCGATGACCTTTACAGGTTTCTCGATTTTAGCGCCTAAACCGGTGGCAACAACAGTCACGTGCAGCTCGTCGCGCATGTCCGGATCGATAACAGTACCAACCTTGACCATCGCGTGCTCGGAAGCGAAGGCTTCGATGATGCTACCCACGTCGGAGTACTCACCCAGGGACAGGTCAGGACCGGCGGTGATGTTCACCAGGATGCCGCGTGCGCCTTGCAGGTTCACGTCTTCGAGCAACGGGTTGCGAATGGCCGCTTCGGTGGCCTCACGTGCACGGTTCGGACCGCTGGCGCAGCCAGTGCCCATCATCGCCATGCCCATTTCGCTCATCACGGTACGCACGTCGGCAAAGTCGACGTTGATCATGCCCGGACGCTTGATGATGTCGGAGATACCGCGAACGGCACCGGCCAGTACATCGTCGGCCTTGGCGAAAGCCGACAGCAGGCTTGCGTCTTTACCTAGGATGGTCAGCAGCTTCTCGTTGGGAATGGTGATCAACGAGTCGACGCTTTCAGACAGCAGACGAATGCCTTCGTCGGCGATCTGCATACGCTTGCGACCTTCGAACGGGAACGGACGGGTCACCACCGCAACGGTGAGGATCCCCATTTCCTTGGCCACTTCGGCAATGATCGGCGCAGCACCGGTACCGGTACCACCGCCCATGCCGGTTGTGATGAACACCATATTGGTGCCCTGCAGGACTTCGGCAATGCGCTCACGGTCTTCGAGAGCGGCCTGACGACCTACTTCAGGGTTGGCGCCGGCGCCCAGGCCTTTGGTCACGCCGGTGCCCAGTTGCAGGATGGTCCGCGCGCCGATGCTTTTCAGCGCTTGGGCATCAGTGTTGGCGCAGATGAATTCAACGCCTTCAATGTTGCTCTTGACCATGTGATTGACAGCGTTGCCGCCGCCACCGCCAACACCGATAACTTTAATTACCGGGCTTGCGGGGATGTTGTCTACGAGTTCGAACATTTTCCCTCTCCTTACATTCTCTAGTTTTTTCGCCTACTGCTTTTTGAAGCGGTGTTGCGGTAAAGCTTTAGAAATTGCCTTGTACCCAGCTCTTGAAGCGATCGAGCAAGGCGACTTTCGGTTCGTCATTGCTGTAGCTGTCGCGGCTGCCGATGCCCGAGAATGAAATCCCGTCGGACTGCTTCTGCAGGCCGTACATCAACAGGCCAACGCCGGTGGAATAAATCGGGTTGCGGACCACGTCGTCCAGGCCCTTGACGCCATGCGGCACGCCCAGGCGAACCGGCATGTGGAAGATCTCTTCGGCCAGTTCCACCGCGCCTTCCATCTTCGACGTACCGCCAGTCAGCACGATGCCGGCCGGGATCAGGTCTTCGTAGCCACTGCGACGCAGTTCGGCCTGGATCAGGGTGAACAGCTCGTCGTAACGCGGCTCGACCACTTCGGCCAGGGCCTGACGGGACAGCTCGCGCGGTGGACGATCGCCGACGCTCGGCACCTTGATGGTTTCGCCGGCACCGGCCAGTTTGGCCAGGGCGCAGGCGTAGCGAATCTTGATTTCCTCGGCGTACTGGGTCGGGGTGCGCAGCGCCATGGCGATGTCGTTGGTCACCTGATCGCCCGCAATCGGGATCACCGCGGTGTGACGAATCGCGCCTTCGGTGAAGATCGCGATGTCAGTGGTGCCGCCGCCGATGTCCACCAGGCACACGCCCAGCTCTTTCTCGTCGTCGGTCAGGACCGAGTAGGCCGAGGCCAACTGCTCGAGAATGATGTCGTCGATTTCCAGGCCGCAGCGGCGCACGCATTTTTCAATGTTCTGTGCGGCGTTGACGGCGCAGGTGACCACGTGAACCTTGGCTTCCAGACGCACGCCGGACATACCCAGCGGCTCGCGAACGCCTTCCTGGTTATCGATCACGTAATCCTGCGGCAGGGTGTGCAGCACGCGCTGGTCAGCCGGGATCGCCACAGCCTGGGCAGCGTCGAGAACGCGCTCAAGGTCGGCGGAGCTGACTTCGCGATCACGAATCGCCACGATGCCGTGGGAGTTCAGGCTGCGGATGTGATTGCCAGCCACGCCGACAAACGCCGAGTGGATCCGGCAACCGGCCATCAGCTGCGCTTCTTCGATCGCGCGCTGGATCGACTGGACGGTGGACTCGATGTTCACCACTACGCCTTTTTTCAGGCCGCGGGACGGATGAGTACCGATCCCGACGATTTCGAGCGTGCCGTCGTCCGAGACCTCGCCGACCAGCGCCACCACCTTGGAGGTGCCGATATCGAGACCGACGATCATTTTGCCGCTTTGCACGTTTGCCATGGGTCCTGCCTCTTCTTAATTCTTCGCGACAGCGGGTTGGGCTGTCGTGGGCGCTACAGGTTCCCGCCAGCCAACAGCGAGGCCGTTGGCGTAGCGCAGATCGATGCGCGCAATGTTCGTAATCTGCTCTTTGAGCGTCTTGTCATAGATGGCAATGAAGCGGCGCATCTTTTCCACCAGCTTGCCGCGTCCCAGCAGCAGTTCGATTCCCGGGCCCGCGCTGCCGGCGCCGGTGGTCAGGAACCAACTGCCTCGTTCACGCAACTCCAGGCGTGCAATCGAGAAGCCCAATGGCCTGAGCATCTGGCTCAGCACCTGGTATTGCTGCATCACTTGCTGTTGGGCCCGCTGCGGGCCGAACAGCTGTGGCAGGTGTTCGTAGTTCGCCAGCTCGCGCGGGGTGAACGCCTGTCCCTGGTTGTTCAGCAGCGACTCATCGCCCCAACGGGCCACCGGCAGTTGTTCTTCCAGGCGAATCACCACCTGATCCGGCCACACCCGACGCACTTCGGCGTGGGCAATCCATGGCATCTGTTCAAGCTCGGTACGCATGCTCTCCAGGTCGATGGTGAAGAAGCTCGACGCCACGTAGGGGGCGATCCGCTGCTGCACCGCTTGCTGGCTGATGTAACTCAAGTCGCCCTGCACCGCGATCTTGGTGATCGGCCGGTCGGCGTACGGCAGCAAACGCTGTGCGCCTTCATAAGTGCCGAACCCCAGCGCGACCAACAGCACGGGCCAGAACAGACTTTTCAGAAAACCAAAGTTGGCTTTCGGCAGGCGCGCAGACATCGGCTCTTTGGCCACCATTCGGCTGGCACCCCGCGGCACCGGCTTGCGGCCGGGTGCGGAAGGCTGATGACGTAGCTGAGCGCCTTGCATGGTCTTAACCTCTTGTCGGCTCTTGGTTACCGGCAGCATTGCCGGTAACGCTGGCGGCCAGAATCGCCAGAACCAGTTGCTGGAAATCCAGGCCGGCGGCACGGGCCGCCATCGGAACCAGACTGTGATCGGTCATGCCCGGTGCGGTATTGACTTCCAGGAACCAGAACTGCCCGTCGGCGTCCTGCATCACGTCTGCCCTGCCCCAACCGGCGATACCCAGCGCCTCACAGGCTTTGGCCGTGAGGTCCATGAGTTCTTTTTCTTTATTGCTGTCCAGGCCACACGGGATCCGGTACTGGGTATCGGAAGCCACGTACTTGGCGTCGTAGTCGTAGAAACTGTGGGTTGTGCCCAGGGCGATTGGAGGCAACACCTGGTCACGCAGGGTGGCGATGGTGAACTCCGGACCTTGAATCCATTGCTCGACCAACACTTGCGAATCGTAGGTACTGGCCGCTTTCCACGCGTCGATCAATTCGGACGCGGAGGTCACTTTGGCCATCCCGATACTGGAACCTTCATGGGCCGGTTTGACGATCAAAGGGAAGCCCAGTTCCGTGGCCGCCGAAATACAATCGGCCTCGCAGCTCAGTACCGCGTGGCGTGGCGTCGGAATACCGAGGCTGTGCCAGACCTGCTTGGTGCGCAGTTTGTCCATGGCCAGTGCCGAGGCCAGAATGCCGCTGCCGGTGTACGGAATGCCCAGGCATTCGAGCAGGCCCTGCATGCTGCCGTCTTCACCGCCACGACCGTGGAGGATGATGAAGGCGCGGTCGATTTTTTCGTTCAGCAGACGCTGCAGCAGGTCATCGCCCACATCAAGACCGAAGGCGTCCACACCGGCGCTTTGCAGTGCGTCGAGCACCGCGTTACCCGATTTCAGGGAGACCTCACGTTCGGCACTCTTGCCGCCGAACAGCACGGCGACACGGCCGAAGTCTTTCGGCGCGATCGTGGAGACGAGGTTGGCGTAAGCAGCAGTCATTTCAACTTCCCCACGCTAGGCGCGGCAACCGCGCCAGCGAACAACGGACTGTTCAATAGTTTCGGTGCGAGACCGCCGATATCACCGGCGCCCTGGCACAGCAGAATGTCGCCGGCACGCAGCAGCGGCTTGACGATTGGCGCGAGGTCGATGCCGCGCTCGATGTAGATCGGGTCGAGCTGACCGCGCTGGCGAATGCTGTTGCACAGCTTGCGGCTGTCAGCGCCCGGAATCGGCTCTTCGCCGGCCGGGTAGACTTCCATCAACAGCAGTACGTTGGCGTCGGCCAGCACATTGACGAAATCGTCGTACAGGTCGCGGGTGCGGCTGTAACGGTGCGGCTGGTAAACCATCACCAGACGGCGCTCCGGCCAGCCACCGCGCACGGCTTTGATCACGGCCGCGACTTCGGTCGGATGGTGACCGTAGTCATCCACCAGCATCACATTGCCGCCTTCAACCGGCAGTTCGCCGTACACCTGGAAGCGACGACCGACACCCTGGAACCCGGACAGGCCCTGGACGATGGCTTCATCGCTGACGCCTTCGTCGGTGGCGATGCAAATGGTCGCCAGCGCGTTCAACACGTTGTGATTGCCCGGCATGTTCACCGAGACATCCAGCGGCTCACGATCAGGGCGCAGCACGGTAAAGAAGGTCTGCATGCCTTGTTGGCGCACATTGATGGCACGCACATCGGCATCGTCGCCAAAGCCGTAAGTGACCGTCGGACGTTTCACCTGCGGGAGGATTTCGCGCACCACCGGATCGTCCAGGCACACCACCGCCAGACCGTAGAACGGCAGGTTGTGCAGGAACTCGACGAAGGTTTTCTTCAGTTTGTTGAAGTCGCCGTCGTAGGTCGCCATGTGGTCGGCATCGATGTTGGTGACCACGGCCACCAGCGGCTGCAAGTGCAGGAAGCTGGCATCGCTTTCGTCGGCTTCGGCGATCAGGTAACGGCTGGTGCCGAGCTGGGCATTGGTGCCCGCGGCATTCAGACGACCACCGATCACGAATGTCGGGTCCAGGCCACCGGCGGCGAACACCGAAGCGATCAGGCTGGTGGTGGTGGTTTTGCCGTGGGTACCGGCGACGGCGATGCCGTGGCGGTAGCGCATCAGTTCTGCCAGCATCTCTGCACGCGGCACCACCGGAATCCGGCGTTCCAGGGCCGTGGCCACTTCCGGGTTGGAAGTGTTCACGGCGCTGGAGGTGACCAGCACATCGGCGTTCGTGGCGTTCTCGGCACGGTGACCGATATAGATGTGGGCACCGAAGGATTCCAGGCGCTCGGTCACCGGCGATGCTTTGAGGTCGGAACCGGACACTTCATAGCCCAGGTTCAGCAACACTTCGGCAATGCCGCACATACCCACGCCGCCGATACCGACGAAGTGGATGCGACGGATGCGGCGCATTTCCGGGTGCGGCATGGCTTTCTTGTTCTCAACCATGGGCCACCTCCAGGCAGGTATCGACCACGTTACGAGTGGCATCGGGTTTGGCCAGGCGGCGTGCCGCGGTGGCCATGTCGTTGAGTCGTTGCGGTTGCATCAAGACCTCTGTCAGGCGAGCGGCAAGATCCGCTGCGCCAGTCGTTCTTTGCGGCATCAGGAAGGCAGCGCCTTCACGGGCCAAATAATCGGCGTTGCGGGTCTGGTGATCGTCGATCGCGTGGGGCAAAGGCACCAGCATCGAGGGCAGACCGGCAGCCGCCAGTTCACTGATGGTCAATGCGCCTGCGCGGCACACCACCAGGTCGGCCCAGCCATAGGCTTGGGCCATGTCTTTGATGAAAGGCTGCACTTGCGCCTCGACGCCAGCTGCGCGATAGCGCTCTGCAGTCACTTCATCGTGGTTTTTGCCGGCCTGATGAAACACGTCCGGGCGCAGGTCGGGAGCGACTTGCGACAGGGCTTCAGGCAGCAACTTGTTCAACGGCTCTGCGCCCAGACTTCCGCCCAGGATCAGCAAACGCGCCTTGCGACCGGCCAGGGCAGGTCGCGGTGTTTCGAGGAACAGCTCGGTGCGCACCGGGTTACCGGTGGTGCGACGGCTGTTCGACAGGGTAAAGGTGTCGGGGAACGCTTCACAGACTCGGGCGGCCAACGGCACCAGCAACCGATTGGCGGTACCGGCCACGGCGTTCTGCTCATGAACGATCACCGGCACGCCGGACAATTTGGCTGCAACGCCGCCGGGGCCGGTCACATAACCCCCGAAGCCGACCACGCAGACTGGTCGCAGCTGACGAATGATCGCCCGCGCCTGCCAGATCGACTTGAGCAACATGAACGGTGCCTTGAGCAGGGACAATTTGCCCTTGCCGCGCAAACCGCTGGCGTTGATCCGATGCAATTGAAGACCGGCCGCTGGCACCAGATCGTTCTCGATCCCGCGTGGCGTGCCCAACCAGTGCACGGTGTAACCGCGGGCCTGGAACTCGCGAGCGCAGGCCAGTGCCGGAAACACGTGGCCCCCGGTGCCGCCCG
Source organism: Pseudomonas sp. PDM09 (assembly GCF_014852305.1). NCBI lineage: Bacteria > Pseudomonadati > Pseudomonadota > Gammaproteobacteria > Pseudomonadales > Pseudomonadaceae > Pseudomonas > Pseudomonas sp. PDM09. The sequence goes on along the minus strand of NZ_JACVBI010000009.1, from coordinate 111,791 downwards.
CCATGATCAATACGTTAGCGCCCATGGTTCGGCTCCTCGGCGAAGTCGCTCTCATGGAATTCCATCTCTTCACTGCCCAAGTGGGTTCGACTCTCCCACTCGATGCGCAGCAACAAGCCAAGACAGGCACAGCAGATCACCAACGAACTGCCGCCATAACTGAGGAACGGCAGGGTCAGACCCTTGGTTGGCAACAGGCCTACGTTCACTCCAATGTTGATCAGGAACTGACCGATCCACAGGAACGACAAGCCATATGCGATATAGGCGGCGAAAAATTGCTTGGCCTTCTCGGCCCAATAACCGATGTACATGCCACGAATACAGACAAAGACGAACAGCGCTACGGTGCACAAAGAACCCACGGCACCCAGCTCTTCGGCCAGGACCGAGAACACGAAGTCAGTGTGGGCTTCCGGCAGGTAGAACTGTTTCTGCACACTGTTGCCCAGGCCAACGCCCAGCCATTCGCCGCGACCGAAAGCGATCAACGCTTGAGACAACTGATAGCCAGCACCGAACTGGTCGGCCCACGGATCGGCAAAGTTGGTCAGACGCGCCATTCGATACGGCTGCATTTGAATCAACAACACCACCGCACCGACCGCCAGGACCACCATCAAGGAAAAACGGAACAACCCGACACCGCCAAGGAACAGCATTGCTGCAGCCGCCCCCATCATTACAACGGTGGCACCGAAGTCCGGCTCCATCAGCAACAGCCCCGCCATCGGCAGCAGAACGATGAACGGCTTGAAGAAACCCATCCAGCTTTCACGCACTTCTTTCTGGCGACGCACCAGATAACCGGCGAGGTAGATCACCACGAACACCTTGGCGATCTCGGAAGGCTGAACGTTGAAAAAGCTGAAGCCGATCCAGCGCATCGAACCGTTCACTTCACGGCCAATGCCGGGGATGATCACCATCACCAGCAAACCGAACGCACCAATCAGCATCAGCCAGCCCAGGCGCTGCCAGGTCGCGATCGGAATCATCATGGTGACGATGCAGGCACCAAGGCCCAGCACCACGTAGATAAGGTGGCGAATCATGTAATAAAAGGCACTGCCCGACTGCACTGCCGCCACTTCGGTCGAGGCCGACGCAATCATGACCAGACCCAGGCCGAGCAGCGCCAGGCAGCCAGCGAGCATCGGGAAATCGAGGTCGATGCCGCGCCCGGTGATGATCGGCGACGGGTACGGCTTGATGATATTCAGGAGGCTCATGCCAAATCCTCCACGGCGCGGACAAACTGATGACCGCGATCTTCGTAGTTCTTGAACATGTCGAAACTGGCGCAGGCCGGCGACAGCAGCACCGCGTCGCCCTTTTCGGCGATGGCGCGGCATTGCTCGACCGCTTCGATCAGCGAGCCGACGCGAATCAGTGGCACGGCATCGCCGATGGCCTCGCCGATCTTGTCGGAATCACGGCCCATCAAAATGACGGCGCGGCAGTTGGCCGCCACCGGATCACGCAAATCCTTGAATTCGGCGCCCTTGCCATCGCCACCGGCGATCAGCACAAGCTTGCCGTCGATGTCCGCACCCAGGCCTTCGATGGCGGCCAGAGCAGCACCGACGTTGGTGGCTTTGGAGTCGTTGTAGTAGCTCACGCCATTGAGCTCGCGTACCCATTGGCAGCGATGCTCGAGCCCGGCGAAATTGCGCAGGGCCGAAAGCATGGCGTCGAACGGCAGGCCGACGGCATGCCCCAGTGCCAAGGCCGCGAGGGCGTTGGACTGGTTATGCGCGCCACGAATTTTCAATTCGCGCACCGGCATCAGGTTCTGGAATTCGAAGGCCAGGTATTTCTCGCCATCCTCTTCCCGGATCCCGAAGGCCTTGAAATCGGGTTTGCTCAAACCGAAGGTCCAGCATGGCTGACCTTCGCCCATCAGCGGACGGCTCAAGGCGTCCTGACGGTTGACCACAAACTGCCTGGCGCCCCGGAAGATCCGGTGCTTGGCCAGGTGATAGGCCGGCAGACCGCTGTAGCGGTCCATGTGGTCTTCACTGATGTTGAGCACGGTCGCCACTTCGGCGTTGAGTTGATCGGTGGTTTCGAGCTGGAAGCTGGACAACTCCATCACGTACAACTCGATGTCGTCGCTGAGCAAATCCAGCGCCGGCGTACCGAGATTGCCGCCGACGGCAACACGCTTACCGGCCGCTGCGGCCATCTCGCCGACAAGGGTGGTGACGGTGCTTTTCGCATTGGAACCGCTGATGGCGACAATCGGCGCCTTCGCGTTACGCGCGAACAGCTCGATGTCGCCGGACAACTTCACGCCACGGGCGGCGGCAGCCTGCAGGGCCGGGGTCGCCAGCGCCAGGCCGGGGCTCACGTAGAGCTCGTCGGCACGGCACAGGAATTCGACGTCCAGCTCGCCACAACGCACTTCCACGTGCGGATAGTCACGCTTGAGCGTGGCCAGTTCCGGTGGATTTTCCCGCGTATCGGCGACAGCAAACGACACGCCCCGGTTCGCCAGGAAGCGAACCAGGGACATGCCGCTCTTGCCGAGGCCGACAACGATGCGGAAGTGGTCAGAAGCGATCAGAGACACTCGTTCTACCTCAGCTTCAGGGTGGCAAGGCCGACCAGTACCAGAATCACGGTGATGATCCAGAAACGGACGATCACGCGCGGCTCGGGCCAGCCCTTGAGTTCAAAGTGGTGGTGTATCGGTGCCATGCGGAACACACGGCGACCGGTCAGCTTAAAGGAGGCAACCTGAATGACGACTGACAGGGTCTCCATCACGAACACGCCGCCCATGATGAACAGGACGATTTCCTGCCGGACGATCACCGCGATGGTGCCCAGGGCCGCGCCCAGCGCCAGTGCGCCGACGTCGCCCATGAACACTTGGGCCGGATAGGTGTTGAACCACAGGAACCCCAGGCCCGCACCGATCAGCGCGCCACAGAACACAATCAACTCACCCGCGCCCGGTACGTAAGGAATCAGCAGGTATTCAGCGAATTTCACGTTACCCGACAGGTAGCAGAAGATCCCCAAACCGCCGCCGACCATCACGGTAGGCATGATCGCCAGACCGTCGAGGCCATCGGTCAGGTTGACCGCGTTGCTCGAGCCGACAATCACGAAATAGGTCAGGACGATGAAACCCGCGCCCAGTGGAATGCTGTAGTCCTTGAGCATCGGCAGGATCAGGGTGGTTTCTACCGGCGTCGCGGCAGTCATATAAAGGAAGATCGCCGCGCCCAGGCCGAACACCGACTGCCAGAAATACTTCCAGCGGCTCGGAAGGCCACGGGAGTTTTTCTCGATGACTTTGCGGTAGTCGTCGACCCAGCCGATGGCGCCGAACAGCAGGGTCACCAACAACACCACCCAAACGTAACGGTTGGCCAGGTCAGCCCAGAGCAAGGTGCTGACACCAATGGACGACAGAATCAGCGCGCCACCCATGGTCGGGGTGCCGGATTTGGACAGGTGCGATTGCGGGCCGTCGTTGCGAACGGATTGACCGATCTGACGGTTCTGCAAAGTGCGGATCATCCACGGGCCATAGCACAGCGACAAGACCAGCGCGGTCAGCACACCGAGGATCCCGCGCAGGGTCAGGTACTGAAAGACCGCGAAGCCTTTGTAGAACTGTTGCAGATACTCCGCTAGCAGCAGCAGCATTAATGTTTCTCCAGACGGGTCCCGCACAAAGCGGCGACGATGTTTTCCATCGCGGCGCTGCGCGAGCCCTTGATCAAAATGGTGGTGTTTGGGTCCTGCTCGGCTTCCAGGGCCTTGATCAGCTCAGCCTGAGTGCTGAAGTGAAAAGCCTGCTCGCCGAAAGCGTTTACGGCGTGGGTCATCATTGGCCCGACCGCGTAAAGCGCGCAAACCTTGCCGCGGGCGTACTCGCCCACATCGCGGTGCCCCTGCTCCGCCCAATCGCCCAACTCGCCGATATCTCCGAGCACCAAAACGGTGCGACCGGAAAAGCCGGCGAGTATATCAACGGCGGCGCACATAGAGGTGGGGTTTGCGTTGTACGTGTCATCGATCACGCGCATACCGTTAGTTGCCAGTTGTGCGACGGTACGACCCTTGACCGGTTGCACCGCGCCGAGACCGGTGGCGATGCCGGACAGCGACACGCCCAAGGCATGGGCTGCAGCGGCGGCGGCCATGGCATTGGCGACGTTATGGGTGCCGAGCAGGTTGAGCTGAACCCGTTCCACACCTTCAGGGCTGTGCAGGTTGAATGCCGGGCAACCGCGGGCATCGCGGTCCAGATCGCTGGCGTAGAAGTCGGCGCTGATGTTGCTCAGGGCAAACGTCAGCACTTTGCGACCGGCGGCTCGGGTTTTCCAGATTTCAAAAGCCTTGTCGTCGAGATTCAGCACGGCGACGCCATCGGCATCCAGCCCTTCGAGAATCTCACCTTTGGCTTCAACGATTTTTTCCGGCCCGCCGAATTCGCCGACGTGAGCGGTCCCGGCGTTGTTGATGACAGCCACGTGCGGCTTGGTCATACCGACGGTGTAGGCAATCTCGCCGAGCCGCGAAGCGCCGAGTTCGATCACGGCAGCGGTATGTTCCGGTGCCAGTTCGAGCAGGGTCAGCGGAGCGCCCAGGTCATTGTTCAAGTTGCCACGGGTCGCCAACACAGGACCGCGCGTGCGCAGGATGCTCGCGAGCATTTCCTTGACCGTGGTCTTGCCGCTGGAACCGGTGATGGCCACGACCGGCTGAGTGAACGCAGCGCGGTTCATCGCGCCCAGTTGTCCGAGGGCCTGGCGGGTGTCCTTGACCAGCAGTTGCGGCAGCGCGCTGTCGGCAACTTCGCGCTCGACCAGAGCACCCGCGGCGCCTTTGGCGGCAACGTCATTGAGGTAGTCATGGCCATCGAAACGCGGGCCGGCCAGAGCAATAAACAACTGGCCGGGCTTGATCGCGCGGCTGTCGATGCTGACGCCGTCGAAGCTGGCGTCGCTGGCAATCAGACGGCCATTCAATGCACTGGTCAGTTCGCTCAGTTTCAAGGCTTTAAGCATGGGCCACCTCCCATGCGGTCAGGGCGTGATCGGCCTCGACCAGATCGGAGAAAGCGTGGCGCTCGCCATTGATTTCCTGATAGTCCTCGTGACCTTTACCGGCCAGGACAATCACGTCATCGGCCGATGCGCTGGCGATCAATTGGGCAATCGCCTGGCCACGGCCGGCGACGAAGGCAACTTTATCCACAGCGGTAAAACCGGCGCGGATGTCGTCGAAAATCACCGTAGGGTCTTCGGTGCGCGGATTGTCATCGGTGACCAGTACGCCATCGGCCAGACGCTCGACCACTTCCGCCATCAGCGGACGCTTGCCACGATCGCGATCACCACCGCAACCGAACAGGCACAGCAACCGGCCTTTGGCGTGTGGACGCAGGGCCATCAAGACTTTTTCCAGCGCATCCGGTGTGTGGGCGTAATCGACCACCACCAATGGCTGAGTACCGCCACCCAGGCGCTGCATGCGACCGGCCGGGCCTTCGAGTTTCGGCAGTACTTTGAGGATTTCGTCCAGTGCGTAGTCCAGTCCGAGCAAGGCGCCGATGGCTGCCAAGACGTTGCTCAGGTTGAAACGGCCGAGCAAGGTGCTGCGCAAATGGTGTTCGCCTTGCGGCGTGACCAGCGTGGCGCGCACGCCTTCGTCGTCGAACTGCGCTTGGCGGCAATACAGGTAGGCGCTGGAATCTTCCAGGCTGTAAGTGATCAGTCGCGACTCGCCTTCATCGCCAGCCAGTTGCCGGCCAAAATCGTCGTCCAGGTTGACCACCCGGCACTTCAGATCATTCCAGGCAAACAACTTGGCCTTGGTTTCGCCATAGGCCTGCATGGTGCCGTGGTAATCCAGATGATCGCGCGACAGGTTGGTCATCACCGCCACATCGAACGCCAACGCGCTCACGCGGCCCTGATCCAGGCCGTGGGAAGAGACTTCCATGGCCACGGCTTTGGCGCCGGCTTTTTTCAGGTCGGCGAGGGTCGCTTGCACCGCAATCGGGTTTGGCGTGGTATGCAGACCGCTTTCCAGCGCGCCATAGAAACCGGAGCCCAGGGTGCCGACAATGCCGCAGTGCTGACCGAGCAGGTCGAGCGCCTGGGCGACCAATTGCGTCACACTGGTTTTACCGTTGGTGCCAGTCACGCCGATCAGGTTCAAATGACGGCTCGGGTCGCCATAAAAGCGCCCGGCGATGTCCGACAGCTGCGCCGCCAGGCCTTTGACCGGAATCAACGGCACGTCGGTGATCGGTAGCACAGTCGCGCCTTCGACTTCATAAGCCACGGCAGCAGCGCCGCGTTGCAAGGCGTCGGCGATGTGCGCACGCCCGTCAAACTTGCCACCAGGAACCGCGAGAAACAGATCGCCTGCTCGTACGTTGCGGCTGTCCAGCGCCAATTCGCGGATCAACAGATCGCGGCCGGCGTGGGCGAAAATCTTGTTCAGGCTCAGCGACATCAGCCGCGCCCTCCATTAGCTTTCAGCGGAACGACCGGTGCGGCGTTCGCTTGTTGAGTGGCAGGCAGGTTGTCCGGGGTGATGTTCATCAGGCGCAGGGTCCCGGACATCACTTTGCTGAACACCGGCGCCGATACCAGACCACCGAAGTAACCGGCCTTGGTCGGTTCATCGATCACCACCACGATTGCGTAACGCGGATCGCTCATCGGGCCGAAGCCGGCGAACAGCGAGCGGTAGGAATTCTCGGCGTAGCCCTTGGTGCCGACCGACGTTTTACGTGCAGTACCCGACTTGCCGCCCACGTGATACGCCGGCACCTGCGCACGGAATACACCGCGCGGGGCTTCGATCACTTGTTGCAGCATGGTTTGCATGGTTTTCGCGACGGCTTCCGGCAACACCTGTGTGGTTTGCGGCGCCTTGTCGGTTTTGATCAGGGTCAGCGGCGCGAGGCGACCATTGTTGGCCAGGGCCGAGAAGGCGTGGACCAACTGGATCGCGGTCACGGAAATACCGTAGCCGTAGGACAGCGTGGCGGTTTCAGCCTTGCGCCATTCGCGGTAGTTCGGCAGGTTGCCGACGCGCTCACCCGGGAAGCCGAGGCCGGTGTCCTGGCCGAGGCCGACTTTCTGCGCCAGGCGGAAAATCGTTTCGCCGCCGATATCGAACGCGACCTTACTCATGCCGACGTTACTGGAATTGATCAGGATACCGGTCAGGTCGAGCACCGGGCCTTCACTCTTGGATACGTCCTTGATGGTGTACTTACCAATCTGCAAGGTGCCTGGATACACCTCAACCGTATCGGTCGGCTTCCAGCGCCCGGTTTCAATCGCGGCGCTCATGGAGATCGCCTTCATGGTCGAACCCGGTTCGAACACGTCGATCATCGCGCGGTTGCGCATCATCGCCGGTTGCAGATTGCGACGGTTGTTCGGGTTGTAGGTCGGCTGGTTGACCATGGCGAGGATCTCGCCGGTCTTCACGTCCATGATCACCAGGCTGCCAGCCTTGGCGCCGTTCTCGATGATCGCATTGCGCAGTTCACGGTTGGCCAGATATTGCAGACGCAGGTCAATGGACAACGCCAAGGGCTTGCCGGCCTTGGCGTTTTTGGTGACCTGGACATCTTTGATCAGCCGGCCGCGCCGGTCCTTGATCACCTGCCGCTTGCCGGGCACGCCGGCCAGCCATTCGTCGTAGGCCAACTCGACGCCTTCGCGCCCGTGGTCATCGATGTCGGTAAAGCCGACCATGTGGGCGGTGACTTCACCGGCCGGGTAGAAACGCCGGAACTCTTCGATGCCATAAACGCCCGGCACTTTCAGATCGAGCACAGCCTGGCCTTGCTCGGGGGTCAACCCGCGCACCAGATAAATGAATTCTTTGTTGGCCTGGGCTTCGAGACGTTCGGCCAGGGCTTTCGGGTCCTGCCCCAAGGCAGCCGCCAGTGCCGGCCACTTCTCTTTGGCCGTTTGCATTTCCTTGGCGTTGGCCCACAGGGTGGTGACCGGGGTACTCACGGCCAACGGCTCGCCGTTACGGTCGGTGATCAGACCACGGTGAGCCGGAATTGGAATATGACGAACACTGCGCGCATCGCCCTGACCTTTAAGGAAGGCACGGTCGACCACTTGCAAATCGATGATGCGCCAGGCAATCGCCGCCACCATGATGCCGAGCAACCCGACCACCAGACGGAACCGCCATGGAAAGAGCGCGCCTTCGAGTTTCATCATGGCGCCACCATCTGCACTTCAGCTGCGCCGGGAATGCGCATCTTCAGTTGCTCGGTGGCCAGGACTTCGATGCGGCTATGGGCGGTCCAGGTGCTCTGCTCGAGAATCAACCGGCCCCACTCCGCCTGTGCCTTGTCGCGCACGCTCAATTCGCCGTACAGCGAATTGAGCAACTGACGGTTCCAGTGCGCGCTATAGGACACGCCTATAGCCGACACAAGGACGCCGGCAAACAACAGCAGCATGAAAAAGCTTCCGCCGGGAAGTGGCTTGGCGAAAAGCTTGCTCACCGCAATTTCTCCGCGACACGCATGACGGCACTACGGGAACGTGGGTTGGCTTTGAGTTCGGCCTCCGAGGCGGTCTGCGCTTTGCCAAGGATTTTGATTACAGGTTCGAAAGCGACGTGACGGACCGGCAGGTTGCGCGGCAGGTTGTCGGCTTCGCCTTTCACCAGTTTGCGCATGAACAGTTTGACGATGCGGTCTTCCAGCGAGTGGAAGCTGATGACGACCAGACGCCCGCCCACTTCCAGGCATTCCAGCGCCGCTTCGAGGCCGGCTTCCAGATCGCCCAGTTCGTTGTTGACGTGAATACGCAGGCCCTGGAATGCACGGGTGGCCGGGTTCTTGCCCTTTTCCCACGCCGGGTTGGCGACTTTCAGCACTTCAGCCAGATCGCCAGTGCGCTCGAACGGCTTGATGTCGCGACGCTCGGCCACGGCACGCGCCATGCGTCCGGAGAAACGCTCCTCGCCGTATTGCTTGAACACCCGGGCGATTTCTTCCACCGGCGCGGTGTTGACGAACTCGGCAGCGCTGATCCCCCGGGACGGGTCCATGCGCATGTCCAACGGACCGTCGTTGAGGAAGCTGAAGCCGCGCTCCGGGTCGTCGAGTTGTGGCGAGGACACGCCGAGGTCGAGCAGAACACCGCTGACCTTGCCGGCCAGACCGCGTTCGGCGACTTCCGAACCGAGTTCGGCAAAGCTGCGCTGCACAACGACAAAGCGGCCGTCTTCGGCCGCTAGCGTTTGCCCGGTGGCAATCGCTTGAGGATCTTTGTCGAATCCGAGCAACCGGCCATCAGGCCCGAGCTGGCTGAGGATCAACCGACTGTGCCCGCCACGTCCGAACGTACCGTCCAGATAGCAGCCATCAGGACGTACGGCGAGAGCCTCGACGGCTTCGTCAAGCAGTACGGTGATGTGGTTAAAGCCGCTATCAATAGTCACAGGATTAAATCACGCAGTTCATCAGGCATGGCGCCCGGTTGTTGAATAGCAGCCAGGTCAGCGGCAGAAACCGCATCCCAGGCATCCTCGTCCCACAATTGGAACTTGTTCAGTTGGCCTACCAACATCGCGCGCTTATCCAACTTGGCATATTCGCGAAGACGTGGCGGAACCAGAAAACGACCACTGCCATCGAGCTCGAGGTCGACGGCATTACCAATCAGTAAACGTTGCAGGCGGCGGTTCTCTTCGCGAAGCGAAGGCAGTGCGCGCAGTTTGGTTTCGATAATTTCCCACTCATCGAGGGGATAAACACACAAACACGGATCAACGGCATCGATGGTGACGATTAATTGACCGGAACTACGCGAAACCAGCTCGTCACGGTACCGGCTCGGCATTGCGAGACGGCCCTTTGCATCGAGACTGATAGCGTTAGCTCCGCGAAACACGTCAGCGTTTCTCCAAATATTAGCGTTTTACGCTCAAAAAACCCACTTCATGCCACTTTCCGCCACTTGCGCACACTATAGGAATGCGCCCACCACACCGTCAAGGCGCGGATTAAAGGAAAAGCCTTACAGAACGGAGATTTAGCAGCGTAAAAGGAGGGTTAACGAGAATCTGACGGATGAATTCACTCGATAACTTGAATCAGCACAGAAGGCTGCGCTCAGAAGTTAAAGTAGTTTGTTAAGAGTAAGATTTTTTCGGTATTACAAAAGCGCTTCTGCTATTGATTCAGCAGGGAGGGAAATTGCCATTACGTATATCGCTGCCAATGATCCGGCAGAGAGGAAAAAAAGGTGGAGAGTCGATCTGTAAGCCGGGTTCTGTCTTGAACAGTCATTCGTCTACGATGGCCATCACTGGACATCTTTAGCAACCTACCCGGTCCCAGCGCGGGCCACGCCTTGGGACCCTATTTGGTCTTGCTCCAAGTGGGGTTTACCTAGCCACGAACTGTTGCCAGACGTGCGGTGCGCTCTTACCGCACCTTTTCACCCTTACCGGCGCCGAAGCGCTTAGGCGGTTATTTTCTGTGGCACTTTCCGTAGGCTCACGCCTCCCAGGCATTACCTGGCACTTCGCCCTATGGAGCCCGGACTTTCCTCCCCCCCCTAATTTTCATAGAGGGCAGCGACTGTCCGATCGACTCTCCGCCGCGAAGATTAACGGCAGAGCGGCCGAAGAACAAGCGCTAAAAGCCTCTGGCCGGCGCTGCACATCGGTTTTACTCGCCCTTCTGTTTATCCAGCGCGACCTGATAGAGCACATTCTTGCGTTCGCCGGTAATTTGCGCCGCCAATGCCGCCGCACGCTTGAGCGGCATCTCTTCGAGCAGCAGATTGAGAATACGCATGGCTTCACTGCTGACAGCGTCTTCGGTCTCAGGGGCAGTCCAGCCCGCCACCAGCACTACACACTCGCCACGCTGCTGATTGCTGTCCGATTCGACGAACTCGCGCAACTCGGCCAGCGGCAAGCCTTTAAGGGTTTCGAAGGTCTTGGTCAGTTCACGCGCCAGCAACGCCGGACGCTCGGCGCCGAATACCAGCTCCATGTCTTGCAGGCACTCGAGAATGCGGTGCGGTGCTTCATAGAAAATCAGCGTGCGCGGCTCTTCTTTTACCAGCTCCAGACGAGCCCGTCGGCCGACAGCCTTGGCCGGCAAAAACCCTTCGAAGATGAAACGATCGGACGGCAGGCCCGCGGCCGACAATGCCGCAATCAAGGCGCACGCCCCCGGCACCGGCACCACATTGATTCCTGCGGCACGAGCCTGACGCACCAGGTGATAACCCGGATCGGAAATCAGCGGCGTCCCGGCGTCGGAAATCAACGCCACATCGTCGCCCGCCAGCAGACGCGTGATAAAGCGGTTACCCTCCTCACGCTCATTGTGTTCATGGCAGGCCGCCAGCGGCGTGGGAATACCGAAATGCTGCATCAATCGCTGGGAATGGCGAGTGTCTTCGGCCGCGATCAAGGCGACCTCACGCAGGATCTTCAGCGCACGCGCACTGATGTCGTCCAGGTTGCCGATGGGCGTCGCCACCACATAAAGCGAGCCAGCAGCGGAATTCAAAGCACCTGGAGCAGTCAAAGCGCACACCTCATGATCGGTAAAAAGGCGACATTGTAGCGCGTAGCGGCGCTTGCGATACGCTTCACCCTCCGCGGGTTTTCCAGCGTTATGTGCAGTGCTGCAACATTTGTACGAGCTAAATTGATCGATTCACGCCAGTAACATCGCGCCCCGGCCAGCGCTTGGGTACAATTCCACGCTAATTTGATCGAGTATCAGGAACACTACATGATCGCTTGCCTGCGGCTGTTCACTGCCCTCTGCCTCGCTGCCTTGCTGGCGGCTTGCGCCAGCTCGCCCTCTTCCAGCCTTGGCGAACTTCCACGGACCCCGGATGCCAGTATCGAGCAACTGCTCGAGCAGGCCACTCGAAGCAAAGACCCGGAAAAAGCCGCTCTACTGCGCTTGAGCGCGGCAGACCTGGCTTATCGCCAGGGCAATGCCGGCCAGTCCGCGCAAATCCTGCAACAGGTGCCGGTGGAACAACTCAAGCCTGGCCAACAAGTCTTCGCCAGCACCCTGGCGGCTGAACTGGCCATGGTCCGCAATCAGCCCAAAGCGGCGCTGACTGCCCTGAGCCATCCGAGCCTGCAACGCCTGAGCGAACTGCCCGTCGAACAACAGGTTCGCACCGGCACCGTTCATGCCCGCGCCCTTGAGGCCGACGGCCAGACCCTGGCCGCCGCACGGGAGCGCATCTTTATTGCGCCGATGCTTGAAGGTGAAGCAGCCAGCAAAAACCACGAAGCGATCTGGACCCTGATCGCTTCGCTGCCGACCGATCAATTGCAGCCGACCACCGACGATGACCTCGGCGGCTGGATCCGTCTGGCGCTGGTGGTGAAAACGGCCGGCACCCTGGAACAGCAGCAAGCCGCGATCGACAACTGGCGCGAGCAGAATCCAAAGCACCCGGCTGCCATCCAGCTGCCGCTGCCACTGACCAAACTCAAGGAGCTGGCCAGCCAGCCCCTGAGCAAGATCGCCCTGCTGCTGCCGCAAGACGGCCCGTTGGGCTCAGTTGGCAAAGCACTGCGCGAAGGTTTCATGGCCGCTCACTACCAGGCGCAACAAGCCGGGCAGAAGCCTCCAGCCATCGAGTTCTATGACAGCTCGCGCCTGACGTCCCTCGACGAGTTCTATCGCAAGGCCCAGGCCGATGGCGTGCAACTGGTGGTCGGCCCGCTGGAGAAGCCGCTGGTCAAACAGCTCAGCGCCCGCCCGCAACTGCCGATCACTACCCTGGCGCTGAACTACAGCGAAGGCGCACAAGGTCCGGCCCAACTGTTCCAGTTCGGTCTTGCCGCTGAAGACGAAGCCCGCGAAGTGTCTCGCCGTGCACGCGCCGATGGCCTGCATCGCGCCGCGATCATGGTGCCGAAAGGCGAATGGGGCGACCGCGTCTACAAGGCGTTCAGCCAGGATTGGCAAGCCAACGGTGGCAGCATTGTCGCTACCGAGCGCGTCGACCAGCCGGTACAATTGGCCCAGCAGATTGCCGACATGTTCCAGCTGCGCCAGAGCGAAGGCCGCGCCAAAAGCCTGCAAAGCACCGTTGGCTCGCAGGTTGCCGCACAACCTTCGCGTCGTCAGGACATCGAGTTCATCTTCCTGGCTGCGACGCCGCAACAGGCTCAACAAATCAAACCGACCCTGAACTTCCAGTACGCCGGGGACGTGCCGGTTTACGCCACCTCCCACGTGTTCAGCGCCAGCGGCGACCAGAACCAGTACAACGACATGAACGGTATTCGCTTCTGCGAAACCCCATGGCTGCTGGATGCCAACGACCCGCTGCGCAAACAGGTCACTGCACAATGGCCACAAGCCGGCGGCAGCCTGGGCCGTCTGTACGCGATGGGCGTTGACGCCTATCGCCTGGCACCGCGCCTGGGGCAACTCAAGGCCTTGCCGGACAGCCGCATCCAGGGTCAATCGGGCAGCCTGGGCATGACTCAGAGTCAACGGGTCGAGCGTCAGTTGCCATGGGCAGAGTTCATCAACGGTCAGGTTCAACGCCTGCCGGACACCTCGCGCTGATGCCTGACAGGTCACGCCAGCAAAGCGGTAAAGATGCCGAGCGTCATGCGCTCGAGCATCTTCAGCAACAAGGTCTGCGCCTGCTGGCACAGAACTGGTTGTGTAAACGCGGCGAGCTTGATCTGGTCATGCTTGATGGCGATACAGTAGTATTCGTCGAAGTCCGCTACAGAAAAAACACCCAATGGGGTGGTGCGCTCGATAGCATCGATGGGCGCAAACGGCAGAAACTGATTTTCGCCGCGCAGTATTTTCTTCAGCGCGAGTCGCGTTGGGCCAATTCCCCCTGCCGCTTCGACGTGGTTGCCATCGACAGCAACCTTGATCAGTTGAACTGGTTGCAGAATGCCTTCGACAGCTGATCGCTTGCGTCCCGAACCGGACACCTTCACCCAACACTTTTGCTCTTTGCTTTGCGGGCTGCACATTCATGTGCCGAGTAGCCGCGCTAATTAAGGTCACACAGATGGACATGCAATCGCGAATTCGCCAGCTTTTTCAGGCCAGTATCGACACCAAGCAACAGGCGATGGACGTACTTGCACCGCACATCGAGCAAGCCAGCCAGGTCATGGTCAACGCCCTGCTCAACGAGGGCAAAATGCTGTCCTGCGGCAACGGCGGTTCCGCCGGTGACGCACAGCACTTCTCGTCCGAGCTGCTCAACCGCTTCGAACGCGAGCGCCCGAGCCTGCCCGCCATCGCGCTGACCACCGACAGCTCGACGATCACCTCGATCGCCAACGATTACAGCTACAACGAAATCTTCTCCAAACAGATCCGCGCCCTCGGTCAGCCGGGTGATGTTTTGCTGGCGATTTCCACCAGTGGCAACTCAGCAAACATAATTCAAGCGATCCAGGCCGCACATGATCGCGAAATGATTGTCGTAGCATTGACCGGTCGTGATGGCGGCGGCATGGCGTCACTGCTATTGCCTGAGGACGTCGAGATTCGCGTACCGGCCAACGTCACAGCACGTATTCAGGAAGTCCACCTGCTGGCGATCCATTGCCTTTGCGATCTGATCGACAGCCAACTGTTCGGGAGTGAAGAATGACCCCTAATCGCCTAGGCCTTCTGGCCTTGACCCTGTGCCTTGGCATCAGCGGCTGCACCTCGGTGGTTAACGCCAGCCGTGAAGCGCCGATCGATGATGACCGCGGCACCCGCACCTTCGGCAGCAAGATCGACGACTCCCTGATCGAAACCAAGGCCGGTGTAAACATCGCCAAGGCCGATCCGGACCTGGACAACAACTCGCACATCGTCGTCACCAGCTTCAACGGTGTGGTGCTGCTCGCCGGGCAAACCCCTCGTGCCGACCTCAAGGCCAAGGCCGAACAGGTTGCCGCCTCCGTGCAGCGCGTGAAGAAGGTGCACAACGAGCTACAAGTGCTGCAACCGTCCTCGCTGCTGGCGCGTCAGAACGACACCTGGCTGACCACCAAGATCAAGACCCAGATGCTTACCGACGCCTCCATCCCGGGTTCGCGCATCAAGGTTGTGACCGAAAACGGCATCGTCTACTTGCTGGGTCTGCTGACCAAGCAGGAAGCGGCTCAGGCAACCAATTTGGTACAAGGCGTTTCCGGCGTGCAGAAGATCGTGAAGTTGTTTGAGTACATCGACTGATACCTGCTTACCGGCGATGGCATCCTTGAGATCGCCATCGCCCCGTAGCGTTTGAAGGTAATGAAGTAATAAAAAAGGCGATCCTTTCGGATCGCCTTTTTTATTACTTCACCACCTTCAAACTCGGTCGACCGCTGGGACGCGGCGGCTCACTGTCGGGTGGCGGAACATCATCATCCGGCTCGATCTCTTCCTCGTCTTCCAGAGGCGATTCCATATCGAACACCATGCCCTGACCGTTCTCCCGGGCGTAAATGCCCAGGATCGATGCGATAGGCACGTACAGGGTGTGCGGCACGCCACCGAAGCGCCCCTCGAAACTGACTGCCTCGTTGTCCATGTGCAGATGACGCACGGCTGCCGGGGAAACATTCAGGACAATCTGTCCGTCACTGGCAAAACCCTGAGGCACCTGCACCGATGGATACTCGGAATTGACCAGCATGTGCGGGGTGCAATCGTTGTCCACAATCCACTCGTAGAGCGCGCGGACCAGATAAGGTCGACTGGAGTTCATAGCGGCTCCTTAAGCCTTAGCGCATATCGCGTTCGACACCAGACAGACTCGCCTGGAAAGCCTCACGCGCAAACGAGCGCTCCATATAATCAAGCAGCGGCTTGGCAGGCCGCGGCAGTTCAATACCCAGAATCGGCAATCGCCAGAGTATTGGCAATAGGCAGCAATCCACCAGACTTTGTTCCTCACTGAGGAAAAACGGCTTGTCGGCAAACAACGGCGACACGCCTGTCAGGCTTTCGCGCAGCTCTTTACGAGCCACGACACGGGCTGCTTCCTTGGTCCGCGAATCCAGAATCAGATCCACCAGGCCACACCAGTCACGCTGAATACGATGAATCAGCAGACGACTGTTGGCACGCGCCACAGGATAAACCGGCAGTAGCGGCGGGTGCGGGTAACGCTCATCCAGATACTCCATCACCACGGTCGACTCCCACAACGCCAGGTCACGATCGACCAGGGTGGGCAGGCTTCCGTAAGGGTTCACTTCAATCAGTTTAGGCGGCTGGCGACCAGCCTCCACGTAAATGATCTCGGCGCTGACACCCTTCTCTGCAAGTACGATGCGCACTCGGTGGGAATAGTGGTCGGCGGGGTCGGAGTAACAGGCCAACCGATTGGTCACGCCCATGGCGGTCCTCCTCGCTTGTTGAAATTATCGGAAACGGAAAAACACGCGCGCCCAGAGGGCGCCTCCCGTAACGCCTGGATCACCAGACTCGTTACACCTTCAGAGACGCCCCTGGGCGCGTGCGATTAACAGCAATGGCTTACAGCTTTATCAATGGACGTCTTTCCAGTATTCACGCTTGAGCAAGTAAGCGAATACGAAGAAGAACGCCAGGTACAGCAACACATAGGTACCGATGCGCTGATGCTGCAGCTTCACCGGGTTGGCCGAGTAGGCCAGGAAGGTCACCAGATTCTTGACCTTCTCGTCGAACTGCTCTTCGTTCAGCGTGCCGGTTTTCGGCAATACAGTCAGTTGATCGCAGGCTTCATGGGTCAAAGCGGTGCCAGTCAGCGGATCGTATTGCTTCTTGCCGTCTTCGACGACTTGAACTTGTTTACAGCCTACCACCTGACGACCCTGCAGGCCGACCAGAACGTTAGGCATACCGACGTTCGGGAACACCTTGTTGTTCACGCCCCATGGACGTGACGGGTCTTCATAGAACGAACGCAGATAGCCGTAGAGCCAGTCGGTGCCACGAACACGAGCCACCAGCGTCAGGTCGGGCGGCGCCGCACCGAACCAGGTCTTGGCGTCAGCCGGCTGCATGCCGATGTTCATGTGATCGCCAATCTTGGCGCCGGTGAACACCAGCTTCTCAAGCATCAACTCGTGAGGAATGCCCAGGTCATCGGCGACACGCTCGTAGCGCTGGAACTTCGCGCTGTGGCAGCCCATGCAATAGTTGGCGAACGTACGTGCGCCGTCCTGCATGGCAGCCTTGTCGGAAACGTCGATGTCGACCTTCTCAAGCTCAGGACCACCGTGTTCGGCCGCAAAGGACAGTACAGGCATCGCCGCAAGAATCAGTACAGCAAATAGCTTTTTCATCAGCCAGTCACCCTTTCCGGAACCGGTTTGGTCTTCTCGAGCCTGGTATAGAACGGCATCAGAATGAAGTAGGCGAAGTACAGGAAGGTACATACCTGCGACAGCAACGTACGGCCTGGCGTTGGCGCCAGAACACCCAACACACCCAGGATCACGAACGAGATGCAGAACACCCAAAGCCAGATCTTGCTCAGCCAGCCTTTGTAGCGCATCGACTTGACCGGGCTGCGATCAAGCCATGGCAGGACGAACAGCACAGCGATGGCCGCGCCCATGGCGATTACGCCCAGGAGCTTGTCCGGAACCGCCCGCAGAATCGCGTAGAACGGTGTGAAGTACCAGACCGGAGCGATGTGCTCAGGGGTCTTGAAGGCGTTCGCCACTTCAAAGTTCGGCTTCTCGAGGAAGTAGCCGCCCATTTCAGGGAAGAAGAACACGATCGAGCAGAAGATGAACAGGAACACCACCACGCCGACGATATCTTTCACGGTGTAGTACGGGTGGAAGGCAATGCCGTCCAGCGGTACGCCGTTTTCGTCTTTGTGCTTCTTGATGTCGACGCCATCCGGATTGTTCGAACCGACTTCGTGCAGCGCCAGAATATGCACCACCACCAGACCGAGGATCACGATCGGCAGGGCAACCACATGCAAGGCGAAGAAGCGGTTCAGGGTAATACCGGAAATCAGGTAGTCACCACGAATCCACTGGGTCAGGTCGTTACCGATGACCGGGATCGCGCCGAACAGCGAGATGATCACCTGGGCACCCCAGTAGGACATCTGGCCCCACGGCAGCAGATAACCCATGAAGGCCTCAGCCATCAACGCCAGGTAGATCAGCATGCCGAACACCCACACCAGCTCACGCGGCTTCTGGTACGAACCGTAAAGCAGGCCACGGAACATATGCAGGTAAACCACGATGAAGAACATCGAGGCGCCGACTGCGTGCAGCAGGCGCAAGATTGAGCCGTGGTTCACATCACGCATAATGCCTTCAACGGAAGCAAAAGCCTCTTCCGCCGACGGGGTGTAGCTCATGGTCAGCCAGACACCGGTAACGATCTGGTTGACCAGAACGAGCAGTGCCAGGGAGCCAAAGAAATAGAAGAAGTTGAAGTTCTTCGGGGCGTAGTACTTGCTGAGATGGTCTTCCCACATTTTGGTCGCGGGAAAGCGCGCATCAACCCAATCCATGAACTTGCTCATCACGCTTTCTCCGTATCGACGCCAATGACAATGATGTCATCGGTCTCATAGGAATGCGGGGGAACTGGCAGGTTCAAAGGCGCAGGTTGCGACTTGTAGACGCGGCCAGCCAAATCGTAGTGAGAACCGTGGCAAGGGCAGAAATAACCCCCTACCCAATCCTTGCCCAAGTCTGCAGGTGCCACTTCTGGACGGAAAGTCGGAGAGCAACCCAGATGCGTGCAGATACCGATCAGCAGCAGAACTTCTGGCTTGATCGAACGCGTCTCCGGGTCGACATAGGTCGGTTGCGTCGAGTTCTTGGAGGTCGGGTCAGCCAGCTGGCCCTCGATCTTTTTCAGATTCCCCAGGATTTCCTCGGTACGGCGGACAATGAACACCGGCTGGCCGCGCCACTCAGCAATCATTTGCTGACCTGGCTCGATTTTGCTGACATTCACTTTCACCGGTGCACCTGCGGCTTTCGCCTTGGCACTGGGAAACCATGACCCCACGAACGGGACCGCAGCCCCCACCGCTCCTGCAGCACCCACCACGGATGTGGCTGCTACCAAGAAGCGACGCCGGCCTGCATTCACGCCGTCATTGCTCATTCAGTCCTCTCCCATCAGCTTTGTGGCCTGTTAAATCAGGCGTCTACTAAGTAAAAATCTGAACTTATAAAAATTTTGCCGAATGGTAATGAAAAGCCCCAATCCTGACAAGGTAATTACCGAGGGGCTTCACTGCCAAGCCTTGCAGTATAGGGCTTCTGCGGATGTGGCAAGTTGTCACAGCGCAATTCCTCGATAAATCGCGCCCATAAAAAAACGCCCAGCTTCGCGAGGAAACTGGGCGTTCTTTTTGAACGCGAAAGCGAATTAACGCTTCGAGTACTGCGGACGCTTACGCGCTTTACGCAGACCAACTTTCTTACGTTCAACTTCACGAGCATCGCGAGTAACGAAGCCAGCTTTGCGCAGAGCGCCACGCAGGGTTTCGTCGTACTGCATCAGTGCGCGAGTGATACCGTGGCGGATTGCGCCAGCTTGACCACTTACACCACCGCCGATCACGGTGACGTAGATGTCGAACTTCTCGACAGTCTCAGTCAATTCCAGCGGCTGACGAACTACCATGCGGGCAGTTTCGCGGCCGAAGAAATTATCCAGCGAACGGTTGTTGATGGAGATGTTACCAGTACCCGGACGCAGGAAAACGCGTGCGGTTGCGGTCTTGCGACGGCCAGTGCCGTAATTTTGAGTCGCCGACATAATGAACTATTCCGTTAAAACTTCAGTTCTTGGGGCTGCTGAGCAGTATGAGGGTGTACAGCGCCCGCATAGACTTTCAGCTTACGATACATGTCGCGACCCAGCGGGTTCTTAGGCAGCATGCCTTTGACCGCGGTCTCGATCACGCGCTCAGGGGCTTTAGCGATCAGCTTTTCGAAGTTGATCGACTTGATGCCGCCCGGGAAACCGGAGTGGGAGTAGTAGATTTTGTCGGTGGTTTTAGCACCGGTTACACGAATCTGCTCGGCATTGATAACGACGATGTAATCGCCGGTGTCAACGTGAGGAGTGTACTCAGCTTTATGCTTGCCACGCAGACGGCTCGCGATTTCGGTGGCCAGACGACCCAGGGTCTGACCTGCAGCGTCGACGACAAACCAGTCGCGCTGTACTGTTTCCGGTTTAGCAGTAAAAGTTTTCATTCTTTATAGCCTCAGGGGCCGCCCTGTAAATTAGACGGCGGATCTTACTGAATAGTGCGTACTTTGACAAGTCAAAGGCAGCCGGATACAGACGCTTTCGGGGGCTCGGGTCGGCGCGTCCGTTCAACGGCAAGATTCTTCGGCGGCGGCGCATCACTTCCACTGCAGAAAGAGGTGCGCAATTATGCAGATTGCGAAAAATATTTCAACCTGCTTTTATGATTGTTTTGCCCAAGGAGCACCCGATGGACTATCGCCAGCTAGGCCGAACCAATCTGAACGTGAGTGCAATCTGCCTCGGCACCATGACCTGGGGCGAGCAAAACAGCGAGGCTGAAGCCTTCGCCCAGATCGAACGAGCCAAGAGCGCGGGCATCAATTTCATCGACACCGCCGAAATGTACCCGGTGCCACCCAAGGCCGAAACCTACGCCACCACCGAGCGCTACATCGGCAATTACTTCAAAAGTCGCGGCGATCGCGGCGACTGGATCCTGGCGAGCAAGATCGCCGGCCCCGGCAACACCATCGACTACATCCGCGACAAAAACCTCAAGCACAACCGCGAGAACATCGTCCAGGCCGTGGATGCAAGCCTCAAGCGCTTGCAGACCGACTACATCGATCTCTATCAGCTGCACTGGCCTGAACGCAGTACCAATTTCTTCGGACAACTGGGCTACAAGCACACGAGCGAAGTCAACCTCACCCCGCTGGAAGACACCCTCGAAGCACTGGACGAACAGGTCAAGGCCGGCAAGATCCGCCACATCGGCCTGTCCAACGAAACGCCGTGGGGCACCATGCGTTTCCTCGCCCTCGCCGAAGCCCGTGGCTGGCCGCGCGCCGTATCGATCCAGAACCCCTACAACCTGCTCAATCGCAGCTTCGAAGTCGGCCTGGCGGAAATCGCCATCCGCGAACAGTGCGGCCTGCTCGCCTACTCGCCGCTGGCGTTCGGTTTCCTGTCGGGCAAGTACGAAGGTGGCGCGCGTCCGCCCAAAGGTCGCCTGAGCCTCTACAGCCGCTTCAGCCGCTACTTCAATCCTCAGTCAGAGGCAGCGTGCAGCCGTTATGTGGCATTGGCTCGTGAACACGGTCTGGATCCGGCGCAGATGGCACTGGCCTTCGTCACACAGCAACCGTTCGTCACCAGCAACATCATTGGCGCCACCACGCTTGAGCAACTGGACAGCAACATTGCCAGCTTCGAGCTGAAACTTTCCGACGAAGTGTTGGCGGGGATCGAGGCGATTCACCAGGATCACCCGAATCCGGCTCCTTGATTGATTCATAGGCCCAATCGCGGGCAAGCCACGCTCCCACAGGAAATCACCTGACACTGTGGGAGCGTGGCTTGCCCGCGATGGCGTCCGCCCTGTCACTGCAAAATTACAGCGACCGCGCAATAATCTCCTTCATGATCTCATTGGTCCCGGCATAGATCCGCTGCACCCGCGCATCCGCCCACGCCCGGGCGATCGGGTATTCCCACATGAACCCGTAACCGCCATGCAACTGCACGCACTCATCGAGTACCTTGCATTGCAGGTCGGTGCCCCAGTACTTGGCCATGGCCGCTGTCGGCACGTCGAGCTTGCCTTGCAAGTGCAGTTCCAGGCAGCGATCGACAAAAACCCGGCCGATCTGGATTTCGGTCGCCATTTCAGCGAGTTTGAAGCGAGTGTTCTGGAAGTCGGCGATGGCCTTGCCGAAAGCCTTGCGCTCACGGGTGTAATCCAGCGTCCATTGCAACGCCGCTTCAGCTGACGCCAAGCCACCTACCGCGACCGTCAGACGCTCCTGCGGCAGTTCCTGCATCAAGTAAGCGAAGCCCATCCCGGCCTGGCCCAGCAGGTTTTCCTTCGGTACCCGAACGTCCTGGAAGAATAGCTCCGAGGTGTCCTGAGCCTTCATGCCGACCTTTTCCAGACGCTTGCCCTTGGCGAAGCCTGGCGTGTTGGCCTCGACCAGAAACAGACTGGTGCCCTTCGCTCCTGCCTTTGGATCGGTCTTGGCCACGACGATCACCAAATCAGCCAGAAAGCCATTGGTGATGAAGGTCTTCGAACCGTTGATCACGTATTCGTCGCCATCCAGCACAGCGGTGGTTTTTACCCCTTGCAGGTCGGAACCGGCACCCGGCTCGGTCATGGCAATCGCGGTGACCATCTCGCCAGACACCAGTTTGGGCAGGTATTTGTGTTTCAGCGCTTCACTGCCGTAATGCAGGATGTAAGGCGCAACGATGTCCGAATGAAGAGAGAAGCCGATGCCGGTCAACCCCAGGCGGCCGACCTCCTCGATCACCACCGCGCTGTAGAGAAAGTCTGCCCCCAGCCCGCCGTATTCTTCCGGCAGATGCGAACAAAGCATCCCCGCCTCCCCTGCCTTGTTCCAGAGTTGGCGGTCGATATAGCCTTGTTTTTCCCATTGCCCATGGAACGGCACGGCCTCTTTTTCGAGGAACGTTCGCACGCTGTCGCGAAAAAGTTCGTGCTCGGAACTGAACAAGGTTCTGGGGATCATGCGGCACCTGTGGTTATTGTTAGCCGGAATTGACCTTTAGAGACTAAGCCTCGTATCCGATACAGGACACTGGACACATCCGACAAAAAATAAGACGATCCAGCCGTCTGGTGACCACTTTCCCCTATAAGAATAAAGTTGAATTATGTCTAACCAAGTCTCCACGCCCTTGCGGCGCGTCAGCATCCTGGCTATCGACCGGGTTTTCGCTTCCACCCTCATGCAAGCCAAGGATTTCTTCCATCTGGCCAGCCTGCGCTACGGCAAACAACTGGGCCAAGGCCTGACACCGGCGTTTGAAACCCGGCTGGTCAGCCCCGACGGCAAACCGGTGAACAGCTTCAGCGACGTGATCATGCCGGTGGACGGCGGCCTGGAAAATGCCGATGTCATCATCCTTCCCGCGTTCTGGGACGATTTCGACACCCTCTGCAAACGTTATCCACAGGTCCTGCCATGGCTGCGTCAGCAGCATGCACGCGGCGCCGTGTTGTGTGGCGAAGCTACCGGCGTGTTTTGGCTGGCCGAGGCCGGGCTGCTCGATGGCAAGGAAGCGACGACCTACTGGCGCTTCTTCAATGCGTTTGCCGAGCGCTTCCCGCAGGTCCAGCTCAATCAGGACAAACACCTGACCGACGCCGACAACCTGTATTGCGCCGGCGGCACCACCTCGGCCTGCGATCTCTACATTTATTTGATCGAGCGTTTTTGCGGCGCCAACGTGGCCCAGGCCGTGGCCCGCGACATTCTTTATGAAGTGCAGCGCAGCTATGCGCCGGGGCGGATCGGTTTCGGCGGGCAGAAGCTGCACCAGGACGTGATCATCCTGCAGATCCAGCATTGGCTCGAAGAACACTTCGCCGACAAGTTTCGCTTCGAAGACGTGGCCCGCGAACACGGCATGAGCATCCGCAACTTCATGCGTCGTTTCCAGACCGCTACCGGCGACAAACCGCTGCATTACCTGCAACGACTGCGCATCGAGACGGCCAAGGGCTTGTTGTCCGGCAGCCGCAAGAGCATCAAGACCATCAGTTATGAGGTCGGTTACGATGACGCGAGTTTCTTTGCGCGACTGTTCCGCCAACACACAGAGTTGTCGCCGAACCAGTATCGGCAGCAGTTTCAGCAAGCGGCTTAAGGACTGAACACAAATCCAATGTGGGAGCGGGCTTGCTCGCGAAGGCGGTGGTTCAGTCGACATCAATGTTGAATGTCAGACCGCTTTCGCGAGCAAGCCCGCTCCCACATGGGTTCTTCGGTGCGCACAAAAAAGGGCCTGCATTGCAGGCCCTTTTTTTGTTTTCGAATTGTCTACGGCTTATGCGCCCGGGACAGGAATTCGTGTGACTGCATTTCCAGCAGGCGGCTAAGCGTGCGCTGGAACTCGAAGTTCAGGCGACCGCCGGTGTAGAGGTCTTTGAGCTCGACTTCGGCAGAAATGATCAGCTTCACGTTACGGTCGTAGAACTCGTCGACCATGTTGATGAAGCGTCGCGCGATGTCGTCGGTGGTGACGCTCATCTGCTCGACATCGCTGAGCAACACGGCGTGGAAGATTTTCCCCAGTTCGATGTAATCGTTCTGGCTGCGTGGGCCGTCGCAGAGTTCGCGGAAATCGAACCAGGCCACGTCATCGCAAGTGCGCACGGCACGGATTTCACGGTTCTCGATCACCAGTACGTCGTTCTCGATGGCTGCCGTGCATTCCGGCGTCAAGGCCCGGAAGCTCTTGCGCAGGCTTTCCTGGGCAGCGTCATCCAGCGGAAAGTGGAACAGTTCCGCTTGCTCGAGGTGACGCAGACGGTAATCGACGCCACTGTCGACGTTGACGATCTCGGTGTTCTGCTTGATCAGCGCAATGGCCGGCAGGAAACGCGCACGCTGTAGGCCGTCCTTGTACAGGCCGTCGGGCACGATGTTCGAGGTCGCGACCAGGGTCACGCCGTTCTTGAACAACTCTTCCATCAACGTGCCAAGGATCATTGCGTCGGTGATATCGGAGACGAAAAACTCATCGAAACAGATCACTCGCGACTCGTCGGAGAAACGCTTGGCGATGATGGTCAGCGGGTTCTTCTCGCCGCCCAGGGTCTTCATCTCTTCATGCACACGCTTCATGAAGCGGTGGAAGTGAGTGCGGGTCTTTTCCTTGAACGGCAGCGCTTCGAAGAAAGTGTCGACCAGGTAAGTCTTGCCGCGACCAACGCCGCCCCAGAAGTACAGGCCCTTGACCGGCACCTGGTCTTTCTTGCCAAACAGTTTGCCGAGCAGGCCTGGCTTGTTCTGCGAGGCCGCGACCAGATCGTCGTACAGGCGCTGCAAATGGCGCACGGCAGTTTCCTGCGCGGCGTCATGGAAGAATTCCGGGCGTTTCAGATCAGCTTGATATCGTTCTAGGGGCGTCATAATTCGTTAGCAAGGCAACAAAAACGGGCCGTCACTGTAGCGACGGCCCGTGGGAATGGCAATCGGCCCTTGGTCGGACCGAGCCGTTGATTATTCCTGAACCGGTGTCAGGGCAACGCGCAAAGCACCGATGGCAGCGTCGCGAGCAGCGCTGTCGGCGAAGGCCGGGCTGTCGGCAACGCACTCGCCTTCCAGCCAGACGCTGAAGCTAAGGTCTTCACTGCGCACGTCCAAGGCTTGACCGGATTGCAGTTGCTTGGTCACTTGCCCTGCGGTTTTACCGTCGGCGAAATTGCGCGACAGCAACAGTTGCTCGCCATCGGCCGCCAGCAGACGGAAGCGGAAACTGCCGTCGTCTTCACGGAAGCTGACGAAGCGCGCGGCTTTCGCGGCTTTCTTCTTGGTGGTCGCTGCGACTTGGGTCTGAGCGACGAAAGAACGCAGGCCGACCGCTTCACGCAGTTCGTGGAGGAACGGCGTCGCCACCGAACGGGCCTTTTTAGCGCCGAGCTGCAACATGTCTTCCAGATCCGCCGGGCGTTCGATCAGCTGGTGATAACGCTCGCGGGATTCGCCCAATTCGCTGTCGAGCAGTTGGAACAGACGATTCTTCGCCTCGCCCCAACCCAGGCCCTGGAGCAATTCGCTGCGGAATTCGTCGGATTGTGCCGGCGTAGCGAAAGCCTGGAACAAGGTGAACAGGTGCGAATTGTCCGGATCCTTGGCTTCGCCCGGGGCACGGGAGTCGGTGACAATCCGCGAAATCGCGTCTTTCATCTCTTTGGCGCTGCTGAACAACGGAATGGTGTTGTCGTAGCTCTTCGACATCTTGCGACCGTCGAGCCCTGGCAAGGTGGCGACGCTCTCCTCGATCAGCGCTTCGGGCATGGTGAAGAACTCTTTGCCCTGGCCGAACAAGTGATTGAAGCGCTGGCCGATGTCCCGGGCCATTTCCACGTGCTGGATCTGGTCACGGCCGACCGGCACCTTGTGGGCGTTGAACATCAGAATGTCCGCAGCCATCAACACCGGGTAGCTGTACAAGCCCATGGTGATGCCCGCGTCCGGGTCTTCACCGGTCTCGACGTTCTTGTCCACCGAGGCCTTGTAGGCATGCGCGCGGTTGAGCAGACCCTTGGCGGCCACGCAGGTCAGCAGCCAGGTCAGTTCAGGGATTTCCGGGATGTCGGACTGGCGATAGAACGTCACGCGGTCCACGTCCAGGCCGCCGGCCAGCCAGGTCGCGGCGATTTCCAGACGCGAGCGCTGGATGCGCAGCGGGTCATCGCATTTGATCAGGGCGTGGTAGTCGGCCAGGAAGTAGAACGAATCGGCATTGCTGTCACGGCTGGCGATGATCGCCGGACGGATAGCGCCAGCGTAGTTGCCCAGGTGCGGCGTGCCGGTGGTGGTGATGCCGGTGAGGATACGGGTACGAGTCGTCATGGGTAATCGCTTGTCAGACTGCAATCAATTCGAAAGACGCGGCAGGATCAGATCCTTGAGATCGGTCAGCTTGCCATGAAAAAAGTGTCCGCATTCTGCCACTTTCAGCAGCTCATGGGGGCGCTCGAGTGCGTCGGACCAGTCGTAAACGAGCTGCGGATCGATGACTTCGTCGGTTTCCGGCTGGATCAGGGTCAATGTACCTTGTTGCGGCAGTTGATCCTGATCGCCCAAGCGCATGACGGCGGGCGCCACCATGAACAAATGCTTGAGTTGCTCGCCCTTGGCTTCCAGGCGTCCGCCGAGACTTGCTGCAACAAATCCGCCAAAGGAAAAACCGAACAGAGTCAAAGGTATTTCAGGATGCCTGGCCCGCAGCCACTCGGCCGCCGCCTGGGCATCGTCGACTTCACCAGTGCCCATGTCGTGCGTGCCTTCACTGGCACCGACGCCACGGTAATTGAACCGCAAGGTAATCAAACCGGCATCGCGCGCGGTGCGTTGCAAGGTCGAGACGACTTTGTTGAGCATGGTGCCGCCCTGCACCGGGTTGGGGTGGCAGATCAGCGCCAGGCCACGTGGCTGCTGCTCGCTATCTAAATACAGGGCTTCCAGTTGGCCGACCGGGCCATCAATCACTACAGGGGTTTCGCGCATAAGCAAGGAAGGAACTCCGTGACCTCGAATCGGGTCGACTCGTCTAGCCAATTGTCTGTGCCAATTCTATTGCGAGTGAATCGCGGTATACAGCGCAGGTTTGAGCCGTTAACGTAAAGCAAAGCCGTTTATAGAGGAAGGACTCGTGGAACACTCGCTCTTAGTTTGGTTGTTGCCGACTCTTGCCCTGGTTGTGGGTGTCGCCATTGGATTCCTGATCGCTCGCCTGGTGCCGAATGCCGCGCCTAGCAGCACGCAACGTCAGCTGGATGACATTCAGGAACGTTTTGACAGTTATCAGAACGAAGTGGTCACCCACTTCAACAGCACTGCAAACCTGGTCAAGAAACTGACTGCGAGCTATCAGGAAGTGCAGGATCATCTCGCCGAGGGTGCCAACCGTCTGGCCCTGGACGAGCAGACTCGCCAACGCTTGCTGGCCGCCCTGCACGCCGACGCGGTGCAGTCTCCACGGGAACGCCTGACGCCACCGCGCGACCAGGAACCGCCTCGCGACTACGCCCCCAAAGCCCCGAACGCGCCGGGCATGCTCGATGAGCATTACGGCCTGAAGAAGTAATCGGTTTCGCGCGACACAAAAAGCCCTCGGACAAGCGATTGTTCGAGGGCTTTTTGGCTTCTGATTTGATGGTCTGTACCGACCCCATCGCGAGCAGGCTCGCTCCCACATTCGACCGAGTTGCTGAATCGGTACGCGGTCACCTGTGGGAGCGAGCCTGCTCGCGATGGGGCCGTCAACAAAAAGCCCGCACGATCTGCTGAGGATCGGGCGGGCTTTTTTACAACCGGATTCAGTCAGACACTTAAGGATACTGCTGAACCTGGCCCTGCTGCTGATACTCCTGACCAGGAATCGGCTTCAGGTTGACCTCAACGCGACGGTTCTGAGCCCGGCCATTCACATCACCATTGCTGGCAATCGGGTTATCCGGCCCGGCACCGCGCGCTGTCAGGTTGGCGCCGCTGACCCCCTGGGAGGTCAGGTAAGTCGCCACACTCTGGGCACGACGCTGGGACAGGTCCATGTTGTGCTGACGGCTGCCAGTGCTGTCGGTGTAGCCGACGATCTCGATCTGGTTCTGGTTGAACTCCTTGAGCGAGCCCGCCAGGTTGTTCAGCGGCTGGTAGAAGCCCGACGCGATGTTCGCCGAATCGGTGGCGAATGTGATATTGCCCGGCATGATCAGCTTGATCTGATCGCCTTGACGCTGCACTTCAACCCCAGTGTTGGCCATGCTGGCCCGCAATTTCTTCTCCTGCTGGTCGGCGTAATAACCGTAACCGGCAGCAGAAGCCCCCACCACGGCGGCGCCAATCAGCGCGCCCTTGCCACGGTTATCGTGACTGATGGCAGCACCGGCCAGCGCACCGGCCAAGGCACCGAGGCCACCGTATTTGGCGGTTTTACTCATGCCCGTAGAGCCGCCATCAGCCTGACCCTGGCTGTCATAAGGGTTCTGCGATGCGCAACCGGACAACAAAGCCACGGCTGTAGCGACAATAATCAAACGACGCGAGGTGAACATGGAGAGCTCCTACTTTTTTTGCATTCTGTGGTGCAGCGGACTTAAGCAATGAACCTTTGCGGGCGTTGGATCATGGCCAACGCCAAAAATTCCGTCGTGCCTTTCACAACTGCATCTTCAGGCTCGTACAAAGGGGTTACCGCGCATTTCATCGCCCAGACACGTGTCCGGACCATGACCGGTCACCACCGTCGCCTCTTCGTCGAGGGTATACAACCGTTGCTTGATCGAACGCACGAGAGTCGCCTGATCGCCTCCCCATAAATCCGTGCGCCCTACCCCTCGCTTGAAAAGCGTATCACCGGCTATCAGCAGCTTAGCCTCTGAAAACCAAAAGCTCATGGAACCTGGCGTATGACCCGGCGTGTGCAACGCCACGCCACACCCGCAAGCCAACTCTTCGTCGTCGGCCAACCAGCGATCTGGCGATGGCACGGGGGTATAAGGCACACCGAACATCTGGCACTGCATCTCCAGGTTGTCCCAGAGAAATTGATCTTCTTTATGCAGATGCAGCGTCGCGCCGGTTTTCTCCTTGAGCTGCCCGGAAGCCAGGAAATGATCCAGGTGCGCGTGGGTATGAATGATGCTGACCACCTTCAGGCCCAACGCATCAAGGCGCGCGAGGATCAGTTCGTGATTGCCGCCCGGGTCAACGACGATGGCTTTTTTGGTGATCGGGTCGCCGATGATTGTGCAGTTGCACTGCAAAGGGCCGACGGGAAAGGTTTCGCGGATGAGGGTGGGTTGCTGGGACATCGGGGCACGCTCGGGAATCAGGATTGGCTAATTTTGGCACAGAATTGCCCTGATCCATTTACCCCATGTGCATCGTAAAAGTGCGTTACCCCAACACCCCCAACTCCTTCGCCCGCGCCACCGCCTGGGTCCTGCGTTCTACCCCCAACTTACTGTTGATATGACTGGCATGGGTTTTCACCGTGTGCAGCGAAATAAACAACTGATCGCTGATTTCCTGGTTCGAACACCCTTGGGCGATCAGTCGCAGAACGGCCAGTTCACGCGTACTGAGCTGTTCGGCAGCTGGCGATGATTCCACCACCGGCCGAGAGGCCATGGCTGGAAGTTTTTCCGAGAGACTTTGCGAAACGGCCGTCGGTGCACAGAGTTGAAGTTGCCCGCGCAGCCAGTCCGAGTGCTCGGCCAGCAATGGATCAAACGGTTGCAGGACGCCTCCGGCGGCCGCTTCCAAAGCCTGGGCCAGCGCCTTGCGCGCCTCGGATTCGCGCCCGCCCGCCAGCAACAGCATGATTTTCTGACTGAGCGCCATCACGCTGAGCATCTGCCGGCCGCTGTGCTGACCGTGTTCATGCAACGCATTCAATCGCCCTTCGGCGAGCATGGGCTGGCCCTTCATCATGTCCAGCACCGCCTGTTGCAGTTCAATGTGCAACGGCAGTTGCGGATGAAATTCCGGAGGGGCCGCCGGGTGCTCGCCGTTGTAGGTCTGACCCAATCGCGTGAGCCAGGCTTCGGCGAGGTCGGTGCGGCCCTGGGCCAGCCAGAGTTCGCATTTGACCAGAGTGATCATCGCCAGGTAGTAAATCGGCGGGACGTCCCAGATGTGCATCAGGCGCTCGGCCTCGGCGAGTTCGGCGAAGGCTTTTGCGAATTCGCCGTTGTGGCCATCCAGCCGTGCGATCACGCAATGGCCGATCAGCACGCTGATGTCGCGACAGGCCCGGGCTTCGCCCAACCCTGCATGCAAACGTGCTCGCGCAGCTTGGGGTTGCAAGCGCAAAGCCAGCAAAAATCCCTCGTATAAAATCAGCCGCGCGCGCACTGCATATAGCCGTTGCGGGGATAAGCCTTGCAGGCGTTGCAGCCCCTGGCGGACTTCATCCAGTGAGCGAAGAATCTCCCCACGCGCCTGCAGCACACGGGCGCGGTCGTAATGGGCCAGCGCCTCGAACAATGGATTACCGACTCGTTGTGCCAGTTCAAGGGACTCACGATTCAACCCCCGGGCACGCCAGAGGTCGCTGTCGGCAATGGCCAGGTTCGACAATGTAGAGAGGCACATCAGGCGTTGCCCATAGCGTTTGGCCGGCAGGCTCTCCAGCGCTTCGGTGCAATAGCGCAACGTCAGCTCGCGATTGCCTCGGCCCCGGGCGATGATGCCGCTCAGAGCCAGCCATTGCGCCAGCATGGATTTTTGCGCAGTAGCCGACGGCGCCGGCAAGAAGCGGCTCAAATGGCTGGCCAGCTCCTCGGCGGCGTCCAGCTGGCAGGCCAGCCCCAACGCCCAGCTGTAGAGCACGATCAGCCGTGGTGTGCTGATCAGCAGGCTGTCGGGCAGGTCCATTTTCCAGCGCAACAGCATGCCGACGTTCTGCTCGGCCAGCAGCTGTTCTTCGGAGAGGTTTTGCACCAGATTCGCCGCAACATCCAGATGCCCGGCACGCAACGCCTGCTCCACCGCCTCATCGAGTAACCCTTGAGAGTTGAACCAGCGGCAGGCACGCAGATGCAGGCTGGCCGTCGGCACCATCGCCTGGGCGGTGGGCCGGCTGCGCAGCAGGTCGGAAAACAGGTGGTGATAGCGATACCAGTGACCGTGTTCGTCCAGCGGCACCAGAAACACCTGATGCGCCAGCAGGAAACGCAGGATCTCGGCACTGTCATGGGCTTCGCGCACGGCGTCGCATAACTCGCTGCAAAAACGCTCTTGAGGCGCGGTCTCGTACAGGAATGACTGCACCTCGGCGGGCAGGCAATCGATGACTTCTTCGAGCAGGTAATCGCGAATCAGCCCTTCCCCACCGTACAGCGATTGGGGCAATGCTCCCTCGCTGCCCGCCTCGGAGGCCGCCAGTAACCAGAAACGCAGCCCGGCCACCCAGCCTTCGCTGCGCTGGATCAAACTCTCCAGCGCCTCGCCACGTAATGAAATGCTGTGCCGATCAAGCAGGCTCAGGGTTTCATCGTGGGTCAGTCGAAGATCCTGTTCATGTAACTCGAGCAGTTGCCGCGACAGTCGCAGGCGTGCCAGATGCCAGTCGGGACGTTGCCGACTGGTGACCATGACCAGCAGACCATCGGGTAAATGATTGAGAAAAAATTGCAGGCAACGATCAAGCACCGGGCCCTGGGCCAGATGATAGTCATCGAGTACCAGTAACAGCGGCGTACCGGGTGAAAGGTGCACAGCCAGTTCATCGAGCAAACCGTCCAGCCATTCTTCGAAGGCGAACGGCTGATGACGTTGGCGCATTTTCAGCAGCCCCAGCGCCTGGCGGCCCAGTTGCGGAAAATATTCCTGAAGACCTTCGAGCAGGCGCTCAAGAAAACGACCGGGATCGCTGTCCCGCGGACTCAACCCCAGCCACAGGCTTTGCCAGTGACCCGGCAACCCTTGGCAAAACTCCACCGCCAATGAACTCTTGCCGAACCCCGCCGGCGCGCTGACCAGCAATAGCCTGCCACCGAGGCCGGCGCTCAGACGCTCGCACAAACGTGGCCGCAGCACATGGCCGTCGGGCAGCGGAGGCCGGAAAAAGCGCCCGTCCAATGTGGCGACGGCGACGCTTGCAGGGCCCGGAAATGGAGACAGATCAGTCATGGCCGGCTCTTGTTTGAAAGGCTGATGGCGGCGTTACAGATGTCCGCAGCCTAGCGGTAAACGAAGAGCTATTGAAGGTTATTGCTACAAATGGCTACAAAAAGACTACGAACAAAAGTGTCGATGAACCGGCCAGCCACACCGGCCTCGTAGCAGCTGCCGAGCCTGCGAGGCTGCGCAGCCTCGCAAGCTCGACAGCTGCTACCAGCGAACGCAGCCTCGCAGGCTCGGCAGCTGCTACAACGATATTCATGAGCTTCCAAAAAAAACGCCCCGAACCAGTCGGGGCGTTTTTACGAGGATGCGGCCTCGGTTTACAACATACTAACGAACGCCTTCCTGACGTAAAGCTGCCGGCGTGAAGTCTGCAGTGCTGGCAGTGAAGCCGAAGTTATACGCCGACTTCTCTTCGTTCTTCATGCCCAGGGCCAGGTAGCGGCCCGATTGCAGGTCGTACAAGGTTTCGAGGGCGTACCACGGCACTTGCTTGTCGTAGTAGTTCTCGGAGTGAGCCTCGGCGACACGCCACAGTTGCCCGCGACCGTCGTAGTGGTCGACCACAGCCGCCTGCCAGGTGTCTTCGTCGATGTAGAAGTCACGTTTGGCGTAGATGTGACGCTGACCTTCCTTCAGGGTCGCGACCACATGCCAGACCCGACGCAGCTCATAGCGAGTCAGGTCCTGGTTGATATGGCCGGCCTTGATGATGTCAGCGTACTTCAATTGCGGCGAGTCGAGCTTGTAGCTGTTGGAGGCGACGTACATCTCTTTCTTGCCTTCAAGCTTCCAGTCGTAGCGATCCGGCGCACCGTTGTACATGTCCAGGTTGTCGGAGGTACGCAGGCCATCGGCAGCGGTACCCGGCCCGTCATAGGACACTTGCGGCGCACGACGCACACGGCGTTGCCCGGCGTTGTAGACCCACGCCGAACGCGGTTCTTTAACCTGGTCGAGGGTTTCGTGTACCAGCAGCACACCACCGGCCAGACGCGCCGGCGCGGTCACTTTCTGCTTGAAGTAGAACAGGATATTGCCCGGATTTTTCGGGTCGTAATCCTTCATTTTGTCGCGGAACACGAACTGGTCCTCGAAGTACACCAGGCTGAACGAGCCGTTCGGCTGCGGCGTGGCCTGGGTGATCAGACGGGTCACACTGCCACCGCGATAACGGGTGATGTGGTTCCAGATGACTTCAACGCCACTTTTCGGAATCGGGAACGGGATCGCGGTTTCGAAGTTTTCCAGACCGTTGCCACCGGACACCAGATTAGTGTTGGTGGCGTTCTTCTTGATCGAGGCAAACACCTCATCCGGCACGGTGGCACCGCGATGGGACGGGTAGACCGGCATCTTGAAGGTTTCCGGGTAGCGCTTGAACATCGCGTACTGGCCCGGCGCGAGCTTGTCCTTGTACTGGTCAACGTTCTGCGCGGTGATGGTGAACTGCGGTTTTTCACTCGAGAACGGATCAGCCAGGAAACCCTTGCTGTCCACGCTACCGGCGTTTTTCGGCATGGGTTTCCAGGCCGGGATCGAACCGTCGGCGTTACCCGCCATCTCGGCGCCCATCGGGGTCAGGCTCTTGCCCAGCTTGTCCGCTTCGGCTGCCGGGACCGCCGCCATGACGCCGGTTGCCAGCAGCGACAGACCCAGAACACCAACGTGGAACAGACTCTTTGTTATTTTCATAAATGTGTTCGTCCTGAAAATACAGTGCTTAGAAGTTCACGCCGAAGCTGAGTGCAACGAAGTCGCGATCATCCACGGTGGTGTACTTGCCGTCGAAGAAGTTGGTGTAGGCCAGGCTCGCGGTGTAGGTGTTCTGGTATTCGGCATCGACACCCAGGCTCACCGCTTTACGACCTTCCTCGAAGTTGCCGCCAGGGCCAGGCGAGTAACCGCTCACGTCATGGGACCATGCCACGTTCGGCTTGAGGTTCACACCGGCGAACACATCGTTGTAATCCCAGATGGCGCGACCGCGATAACCCCACGACATCGACGTGGTGAAGCCCTCGTCTTCGCAATTACGGCTGCGGTTGTTGGTTGCAGTACCTGCGCCGGCACCATTGATGGTGCTGGTGTTGAGGATCGCCGAGCAGGTGTTGAGGCCGCCGGTAGCCGGCAGTTCACCAGGACCGTAGACCGGGTCACGGCCGTAACGGATTTCGGAGCTGCTTTCCAGGCCGCCAACATGGGTCACGCCCACTTCGCCCACCAGGGTCAGACGGCTGGCGCCCATGACCTGATCGAAGAAGTGCGTCAGCGTGGTCTGGAACTGGGTGATTTCCTTGCGGCGATAGCCGTGCAAATCCTGACCCGGTACACCGGGGAGCAGCGAAGCGTTGGCCAAGGCACCGCCCAATGGGCGTACACCGGCAAACAGGATATCGGTGGAGTTGAGCTGCACCGGCGCGTTCGGACGGTAGCTGATCTCACCGCTCCATGCCGTACCGGTAGGCAGCGTGGTGGAGAAGCTCAAGCCGTAGAGACGGATGTCTTCCGGGTATTCGACGAAGTACTCGGAATTACCGGCGACCACCAGCGGCCCCAGCGCACGGAACGCCGCCGGCAAAGCTGCCACGCCGTTGTAGATCGATTGCGGAGCTCCCGTGGCGCTGAAGATCGGTGCACGGCTGTGGTAGTTCATGAAGTACGCGCCGAACTCGGTATCGAGCGGATCGAACATGTACTTCAAGGACGCGCCCCACTGGCCGCTGTCCCGCGCATCGCGGTCAGGACCACGACGCACCAGTACACCTTCTTCGTTGACGTCGACGCCCGCGTTGGCCAATGGGCCCAATGCGATGGCCGGAATGGTCGAGCGCTTGTTCAGCACGCGCAGGTTATTGTCGCAACCGTCGGCAATGATGTCCGGCTGGGAGAAAAAGGTGCCGCAGTTATCGACAACTGTCTGGTCCCATTCCAGCTGATAGAACGCTTCGGCCGACAGGTTGTCGGTCAGGCTCTGGGATACATAGAACATGTTGACCGGGATCAGGCCTTCCTTGACCTCGGCGCCAGGACGACGGAACGCGGACACGTCAATCGGGTTGATCGAGTTGATGCCGCCGCCGATGAAAGTACTTTCCCCCCAGCTCACGACCTGCTTGCCCAGACGCACGGAACCCGGCTGATCGGCGATGGCGTAGTTGTGGTAGACGAAGGCGTCGAGGATCTGGCCGCCGGAGGACTTGGCGCCCTCCTTGCGGTTGCTGTCGCTGATGTCTTTGAACTCGCGGCTTTCATCCTTGAGCTCGAAGTCGTACCAGTATTTGCCCCGGACGAAGACGCCGGTGTCGCCGTATTTCAATTCAAGGTCATGGATGCCCTTGAAGATCTTCGAGAAGGTTTCGCCGCTCTTGAAGTTGTTGTGACCGTCATCAGAGGTCTGGGACAGGCCGTGGCCCCCGTTATTGACGCCGATGAGGTTTTTGTTCGGGCTCTGAGTAGACCAACTGGCTCCGATCGACAGGGATGAGTCGAATTGCCCCTCGATCTCACCGACGTTGAAACTGACGCCGAATGCAGGCCCGGCGAGCGAAGAGGCAAGACTGACCGCCAGGGGCAGTTTCGCCCGGCGCCAGAACTGGTTTACTGATGTCATCGACGCTACTCCATGTGCATTATTGTTATGGCTGAGTACTTTTAAAAACGTTGTGGGTGACCGCAAGCCAAGTGGTTCCGACGTCACGCCAAAGTTGCATCGCCCCGTTTTGTGCGCGCTCCGTTCTTAAAAATTCCTTGAGCGGACTATAGCCAGCAGGTAGTAGTGCTTGATCCCTCTAAAGTGTGATTTGCAGCTGCCGGCCACTCTGGAACAGTCCTTTCGCCAGTCCGACACATGTCGGCACGGCAAGGATGGCTGAAAATTCGGATTTCACAAGCCAAGCGC
This sequence comes from Pseudomonas sp. PDM09, assembly GCF_014852305.1. Taxonomy (NCBI): domain Bacteria; kingdom Pseudomonadati; phylum Pseudomonadota; class Gammaproteobacteria; order Pseudomonadales; family Pseudomonadaceae; genus Pseudomonas; species Pseudomonas sp. PDM09. The sequence goes on along the minus strand of NZ_JACVBI010000009.1, from coordinate 75,508 downwards.
TTGCTTGGTGGGTCTGGCGCGCCGTTTTCGGCGCGCCAGATGACGCTTAAAGCGTCGAGAGGAAGGTACTGTTGTTAGCCTGCCATTCGGTGATGTCGACGCGGATGCGCTTCTTGTCGAGTTTGCCGACACTGGTCTTGGGAATTTCAGTAACAATGGCGATCTGGCTCGGGATGGCCCACTTGCTCAGGTGCCCCTGCTCAACGAACGGCTTGAGGTGCTCCTTGAGTTCCTTGGCCCCGATCTCATGCCCTTGACGGACCACCAGCAGCGCAAACGGCCGCTCGCCCCACTGCGGATCGGCGATGCCCACCACTGCTACTTCGCGTACCGCAGGGTGGCGGCTGATCAGGTCTTCCAGGTCCAGGGAGGAGATCCACTCGCCGCCGGTCTTGATCACGTCCTTGATCCGGTCGCGAATGTCGATCACGCCCATGCTGTCCAGCGTCGCCACGTCGCCGGTATGCAGCCAGCCCCCCGCCCAGAGCTCGGCGCCCTTCTGCGGCTCGTTGAAATAGCCCTCGGTGAGCCAGGGTGCACGCAGCACCAGTTCGCCCTGGGTCTCGCCATCGGCAGGCAGGAAGTTGCCGTCGGTGTCGACGATCGCCGCCTCGACCAATGGCCCCGGCACACCGGCCTTGATCCGGTAAGTGGTGCGTTCGTCTTCGGTGCCGGCCATCAGCTCATCGTTGAGGTGCGCGCACGATACCAATGGCCCGGTTTCCGACATGCCGTAAGCGGCGGTCAACTGAATGCCCTTGGCTTTGGCCGCTTCATACAGCGCACGGTTGAGCGCACTGCCGCCGATGACGATTTTCCAGCCGCCGAAATCGGTGTTCTGCGCCGCTTTGGCATTGAGGAGCATTTGCAGAATGGTCGGCACGCAGTGGGAAAAGGTCACCTTCTCCTTGCGCCACAACTCCACCAGATACTCGGGATCGTAACGGCCGGGGTAGACCTGCTTGAGCCCGAGCATGGTCGCGACATACGGCAAGCCCCAAGCGTGCACATGGAACATCGGGGTGATCGGCATGTACACATCGTTGGTGCCCAGCAGGCGCACGCTGTCGATGGAACCCATGATGGTCGACACACCCATGGTGTGCAGCACCAGTTGCCGGTGGGTGAAATACACGCCTTTGGGGTTACCCGTGGTGCCGGTGGTGTAGAACGTGGTGGCAACCGAGTTTTCGTCGAAGTCTTCAAAGTCGTATTGCGTGCTGGCGGCAGCCAGCAATTGCTCGTATTCGCCAATCAGGTTCGGCAGGTCGGCGGTTTTTTCCGGCAGGTCGGTCAACAGCAGGGTTTTCTCCACGGTGGTCAGGTGCCCGGCAATCGCCTTGTACAACCCGACGAACTCGCTGTTGACCAGCACGAAGCGGTCCTCGGCGTGGTTCATGGTGTAGAGAATCTGTTCCGGCGACAGGCGTACGTTGATGGTATGGATCACCGCACCGATCATCGGGATGGCAAACATGCATTCCAGATAGCGATGGCTGTCCCAGTCCATCACTGCCACGGTATCCCCGGCCTTCACGCCAGCGGCCGTCAGCACATTGGCCAGCCGCGCGACCCGCTCGATGAGGGTCGGATAGCTGTAGCGCAATTGATCGCGGTAGATGATCTCGCGGGTCTTTTCGTAACGGGCACCGGACATCAGCAGCCGTTTAATCAACAGCGGATACTGGTAAGCGCCCTCGGCTGGGGGGATAACGCGAGTCTGCAACATAAGAGTCCCTTTTCTGACTGCACGGTCTTGGTTTCTAAAGCTAAGCACTCTAGAGCCCTTGAACGCCAGCCAAATCAGCCAAAGGGATGATTTGCACAGCTGTATAAATGCTAGCTTTGCGCCAGCATTTACAGCAATTCATGATCCATCATGTGGACGGGGGGGTTGCGCATACCTTGAGAAATCAATGCATCTCGGTGAAGGCGAGTTTCACGCCGATGGCAATCAGCACTGCGCCCATGGTCCGGTCGAACCAGTGGCCCATGCGGGCGAAACCGGCGCGCACACGCTGTTGACTGAACAGCATCGCCACCAGGCAGAACCAGACTGCCGTCGCCGCTGCCAGATAAATCCCGTAACCGGCCTGTACCGCCAATGGTGTGTTCGGGTTGATCACCACGGTGAACAGCGACAGGAAAAACAGCGTGGCTTTCGGGTTCAAGCCATTGGTCACGAAGCCCGAGGTGAAAGCGCCCCGCGCGGTGCGTTCGCCAGCCTCCTGATGCAGGTCATCAGCCACCAGTTTGGCCGGTTGCGCGCGCAAGGCCTTGAAGCCGATGTACAGCAGATACGCGGCGGCGGCCCATTTCAAGGCGTTGAACAGCACGATCGACTGAGACACGATCAGCCCGATACCCAACAGCGAATAACCAACGTGCAGGAAAATCGCCGAGCCGACGCCCAGCGCCGTCCAGGTTCCGGCACGGCGCCCGTGGGTCACGCTCTCACGCACCACCACGGCGAAGTCCGGGCCGGGGCTGGCGACGGCCAGCAGGTGAATCAGGGCAACGGTCAAGAACTCTGTCCAGTACATGGGGGTACTCCTTTTGGGCAGGCTGATCAATTCAACAATTCTGAAACGAATTCAATCTCTGTGGCGAGGGAGCTTGCTCCCGCTCGGCTGCGAAGCAGTCGTAAACCGGATGACACGGTATGTCTGACAAAACACGATCGCCTGGGTTGGGGCCGCTGCGCAGCCCAGCGGGAGCAAGCTCCCTCGCCATAGGTTTTTGTCATGCCAGGCAGTGCGTAACCATTTATTTCATCTGGTAGGCTCGGCAGATTACGCCTTCAGTTCAATGCACAAAAGGTACAGTTGATGACGAACTCTCGCCGCGCCGTTTTCCTCGACCATCCGTCCCTGGACCTCGGCGATCTCGATCTCAGCCCATTGCGCGACTGCTTCAGCGAATTGGAGTTGTTCGCGCAGACCACGCCTGATCAAGTGATCGGACGCCTCAAAGGCGCCAGCGTCGCGATCAGCAACAAGATTGTGATCGACGCAGCGGCCATGGCGGCCAGCCCGGAACTGAAGCTGATCCTGATCACCGCCACCGGCACCAACAACGTCGACCTCGCCGCCGCCCGCGCCCACGGAATCACTGTTTGCAACTGCCAGGGTTACGGCACGCCGTCTGTGGCTCAGCACACGATCATGTTGTTGCTGAATCTGGCGACGCGTCTGGCCGATTATCAAAAAGCCGTCGCCGAAGGTCGCTGGCAACAGGCGAAACAGTTCTGCCTGCTCGATTACCCGATCGTCGAACTGGAAGGCAAAACCCTCGGTCTGCTCGGCCATGGCGAACTGGGCAGCGCCGTGGCACGGTTGGCCGAGGCGTTCGGCATGCGCGTGTTGCTGGGGCAGATTCCGGGGCGCCCAGCCCGACCGGATCGTCTGCCGCTGGATGAGCTGCTGCCGCAAATCGATGCCCTGACCCTGCACTGCCCGCTCAACGAACACACGCGCCACTTCATCGGCGCCCGCGAACTGGCCTCGATGAAACCCGGGGCCTTCGTGGTCAACAGCGCGCGCGGTGGTTTGATTGACGAGCAAGCATTGGCTGATGCCCTGCGCAACGGTCACCTGGGCGGCGCGGCCACCGACGTGTTGAGCGTCGAACCACCCACGGCGGGCAATCCGCTGCTGGCCCAGGATATTCCACGGCTGATCGTCACCCCGCACAACGCCTGGGGCAGTCGCGAGGCGCGGCAAAGAATCGTTGGCCAGTTGACCGAAAACGCCCAAGGCTACTTCAGCGGTCAAGCGCTGCGGGTCCTCAGTTGATAAACTGCGGCACTTTTTTTCCAGGAGCAGAGTATGGATCCGCGCAGTGAAGTACTGCTTCGTCAGGCCGAGTTATTCCAGGGTTCGGTGCTGTTGGCCGGTTTGCCCGCCGATGATTTGCTGGGCCGCTTGCCCGATGCCCATGGTTGGTGCTGGCACGCCGGCGATCAAGCGGCGCTGGACGCCCGTTTCGCCGAGCGCAGCCATTTCGGCGTGAATGCGCCGGAGCGCGAGTTCGACAGCGCTGTGGTATTTCTGCCCAAGTCCAAAGACCTGACCGATTACATCCTCAACGCCCTCGCCTCTCGTTTGGCTGGCCGTGAGTTGTACCTGGTGGGCGAAAAACGCAGCGGTATCGAAGGCGCGGCCAAGCAGCTGAACCCCTTCGGCAAACCCCGCAAGCTCGACAGCGCACGGCATTGCCAGCTCTGGCAGGTCACCGTGGCCAATGCACCAGAAGCCAAGTCACTGGAAAGCCTGGCCCAGGAATATGAACTGCCACTGGCCGAAGGCCCATTGAAAGTCATCAGCCTGCCGGGCGTGTTCAGCCATGGTCGACTGGATCGCGGCAGCGCCCTGTTGCTGGAACATCTGGACAAACTGCCCAGCGGCCACTTGCTGGACTTCGGTTGCGGCGCGGGTGTGTTGGGGGCGGCGGTCAAGCGGCGTTATCCGCACAACCAGGTCACCCTGCTCGATGTGGATGCGTTTGCTGCCGCCAGCAGTCGCCTGACCCTGGCCGCCAACGGCCTGGACGCGGAGGTGCTGACCGGTGACGGCATCGATGCCGCCCCCATGGGTTTGAGCGCGATTCTGAGCAACCCACCGTTCCATGTCGGCGTACACACCGATTACTTCGCCACCGAGAACTTGCTGCGAAAAGCGGCTAAACATCTGAAGAACGGCGGAGAACTTCGGCTGGTAGCGAACAGCTTCCTGAAGTATCAACCGCTGATCGAAGAGCACTTGGGCGTGTGTGCAATCAAGGCTGAAGGACAGGGTTTCCGAATCTACCGGGCCAAGCGCGGCTGAAGCGCAAATCTGACATGTAGGAGCCAGCGGTGCGGCAAGCCTGGCTCCTACGAAAAGCGCCCTTGGGGCTTGCCCAATCGGATTTGCCTAGGCAGAATCCGCTCCGTCCTAGGGGAGTAGTCTCCCACGAGCGCCATGCTCGTCCGGCATACGTCAACATACTTGGTCAAAAGACCATGGCGTATGCGACCCAAGCGTCCGCATCAGACGGATCGAGGGTTTGACAAGACCTATGACACGAACACCTTACCCGGGGCGGGAAGGCTGTACGTGTCATAGCCGTGTCGACCCGCCCCTTAGGAAAACCCTGATGATGCTGGACTCTCTACTCGTTCCCACCGCAATCGTTGCCTTGGCCGAAATCGGCGACAAGACGCAACTGCTCGCGCTCATTCTCGCTGCCCGCTTTCGCAAACCCTGGCCGATCATCGCCGGCATCGTCGCCGCGACCCTGGCCAACCATGCGGCCGCCGGCGCGGTAGGCGCCTGGTTCGGCAGTTTCTTCTCGAATGCGACGCTGCACTGGATCCTTGCTGCGAGCTTTACCGCTACCGCCCTGTGGACCCTGGTTCCGGACAAAATGGACGAAGACGAAGCCAGCACCGCCCGCAAATTCGGGCCGTTCCTGACCACGCTGATTGCGTTCTTCCTCGCGGAAATGGGCGACAAGACCCAAGTCGCGACCGTGATGCTCGCGGCGCAATACCCGGACCTTTGGCTGGTGATCATCGGCACAACCGCCGGGATGTTGATTGCTAACGTGCCGGTGGTACTGGCAGGTAACTTTGCGGCAGACAAACTGCCCTTGACCCTGATCCGTCGCCTGGCGGCGTCGGCATTCCTGGTGTTGGCAATTGTTGCGGTGTACAAGGCGATGCAGAGCAGTGGGTGGGTTTGATGCGGTAGGTCGTTAGACCGCGTTATCGTTCTTCGCGAGCAAGCCCGCTCCCACAGTGGATTTTTGGTGTACACAAAATCTGTGTTCACACTGATCCAATGTGGGAGCGGGCTTGCTCGCGAAGGCGTCAGCAGCTTCACCCAATGACTATCAGGATTTCGGTGCTTTCTCGTACAACGGCATCACCTTCGGAATCGCCGCCTGCAAGGCAGCAATCCGACTGGCCGACGCCGGGTGAGTGCTCAAGAACTCTGGCGGCGCGCCATTCGAGGCTTTGCTCATTTTGTTCCACAGGGTAATCGCCGCGTTCGGGTTGTACCCCGCGCGGGCAGCCAATTCGAGGCCGATCAAGTCTGCCTCGTTTTCATTGCCGCGACTGTTGGGCAAGGTCATGCCGTATTTCGCCACAGTGTCCGCCAGAGCCAGGCCGCCCTCGCCCAGGCCGAACAACGCACCAGCACCCTGCTTGGCCATTTCGATACCGTAAGCCTTGGACATCGCTTCACGGCCGTGCTCGCGCAGGGCGTGAGCGATTTCATGGCCGATGATGGCGGCGATTTCGTCGTCGGTGAGTTGCAGGGTGTCGATCAGCCCGGAGTAGAAAATAATCTTGCCGCCAGGCCCGCAAGAGGCATTCAGCTCGTCGCTCTTGATCAGGTTCACTTCCCATTGCCACTGGGCCGAATCCGGACGGAACACCGGCGCCTGGGCAATCAGGCGATTGGAGATCGCCTGAACGCGCTTGGCATTGTTACTGGTTTTGTCCAGCACGCCTTTGCTGTTCGCCTCCCCGACGGTCTTTTGATAAGACTGGGCGTACATCTGGTTGACCTCAGAGGTCGACAACATGCTGAACATGTATTGCTTGCGCTCAACGCCCACGGCCCCACCGCTAGTGGTGTTGACCGACTGACAACCGGCGAGCAGCAGACCTGCGCTCAGTGCACACAAAACCAATGTCTTATTCATCAAGAAGCTCCCTGGAAACATGCCGCGTATCCTAGGTGGGGATTTGTATCGGCGCCAGATACAACGGACGTGTAGCACGTACATTTCAGACAAAGCCCTTGTCACCGTAGGAAAAATTTCACATAACAGTGCCTACCACGGCCGCTCATGGCCCAGCAGTGATTCATTTGCGACATTCAGCACTCCAAAACAGCCAATTCGTCATGCGCCGTTCATGACCTTCCAGCTTCCTGCCGATACAGCACCGCAGACGTCCTCTTGCGTGCGGAGCACCCATGAAATTCAAGTCGATCCAGTTTTCCGTTGCCGCCCTGGCCGGCGCCATTGTGCTCAGCGTCGTTGCAGCCCTGGTGCTGTATGCGCTGTTTTCCGGCGCCCGGACCCAAGACATGGTCCAGCAACGGACTCAGGCGCAGTTCGAACAAGTCATCGAACAACGTCTGACCTCGCTGGCGCAAACCCAGGTCAGCCAGATCCAGCGCGAACTCGAAGCACCGCTGCTGATTGCTGGCGGGCTGGTTCGCGTCAACGCGTTGATCGGTACCCCGGGCGCCGATGGTCAGCCACAGTTGAACCTGAGCCGTGAGCAACTGATCAACCTGATCAAGGAAAACGTCGCCCGCAACCCGAAAATTCTCGGCACCTACATCGGTTGGGAAAAAAACGCCCTCGACCACAATGATGCGGCCTACGTCGACACTCCAGTAATCGGCATCGACGCCAGCAACGGGCGTTTCCTGCCGTGGTGGTTTCGCAACGAAGACGGCAGCCTGGGCCTGGACAAACTGGTGGACGTGGACGACCAGAAAACCCTGTCCACCGGCGTGCGCGCCAGCGAGTACTACCTGTGCTCCAAGGAAACCAAAAAATCCTGCGTGATCGATCCGGCGCCCTACAAGGTCGGCGACAAGATCGTCATGCTCGCCTCCTTCATTGAACCGATCATGCTCAATGGCGCGTTCCAGGGCATTGTCGGCGCTGACCTGTCGGTGAACTTCATCCAGGAAATGCTCCTGGGGGCGAATCAGAAACTGTATAGCGGCGCCGGTGAAATGGCCCTGATCGGCGGTAACGGCCGGATCGTCGCCTACACCAAAGACCCGAGCAAATTCGGCGAAAAGGTCAGCGACATTCTCGACAGCAAACAGATTGCCAACATGGCCAATCTCAAGCGCGGCGAAGTGACTTACACCGTCGACAAGGCCCAGGGCCGGATCGAACTGTACCTGCCCTTCGGCATCGGCCAGACCGACGCCCGCTGGACCTTGATGCTGCAGCTGCCACTGAATGCGGTGATGGCGGACCTGCAAAAGCTTCAGGGTGATCTGGACGCACAGCGCAAATCCGACACCTTTGGCATGGCCATGGTCGGCCTGTTGATCGCGAGTATCGGTTTGCTGGTGATCTGGCTGGTGGGCCACGGCATTGCTCGCCCACTCAAGCAAATGGTGGCGATGCTCGACGATATTGCCCAGGGTGAAGGTGACCTGACCCGCCGCCTGACCAGCGACCGCGCCGACGAATTGGGCTCGATCGCCAAAGGCTTCAACACCTTCCTCGCCAAGTTGCAGGCGATGATCACGCAAGTGGTGACGTCGGTGCAGAGCGTCAGTGACTCCTCGGAACACACCGCCGACATCGCCATCCGCACCAACATCGGCGTGCACAAACAAATGGCCGAGATCGATCAGGTCGCGACCGCCGTGCATGAAATGACCGCCACCGCCCAGGATGTCGCGCGCAATGCGACCCAGGCCGCGCAAGCCGCCAGCCATGCGGATCAGGCAGCGGCGCAAGGCATGCAAATCGTCCGGGATACGTCGAATTCAATTGGCGTTTTAGCGGTGGAAATCGGCAAGGCTGTCGGCGTGGTGCAGACCCTGGCCAAGGACAGCGAAAACATCAACGCGATCCTGACGGCCATTCGCGGTATTGCCGAGCAGACCAACCTGCTGGCCTTGAACGCGGCTATCGAAGCCGCCCGTGCCGGTGAGCAGGGCCGAGGTTTTGCAGTGGTGGCCGATGAAGTGCGCAACCTGGCGCAGAAAACCCAGAAGGCCACTGAAGAAATCCAGACCATGATCCAGCATCTGCAGCAAGGCACCCGCGATGTGGTGCGGGTCATGGAAGACAGCCAGAACCGCACCGACGAAAGTGTGCAACACGCGGCGAAAGCGGCCGAGGCGCTGGAAACCATTACGCAGGCAGTGTCGGTGATCAACGACATGAACACCCAGATCGCCAGCGCCGCCGAGGAACAGAGCGCGGTGGCGGACGACATCAACCGTAACGTGATCAATATCGGGCAAGTGGCCAATGAAGTGGCCGGCGGAGCGGATGAATCGAGTGCGGCCAGTGCGGATTTGACCAAGTTGGCGGAACAGCAGCGGCGGTTGATCAATCAGTTCAAGGTTTGATCAAAGGGCCCCCTTCGCGAGCAAGCCCGCTCTCACATTTGATCTTCAGTGTTCACAAATAATGTGTCCACAGAAAATCCCCTGTGGGAGCGGGCTTGCTCGCGAAGGCGTCAGCACAGACAACTCATCAACCCGGAGTCAAACACTCCGGCCCATTAAGCTTCGGATCATTCACCAGATTTGCCAGCACCCGCTCGCGCAACGCCGCGGGCTCACTGGCCAGCAAGGCCTGCAAGGCATGCAACGGCGTTTCGGGGTTGAGCCAGGCTTGCTGCCCCGCCGCATCGAGAATCAACGGTCGACGCTGACTCGAAGCCGGCTGGGTGATCACCGCCGTACTCAACCACACCTGCTCCTGCACCGGATACGCCTCCCAGATCGCCGCGAAGAACAGCGCCGAACCCTCCCCCGGGGTCAGCCAATACGGACGTTTGCGCGTGGTGCCGCGCCATTCATAGAAACCATTGGCCGGTAGCAGGCAACGACGCAAGCGCAACGCTTCGCGAAACATCGGCTGTTCGGCAACGGTTTCGGCGCGGGCATGGGCCGGGGTGCGGGACAGGTCGGTCAGCCACGGCGGCGTCAGGCCCCAGCGAGCGCGGGCCAACTCACGTTGCCCGTCTGCGCCGGCACGCAGCATCAACACCGAATCGTTGGGGGAGATATTCCACTGGGCCTGCTGATCGGCGGGGAATCCGGGCAGAGCCGCGAAGGCGGGGTTCCAGCGAAACAGGGCATAACGTCCACACATGGGGCAATACGACTCTTGATCAAACGAACGTCAGCCTAACAGACCAGCGTGCCGGGAAAACTCTCCGGTTCATCGCCGGACAGCGGCAGCGCGGCATTGTACGCGGTGATCAGCTCCCGGGCGTATTCGGCCTGATCGTTATCGACCGATAAGCCCAGCAGGCCGAATATCGGCAATTCCCCGGTGCCGCCGATCAAATCCCGGCCCACCAGATGCGCCTCGATACCCTCGCTGGCGAGCATGCCTTGCAGCAATTCGCCTTCCATCAGGTTTTCCGGTTCGTAGATGCGCTGCATAGACCCTCACTCGTTTTCACTGTGAACTTCGAGCAACCATTCATGACCGTCAGTCTGCAACACAAAAGTAATGGGACGGCAACACACAGGACAATCTTCGATATAGGTCTGATCGCCGCCGGACAAGTCCAGAACAGCCTCACACTCTTCACCGCAATACGGGCATTCATAGCGCTCGGTTTCCAGCATCGCGGTCTCCCAGGTGACTTGTGCGTATAATCGCCGGTCTATTTGCAGGGCTATTTTCGTCTGGCTAACTTTTCAGACCGTGCCCCGTTGGTTTTCGATCAAAACCTTTACTTACCCTAGCCGTTTCTAACAAGAGAGCATGATGGGCGAATTCGATGCCATCCGACCTTACGACGACAGTGAAGTCCCGGCAGTGCTGAACCGGCTGCTCGGCGACAAGGCGTTTCTAGATATCCTCATCCACTTCCGCTTCCCGCGCTATGCCGGCGCCTTCGGCTGGATGCTCAAACCTCTTATAGCGCATCGGCTGCGCCGTGAGTTCGCCGGCGTTACGTCGGTGGCCACCTTGCAGGACAAAGTCGAGTTTTACGTCGACCACACCATCGAGCGCGCCACGGACGGGGTGACCTACACCGGTGTTGAGCAATTCAAATCCGGCAGCGCCTACCTGTTCATCGCCAACCACCGCGACATCGTGATGGACCCGGCCTTCGTCAACTACGCCGTGTACCACGCCGGCCTGCCGACCCCACGCATTGCCATTGGCGACAACCTGCTGCAAAAGCCTTTTGTCAGCGATTTGATGCGCCTGAACAAGAGCTTCATCGTGCACCGTTCGATCACTGGTCGCCGGGAAAAAATGGCGGCGTATCAGCTGTTGTCGGCGTACATCAACCACTCGATCCGTAACGACTGCGCCTCGATCTGGATCGCCCAGGCTGAAGGCCGGGCCAAGGACGGCGACGACCGCACCGAGTCGGCGATCCTCAAGATGTTCCACATGAGCCGCAAGGACGAGCCGTTCGGCGAAGTCATCCGCTCGCTGAACCTCACCCCGGTGTCGATCAGCTACGAATACGACCCGTGCGACCAGGCCAAGGCGCGCGAGCTGTACATCCGCGCCACCACCGGCAGCTACACCAAGGTGCCGGGCGAGGATGACGTGAGCATCGCCAAAGGCATCACCGGTTACAAAGGCCGGGTCCATGTGAACTTCGCCGCGCCGATCACCGAATTGTTCGAAGATACCAAGCAATTGGCGATCGAAATGGACAAGCAAATCCTCAGTGGTTATCGGTTGTTCCCGGTGCACTACCTGGCCTATGCGCAGTGGAAAGACGCCGACCCGCAACTACAGGTGCCGAAAGCGGCCGAGGTGTTTGCGGCTGACGAACTGGCCAAGGCCCAGGAAGAATGGCAGCGCCGGCTGGAGGCTTGCCCTGAGGAGCATCGTCCGTTTCTGGTGCTGCAATATGCGACGCCGGTGCGCAATCAGTATCGGGTCAAGGCCGGGTTGCCGCTGTAAGGCAATGGCTGGAAATGACAACGGCGCCTTCGGGCGCCGTTTCTTTATGCAAGATCAAAAGATCGCAGCCTTCGGCAGCTCCTACATTGAACGAGTACACCCGATATCCCACATGTATGCGCAATCCCCCGTAGGAGCTGCCGCAGGCTGCGATCTTTTGATTTTCAGACGCGAGTACTGATCCACGACACCAGCAACGCCATCCCGAGGCAGGCGAAACCGAAGCGGTAGAAAAAACGGTTCATGCGCAGGGTCGCCCAATCCAGTGTTGGCTCTTCACTGGGACGACTTTGGCGCTGCGCCTCGATGCTGGCCATGGCGCGCTGTTCGCGACGACGGGTGGCGTGCAGCAACCAACTGCCCGGGAAGGCGAACAGCAAGGCCAGCAAATTGATCAATTTGGCGGGATGAGCGGTAAAGAGCGAAATCAAATGCAACGACATCACAAACCTCAGGCAAACCGGTGTAGCAGACGCCGGACCGACGACCACGGCGCGGATTCTACCGAAAGCGCTCCGACCTGCCCCGGCTTTCCGACAAATAACGAAACCATTTAGCCGATTGCTGTCCTGTGTCACGGCGCCGTCATCTGAATCCGCCAGTCTGTCGCCCCTCGAAACCGACACGGACCCCGTCATGCTCCACGCCGAAAACCAGGACCGCCTCTACCTCATTGCCCAAAGCGACGAACAACAAACCTTAGTCGGCAGCCTCGCCTTCAACGTTCAGGACCGGCATTGGCTGGTGTATTGCGCGCTGGGTGGGCATCAACATGCGGATTTGCCGGAAACGGATTTGCTGACGGGGGTGAGTGTTCTGGATTTTTATTCGCAGGCGGCTTGAGCGTCCTACAAACGCAGTGATTGGAACGGAAGATTCCGACAGGTTTTGAAGGTTGTCGCTCGGAAATGGGGTGGATAGGCTTTGGGGGTCGCTGGCAATTCAGCGACCGGGTCTGGAAAACCCGAAGTATAGGATCACAGCAAATGACATAATGCGGCGCTTTTGTAGCTCCACAGTTATGGCGGCTGTACGTGGGAGACCTTCGGGTCTGCCGGGTTTGATCCTTTACCGGTTTTTCCAGTCCGCGTACAGCTGCCACCCTCTCGTCTGGAAAACGAAAAATGGCAGCTCCACTCGTTTTAAGGATCTTTGCCATGTTCAAGCCGACACCAAATCCGCCCGAAGCGGACAGCACTTCCCCCTACGAATCCCTCGATTCTAAAAAACTCCACGATGCCGCTAACCGCGCCCTCGATCACTACCTCAACCCATCCGCCCTCAAATCCCCCGTGGCCCGCAAGCCGAGCACGATGTATATGGTTGCGCCGGATATCAAAGACGAAGACCTGTTGGCCCACACCTGTGAATCGTTGGCCCAGGCCAGTGTAATGGCGGGTGATTTTGCGGGGTATCTGGAAGGGCCGCACCGGCACACGGCGATGGCGATTCAACAGATCGTCATGCTGGCAGAACTGGCGGTGAACCGGATGCTGGACAACATGGGCGTACCAAAACCCGCGCCACACAGCTGATCCCCCTGTGGGAGCGGGCTTGCTCGCGAAGGCTTTCTTGCATTCAACATTTCAGTCACCTGACACACCGCCTTCGCGAGCAAGCCCGCTCCCACAATGGATCTACGAGCATAAAAAAACCCGGCGCCATCACTGACACCGGGTTCTTTAAACAAGCCGCAAATCGTTACTCGGCAAGCACCTGACCAATCGTCGGATCCTTGAACAAGCGGGTCAACGCATCACTCAATACATCACTGACCAGCTTGGTATTGGTTTCCTGATTCGGCGCCATGCCAAAACGCTGATCCAGCGACGCACCATAGCGACCGCTGTAACGGCGGTTGGCATTCTGCACATCCGAACGGAACGTCGCGCCAATCGTTGCTTCAGTCACATACAGGCCTTCCTTGGGCGACTGATACTTCAGCTCGGCCAGGGTTACGGTCAATTGCGGTGCATTCAGCGCATTGGCCGTCGGGGTAAAGCCCAGCAAGCGCACGGCCGCTTCAGCCTGAGCCTGTAGCTTCGGCAGAATCTGCGCGCCCTGCACGGTGATCGCACTGGTCTCCGGATACAGGCCGCCACGAGTTCCCAAGGTTGGCGATGGACGACCATCCACCACACGCACCACCACCGGCTGACCACGGCCGACCGGCGCCAGCTGAGCTGTCAGCTTGGGTTCCGGGTTCAGTTGTTGCGGGCTGTGGGCGCAGCCGACAAGGGTCAAACTGGTCACAGTGATCAAACCGAACAACAGGCGTTGCAACATGCTCTTCTCTCCAGAATCAGGCACAAACAGGCCCGCAGTATAGCGGTGCGCCACTGCGGCGAACTAGCTTCGCACAACGATTACTGAAATCTCTGACAAACACGGCGCAGCGCGGTTCCTGTCACACATCTGTCACCGACCTTACACATGCACGTCATGGCTCACTGGCAACCTTCACGGCAGTCACCCCACAAGGTACTTTGCCATGCGTTTTCTTATCTCAATGTTCGCGCCACGTCCACTGCATCGCTGTTTTGCCCTGCTCGACCGCGATGGCCGCTGCCAGGCATTCAAACAGTGCAGCCTGCAGCCCATGGGCGATGGCTGGGTCGAAATCGAAGAAATCCGCCTCAACTGGCTGCACCATCCCCTGCCCGCCAGCGCCCGTGTCAGCCAGCGCCAGCCACGTGCGCGTGCACAACAACTGTTGACCACCTGACCGGACGCCTAATAAAAGTCATTAAACACGACCATTTCCCTGCGTTTCTTAGATACAATCTCCCCCCGATTATAAGGACGTCTCCTGATCGGGCCTCGCAGCATCGTCAATGCCTCGGTATTGACACCCCCGCACCGCCCACAGAGAGCCGCCCACACAGATCGAGTGAAGCTGGCGCGCTTGCTGTTCCCTAAGCAAAAACACCACTTTTCGCGAATCTGCAGAGCTGTCATTACGCTCGGTTACTGAGCTGTTTGCCCGTTTTGCCTGTCATGTATCCCATGGCGGCAATCCATCCGGGCACGGTGCCAGGCTGGGACAGCCCTTTTTTGAGGTTCACGTCTTCAAAAGAGCGTGAAAAAAACGGGTTTTCACAACTTCACAAGAGTGTGGCGAGCAAATGAATAGTTTTGCGTCTGAACATGCACCATTAGCGTCTACAACAGCCCAACGACACAGGACCGAGTATTCCTCGAACACCGGAGCCTGAAGCCTGTCCGCTACGGATTTGGTTGCACAAACGGATGTCTCGACCATAAGTCGAATTGCCAGCCGCGTGCCGAAATGAGTTCATGTGACTCTTGAAGCCAGGCCGCATGCATCCGTCGAAGTTGCAAAAAATTGCGAAGATTCGGACATGGCGATCCTGGCCATGGGTACCTGGGGCATCACTGACATCGCCCCGGAACGCCTGGCAGCTATGCCGACAATTTGGTGCTGCAGATTTTGGAGACGCGTTAAATGGCGCATAACGAAGCAGTCGACGTAGTACTGGTTGGGGCCGGCATCATGAGTGCCACCCTTGCGGTACTGCTCAAAGAGCTCGACCCCGCGATCAAGCTGGAAGTCGTCGAGCTGATGGATTCCGGTGCCGCGGAGAGTTCCAATCCGTGGAACAACGCCGGTACCGGTCACGCCGGGCTGTGTGAGCTGAACTACACGCCGCAGGCCGCCGACGGCACCGTCGACATCAAGAAAGCCGTGCATATCAACACCCAGTTCGAGGTGTCGAAGCAGTTCTGGTCCTACCTGACCAAGAAAGGCACGTTCGGCTCGTGCAAGTCGTTCATCAGCCCGGTGCCGCACCTGAGCTTCGTGCAGGGCGACGACGGCGTCTCCTTCCTCAAGGAACGTTTCAAGACGCTGAGCAAACATCACGCCTTCTCGGACATGGAATACACCGAAGACAAGGCCAAAATGGCCGAGTGGATGCCGTTGATGATGCCGGGCCGCGCGCCTGACGAAGTCCTCGCCGCCACCCGCGTGATGAACGGTACCGACGTCAACTTCGGCGCCTTGACCAACCAATTGCTCACGCACCTGACCAGCGCACCCGATGCCCAGGTCAAGTACTGCAAGCGCGTCACCGGCCTGAAGCGCAACAATGGCGGCTGGACCGTCAGCATCAAGGACGTCAATACCGGCAACAGCCGTGACGTTGACGCCAAGTTCGTGTTCCTCGGCGCTGGCGGTGCGGCACTGCCTCTGTTGCAAGCTTCGGGCATCGAAGAAAGCAAAGGCTTCGGCGGCTTCCCGATCAGCGGCCAGTGGCTGCGTTGCGACAATCCGGAAGTGGTCAAGCACCACCAGGCCAAGGTCTACAGCCAGGCCGCCGTGGGTTCGCCACCGATGTCCGTGCCGCACCTGGACACTCGCGTGGTCGACGGCAAGAAGTCCCTGCTGTTCGGACCTTACGCCGGCTTCACCACCAAGTTCCTCAAGCACGGCTCCTTCATGGACCTGCCGATGTCGGTTCGCGCCGGCAACATCGGCCCGATGCTGGCCGTGGCCAAAAACAACATGGACCTGACCAAGTACCTGGTCAGCGAAGTGATGCAGTCGATGGAACAGCGCCTGGAATCCCTGCGTCGTTTCTACCCTGAAGCGAAAGCCGAAGACTGGCGCCTGGAAGTGGCCGGTCAACGGGTGCAGATCATCAAGAAAGACCCGAAGAAAGGCGGCGTTCTGCAGTTCGGTACCGAACTGGTCGCAGCCAAGGACGGTTCGCTTGCGGCCCTCCTCGGCGCGTCCCCAGGCGCTTCGGTGACTGTTTCGATCATGCTTGAGCTGATCGAAAAATGCTTCCCGAACAAAGCCTCCGGTGAATGGGCTGCCAAGCTGGCGGAAATCTTCCCGGCTCGGGAAAAAGTCCTGGAAACCGACGCTGCGCTGTATCGCAAGATCAATGCGCACAACAACGTCGCGCTGGAACTGGTTGAAGCCAGTAACGAGACCGAAAGCTACGCTTGATTCGGCCGCATAAAAAACGCCCCGTCCTCATTGAAGGCGGGGCGTTTTTTTGTGCCGCTGAAAAGATCGCAGCCTCGCTTCGCTCGACAGCTCCTACAGGTATGAGCGAACTATTTGTAGGAGCTGTCGAGCGAAGCGAGGCTGCGATCTTTTGATCCTGATCTTTTGATCTTAACCGCGAGCCTTGTCGATCAACTCGATGTATTCGGCCGCGTTGCGTTGATCCTGAATCAGGGCAACGAAGTCATTGCCGTGCTCATCCTTGCCATCCAGGTCCAGACCAGCTTCAACGAAGAACGTCAGAAAACGCTCGAAGTCATCGATGCGCAGGCCACGGTAAGCCTTGATCAGTTTGTGCAGCGACGGTGAAGTGGCGTCGACCGGCTCAAAATCGAGGAACAGCTTGATCTGTGCATCGCCGATCTCGTCACCAATCACTTGCTTCTTATCTTTACGCATTGCCGACTCCAGCTCGCAGACATTTCACGGGGCGGGCAGTTTACCCCTGCCCGGGCGTAAGGCTCAACGCGGACGAACGCTGCCAGTGTGCAGATCGGCCCAGATATGGCCGTTGGCGTAGCTGAGGAACTGGCAATACACCGTGTCATTGCGCAACAAATCGATCACCACCCGGTATTGGGCCATTGGGTAGAAGAGCGTCAGGGTTTTGCTTTTTTCGTCGTAGATCGGCTTCTTCAGGCTTTTGCTTTCGCCATCGAAGTTGACCAGCACCTGGCTGATGGTCGCGCCCTTGTTCAAGGATTTGCCCTTGAGGCGGATCAGCAATGGCGATGTGACCGGGATCGGCTGTTGGTTGGACTGGCGCTGACTGCCGATCACCACCGAATAGTCGGTGACTTGCAACAGTTGCTGCTGCTCAGGCTCGGCGTCGCGCAGGGTCAAGTCGTCCGGGGGCAAAAACTGCGAATGCATTGGCGACGGGGCTGCGGCCAGGGGCAGGCTGAGGGTCAGCAACAGGACGACGCAGCTGCGGATCAAAAGGCTCATGACGGGCTCCGGGGGCGGGGTCGAGCACTCTAGCATGAGGATCTACCCGGCGAATAACCGATCCAGGTCAATACTGTGGAAGACAAGGCTGGGCATACTGAGAGAGCTTTCAGCCCCATTTCGACAGTGCACCCTCTGTTGTGGAGTACCCATGTCATTCTCCATGCCCCCGTTATTCGCCGCCTGGCGTCAGACTTGGCGCGCAGGTTACAGCCTCATACGTTTGCGCGGCGATATCAGCGCCGGGGTGACGGTCGGGATTATCGCCATCCCTCTGGCCATGGCCCTGGCGATTGCGGTGGGGGTAGCGCCCCAGCAAGGTCTGTATACGGTGCTGATCGCCGCGCCCCTGATCGCCCTGACGGGAGGCTCGCGCTTCAACGTCAGCGGGCCGACAGCCGCATTCGTGGTGATACTGCTGCCGATCACCCAACAATATGGTCTGGGTGGCCTGCTGCTCTGCACCATGCTAGCCGGGGCAATCCTGATTGCCTTGGGGCTGATTCGGGCCGGACGGCTGATTCAGTACATCCCTTACCCAGTGACCTTGGGCTTTACCGCCGGGATCGGCATTGTCATTGCCACCCTTCAATTAAAGGATTTGCTGGGCCTGAGTACCACCGGGCATGCCGAACATTACATCGAGCAATTAGGTGCGCTGCTCCAGGCGTTACCCAGCGCTCGCCTGGGGGACGGGATCATCGGTGTTATGTGCCTGGCAGTCCTGATCGTCTGGCCGCGTTTTGTGCCGAGGATTCCGGGGCATCTGGTGGCGCTGGCCGTCGGCGCATTGCTGGGGGTGGCACTGGAAAGCGGCGGGTTACCGGTTGCGACGCTGGGGGAGCGCTTCAGCTATATCGTCGATGGCGTCAGCCGCCCCGGCATACCGCCGTTTCTGCCGAGCTTCGACTGGCCGTGGAATCTGCCGGGGCCCTACGGCCAGCCGCTGCACCTGTCTTACGACCTGATCCGCCAATTAATGGCGCCAGCCTTTGCCATCGCCATGCTCGGTGCCATCGAATCATTGTTGTGCGCGGTGGTGGCCGACGGCATGACAGGCAGCAAACACGACCCTAACGCCGAACTTCTGGGTCAAGGCCTGGGGAACCTGGTCGCACCGCTGTTCGGCGGCATTACCGCCACCGCGGCGATTGCCCGCAGCGCCACCAATGTGCGCAGCGGGGCGTTTTCGCCATTGGCGGCAATTATCCACAGTGCTGTGGTGCTGCTGGCGATACTCGTCCTCGCCCCGCTGTTCAGCTATTTGCCCATGGCAGCGCTGGCGGCATTGCTGGTGATGGTGGCGTGGAACATGAGCGAAGCCCGGCACGTCATGCACACCTTGCGCATCGCACCGCGCAGCGATGTGCTGGTCTTGCTGACCTGCCTGAGCCTGACGGTGCTGTTCGACATGGTGCTGGCCGTCGCCGTCGGCCTGCTGCTGGCCGCCGGGTTGTTCATCAAACGCATGAGCGACCTCACGGACACCGCCGAACTGCCTCGCGAGTTCCATCAAGCCTTACAGGATATGCCGGAGCATGTTCGTTGCTATGCGATACGCGGGCCGCTGTTTTTCGGCGCTGCGGAAAAAGCCCTGGGCGTGCTACGTAAATTCAGCCCGGAGGTCAAAGTAGTGATCGTCGAGATGAGTGCCGTGCCCATGCTGGACATGACAGCACTGGCGGCCTTCGACAATATCCTCAGGGATTACCGCACCGATGGTATCGGCCTGATTCTGGTCGGGACCGCTCCACGGGTGCGCCTGAAACTCAGGCGCGCGGGCATCCACCGGGAACAGCGCCAGTTGGCCTACGTGAATAATCTGGAACAGGCTCGACGTAAAAGCGAACATTGGCTCGCCGGGCTGAATTGAGCGCGCAATTCGAGCGAATTGCGCACGCATCCAGGTATGAGGCCTTGCATTCGAGCCTCAACGTGCCTGGCGGCCAATCGCCCCCAGACACTCACCCTGCTTACATGCCTTTAACAGCAAAGATCCCGTTGGCGTTACGCCAGTAGCCTTTGTAGTCCATGCCGTAACCGAAGATGTAACGGTCGATGCACGGCAGGCCGACGAAATCGGCTTTCAGGTCCGGGCGAGCCTTACGGTCGTGGTCCTTGTCGATCAGCACGGCAGTGTGCACGGCGCGGGCGCCAGCGTGCTTGCAGAAGTCGATGATCGCGCCCAGTGTGTGACCTTCGTCGAGGATGTCGTCGATGATCAGCACGTCACGGTCGATGAACGAGACTTCCGGCTTGGCTTTCCAGAACAGATCGCCGCCGCTGGTTTCGTTGCGATAACGGGTGGCGTGCAGGTAGGACGCTTCCAGCGGGAAGTTCAGATGCGTCAGCAGCTTGCCGGAGAAAATCAGCCCGCCGTTCATCACGCAGAACACCACCGGGTTACGTTCAGCCAGCTGATCGTTGATTTGTGCACCGACGCGGGCGATGGCCGCCTCGACTTCAGCTTCGGTGTACAGGCAGTCAGCCTCTCGCATGATTTGACGGATATGCTCGAGATCAGCGGACATGGCGCTCTCCAGGGGGGTGAGGGGGAGGGACGGGTTCGGAAAAGCGGGCAAAGGTACGCATCAAGCGAGGCCAGATCAAGCGTTTGTGGACTAACGTTCTGGATGTCTATAGGACAACACCCTCGGATAGATTAATCTAGGCCGGTTTTTTGCCCGCCGCCGGAGCCTTTCCCATGCCCATCCTCGAGATCCGCCATCCGCTGATCCGTCATAAACTTGGCCTTATGCGTCGCGCCGACATTAGCACGAAGAATTTCCGTGAGCTCGCTCAGGAAGTCGGTGCCCTGCTGACCTATGAAGCCACCAAAGACCTGCCGCTGGAAAGCTACGACATCGAAGGCTGGTGCGGCACGGTGTCGGTCGAGAAAATCGCCGGCAAGAAAATTACCGTGGTGCCGATCCTGCGTGCCGGTATCGGCATGCTCGAAGGCGTGCTGAGCCTGATCCCGGGCGCCAAAGTCAGCGCCGTGGGCGTGGCCCGCAACGAGGAAACCCTCGAAGCCCACACCTACCTTGAGAAACTGGTGCCGGAAATCGACGAGCGTCTGGCGATGATCATCGACCCGATGCTCGCCACTGGTGGCTCGATGGTCGCCACTATCGACCTGCTGAAAAAGGCCGGTTGCAAGGACATCCGCGCGATGGTCCTGGTGGCTGCCCCTGAAGGCATCGCCGCTGTAGGCAAAGCTCACCCGGACGTGATGATCTACACCGCCTCCATTGACGAAAAACTCAACGAACACGGTTACATCATCCCGGGCCTGGGCGATGCCGGTGACAAGATCTTCGGCACCAAGCAGAAGGACGCTTGAGCATGCAGCAAGCGTTCAACGATCCGCTCTGGCGCACGGTGCTGTCGGGTGCACAGATGCTGTTCGTGGCCTTTGGCGCGCTGGTGTTGATGCCGTTGATCACCGGCCTCGACCCGAACGTGGCGCTGTTCACCGCAGGCCTGGGGACGATTCTGTTCCAGATCGTCACCGGGCGTCAGGTGCCGGTGTTCCTGGCATCGAGCTTTGCCTTCATCACGCCGATCATTCTCGCCAAGGGCCAGTTTGGCCTGGCGGCGACCATGGGCGGTGTGATGGCGGCGGGTTTCGTCTACACCTTCCTCGGTCTTGCCGTGAAGATCAAAGGCACCGGGTTCATCGACCGCCTGCTGCCACCGGTGGTGATTGGCCCGGTAATCATCTCCATCGGTCTGGCGATGGCGCCGATCGCCGCCAACATGGCGATGGGCAAGGCTGGCGATGGCACCGAGCTGATTCCTTACCAGACGGCGATGTTGATCTCGATGCCGGCGCTGCTGACCACCCTGATCGTCGCGGTGTTCGGCAAAGGCATTTTCCGCCTGGTGCCGATCATCTCCGGCGTGCTGGTGGGTTTTGCCATGGCGTTCTATTTCGGCGTGGTTGATACCGCGAAGATTGCCGCTGCACCATGGTTCGCGATTCCACAGTTCACGGCGCCGGAATTCAACTGGCAGGCGATTCTGTTCATCGTTCCGGTAGCCCTGGCGCCGGCGATCGAGCACATCGGCGGCGTGATTGCCGTGGGTAGCGTGACGGGGCGCGATTATTTGAAGAAGCCCGGCCTGCACCGCACGTTGCTCGGTGATGGCATTGCCACTACCGCGGCCGGTCTGTTTGGCGGCCCGCCCAACACCACCTACGCCGAAGTGACTGGCGCGGTGATGCTGACCAAAAACTACAACCCCAAAATCATGACGTGGGCGGCGATCTTCGCAATCAGTCTGGCGTTCATCGGCAAGTTCGGCGCCCTGCTGCAAAGCATCCCGGTGCCAGTGATGGGCGGGATTCTCTGCCTGTTGTTCGGTTCGATTGCTGCGGTGGGCATGAACACCATGATTCGCCACAAGATCGACCTGGGCGAAGCACGCAATCTGGTGATTGTCTCGGTGACGCTGGTGTTCGGGATTGGCGGGGTGCTGATCGGCACCGGTACTGGCCCGGACGATTTCGGCCTCAAAGGCATCGCGCTGTGCGCGGTGGTGGCGATTGCGCTGAACCTGTTGCTGCCGGGCCATGACAGCTGGAAGCACAAGAAGGCGGATGAGCCGTTGTTGTAAGCCAGCCTCAAGAATGCCTTCGCGGGCAAGCCTCGCTCCTACAAGGTCAGCGCAATACCTGTAGGAGCGAGGCTTGCCCGCGATGCTTTTAAAGCGCCAACGGCGCCCGCTCACACAATGCGTTCAACGCCTTGGCCCACTGCGGATCATCATTGAGGCACGGCACCAGCACCAACTCCTCCCCTCCCGCTTCGCGGAACTGCTCCTTCCCGCGATCACCGATCTCTTCCAGTGTTTCGATGCAATCGGCAACGAACGCCGGGCACATCACCAGAACTTTCTTCACACCACTTTTGGCCAACTCATCAAGGCGCGCTTCGGTGTAGGGTTCGATCCACTTGGCTCGCCCCAGACGCGACTGGAACGACACCGACCACTTGCCGTCCGGCAGGCCCAGGCGCCGGGCAAACTCGGAAGCGGTGCGCAGGCATTGGGCGCGGTAGCAGGTGGCTAATACTTCCGGCGAAGCCTTCTGACAGCAGTTTTCGCTTTTAAAGCAATGATGACCGGTGGGGTCGATCTTGGTCAGGTGCCGTTCCGGCAAACCATGAAAGCTCAGCAGTAGGTGATCGTAGTCCTGTTGCACATAAGGCTTGGCACTGGCCACCAACGCATCGAGGTATTCCGGCTGATCGTAGAACGGCTGGAGAATCGAGAACTGCACGTCGAGTTTCTTCTCCCGGACCACCCGCTTGGCTTCTTCGATCACTGTGGTCACGGTGCTGTCGGCGAACTGCGGATAGAGCGGTGCCAGGGTGATTTTTTTGTGCCCCTGAGCCGCCAGACGAACCAGCATCGACTCAATGGATGGCTCGCCGTAGCGCATCGCCAGCTCCACCGGCCCGTGGGTCCATTGCGCAGTCATGGCCCGTTGCAGACGACGGCTGAGCACCACCAGTGGCGAGCCGTCCGCCCACCAGATCGACGCATAAGCGTGGGCCGATTGCTCTGGGCGTTTGATCAGAATCAACGACACCAGCAAACGCCGCACCGGCCACGGCAGGTCGATCACATAGGGGTCCATCAGAAATTGATTGAGGTAGCTGCGCACATCCGCCACCGAGGTGGAAGCGGGTGAACCCAGGTTGACCAGAAGCAACGCGTGATCGGTCATGCAACGTCCTATTTCTTAAGGCGGCTGGACAGATCGTCCAACGCCGCGCGCAAATCAGTGAACTGGAAAGTGAAGCCCGCTTCCAGCAAGCGAGCCGGCATGGCCTTCTGGCCACCCAGCAGCAACAATGACAACTCGCCCAGGCCCACCTTCAACACGAGGGTTGGCATCGGCATGAACGCCGGACGATTCAACACGCTACCCAACGTTTGGGCGAATTCGCGATTGCGCACCGGCTTGGGCGCGCAGGCATTATATGGACCGCTGGCCTCATTGCGGTGCAGAAGAAAATCAATCAGGGCGATTTGATCCTTGATATGAATCCACGACATCCACTGCCGACCACTGCCCAGAGGCCCGCCCAGCCCCAGTTTGAACGGCAACAACAGCCGCGACAAAAAGCCGCCCTCGGCGGACAGCACCAACCCGGTACGAATGAGGATCACGCGAATGCCCAAGGCTTCGGCGCGTTGCGCGGTTTCCTCCCAGGCGACGCACAACTGGCTGGCGAAATCATCGATGACCGGTGGCGATTCTTCAGTCAACTCCCGCTCTCCACCGTCGCCGTACCAACCGATCGCGGAGCCAGAAATCAAAACCTGCGGTTTCTGCTCGCGGCTTTCGAGCCAAGAAAGTAGCGTTTCGGTCAGGGTGATCCGGCTGCTCCACAACAACGTCTTGCGTTTGTGCGTCCAGAGCCGATCGGCAATCGGTGCCCCCGCAAGGTTGATAATTGCATCCAACGGTTCTTGACCCAGGTCCTCAAGCCGTGCGATTCCACGAACCTGAGTGCCACAGACTTTGGCGACTTTTGCAGGCGTGCGACTCCAGACCGTCAGGCGATGTCCCTGGCTCAACCAGTGTCGGCAGAGTTGACGTCCTATCAAACCAGTACCGCCGGTCAGCAATATGTGCATGACATCTTCCTCGCGTGGCGTTTTACCCGGATCACTAGTCTATTTTTATAAGCAGGGATCTTTGGTATCGGGCAGGCTCTGTGCTTAACAATAGGCCAAGCTGCCAGAACGAGAACGCTAAAAGTTATACCAAAAAACAATATTGTACAGGTTTGAACCACGGCGTAGTCTGTACAGACAGGTAAACGAGGCCCCTATGACTGTACCTATCGCAATCATCGGCACCGGCATCGCCGGACTCTCAGCCGCCCAGGCCCTTACGGAGGCCGGGCATGTCGTTCAGCTTTTCGATAAAAGCCGCGGCAGTGGCGGACGCATGTCGAGCAAGCGCAGCGATGCGGGTGCTCTGGACATGGGCGCGCAATATTTCACTGCTCGCGATCGCCGCTTCG
The DNA here is from genome assembly GCF_014852305.1 of Pseudomonas sp. PDM09. Lineage (NCBI taxonomy): Bacteria > Pseudomonadati > Pseudomonadota > Gammaproteobacteria > Pseudomonadales > Pseudomonadaceae > Pseudomonas > Pseudomonas sp. PDM09. The sequence continues at coordinate 50,830 of NZ_JACVBI010000009.1, read as the reverse complement.
TCACCGAAGTCCAGCGCTGGCAAACCAATGGCTGGGTCGCCGTATGGACGCCGCAGCTCTATACCTTTCACGGTGGCCAGCTCAGGCCTTCGCCGGACGAACAGACACGCTGGGTCGGCACGCCACGCATGAGTGCCATCACGCGCGGCCTGCTCGGTGATCTGGAAGTGCATTTCGCTTGCCGCATCACTGAGGTCTATCGCGGTGAAGAACATTGGCATCTGCAAGACGCCGAGGGCTTCACCCATGGCCCGTTCAGTCATGTTGTGATCGCCACGCCAGCCCCTCAGGCAACCGCGCTGCTGGCGGCCGCGCCGAAACTCGCCGGGGCCGCTGCCGGGGTAAAAATGGAACCCACCTGGGCCGTCGCCCTGGCTTTCGACACGCCACTTGAAACCGCCATTGAAGGCTGCTTCGTGCAGGACAGTCCGCTGGACTGGCTGGCGCGCAACCGCAGCAAACCGGGACGCGACACCACCCTCGATACGTGGGTGCTGCATGCCACCAGTGCCTGGAGCCGGCAGCATATCGACCTGCCCAAGGATGCCGTGATTGAGCAATTGCACGGTGCCTTTGCCGAATTGCTGCACGACGCCATGCCTGCTCCGACCTTCAGCCTCGCTCACCGCTGGCTGTACGCCCGGCCGGCCAGCAGCCATGAATGGGGGGCGTTGGCCGATGCCGATCTGGGCTTGTATGTGTGCGGTGACTGGTGCTTGTCTGGCCGTGTCGAGGGCGCTTGGCTCAGTGGTCAGGAAGCAGCTCGCCGGCTGCACGAACACCTGCAGTGAATTGAATCGCTGCTGTCGACATGGGCAGCAGCACCGCAAAAAACTTATACAAAAACTTTAACTTGTACACCTTTGAATCTATGATGAAGTCATGTTGTACAGATCTAATAATCTGTACAGGTCTGGATTCGAGGCGATCCGATGCCCCCTACAGCCATGAAACCCAAAATCGCCATCAGCGCTTGCCTGATGGGGGCCGAGGTGCGTTACAACGGTGGGCACAAGGCGTCGCCTCTGTGCAGCCGCATCCTCTCTGAGTATTTCGATTTTGTCCCGGTGTGCCCGGAAGTCGCCATTGGCCTGGGTATCCCTCGCGAACCGATCCGCCTGGTCGGCAACCCCGAGCACCCGGAGGCTGTTGGTACCGTCCACCCTGAGATCAACGTCACCCGAGCTCTGGCCGAGCACGGTCAAAAAATGGCGCTGGAGCTGGATGACATCTGCGGCTATATCTTCATGCAGAAATCCCCTTCTTGCGGGCTGGAACGGGTCAAGGTCTATCACGCCAGCGGCGCGCCAGTGGACGGCGGTAGCCGTGGTATCTACGCCCAAGCCTTCTGTTCATTGCATCCTGATTTACCGGTGGAAGAAGACGGCCGCCTCAACGACCCGGTGCTGCGGGAAAACTTCCTCACCCGCGTGTTCGCCTACAGCGCCTGGCAGCAATTGCTGCACACAGGCCTGACCCGACGCGGTCTCATTGACTTTCACTCGCGCTACAAATACCTGCTGATGGCCCACAACCCGGTGCAATACAAAACCCTGGGCAACTTGCTGGGCAACATGCGACAAACCGACCCGCAAGTGCTCGGCCCGCGCTACTTCAGCGAGCTGATGGCAGCCCTGAAAAAGTGCGCCACACGCCGCACCCACACTAACGTGCTGCAGCACCTCAGCGGTTATCTCAAACAGGCCCTCAGCCGTGAAGACAAACAGGAAGTGCAGCACGTCATCGGCCAATACCGCCGGGGCATCGTGCCGCTGGTGGTGCCATTGATGTTGCTCAAACACTACTTTCGCCAATACCCGGATCCGTACATTGCGCAACAGGTTTACCTGCAACCGCACCCGGAAAACCTCAGCCTGCGAAACGCGATTTAATGAAAAATCCACCGGACACCAGCGCCAGCGAAGACCTTGGCAGTGACTTCAAGAAGGCCCTGGACGCTGGGTGGCTGCCCATTCGTGAAGTGGCCCGGCAGACCGGAGTCAATGCTGTCACCTTGCGCGCCTGGGAACGGCGCTATGGGCTGATCGTGCCTCAACGTACGCCCAAGGGGCACCGGCTGTTCTGCGCCGAGCACGTACAACGGATCCTGACGATCCTTACCTGGCTCAATCGCGGCGTGGCTGTCAGCCAGGTCAAACAATTGCTCGACACGCCACAGGGGCTTACCGACCCCATCGGAAACGATTGGCTGGTGCTGCGCCAGACGCTGCTGCAAGCGGTCACTCAGCTGGCCGAACGCACCCTCGATGACACGGTGAATCAGGCGATGGCGCTGTATCCGCCACGCACCTTGTGTGAAAAATTGTTGATGCCGTTGCTGGCGGATCTGGAGCAGCGCTGGCAAGGCCAGTTCGGCGCGCAAATGGAGCGGGTGTTTGTTTATTCCTGGTTGCGCAGCAAATTCGGCGCGAGGATCTACCATAACAACCGTCAGTTGCGCACCGCGCCACTGTTGCTGATCAATCACTCGGACCTGCCGCTGGAGCCTTATCTGTGGCTCACCGCCTGGCTGATCAGCAGCGTCGATTGTCCGGTGGAAGTCTTCGACTGGCCGCTCCCCGCTGGCGAACTTGCGCTGGCGGTTGATCACCTGCAAGCCCGCGGCGTACTGCTGTATTCCAGCAAAGCCATGAATCTTGCGCATCTGACGAAACTTTTGAATGGCGTCAGCTGCCCAAAAATGATTGCCGGGGCAACGGTGTGCATCCACCACACCGAGTTATCCGCAAGAACCGCTGCCATTACTGACTTGTCCCTGGCCGAAGACCCATTATCGGCTCATCAGGGCCTGATTCAGCGCGGGCTCATTTAATGGCGTATTTTTCAATGATCGTGCGGATACCACCATGCAATTGATCTGGCTGCGCAGCGACTTGCGTCTACACGACAACACCGCCCTCTCGGCCGCTGCAGCCCGCGGCCCGAGTGTGGCGGTGTATTTGCTGAGTCCACAGCAATGGCTGGCCCATGACGACGCGCCGTGCAAAGTGGATTTCTGGCTGCGCAACCTGAGTGAATTACGTCATGCGCTGGGCGCCCTGAACATCCCGCTGCTGATTCGCAAGGCGTCCCGCTGGGATGAGGCACCGAAGGTCCTGCTCGAGTTGTGCCAGCAATTGAAGATCGACGCAGTGCACGTCAACGAGGAATACGGCATTCATGAAACCCGTCGTGATGCCGCGGCGGCCCAAATCCTGAAAGCCCAAGGCATTGATTTTTACCGCTACCTTGATCAACTGCTGTTCAAGCCTGGCACAGTGCTGACCAGAACCGGCACCTATTTCCAGGTCTTCAGCCAGTTCCGCAAGGTCTGCTACGAACGCTTGCATGCATCATTGCCGAGATTGGTTGCCGCCCCCGCCATCCAGGCGCCGCTGGGCATCGCCAGCGACGAACCACCCTCTCGTGTCGAGGGTTTCGACACGCCCAGCGACCGTTTGCGTGCGCTCTGGCCAGCCGGCGAAACCGAGGCCCGGCGCCGTCTCGAGACCTTTGTCGACGCACAGATCGACTATTACCACAGCGAGCGTGATTTCCCGGCAAAACCCGGCACCAGCCAGCTCTCGGCCTATCTCACCGCCGGGGTCATCTCCCCTCGCCAGTGTCTGCACGCCGCGTTGCAAAGCAATCAGGGGGAATTCGAAAGCGGCAAGGTCGGTGCCGTCACCTGGATCAACGAGTTGCTGTGGCGCGAATTCTACAAACACATTCTGGTGGGCTATCCACGGGTTTCCCGGCACCGCGCCTTTCGCCCGGAAACCGAAGCCCTGGCCTGGCGTGATGCCCCGCAAGACCTCAAGGCCTGGCAGCAAGGCCGTACCGGCCTGCCGATCATTGACGCCGCCATGCGCCAATTGCTGGAAACCGGCTGGATGCACAACCGTCTGCGCATGGTCGTGGCAATGTTCCTGACCAAAAATCTGCTGATCGACTGGCGTGAAGGCGAGCGTTTCTTCATGCGGCATCTGATTGACGGCGATCTGGCGGCGAACAACGGTGGCTGGCAGTGGAGTTCGTCCACTGGCACCGATTCGGTGCCCTACTTCCGCATCTTCAACCCCCTGAGTCAGTCGGAAAAATTCGACGCCGAAGGGGTTTTCATCAAACATTGGTTGCCGCAGATCAACGAAATGAATAAAAAAGACCTGCACAATCGCGCGAGACTCGACGGATTATTCGGCGTGACGGATTATCCATCGCCGATTGTCAACCTGAGCACTTCCCGCGAACGGGCCTTGGCCGCGTTCAAAAACCTGCCGTCACGACAGGGTTTATCGCCACCGGAATCACCTTGATAGCGCAGTTTTACGTATGAACATGGGATTGAATCAGGAAGATAAAGGAGATCGAGATGAGTCGTACACCTCCAAGGCGATACTGGTTGACCGGCGCCAGCAACGGTATTGGTGCCGCGCTGGCCGAAGAAATACTGAAAAGCGGTGCCCACCTGGCCGTCAGCTCCCGCTCATTGGCGCCCTTGAAAGCCCTGTCTCAGCGTTACCCCGGCCAAGTGTTGGTGGTTGCCGGTGATTTGACCAACAGCCAACGGGTGCGCGAAATCGGCGAGCAGATTGCCAGGCAATGGGGTTCTCTGGACACCATGATCCTCAACGCGGGCACCTGCGAATACGTCGACGCCAATCAGTTCGACTCGTCAATCATCGAGCACATCGTGCGTACCAACCTGCTTGCCAGCAGCTATTGCATCGAAGCCGCCCGGCCCTTGCTGCAGGCGGGCACTGCGCCGCATCTGGTGGGCATGGCCAGCTCGGTGACCTATCTGCCCCTGCCACGGGCCGAAGCCTATGGCGATTCAAAGCCCGGGTTGCGTCATCTTTTCGAGTCCTTGCGCATCGACGTGGCGCCGGAAAACATCGAAATGACCATAGTCCGCCCGGGACTTATCGATACCCCCCTGAGCAACGAGGTTTCACAACACCTCGATTGGTCGGCGGACAAAGCTGCGCGATACGTCTTCGACCTGCTCAAGCATCGACCACTTGAGCTCCCTTTACCGGAACTGCTCATGCCTGTCCTTTGGCCTCTGCCGCAAAATCCCGGCCAGACGGGACTGGAAATTGGCAAATGCCTGGAGCGAAACAATCCGCCAATGGAAGATCTTCCGTGAAGCCTGAGCGTCTGTCAGACCTTTCACACAGCGTGGCCCCACTGGCTTACACTGCGCGCCATGAAAACCATTCCCCATACGCAAATCGCCGAGCCGGCGGTCACCTGCTCGACCTGTGCAGCCTGCTGCTGTCAGCTTGAAGTCATGTTGATCACCGACACCGGCGTGCCCGAGCGTTTTATCGATACCGATGATTGGGGCGGGGAAGTCATGCTGCGACTGGATGACGGCTGGTGCGCCGCGCTGGATCGCGACAGCATGATGTGCACCATCTACGAAAAACGTCCGCTGATTTGCCGGGAATTCGAAATGGGCGCACCGGAATGCATCACCGAACGCCAGGGGATTGCGACGGCGTATCGGTGACGTCCAGATCACCTGATACCAATGTGGGAGCGAGCCTGCTCGCGACGACGGAGTAACATTCAACATCAATGTTGACCATTAAACCGCAATCGCGAGCAGGCTCGCTCCCACATTGACTTGTGCAGACTGCTTACAACGGCATCGTGTAATGCAGCGAGTAACTCTCTACGCCATCGTTCGGGCTGCTGATGCCGGCATTGGAATAGTGCGTGGCGCGAATCCCGACTTCATGTCCGCCGGTAAAGCGCAGACCAAACCCGAAACGATCTTCGAACTGAAAGGCCCCGCCAAGTTTGTTGTCTTCGACTTCAGTGTTGGCAAACACCGCGATACCGATACCCGCTTCAACGTAGGGTTTGATGGTTTGACCGGCAAACTCGTACACCAGCACCGGCGAGAATGACAAACTGTGATTGCTCGACGTTTCATCGCCCTCCCAGTAGGTGTAAGCGCCGCTCCAGTAGCCGGTCAAGCGACCGATATCACTCTGCAACCAGCTCTTGTCCCAGTCGAATTGCATGCCCAGTCGGTAGGTCATGGTCGAATCGCTGGTCTGGCCGACCCCGAATTCCACCCCCGCTGCCTGCGCGGTAAAACTGTGCCCCATCAATGCGGTCGCAATCGCGGCCAAGCAGAATAGTCGCTTCATTAGAAACATCCTTTTCCGAACAATTTCGTATGGTTATTATGCTGCCCAACAGACAAAGCTATAGAAGTTGAAGCTTGATCAGAAGTTCAGCTCAATTATTCGTGTCATCTCTTTTTTTATCTACAAGTCGAAGCTTTGCACAACACCCGTCGAATGCCACAAAACCGGCAAGATATTTCTGAAATGTTCCGGATCCGCACTCGTCCAGAACCGGGCAGCGCGAGCAGGCCCCTCGGCCAGCAACTCACGCTCTGCCAACAATCGTTGAAGCTGCCGGGCCACAGCGGCACCGGTATCGATCAGGCTGATGTTCTGGGGGAGCAACTGCTTAAGCAGAGGCTTTAGGAAAGGATAATGCGTGCAGCCAAGAATGATTGTGTCTGCACCTTCAGCCAGCAGCGGATCGACATACCCTTGCAGCAACTGACGCAATGCCTCGCTGTGCAAATCGCCATTTTCAATCAGCTCCACCAGCCCTGGGCATGGCTGGGTGATGACTCGCACATCGGCGGCGAAACGGTCGAGCAAGGCGGCGAACTTCGCACTCTGTAAAGTGCCGGTGGTGGCGAGTACGCCAACGACACCACTACGCGTCGCCGCAGCCGCCGGTTTGACCGCAGGCTCCATGCCGACGATGGGCCACTCGGGGAAATCGCGACGCAAGTCCGCAACACCCGCGACGGTCGCGGTATTGCAAGCGAGCACCAGCGCCTTGGCGCCCTGCTGCTGAAAGAACTGCGCCATGACACTGCAACGCTGACGGATGAATGCCGGGGATTTCTCACCGTAGGGAATGTTCCCGCAATCGCCGAGGTACAACAGAGATTCATTGGGCAGCAACTGCTGGATCTCGGCCAGCACGGAGAGGCCACCGACGCCGGAATCGAATACAGCAATCGGCGCTTCACGCATGGCTTGACCCGCAGACGCTACAGACTGGATCACGCTTGACCCGCAATTCACGGAAGCGCGTGCCCAAGGCATCGATCAATAACAGGCGTCCCACCAGCGGTTCGCCGAACCCCACCAGCAATTTCAACGCTTCGAGGGCTTGCAGGCTACCGACCAGGCCCACCAGCGGACCGAGTACGCCGGCCTCGCTGCAAGTCAACTCGGCTTCGCTGCCGTGCCCGTATAAACAGTGGTAGCACGGGCTTTCCGGACGACGGGAGTCGAAGACCGACAATTGCCCTTCCAGCCGAATCGCCGCGCCGCTGACCAGCGGTTTGCGCGTCGCCACACACGCGGCGTTGACCGCTTCGCGGGTGGAAAAATTATCAGAACAGTCCAGCACCAGATCCACCGCCGCAACGGCCGCCGCCAGGGAATCTTCATCGAGTGCGGTGTGATGGGCGATCAGTTGAATCTGGGGATTAATCGCAGTCAGGCGCCGCATCGCCGAATCGACCTTGCTCAGGCCGACGCTGTCGGTGTCGTGAACGATCTGACGTTGCAGATTGGTCAGGTCGACCGTGTCGAAGTCCGCCAGATGCAACTCACCGACACCGGCCGCAGCCAGGTACAGCGCCACCGGTGAGCCGAGACCGCCGAGGCCGACAATCAGCACACGGCTTTCCTTGAGCCGCAACTGGCCGTCGATGTCGACGTGTTGCAGCAGAATCTGCCGGCTATAGCGCAATAATTCCTGATCATTCAGCACGGCAAGCGCCCCAGACTGATGCGTTCGTGACCGCCCAGATCGGTGCGGCTATGGACTTCTTCAAAGCCGCGGGTCAGCAGCAAATCGCGCACGGCCTCGGCTTGATCGTAACCATGTTCGAGCATCAACCAGCCACCCGCCTCAAGATGATCCGGTGCCTGATCGACGATCAGACGCAAATCGTCGAGCCCATCGACGCCGGCCACCAGGGCACTGGCCGGTTCGAAGCGCACGTCACCCTGCGCCAGATGCGGATCGGTCGAAGCAATGTAGGGCGGATTGCTGATGATCAATTGAAAGCGCTGGCCTTCCAAAGCACTGAACCAATGACTGCTCAGCACCGTGGCGTTGTTCAGGTGCAGCCGCTGGCGATTGCGCTCAGCCAGAGCCACGGCTTCCAGCACGCGATCCACGGCGGTGACTTTCCAGGCCGGACGCTCGCTGGCCAGCGCCAGGGCAATGGCGCCGCTGCCGGTGCCCAGATCAAGAACCCTGGCCGGGGTCGCCGGCAACAGCTCCAACGCGGTTTCTACCAGCAGTTCGGTGTCGGGACGCGGAATCAGCGTGTGGGGCGCGACTTCCAGGTCAAGTTTCCAGAAGCCCTGCTGCCCCAGAATGTAAGCCACCGGCTCACCGCTACGGCGGCGTTGCAGGTACTCGGCAAATTTCAGTGCCGCTTCGCTCGGGACGATACGTTCAGGCCAGGTGTGCAGAAAACTGCGGGATTTACCCAAGGCAGCCGCCAGCAGCAGTTCGGCATCCAGACGCGCGGTGGGCGAGTCGGGCAAATCAGCGGCGCGCAACAAACTGGCAATGATCGTCATTTACTCACCTATCGCTGCCAATTGGTCGGCCTGATATTCGGCCAGCAACGGTTCGATCACCGCATCCACGCCACCGGCGAGAATTTCGTCGAGCGAATACAGCGTCAGGTTGACCCGATGGTCGGTGACCCGGCCCTGGGCAAAGTTATAGGTGCGAATACGCTCGGAACGGTCACCGGAACCTACCAGTAATTTACGCTCGCTCGCGATAGCGTTCGCGGCGGCGCTGGTCTGCTGGTCGTTGAGCTTGGCCGACAGCCAGGACATCGCCCGGGCGCGGTTCTTGTGCTGGGAACGCTCTTCCTGGCACTCGACGACAATACCGGACGGCAAGTGCGTGATACGGATTGCCGAATCGGTCTTGTTGACGTGCTGACCACCGGCACCGGAGGAGCGATAGGTGTCGACCCGCAGGTCTGCCGGGTTGATCTCGATCGCTTCCTGCTCGTCCGGCTCGGGCAACACGGCCACGGTGCAGGCCGAGGTGTGGATGCGGCCTTGGGATTCAGTGGCCGGAACCCGCTGTACGCGGTGCGCGCCGGATTCGAACTTTAGCTTGCCGTAGACATTCTCGCCTTCGACCCGAGCAATGACTTCTTTATAGCCGCCGTGTTCGCCTTCGTTCTCCGACAGAATCTCTACCCGCCAACCACGTCGCTCGGCATAACGCGAATACATGCGGAACAGGTCACCGGAGAAAATCGCCGCTTCGTCACCGCCGGTGCCGGCACGGATTTCGAGGAATACGTTGCGTCCGTCGTTCGGATCCTTGGGCAGCAGCATGCGTTGCAGTTGGGCTTCGATTTCGATCAGTTGCTCTTTGGCTTCGCGAACTTCTTCCACGGCCATTTCGCGCATGTCCGGATCGCTGTCCTTGAGCAGCGCCTGAGCCCCTTCGAGGTCACCCTGCACTTTAAGCAGCTGTTTATAGGTGCCAACGATCGGCTCGACTTCCGCGTATTCCTTGGAATAGGTACGGAACTTGTTCTGATCGGAAATGACCTCGCCGTCGCCAAGCAGGGCGGTCAATTCCTCGAAACGGTCCTGGAGGATGTCCAGCTTATTGAGCAGTGACGCTTTCATTGCGGTTTCTTATCCGAAAAGCTATCCGATGAGCCCTCACCGAGGGCAAAGAGTTCCTGGGCCATGGCCAGCGCATCGAGGCGGCCTTCGGCAGAGAGCTTTTTCAACTGCACGCTCGGTGCATGCAAGAGTTTATTGGTCAGGCTGCGGGCCAGTTGCACCAGCACGTCTTCGGCGCTGCTGCCATTGGCGAGCATGCGCTGAGCTTTAAGCAATTCTTCGTCACGCATGCGCTCGCTTTGTTGACGATAGGCCTTGAGCACATCTACCGCCGCCAGTTCGCGCAGGCGAACCATGAAATCTTCGGCACCGATCGACACCATCTCTTCCGCGGCCTGGGCTGCGCCCTGACGGCTCTTGAGGTTTTCGGCGACCACTTCGTGGAGATCGTCGACGCTATAGAGGTATACGTCGTCCAACTCGCCGACTTCCGGTTCGATATCCCGAGGGACAGCGATATCCACCATGAAAATCGGCTTGTGCTTGCGCAATTTCAAGGCACTTTCCACCGCGCCTTTACCGAGAATCGGCAACTGGCTAGCGGTGGAACTGATGACGATGTCGCTGCGCACCAGTTCTGCCGGGATGTCCGAGAGCAGCACTGCGTGGGCGCCGAACTGTTCGGCCAGAATGCTCGCGCGCTCCAGGGTGCGGTTGGCGACCACGATTCGCTTGACCCCCAGCTCATGCAGATGGCGGGCGACCAGGGTGATGGTCTCACCGGCGCCAATCAACAAAGCCTGGCTGCGTTGCAAATCACTGAAAATCTGTTTCGCCAGGCTGACCGCGGCAAACGCTACGGATACCGGGTTTTCGCCGATGGCGGTGTCGGTTCGCACCTGTTTGGCCGCATTGAATGTGGCCTGGAACAGCCGTCCGAGCAGCGGACCGATGGTGCCGGCCTCGCGAGCAACAGCGTAGGCCGATTTCATCTGACCGAGAATCTGCGGTTCGCCCAACACCAGCGAGTCGAGCCCGGAGGCAACCCGCATCATGTGACGAACTGCCGCATCATCTTCATGCACATAAGCGCTCGCGCGCAGCTCATCGAGGCTCAAATGATGATAATCGGCCAGCCAGCGCAATATGATGTCAGCCGAAAGGTGATCCTGTTCTATATACAGTTCACTGCGATTGCAGGTGGAGAGGATCGCAGCTTCGCGGCTGTCGGTGAGTCGGCAGAGCTGCTGCAAGGCCTCAACCAGCTGCTCAGGGGTAAAGGCCACGCGCTCGCGGACGTCTACTGAAGCAGTCTTGTGGTTAATACCGAGTGCAAGGAAGGCCATTCAAGGTCGCTGATGGTGACGTGAAGCCGACAATTGTCCTACTTCGACAGAGCCAGAACAACCACTCGATATCTATCGCGCCCGCAAGAGCTGCCGAAGGCTGCGATCCGTTCTCGTTTACAAGGGCGCCGGGGCTGCGAGGATTGCCCGCGCGGGTAAATTGGCCGGGCGGTTATGTTTGGCTCAAGGCTTGTGTCATGATGATCCGACCGCAGGTTAGTCGTCCTTTTCCTATATGAATAGATCTTCCGCGTTGCTCCTCGCTTTAGTCTTCCTCAGCGGCTGCCAGGCCTTGGCGCCCGTTTCATCGGACGGTACGCCGCCGGTCGAAGACAGCACTCCGGCCCCTGAAAAGCCCAAGGTTTACAGCTCGTTCAGCGAAGAAACCATCTTCAGCTTGTTGAGCGCCGAACTGGCTGGCCAGCGCAATCGTTACGACATTGCCCTGGACAACTACGTGACCCAGGCCATCAATACCCAGGATCCGGGCATCTCCGAGCGGGCATTTCGCATTGCCGAGTATCTGGGTGCCGATCAGGCTGCCCTCGACACCGCACTGGTCTGGGCAAGGAACGCCCCGGACGATCTCGAAGCGCAACGGGCGGCTGCCGTGCAACTCGCCCGCGCCGGTCGTTACGACGACTCCATGGTCTATATGGAGAAAGTCCTGCAAGGCAAGGGCGACACGCATTTCGATTTTCTCGCCCTGTCCGCAGCCGATACAGACCAGGAAACTCGCAACGGTCTGATGAAAGGTTTTGACCGCTTGCTGCAGCGCCATCCGCACAACAACCAGCTGATTTTTGGCAAGGCCTTGTTGCTGCAACAGGACGGCGATGCCAAGGGCGCCCTGACCCTGCTCGAAGACAATCCGCCGGACGAAGGCGAAATAGCGCCGATCCTGCTGCGCGCGCGCCTGCTGCAAGGGCTCAACCGTGGCGATGAAGCCTTGCCGCTGCTGCAAAAAAGCATCAAGAAGTACCCGGATGACAAACGCCTGCGCCTGACTTACGCGCGCATGCTGGTTGAACAGGATCGCATGGACGACGCCAAGGTCGAGTTCTCGAGCCTGGTGCAGCAATACCCCGAAGACGACGAATTGCGTTATTCCCTGGCACTGGTCTGCCTGGAAGCCAAAGCCTGGGACGAAGCCAAAGGCTACCTGGAAGATTTGATCGCCCGGGAAAGCCACGTCGACTCTGCTCACTTGAACCTGGGGCGCATTGCGGAAGAGCGTAACGACCCGCAGGGCGCATTGATTGAATACGCCCAGGTCGGGCCGGGCAACGATTACCTGCCGGCGCAATTGCGTCTTGCCGATATTCTGATGAACAACGGCAAGACCGCCGAAGCCCAAAGCCGTCTGGCAGCGGAGCGCGGCGAGCAACCTGATTACGCGATCCAGTTGTATCTGATCGAAGCCGAAACCTTGTCCGCCAACAAACAGGGCGACAAGGCCTGGAAAGTCTTGCAGCAAGCCCTGCAGCAATACCCGGACGATCTGAATCTGCTGTATACCCGGGCCATGCTGGCAGAAAAACGTAATGACCTGGCGCAGATGGAAAAAGATCTGCGACTGATCATCAAGCGCGATCCGAACAACGCGATGGCGTTGAACGCCCTCGGCTACACCCTGTCCGACCGCACCACACGCTACGCCGAAGCCAAGGCCTTGATCGAACAGGCACACCAGATCACCCCTGAAGACCCGGCCGTCCTGGACAGCCTCGGATGGGTCAATTTCCGCTTGGGCAACCTCGATGAAGCCGAGCGCTATTTGCGCCAGGCGCTGGAGCGCTTCCCCGATCAGGAAGTTGCCGCGCACCTGGGCGAAGTCCTGTGGGCCAACGGCAAACAACGCGAAGCCAAGCAAATCTGGAGCAAGTTCCTCAAGGAACAACCCGACAGCCCTACCCTGCGTGGCACCATCAAACGCCTGACCGGATCAGAGACTCTTTAAAATTATGTTTTTGCGCCACCTCATTATTTTCAGCTTCATCGCCCTGCTCGCCGGTTGCGCGGGCTTCGTTGCCCGCGAATCGGTCCAGGGTCAAGGCAACAAGGCCCAATGGCGCGAGCACAAACAGCAACTGACCGGCCTCGATGGCTGGCAGATCAACGGCAAAATCGGCATCCGCGCGCCAAAAGATTCGGGCAGCGGCACGTTGTTCTGGCTGCAACGCCAGGATTACTACGACATCCGCCTTTCCGGTCCTCTGGGTCGGGGCGCGGCCCGTTTGACCGGTCGTCCGGGCAAAGTCTCGCTGGAAGTGGCCAATCAGGGCCGCTATGACGCGCCGACCCCGGAAGCTCTGGTTGAAGAACAACTGGGCTGGAAATTGCCGGTATCCCATCTGGCATGGTGGGTTCGCGGGCTCCCGGCCCCGGACAGCAAAAGTCGCCTGACCCTCGACGTCGACAGTCGTCTGGCCAATCTCGAACAGGATGGCTGGCAGGTCGAGTACCTCAGTTATGCCGAGCAAAACGGCTACTGGCTGCCCGAGCGGATCAAACTGCATGGCACCGACCTTGATGTCACGCTGGTGATCAAGGAATGGCAACCACGCAAACTGGGGCAGTGAACATGACTGCGCCACGCCTGACATTGCCTTCGCCCGCCAAGCTCAACTTGATGCTGCACATCCTCGGTCGTCGCGAAGACGGTTACCACGAGTTGCAGACGATTTTTCAGTTCCTCGATTACGGCGATGAAATCACCTTCGCCGTTCGCGACGATGGCGTGATTCGGTTGCACACCGAATTCGCCGACGTCCCTCACGACAGCAACCTGATCGTCAAAGCCGCAAAAAAACTTCAGGCGCAATCCGGTTGTTCGCTGGGTGCCGACATCTGGATCGAAAAAATCCTGCCCATGGGCGGTGGAATCGGTGGCGGCAGTTCGAATGCGGCAACCACGTTGCTGGGCCTCAATCATCTTTGGCAACTGGGTTGGGATGAGGATCGACTGGCCGCGCTGGGCCTTACGCTTGGCGCCGACGTCCCGGTTTTCGTGCGCGGTCACGCGGCTTTCGCCGAGGGCGTGGGGGAAAAACTCACCCCTGTAGAGCCCGAAGAACCGTGGTATCTCGTACTGGTGCCGCAAGTATCTGTAAGTACAGCAGAAATTTTTTCAGATCCACTGTTGACACGTAACACTCCTCCCATTAAAGTGCGCCCCGTTCCCAAGGGAAACAGTCGAAATGACTGCTTGCCGGTGGTAGCAATGCGTTATCCAGATGTACGTAACGCATTGAATTTGCTAGGTAAATTTACCGAAGCAAAACTCACCGGAACTGGAAGTTGTGTGTTTGGGGGCTTCCCAAGCAAAGCTGAAGCTGATAAAGTCTCGGCCCTTCTGACAGAGACCCTTACAGGGTTTGTAGCAAAAGGAAGCAACGTTTCGATGTTGCATCGCAAGCTGCAAAGTCTGCTCTAACAGGAATCGGGTACTGGGTACTCGTTGCAACAGATACAGGGGCGTCGCCAAGCGGTAAGGCAGCAGGTTTTGATCCTGCCATGCGTTGGTTCGAATCCAGCCGCCCCTGCCATTTTTCTATACTCATCCAGGTTACCCTCAGCCTTCAGGTACTGCGCGTGTCCAAGATGATGGTCTTTACGGGGAACGCTAACCCCGATCTGGCTCGGCGTGTTGTACGTCAGCTGCATATCCCTCTCGGTGACATCTCTGTCGGTAAGTTCTCCGACGGCGAAATTACTGCCGAGATCAATGAAAACGTTCGCGGTAAAGACGTTTTCATTATTCAGCCGACTTGCGCTCCGACCAACGATAACCTGATGGAACTGGTAGTGATGGCTGATGCCTTCCGCCGCTCCTCGGCTACTCGTATCACTGCTGTTATTCCTTACTTTGGTTATGCCCGTCAGGATCGCCGTCCGCGTTCCGCACGTGTGGCTATCAGCGCGAAAGTTGTTGCTGACATGCTTACCGTAGTCGGCATCGACCGTGTTCTCACGGTTGATTTGCATGCTGACCAGATTCAGGGCTTCTTCGATATTCCGGTAGATAACATCTACGGCTCCCCGGTACTGGTGGATGACATTGAAGATCAGCGCTTCGAAAACCTGATGATCGTGTCCCCGGACATTGGTGGCGTCGTGCGTGCACGGGCTGTTGCCAAATCCCTGGGCGTGGATCTCGGGATCATCGACAAACGCCGTGAGAAAGCCAATCACTCTGAAGTGATGCATATCATCGGTGATGTCGAAGGGCGTACCTGTATTCTGGTCGATGACATGGTCGATACCGCCGGCACTCTGTGCCACGCGGCCAAGGCCTTGAAAGAGCATGGCGCTGCCAAGGTTTTCGCCTACTGCACGCACCCTGTGCTGTCGGGTCGGGCGATCGAAAACATTGAAAATTCCGTGCTGGACGAGTTGGTGGTAACAAATACCATCCCGCTGTCCGCTGCAGCACAAGCCTGTGCGCGTATCCGTCAACTGGATATCGCGCCGGTAGTTGCCGAGGCGGTCCGCCGCATCAGCAATGAAGAATCGATCAGCGCGATGTTCCGTTAAGGGCCCTGCCCTTTTCATTACATCTCGTTGACGAAAAGCGCCCCGCCCCGGCATTCCTGTCGGGGCGGGGCTTTTTTGCCCATATCGCCTTTAGCGCTGGTCGCAAACGCTGGGGCGAATGTGGTTATTTTGGAGATACAACATGAACGATTTTACTCTGAATGCTGAAGTGCGTTCCGACCTGGGGAAAGGTGCGAGCCGCCGCCTGCGTCGTCTCGCAAGCCTGGTTCCAGCTGTAGTTTACGGTGGCGAAAAAGCCCCTGAATCCATCAGCATGCTGGCTAAAGAAGTTGCCAAACTGCTCGAAAACGAAGCGGCTTACAGCCACATCATCGAGCTGAACGTTGGCGGCACCAAGCAAAACGTAATCATCAAAGCTCTGCAGCGTCACCCGGCCAAAGGCCACGTGATGCACGCTGACTTCGTACGCGTAGTAGCTGGCCAGAAACTGACCGCTATCGTGCCTGTACACTTCGTTGGCGAAGCTGCTCCGATCAAGAAAGGCGGCGAAATTTCGCACGTTGTTTCTGAAATCGAAGTTTCGTGCCTGCCGAAAGACCTGCCTGAATTCATCGAAGTTGACCTGGCTGATGCCGAAGTCGGCGCGATCATTCACCTGTCTGACCTCAAAGCCCCTAAAGGCGTTGAGTTTGTTGCTCTGGCTCACGGTAACGACCTGGCTGTTGCCAACGTTCACGCTCCACGTGTTGCTCCAGAAGCTACTGAAGGCGCAGCAGAGTAATTTCACTCTGTTCGCCGGAGTGACCGGAACATCGCGGACTAGAGCGTAGCGAGAAAGCGGGCGAGAACGCGGAGTTTACATAATGGTAAATGAGCATTTGTCGTCCACTTTCGCCGCACACACTGGTTGCGGCGTTGTTATCCACCACTCCAAGGAAGGGCCCCTATTGTGACTGCCATCAAACTGATCGTTGGCCTGGGAAATCCAGGCGCTGAATACGAACAGACCCGGCATAACGCAGGGGCCCTTTTTGTTGAGCGCATCGCGCACGCGCAGGGTGTCAACCTTGTGGCCGATCGCAAATATTTCGGCCTGACCGGGCGCTATTCGCATCAGGGTCAGGATGTTCGTCTGCTGATTCCCACCACCTACATGAACCGCAGCGGCCAGGCCGTCGCGGCACTTGCCGGCTTCTTCCGCATCAAGCCTGAAGAAATCCTGGTGGCGCATGACGAACTCGATCTGCCTCCGGGCGTTGCCAAGCTCAAACAGGGCGGCGGCCATGGCGGTCACAACGGGTTGCGCGACATCATCGCGCAACTGGGCAATCAGAATACCTTTCACCGCTTGCGGCTTGGCATTGGCCACCCGGGCGTTGCCAGTATGGTTTCAAATTTCGTCCTGGGTCGTGCGCCACGCGCCGAACAGGAAAAACTCGATGCCAGCATCGACTTTGCCCTCGGCGTGCTGCCGGATATCCTCGCCGGCGAATGGAACCGCGCGATGAAAAACCTGCACAGCCAGAAGGCCTGACTCTAACTCCTCGGGGAAACACCATGGGATTCAATTGCGGCATCGTCGGCCTGCCTAACGTCGGCAAGTCCACCCTGTTCAACGCCCTGACCAAATCCGGGATCGCGGCCGAGAACTTCCCCTTCTGCACCATCGAGCCGAACACCGGTATCGTGCCGATGCCGGATCCGCGTCTGGAAGCCCTGGCGGTCATCGTCAATCCCAAGCGCATCCTGCCGACTACCATGGAATTCGTCGACATCGCCGGCCTGGTTGCCGGTGCCTCGAAAGGTGAAGGCCTGGGCAACAAATTCCTCGCCAACATCCGCGAGACCGATGCTATCGCTCACGTGGTCCGCTGCTTCGAAGACGAGAACGTGATTCACGTCTCCAACAGCGTCGACCCGAAACGCGACATCGAGATCATCGACCTGGAACTGATCTTCGCCGACCTCGACAGTTGCGAGAAGCAACTGCAGAAAGTCGCCCGTAACGCCAAAGGTGGTGACAAGGACGCCGTAGTCCAGAAAGGCCTGCTGGAGCAATTGATCGCTCACTTCACCCTCGGCAAGCCAGCGCGCACGCTGATGAAGAACATGGGCGCCGACGACAAAGCGGTGATTCGTGGCTTCCATCTGCTGACCACCAAGCCGGTCATGTATATCGCCAACGTCGCTGAAGACGGTTTCGAAAACAACCCGCTGCTGGACATCGTCAAAGCCATCGCCGAAGAAGAAGGCGCCATGGTGGTTCCGGTCTGCAACAAGATCGAAGCCGAAATCGCCGAACTGGAAGACGGTGAAGAGAAAGACATGTTCCTCGAAGCCCTGGGTCTCGAAGAGCCTGGCCTGAACCGCGTAATCCGCGCTGGCTACGAAATGCTGCACCTGCAGACCTACTTCACCGCCGGTGTCGAAGAGGTCCGCGCCTGGACCGTCCGCGTCGGTGCTACCGCGCCACAAGCCGCGGGCGTGATCCACACCGACTTCGAAAAAGGCTTCATCCGCGCCGAAGTCATCGCTTACGACGACTTCATTCAGTACAAGGGCGAAGCCGGCGCCAAAGAAGCTGGTAAATGGCGCCTGGAAGGCAAGGACTACATCGTTAAAGACGGCGACGTGATGCACTTCCGTTTTAACGTGTAACAGGAACCGTGGATTTACACGGACCTCGATAGACTGAAAATCCCCGTAATCACTCGCTGATACGGGGATTTTGCTTTTTGGGATCGCGGTGCCTAACGCGCAACTCCCTCACAGGTGCTCTGCTAGACTAAAAACGGCTCCTCCCTGATCTGGAGAACCGTCATGTTGGAAAAATTTGAACGCTATCCACTCATGTTTGGCCCAACGCCGATCGAGAAACTGAATCGTCTGTCGGCATGTCTTGGTGGCAACATCGAGCTCTATGCCAAACGAGAGGATTGCAACTCCGGACTTGCGTTTGGCGGCAACAAGATCCGCAAGCTGGAATACATCATTCCCGATGCCATTGCCTCGCAGGCAGACACGCTGGTTTCCATCGGTGGCGTTCAGTCAAACCACACGCGCCAGGTCGCGGCTGTCGCTGCCAAACTCGGCATGAAGTGCCGTCTCGTTCAAGAAAGCTGGGTTCCATTCCCGGATGCGGTCTACGACCGGGTCGGGAATATCCTGATGAGCCGCGTGCTGGGAGCGGAGATTGAATTCGTCGACGAAGGTTTCGATATCGGTATCCGCGAGAGCTGGGAGCGGGCGCTGGAGGACGTCAAGGCCAAAGGAGGCAAACCGTATGCAATTCCTGCCGGTGCTTCCATGCACAAATATGGAGGTCTGGGCTATGTCGGCTTCGCCGAAGAAGTACGCGAGCAAGAAGCCAGGATGGGGATCAAATTTGATTACATCATCGTCTGCACGGTGACTGGCTCCACCCATGCGGGCATGCTGGTGGGGTTCGCCAAGGATGGTCGTGCGCGCAATGTGATTGGTATCGACGCCTCTGCCACGCCTGAGCAAACCAGGGCACAAGTATTGGCAATCGCTCAGCATACGGCGCAGCTTATCGGGCTTGGCCAGGAAATCACCGCTGACGATGTTGTCCTAAAAGAAGACTACGCCTATCCGGCCTACGGTATTCCATCAGAAGAAACCAACGCAGCCATCCGTTTGTGCGCTCGCATGGAAGGCATGATGACGGATCCGGTCTATGAGGGAAAATCCATGCAAGGCCTCATTGATCTCGTCCGCCAGGGGTTTTTCCCGACTGGGTCGAAGGTACTTTATGCACATCTTGGCGGGGTACCAGCGATTAACGCGTATAGCTATATCTATCGAAACGGCTGACTTTGCCGGTCCGCCTCAGACTTTTTTGGTTCGTGGCAGAAAGATCGCCAACACCCCCAGCAGCGGCAAGAACGAGCACAGGAAGTACACATATTCAATGCCGTGAATATCCGCCAGATGCCCAAGCAATGCCGCGCCAATCCCGCCGAAACCGAACATCAGGCCGAAGAACACCCCGGCAATCATTCCGACGTTCCCTGGCACCAGCTCCTGGGCATACACCACAATGGCCGAGAACGCCGAGGCGAGGATGAAACCGATCACCACGCTGAGGATGCTGGTCCAGAACAGGTCTACATGGGGCAGCAGCAGCGTGAACGGTGCGACGCCAAGGATCGAGAACCAGATTACCGCCTTGCGCCCGATCTTGTCGCCGATCGGCCCGCCGAAGAAGGTCCCAGCCGCTACTGCACCGAGAAACAGGAACAGATGCAGCTGCGAGCTGGCCACCGACAGGTCGAATTTTTCAATCAGGTAGAACGTGAAGTAACTGGTCAGGCTGGCCATGTAGAAGTACTTGGAAAACACCAGAAGCCCGAGCACTACCAGTGCGCTGATCACCCGTCGTTTCGACAGGCCATGAGTCGCTGCCTGACCTTGTTTGAGCTTGAACAGATTCAGATGGTTGGCGTACCAGCGACTGATCCGATACAGCACGAACAGCGCAAACAGCGCGAACAATCCGAACCAGGCCACATGACCCTGACCGTAGGGAATGATGATCGCCGCCGCCAGCAACGGCCCGAAGGCCGAGCCCGCATTACCACCGACCTGAAACGTCGACTGCGCCAAGCCGAAACGCCCACCCGAAGCCAATCGCGCCACCCGAGAAGCTTCCGGGTGAAAGGTCGATGAACCGACACCGATCAACCCCGCCGCCAGCAGAATCATCGGAAAACTTCCGACCACCGACATCATCAGAATGCCGATCAATGTGCACACGGTACCGGCCGGCAACAGCCAGGGCTTGGGATGACGATCCGTGTGGTAACCGACCCATGGTTGCAACAGCGAGGCCGTCAGTTGAAAAGTCAGGGTGATCAGGCCGATCTGGGTGAAGGTCAGGCCATAGCTGGCCTTGAGCATCGGATAGATCGACGGCAATACCGCCTGAATCAGGTCGTTGATCAAATGCGCCAGCGCCACCGCGCCGATGATGCGCATGACCAGCGGACTGCTTTGTGAAGTGGCGGGCGCCGACGTCGCGGCGGACTGAACGTTGCTGATAGCCATGAGAGTTTCCGTACTGCGGATGGGTGCGCACTGGCAGGTCGGTCAATGTGCCATTTTTCGGTGCGGTTGCGCCATCCCCTTAGCCTGCTAACGACCTTAATAAAAGGTGATAGCGCAACGCCATGGTCTGAATCTTGCCTTGCTTATCCGCTTCAACGCGGCCCCTTACAAAGGGGACCGAGAATGGGAAGTTTCGCTACAGAGTCGGCCTACAGAGCGGACCAAGGGTGAACTTTCGAGGCCTTTTAGAAGGGCACAAGTCGCGGTCGCAATGACCTCGACGCACGCCAATGGTGCGTGGTGTCCAGAGGAGTCATGGGGCATGCAGGCTTTTTTATCACCGGGGATCGGGCTGCTGGGGCGATTCGGTTTCGCGCGTAAATTTCAGCTGCTGTTTCTGCTGTTTATCCTGCCACTTGCAGGCAGCCTGTGGATGATCGGCCAGGACTATCGTGACAAGTTGAGCCTGATCTCTGGCGAACGCGCCGGCGTTCGGCAATTGCTCGCCCTCGATGCGCTCGACAACCTGCTCGCCGCCCAGCGTGACCGCGCCGCTCGTTGGCGCGCCACCGAAACCAATCGCCAACCGACACCCGCAACCATCGCGGCGATGGCAGCGTTCGACGCGGTTCAGCCGGCCGTCGCCCAAGCCATTACGGACTTGGGCAATACCCTGAAAACCGAAGGCGCCGAGGGTCAAACCCTCACCCGCTATCAGGCTCTGCAAACCGCCCTCACCGGCCTGGACTCGAAAAGCCTGAGCAACGTCGGTTGGTGGCCAGACGGTTACGATCGCTTCACCCATGCCTTGAGTGCTCTGCAAGCCTTGCGCGAACAAATTGCCATGGACACTCGCCTGACCCTCGCGCCGTGGCTGGAAACCTGGCTGCTGACGCAGATTTCCACTCAACACGCACCGGACCTGATCGAACGGGTCGGGCGTCTCGCCGCGGTCGGTCAGGCATCCGTGGTATCCGGGCAGTTCACCCTGCAAAGCCGCCTGCAACTGCGGGACTTGCGCAGTCGCATCGGCGATGCGCGGGAGCAGCTTGTTAAAACAGCTGGCCTGCTGGAAACACGCCTGCCCAGCGCACTGCAAACCTGGGCCGGGCAATACCACGACAGCCTCAAGCACCTGGACGCCGGTTTGAAAGTGCTGGACGAGGGCGTCTTCGGCGGCAGCATCAACCTCAAGCCGGAAGACTTTGAACGCAGCCTCGACGCCCTCCTCAGCGACCTCGCCTCGTTGCGTCAGCAATCGTTGGTTTCTCTGGATCTACGGCTGGATTATTACCACGGCTCGGCCATCCGCCAGTTCATTCTGGTGGCGATAATTTTTGGCTGCCTGCTGCTGGCCGCGCTGTACCTGTTTATCTGTCTGCAGGCTTCAATCCGTCGCAGCGCCAGTGGCATCACACTCCTGGCCGAAGCACTGCGTGACGGCAACCTGAGCTTGCAAGTACCGGTGCAGGGCCGCGACGAACTGGCGGCGATCAGCACCGCCTTGAATGTCGCCGTGGTGCAACTGCGCAACAGTCTGTTGGGGGTCGATCACGAAACCCTGCAACTGAGCAACGCGGTGCGCGCACTCAACGATCACTCCAGCGGCGCTCTAGGCGAAGTCGAGGCTCAGCAGTTGCAGATCAGTCAGATCGCCGCTGCGGCCACGCAATTGGCGGCGACCTCGCAAGGGGTCGCCCAGAGTTGCGAACAGGCCTCAGGCAGCGCTCAGCACACCCAGCGCATCGCCGCCGACAGCAGCCGTGACAGCCAACGCACGACAGCAAGTATTCAGCAGCTCAATCAGCGTTTGAACGATACCGCAGCGGCACTGGGACGGGTCAGCGAGCAAGGGCAGCAGATTCAATTGGTGGTCGATACCATTCGAGGCGTCGCCGAGCAGACCAACCTGCTGGCCCTCAACGCCGCCATCGAGGCCGCACGGGCCGGCGAGCAAGGTCGTGGTTTTGCCGTAGTGGCCGATGAAGTGCGCAGCCTGTCGCAACGCACCCAGGCCTCCACTGCGCAAATCGCCGGCACCGTTGACAGCCTGCGCAGCACCGTCAACGAAGCCGTAAGCTTGATGGAAGCCGCCTGCGGCCAGGCCCAAACGGATGCGCAAGCCGTCACCGGTCTCGGCGAGCGCCTGGGGGAAATCGCCAGCGCGGTGCAGAGCGTCACCGACACCCTGGCGCAGATCGCCACCGCTGTCGAAGAGCAAGCGAGCACCGCCGATGAAGTCAGCGGCAACATCCAGCAAGTCGATCAGGCTGCGGTACGCTTACTTGAAGGCGCACGGGCGGTGAACCTGGCTGCGGACACCTTGAGCCAGGGCAGCAAGGCCTTGAGTGCGAATACCGGGAGATTTCAGCTCGGTTGACGCCATCCCATGGCCCGATTTTTCGGGTCAGCGGGATAAGCGGTTGAAAGTGTGGAGAAATATTTTAAATTTACGCTTGACGCATCTTCGTTCCAGGTGAATAATGCGCGCCACTTGGCTACATAGCTCAGTTGGTTAGAGCATAGCATTCATAATGCTGGGGTCCGGGGTTCAAGTCCCTGTGTAGCCACCAAGTACCGATTTATAGAGATCCACAGATGTCTATAAATCACCTCAAGAAGCCCGCCTAGTGCGGGCTTTCTTGTATCTGGAAGTCCATCCTGATCTACCCGTATCTTTCACATCGTGTATGCCTCCATGCATGCTTCAATAAAAATTGAACTGGAGGCATACATGGATGAAGCGCAGCGATATCAAACGCCGTCCCCTCTCCGCAGAAATCGTGGGAGTTGCGCTATAAGAAGCCCGACGGTAAATGGTCGTGGCTCGGGCTTGGCGGTTATCCGGAAGTCAGCGGCGCCCTTGCCCGGCAAAAAGCTGCCGAATTAAGAGCGGATGCAGCAGAAGGCAAGAATCCGATAGCCGCCAAGAAAGCTAGAAAAGCTGCGAAAGTAAAAGCAGCAAACGACACCTTTGAAGCCTTGGCTCGTGAATGGCATACGTCTCGCTTGGGTGGCTGGGATGTCGGCACAGCGAAAAGAGTACTTGGAGCCTTGGAACGCCACGTGTTCCCTCTTGTTGGAAAACGTCCTTATGTCTCCATCATGTCGATGGAATGGATGGATCTTTTGAGAGGGCTCGAACGTCAGGGAATCCTAGAACAGATGAGTCGTGTGAGGGCTTACTGCAAAGACATCTACGACCTGGCTCGCGTAACCGGCAGGGCGATGAACAAATCGTGCATGCTTTTCTGTCTGCCTGATATGCCGCTGCCGTGTGGCATGCGCACCTTTGAGCACGGGACTCAGAAACAATGCCATATCGAACTCGAACTTCATCGCCGGCCTCCGATGTAGGCACTCACCACATCGATGCGGCTATGTCCCAACTCGTGGCTGAGCTGCTGACGGGCGTGCTGATCAAGCTCCAGATCTTCTCGATGAACACGACCGCCATTGATGGGCGCAGGGAAGCCGGTCAGTTGCTCATAGCGCTCACAGGCGTACGCCGCACGCAGCTCATGAAAGCCTTTCAATCCCTACTCATGCAGGAGGTCCCGTGCCGGTCGCACAACTGATTGCATAAAGTCTTTGTAGCTCTCGTTGGGTGCTAACAGGTTCCGACTGCCCTTGGGTGAGGTAGTCGGGTCCGTGGTGATCAGCCGGGGTGCAGAGAGTTCCGCTTCGAGCGTCGCGCCGCTTGCGGAGTCGGGTTCGGCAGGGTTGATACGCTGCGCCTGTCGAGATATAAGCCCGCATGGCCTTGGGTGCCCAGCGCCGAGGCCGAGAATTCCGCCCAGTGCCTGGACCGGATAAGGCTCGGCCTCAGGATTCGACTCGATTAACGGTCGAGGGGCTCGTGGTAGTTCAAGCTTCGGATCTAACTGCTGCATGGCCCTCTCCTCGGTGATTGCTGGCTGTCCTCACGTACTCCCGCCAGGCCGATTGTCACGAGGAGAATTGCGGCAATGCTCTGTACGACGGGGCTTGCAGCAGTGGTACGAGCGCCCGTCTCTTTCCAGAAGAAAGAGACGGGCGTAATGATGAGCCATCGAACCAGGTCCCAGCGCATCGAACGCCATCCTCTGTCATCGGGCGGAATTCATTGCCCCATGGTGTTCGGAACCAAAAGGAATTACTTAGTAATGATAAGTATTAGTGGGTTTGGCGACGTTGCGCTCGAATAATCTGTGGGAAAACTCCAGTACCGCCAACACCAGTTGAACGGCACCCAGCACCAGTAAGAAAGGCGAAGCGCCACCGCTGACGGCCAATACCTGCAGTACCACTACGATCACGCGCAGCAA
The DNA here is from genome assembly GCF_014852305.1 of Pseudomonas sp. PDM09. NCBI lineage: Bacteria > Pseudomonadati > Pseudomonadota > Gammaproteobacteria > Pseudomonadales > Pseudomonadaceae > Pseudomonas > Pseudomonas sp. PDM09. Next base: position 25,942 of record NZ_JACVBI010000009.1, on the reverse strand, counting down.
GGCGCTGAGACGGGCGTGTTCGCACGTGGGGGCTCGCCAACGCACAAAGCCCCACACAAGGTATGCCCAGGCGCCGATGTTGAGCAGGAACATGGCCGTGGGGTCGAGCGTCGAGAAGCGGCTGTCGAAGCCCAGTTGATGATCGAGCCATTGGATCAGTGAATAGGCCCAGACGGACACCATCGGCAAGGCAAATGGAGCCATTGCAAGAATGTCGTATACAGCGCCGACGCGTACGATTTTCTCATGTGTGGATTGGGTCATTGCGAGTCTCCTCCTGGAGTGGCTGGTTCAACAAGTCGCGAATTTCCTGGAACTCCCCCGATTTCAGTCCATTACGATGGCGCTCGGCCAAGACTTGGACGATATGCCCAGCGCGGGACTCGGCGTCGACGATGTAGCCGGGAACTGTCGCTCGTTGCCGCAGCGCGACAAGATCGCTGAAACGTTCATCCGCCGCCATGATGGTCCGCGCCACAGTCGTCTGGACGTTGCAGAGCCCCAGAACTGCAAAGAATGTGTGTGGGTTTTCCAATTGATAGATTTTTGCCAGAGCGTTCAACGCCGCCTTGGATACCGAATATGAGAGCATCCCGGCACGTTGGCGCAGTGCCGAAATCGATGATGAGAAGACCACAGTGCTGGGGGGCTGCGTCGCACTCAGCATAATGTCCAGGACCATTTTCACGGCGCCCAGGTTTAGCGCCAAGACGCTATTGAACTCCTGCATCGAGGTCTGCGTGGCCAGTTGGGGCGCGCTGCCGAACCTTCCCGCATTCAGGTAGACGGTCTCTACCGGGGTAGGGGTGCGCGATAGCAACGCCTGCAAGATTGCCGGCGCGCGCTCGATATCGGTCAAATCGCACCGCAGGAAGTGGAAGTGCTCCTGTGGCGGGATATTGGCCGCAGGATTTCGTGACACCGCGAGCACCTCGTCGCCCCTGGCCAGGTGATAGCGGGCCAGAGCGTTGCCGATACCGGTGCTTACACCGGTGATCAATATGCTAGCCATGATTGCCCCTAGAATTTGCCGATGTGATAGCCGCCATCGGCGCTGAGCACCGTGCCGGTGATGTAGCTGGATCTCTTGCTCAGCAAAAACACGATCGCGTCGGCGATTTCCTCTGGCTGGGCAAAGCGCTTCATGGCCGTCACGTCACGCTTGCGCTGAGTGTTTTCCGGATGGGCAGCCAGCCGTTCCGGAGAGTTCATACCTCCCAGTGTCGGCCCGGGGGCTACGGCGTTGACACGCACGGCAAAGCAGGATTCGCTGTCGCAGGCATTCTCCATGGCGGCGACCTGCGTCAAGGCATTGAGCGCTGTCTTGCTGGCGACGTAGGCCGCCTGATTGGCCATAGGCATCACGCCAGCGCACGAGGACACATTGACGATCGCTCCATCGGGGTACTGGCTGATCAATGCCAGTTCTTTTTGCAGGCAGTAAAGGGGGCCGTTCAGGTTGGTGTGGATGACCCTGTTCCAGTCCTGCGGTTGGACTGTCGCGATCGGCGCGTAGGGGGCGGTAATGCCTGCATTGTTGATTGCGTAGTGCAAGCGATCAACCTCGCCAGCCACCGTCGCGAATGCCTCAGCTACTGAAGTTTCCGACGCTACATCGCAAAAGATGAACTGCGCCGAAGCACCCAGTATCTCCAGAGCGGCGGCGGCCTTTTGCTGGTTCCTGCTCATGAGGAACAGCCGCGCGCCCGCTCCGGCCAGTTGCTTTGCCACCGCCAGGCCGATGCCGCTTGCACCGCCGGTGATGACGATGTTCTTGTCTTGAAATTCCATGTTATTGATTCCCGTAATGGATGTGAGCGGGACGCTTGTAATGCTCATTCACACAGCAATACACCCGCTCGAGTTGCGGATTGCTCTTGTCCCGAAAGCAGTTACCGTCAAACCGGCATTGCTGGACCTGATCTTCATGACCGGCGAGTGACTTGCTGATCAGGTCGTTATCTGCAAAAAGGGCTCGGCTCATGCCGATCAGATCGCAGTGACCAAGCCGCAGTTGATCTTCTGCTTCTTGCAGGGAGCCAATGAAACCGGCATAGCCGACCGGGAGCGAGGTGAACGACTTGATCAGGCGTACCCCTTCGACGAACTGTCGCTGAATCGTCGGATGGGCAGAAAGCATGTAGCGGAAGGTTTCCTTGATGGTGATCGAGCACATGATTGCCGACGTCCCGGCGTCCGCCAGGGCCGCCACGACGTCCTCGAGCAGTTCCGGTTGCTGCCCTTTCGCGCCCAGACAATCATCGATGCCCAGGCGCACGGAAACCTCCAGGTCTCCAGCGGTAACCCTGTGAATGCGGTCGATGACTTCCAACAGGAACCGCGCTCGCTTGAGCGGGCTGCCGCCATAGGCGTCACGACGATGGTTGGTCCAGGGCGACAGAAAACTGCTCAGCAGATAGCCGTTGGATGCCTGAAGCTGGACCATCCTGGCGCCGGCCTGTCTGGCACGCAGAGCCGCTTGGGCAAACTGATCGCAGACAGCGTCGATGTCCTCGACACTCATCTCTACCAATAGATCGGCGCCGCTGCTGCCAGATAACGCACTGCGGCTCGGGCAAAGCAGCGGCTGGCCGCTGATCTGCGTGCCACCTTGGGCTCCGTAATGCTGAAGTTGCACCACCACCGGACAGTCCCGCTGGTGGCCGTACTCCACCAGCGGCGCGAGCTTTTCCATGTTGGCATCGCTGTGCAGGCACAGGCCACGCGCATGCAGACGCGTGGAGGGCGCTATGGAGGAGTTGCCCAGCACCACCATGGCGCAGCCACCATCGATCACATGTTGATAGAAAGTGAGCATTTCTTCGGACAGCGAACCGTCCGAGGTGGCCAGGTCGATGCCCATCGGGGCGAAATACAACCGGTTTTTCAGCGAAACGCTCTGACCGATCACCAGTGGGCGTTGTGACATCTCATAGCTCATGGGCGCACGATCCTCATGCCACGATTTGCTCGTGGGCGAGAGTGGCAGGCGAAGAGGCAGCAGCCCATTGCATCTGCCCGGCAAAGAAGCAGTGGCACTTGATCGTTTCACGGAGCTCGCGGGCCTGGTCCTTGGACAGCTTGCCGAACACCAGCACCCGCTGATCGGATTCGCTGGTGGAGCAGGTCGAAGCAACTGGCAGGCTGAGGAAACCACCCCCTTCGATGTAGAGCGATACAGTACTGACCGTGCTCCAATCGATGGCCCCGGCTTGATGAGTCACCAGCACTCCCAGTACCGAGAGCAGGCTCAGCCTGGCTTGCAACACGCTATCGGCGTGATGCACGAGGATGTTCTTGGGCAAGCGATCAGAGGGGGCAAACCAATGATCCTGAGGGTAGTTCAACGAACGCATGCGTTTGAACAGCGGTAACTTGATCACTGCGCCTTGCAGCCAAAGACGCGACACCAGCCGACCGTTCTGATAGAAGTTCGCGCACTTGTCGATGGACTTGGGTTGTGATCGCTTGAGGCCCTTGGCCTGCTGCACCACGATTTCGACTTCATAGGCCGATTCGGTGTAGGCATTGAAGGAAATGCGCAAGTCTTCGATGGAAATGGAAACTGCGCCGCGCTGGTGTCCCAAGTAGTTGTAGATATAGTGGTACATGGCTTGCCTGGCCACTTCGATCAACATCAGGCCCGGCACATGTTCGTGCTGCTTGTTGTAGAAGTAGTAATTCTTGGTGTCGTTGATCAACAGATAAGACCCCTGCCTGGCCTTATCCCACTGCGCGAGCGCTTCAAGGCATTCGATCATGCGTAATACCTGGTCGGACGGTATCTCGGCATCACCGCCCTGAAAATGCTGGGCCAGGTAGCGTTGGGCCTGCTGGGGAATGAATTCAGCCGTGAGGATGAAGTGGTCGCCGCACTCGGTATAGAAATCGGTCAGGCGGATCTCGAAGGTGGAGAGTGTGCTCGCCTGTTCCGCGCTGATGGTCAAGGGCAGATAGCGCAGCACATACTGGCCATCTTGCGCACGATACAGTTCCTTGAACAGGGCCTGATCCTGCGCGTTGCCAGCCAGTATTTCGGCACCGATCGGAGCACTGAGAAAACTGGGCAGAATCAGCCTTGGTCGAGCGATCAGGACATCCTTGGGTGTGTCTTTGTGCAACAGATGAGGGTCAATCGAGTCTGCGCTGTTCATGAGTTGCGATCTCCAAGTGAGCGAGTTGGGGAATGTAGGGGGAGATGGGACAGCAAAAGCTTGATGATGACCCCATGTACCGGCGCCACCGGCAGCATGTACAGGCGGCCGAAAGTATTGAAGGTCTTGACGGAGGTGGTGATATGCAGGCAACGCGGTTGCGTGAGTGCTGCATCGATCGAGACCATGACCGCCAGATGGGTATCGCGTGAGGTCAGTACCAGCTTCTGTGCGCTGATGGCCTCGACGGTGAAGAAATCGAGCTTTTCGCCAACCGCCGGGACGCACTGTGGTGTGACGCCCGAGAACCCGCCGATCCTCTCGACGTGAAAGTGCCGCGAGATGCTGTCGCGCAGCCTGAACGCGCCTCTGAGCCAGGCGGGCGTCGCGGCCGTCATCAGGCAGTACAGTTCGAATACCGTGGCTTCGGTGTCGATGATCGCGCTGGCCGAATGCAGAAAACCCAGCTCATGGTGCGCGGCCACCAGGCTGGCGCACTGGGGGATCTGGTCGTTTGGCGTCTTCATGATTGATGACACCTTATTGCAGCAAGGCGATTTGCGCCCGCTCGGCCTGCAACAGCATGTTTTCGTAGAGCTGGTCGGCGGATGCCTGGTCCTCAATGACCTGTTCGGCGACATTCTGAGCGGCGACGTCGATTGACTCGTCATCGATGAATACCGATTCGTAAATCCCGACGACAGGCAGGTAGATACCTTTGACGTACGCCACCGTCTGCTGCAAAGGCCTGAGCAATTCATCCAGTGTGTAACGGTTGAACCCGCCAGCGCGGTAGCCTGTGGATGGCGCACCCACCGTGGTGATGATCATGAACTCCTTGTTCTTGAGCTTGTCGCCGCCGCGTGCATAGGCATATCCGGGGGTGAACACTTCGTCGATCCACTGCTTCATGATTGCCGGGCAGGAATACCAATACAGCGGGAACAGCAACACGATGCGGTCATAGGCATCGAGCAACGCCTGCTCTGCACGAATATCGAACCCGGTGGTCGTTACCGCGCTGGCCAGGCTATGGACCTTGACGCCACGATGGCTGATCTTGCTCATGATCGCGATATTGACGCGGGAAACCGAGAGATCAGGATGGCCAGAAATAACAATGACTTTTTTCACGTAGGGCGCGTGTCCTTTATATAAGTAATCGGTTGGAATGCCGATGCAGCACTATTTAAGAGAAGGTGCCTGAAGTTGTAACCTAACCTTTTGGGGAGGCGGCTTGGCCAACTTGCCGGCAGCGGCAGGCCACTCGTAGTGCTTCAGGCCACTTCTCGATCAACAAGGCTGGGCGGTACCCTGATCCAGTTGGCCATGATCTTGTGCCCGTCGATCACGGTCAGTTTGTCGTCGCAATGAGCGTCGAAGCCCGCTTTGCGCAACAATCGGGCAATCCCCGGCGGAGATACCGTGATCAATTGGCGAACCCCGTGGAGGGCCGCGACCTTGAGCACTTCGTGCAGTAGCGCCACGGCGTTCGGCGATGACAGTGAATGGCTAGTGAAGGTCCGTTGTTGCAGGTCGACGGCGGCAAAACGGGAGATTTCCCAGATGTCCGCGGAATGGGGGAGTGCCTGGCCGCCGATCACCTGGGGAAACACTTCTCCCAGCAGATAGGGCTTGTGCGTGGGCAGCAGCCGCGCTACGCCGACGATGCGCGGGCCTTGATGGGCGATCACGTATACCGTGTCGTCGCGATCGAATTGATCCAATTCCTCACCGATTGCACAGTCCAGATGCCATCCAAGTTTCTCGACAAATACGCGATAGCGGTATTGCAGCAGGGCCTGCCACAGTTCTATCGGTAAGGTAAGGCGCGTACCCGTGGTCATATACATGAGGAACCCTCGGCAAATAATCGAGGGGGCATTCGGCAGAATAATCGAATGCTTAGGTACTGCTCTTTTGGGCAGGTGTGTCGTCAAGGTGCGAGTATTATTATTGTTGTTATCACTCAGCGACGTTAACGCTTCAGAGGTGCGGAAATGAGTGGGTGTGTCAGGCGAGCAAGCCCAGTGAAGTGGCGCGCACTACGGTAGCGGTGCAGTTATGGACGCCCAGTTTCGAGCCTGCATTGCGCAGGTGAAACTTGATGGTTTCCCGCGATAGCGAGAGGATCAAACCGATCTCGTAGGCGGTCTTGCCGTCGGCTGCCCACTTAAGGACTTCACATTCGCGCCGCGACAGCGATTTTTCCTGCGGTAATTGCCAGTGCGGTGTCAGCACGCGCAAGAAACCCTGATGGGCGACATGCACTAAAAAACGCATGTATTTTTGATTGGCGGCAAGCTCTTGGGTAGTAATAGGGTCGCTGGAGCGCGCCAGTGTCAGCATGCCGCCGCTGCCGCGGCCGTCCAGACAGGATTGCGCCCAACCGTGGACCAGTCCGGCGGCGCGAGCTTCCTCCCACATCTGCGGGCTTTGCTGGGTCATTTGCTCGTCCCAGACAATCGGTGTCGTCGATTTCGTGCAGTGTTGTACCGTCGGGTCCACGGCCATGTATTCGCATTGGACATAGCGTTGTCGCCACGAAGGCAGAAAATTGTTGCTCATCACGACCTTGGGGCGGGTGACGGGTATGGGTATTCGGATCCCATAGGCGCAATAGTCGAACCCTAGGTGTCTTGCAGTGCTTACGATCCGGGCCAACAATTCAGCTTCGGTTCGGGCATTGTCGATCGTGTCCAGCAGATCATCCATCCACTTCACTGTCATTCTCCTTGAATTGACTTTGTTACGCTCTATCTGCGCCGAAAATTACTTTCGGACACACTGATGACGCAGGGTGGTGTTGTCATGGCTTGGTTGACTGGTCGGGCCAGTGATCGGTATCGGGATTACTGGCCCTAGGCAAGGGTAGCCTGACCGCGGCGGAAAAACATTGGGTTCCTCACGGAATCCCGGGAAACACAGAAACAAGAACACCGATTTGATGGATGATGTTCGTGCGAGCAAACACATCTAAAAAACCGGCGCTCTTATGCACGATATTAATACGTTCCTTCCCTTTTGGGCGGGCTTTTCTATTATCACCATCAAACCTGACGGTGACACGCTCCAAATCACACTGTGGGTGTAATTTCGCAAGATATTCAAACTGGCATTCCACATAAAAATCAAAACTAATAGCAGAAGCAGGCAGCTTGTATGCCTGATCTCAATCAAAAACAACTAGACCCTTTATATACAATGCATTAACAACCCCGTTCAAATGACTGTGCACACCAAGTACTAAAAACGGCTTACCGAAAGGTAGGCCGTTTTTTTATGCCTCGAGAAAAGTGGCATTGCTTCAGGACTGCGGACCTGATTTGCGTCGCGTCCCCCAGGCCGATAAAGTCCCCGGACATTTTATCCCATGGACGGAGTGCCCCGCGTGTTCTCAGCCTTCCACTTGAGTCGCTATCGCCTGTCAGCTTTTTCGCTGATCGCCACCGCTTTAACCCTCGCCGCGTGTAATACCCTGCCCTCTTCGCCGTCAGTCTCAACCCTGCCGGTCGCACCAGAAATCGCCTCCGGCTATCGCACCGACCTGCAGACCCGGCATGCCTCGAAACACATGGCCGCAGCCGCCAACCCGCTGGCAGCCGAAGCCGGGCGGGAGATGCTGCGTCAGGGCGGTTCGGCGATTGATGCGGCCATTGCCATGCAAGCGGTGTTGACGCTGGTCGAACCGCAATCGTCGGGCATCGGCGGTGGCGCGTTGATTGTGCTGTGGGATGGCAAGGCTGTACGTACCTATGACGGGCGCGAAACCGCTCCGGCCGGCGCCACCGAGAAACTGTTCCTGCAAGCCGACGGCAAACCGATGCCGTTCACCCAGGCACAGATCGGCGGGCGCTCGGTGGGGACGCCGGGTGTATTGCGGGCGCTGGAGCTGGCCCATCAAAAGCACGGTCGTCTGCCGTGGGCGAAGTTGTTCGGGCCCGCCATCGAACTGGCGGAACAAGGCTTCGCCATTTCGCCACGCCTGCATCAACTGATCGCGGCAGACGCGTTCATACAGCGTTCACCAGACATGGCCGCCTACTTTCTGAATGCCGATGGCAGCCCGAAAGCCATCGGTACACAGCTGAAAAACCCGGCACTGGCCGCAGTGTTCAAGCGCATCGCCAAGGAAGGTCCCGATGCCCTGTATAAAGGGCCAATTGCAAAAGAGATCATCGCCAAGGTTCAGGGCCACGCCAACCCCGGCAGCCTGTCGCTGAGCGACCTCCAAGGCTACAAGGCCAAGGAACGCGCGCCGTTATGCACCGACTACAAACGCTGGCAGGTTTGCGGCATGCCGCCACCGTCGTCGGGCGGGATCGCCGTGGCGCAAATTCTTGGCACCTTGCAGGCATTGGAATCCCGCGGCCCGCGTTTTGCCCTGGCACCACTCAAACCGCTCAAGACCAGCAAACCGGCAGGCATCGAACCCGCCCCAGAAGCGGTGCACCTGATCGCCGAAGCCGAGCGCCTGGCTTACGCCGACCGAGCGCAGTACGTCGCCGACACCGACTTCGTACCTGTGCCGGTAAAAGGTCTGATCGACCCGACTTATCTGACCAGCCGCGCCTCCTTGATTGGCGATCGCAGCATGGGGCAGGCCAAACCCGGTACCCCGCCGGGCATTCGGGTTGCCTATGCGCCGGACCGCTCGCCACTGCGCATCTCCACCTCGCAAGTGGTAGCAGTCGATGACGAAGGCGGCGCCGTGTCCATGACCACCACCGTGGAGGCAGCATTTGGCTCGCACCTGATGGTCCAGGGTTTCCTGCTCAACAACCAGATGACCGACTTCTCGTTCATTCCCGAAGAGAATGGGCAAAAAGTCGCCAACCGTGTTGAACCGGGTAAACGTCCGCGCTCGTCCATGGCGCCCACGCTGATCTTCGACCGTCAGAACGGCGAGTTCCTGGCCACCGTCGGCTCCCCCGGCGGCTCGCAGATCATCGAATACGTAGTCAAATCCACCATCGGCCTGCTCGACTGGAACCTCGACCCGCAAGCGGCCATCAGCCTGCCCAATTTCGGCAGCCGTAACGGCCCGACCGAACTGGAACAGGGTCAGTTCAGCACAGAGCTGATTCAGGCACTGAAGGACAAAGGGCACAACGTGAACGAGATCGACATGACCAGCGGGACTCAGGCGATTGTTCAGGTCAAGGATGCACAGGGCAAAGCCGCGTTGGCCGGCGGGGCCGATCCGCGACGTGAGGGAGAAGCGTTGGGGGATTGAGTCGTACGCAGGAATAAGAAAAGGCTTACCGGGAGGTAGGCCTTTTTTTGTTAGCGAAGAATCCTGGTCTGATCAAGCCGCAAAAGCAGGCCTGGCCTTTTTAGGGCTATTCACGCCGCACAGCGAGCATCAAGTCGATAACTGATTGGCAAACTGCCCAACCGCGTTAACCACTTTCTGCGCCCCGTCCTGGATTTCGACGATCACTGTGCCCGCCTCCGCTGCCAGCGCCAGCCCCTGTTCGGCCTGGAGTCTGCCATCGGTCATCAGGGCCACGGCGTTGCGCGCCATGTCCTGGTTCTGGCGCACAACGCCGACAATTTCGTCGGTCGCCTGGCTGGTTCGCGAGGCCAGTTGCCGGACCTCATCAGCCACCACGGCAAAACCTCGACCCTGCTCACCGGCGCGAGCGGCTTCGATGGCCGCGTTGAGCGCCAGCAGGTTGGTCTGTTCGGCGATGCCACTGATGGTTTTGACGATGGTGCCGATCACCAGTGATTGCTCGTTCAGCGCCTCGATGCCTTCGCCAGCAGTTTGCATATGTTTGGCCAAGTCACGCATGACGTCCACCGCTTGAGTCACTACAGTGGTACCGCGCTGGGCGCTGCTGTCGGTTTGCAACGAAGTGCTGTAGGCGATGTTGGCCGCTTCGGCGACGGCCTGCTCCTGATTGACCTGATCGGTTATCACCGTAGCGAACTTGACCACTTTGTAGAGCTTGTTGTTGGCGTCGACGACTGGGTTGTAGGAAGCCTCCAGCCAGACCACGTTACCGTGGCTATCGATACGCTTGAAACGATCGGCCACAAATTCGCCGGCGTTCAAGCGGCGCCAGAAGTTCTGATACTCGGGGCTGTTGTATTCCTCTGATTCACAGAAGGTGCGGTGATGTTTGCCCTGGACCTGCGCCAGACTGTAACCCATGCCGTTGAGAAACCGCTCGTTGGCCGTCAGCACGTTGCCATTGAGGTCGAACTCGATGACCGCCGTCGAGCGCACTAGCGCGCCGATCAGGTTCTCATGTTCACGAGACGCCTCGATGGTGCGGGTCAGGTCGCTGGAGTAAATCGAGAAGTGTTTGATCCGGCCATCCGCGGAGCGCACCGGCTGCACGATCGACCGCAACCAGGCTTCGGCACCATTGCCCCGCAATAAACGAACCGTGCCGGCAAAATGCTCGCCACGGGTCAGTGCAGTCTTGAAGCGGCGGTGGAATTCGTCCGACTTCACATGAGCCGGGACGATGTCTTCGATGTGCCGGCCGTCCAGCTCGTTGCCCTTGTAGAGCATTTCACCCATGAAGTTCTGGTTGGCCGATTGAATCCTGCCATCGGAATCAAGGGTCAGGACCAGCATCTCGCTGTCCAGGCTCTCCTTGACTTGCTGAAGGCTGGAGAGTTCTTCGCGAAGAGCCGACAGCTCCTGCTTCAAGCGTTTGTTGAACATGGGAAGCACCGATGGACAGGGATAAAAAGCTGCATACAGCCTAGCCATCGGCCTTGGGGATATTTTCTGAAGAGTGTCTCAGGGTTGTCCTACAAAAATAGTGGTAACACGAACATCTTTATACCGCGCCGGCTACCGAACAGCGCCCAATTCGCGGTACTCGCGCGCCAAAGTACGCCGCACTGCTGATGCCCACCGCCCCCATCACTGCGCAGAAAATCACACAAATCCACGGACTCCACGGCATCAGACCGATCAACAACAGCGGTGTGACGCTGGCCCAGGCGGCGTAGGCAATGTTGTAGGTAAAGGAAATCCCCGAGACGCGAATCCGCGCCGGAAACAGGCTGACCATCACCGACGGCACTGCGCCGACTACCCCGCAAGAGAGGCCTGCCACTGCATAGGCCAGACCGAGCCACTGGCCTTCAATGATCAGGCAGGTATAGAGCACGCCAATACCCAGAGGCAGCAGCAGGCTATACAGCATCACCGTGCGCCAGGCGCCGATGCGATCGACAAGCAGCCCCGCGAGCACACAGCCGATGTTCAGAAACACGATGCCCAAGGCACTCAGGGCGAAGGTATGACTGGCGGTCATGCCGAAGGTTTTTTGCATCATGGTCGGGGTAATGACCACGAATACCACCACGGCCGAGGTCAGCACGCAGGTGAGGATCATTGCCGGCAGCATCGCCAGGCGGTGCTCCCGCAGGACCGTGCGCAGCGGCAGTTCCACAGTAGCCTCGCGCTGGGCCTGCATCGCCATGAATACCGGGGTTTCACTAAGCCAGCGACGTAGCCAGACACCGATGACGCCAAACACACCGCCCAACAGAAACGGGTAGCGCCAGGCGTAATCAAGAATTTCCGCCGGGGTGAACGTCTGTGCCAGAAATGTCGCCGTCAGGGCTCCGATCAAGTAGCCGAAGGTCAGCCCCGCCTGTAGGAAACCGAGGGCATAGCCGCGATGCCCGACCGGTGCATGCTCGGCCACGAACACCCAGGCACTCGGCACTTCACCGCCTACCGCCGCGCCTTGCAGGACTCTCAGGCCCAATAGCAACAACGGTGCGAAATAACCGATCTGGGCGTAGGTCGGCATGATCCCGATCAGCAGACACGGCAACGCCATCATCAGGATGCTCAGGCTGAAAACCTTCTTGCGCCCCAGTCGATCGGCGAAATGTGCCATCAGGATCCCGCCCAACGGCCGCGCCAGGTAGCCGGTAACGAAAATCCCGAAGCTTTGCAGCAGACGCAGCCACTCAGGCATTTCGGGTGGGAAGAACAGTTGGCTGAGGGTCAGCGCGAAAAATACGAAAATGATGAAATCGTAGATTTCCAACGCGCCGCCAAGGGCTGCTAGCCCCAGTGTTTTGTAGTCCGAGCGGGTGAGGGGCGCCGGGCGCGCATCTGTGTTGGCAGTCATGGAAAAGAACTCTGGCAGGCAAAAAACCAAGGCGCCCATGGTCTACGCAAATGCGCTTGTGGACAACCCGCTAGCCCTGGAATCCCAATGCCATACCGCGCTGCTAGCGCGTACCTTCCAGTATGAAGGGCACTCCTGGACTGGAAATGTTTTCAGATGGGCACTAGACCGCTCGACACAAGTAGTTTCAAGATGTACCCGCCCTGCCTCCGAGGGCTCACGCTGAAAAGGATCTGAGCATGTTCAAACTCGCAGGACTCACCCTGGCCGCACTCACTCTGAGTGCCGCCGCTCACGCCGATGTCGATCTGAATCTGGGCAGTACCGAACGTGTTACCCGACTGTTCGCCTATCCCAACAACTGCAACGTCATCTGCTATCGCAACTGGACACTGGAACAGACCGTCGAGCACTACCTGACTCAAAGCGTACAACGCGATGGCTACAACACCGCAAAAGTAGTGGTCAAAACCGACAACAAGCAGCTCTACGCCACTATCAGCGGTGTGCCCAAAGGCTATGACAAGCCACTGACCGCATTGCTCCAGGCTGGGGATTTGGCTTACAACGGCGCCAGCAAACTGAGTGCCGATGGCAAATGGACCTACAACTGGTACTTGTTCCTTCCGCTGGGCATGGCGCTGGAAAATCGCAAAAGCATCGAATTGCTGCACTTCCCGCCAGATTACTCGCTGACCCAGGCCCAGGACTACCTGGAGTCCAAGACGACCGACCGTTGGGCCACGCTGCTGACTGCCAACGGCATCCCCGCCGACCAGACACCGGGCTATCAGACCATCATCGACATCGCGCCGATTGCCGCGCCATCCAGCGCCGGTAAGGACCTTGAAGGCGTCTACGACTACTTCAAGGATTACCAGACCACCATGGTCAAGGAAGTCAGCCAGAACGCCAGCGGCGCAGCGTTGCCAATGGTCGCCTTCGGCGCACCGGTACGTAACTGGATCAAGCAACAATATGGGCCGACCGTAGACGTGCTCGGTCTGGCAACCATCAGCCCGAGCGAGGGTGTGAAAGTACCAGTACTGGGTTCCAACCACCCGAGCTACATCTGGTACGCCGCCGATCCCGAGGCCTATAGCGGCAGCGATGCCCAGGCCAAGGCGGACGCTGCAGGGCTGAAAGTCATGGGCCAGGATTTGAGCGCCGCGTGCTGGCAGGCCGGGATGGGCAGCAAACCGGGCACTGACCCTACCGTTCAGCTGAAAAGCTGTACTCAGACCTGGCAAGTGACCCAGAAAGAAAAAACCTGCGAACTGTTCTACACCTCGATCCGCAACCTGACGCCTGAACAGGCCGTGGCCAAATGCGCAACAACGACGGTCAAATCCCAGCTGAAACAGCTGAAGAGCCCGTCTCTTGCGACCTCTGCTCCTTCCCCACACTTGTAAACGATGAAAGTCTTTCCCGCGTGAGCCATGGCTGACGCGGGAAAGAGCCTTTTTCGCCTGTCATATTTGACAGTAGACTGATGGTTTCATTTGCGAGAGCCTTGGGGCATACCCATGTGCTGCAGGGCTGACAGGATGTCAGTAGACGGCGGTCGTAGCACTCGACTGACAAGGATTGTTATGAGAGCTCATGCAGAACAGGCAATACCCCCACCGCCATCAAATGGCATCTATCCGTTTGTAGAGTTGCCCCTTCGCCTTGGATTCCCCTCCAAAGACGACTTTGAAATCATCTGCAACACTCAGGGATCGGCAATAGCTGTCATGGCACTGCGCGAGTTCCCCCGCATCAGCCGAATCTGCAGGGTTTCCGGACATCTGTTGCCCTATCGCTGCCGACACACCCGGCAGCTGGCGCCAGGCATCCACGTCCACGATCCGCGCTTCTGCGGTCTACTGAACCACTCCTGCGACCCCAACGTCTTTCTCGACATGAGCGAACTGTGGATATGGGCGCTCAAGGACATCAAAAAGGGTGACCGGCTGACGATGGATTTCGCCGCAACAGAAGACAAGCTGCTGCGGCAGTTCGCCTGCCGCTGCGGTTGTCCGTCCTGCCGTGGCTGGATCATCGGCTATGACGAGTCGCCGAACGCCAATGGAGAACAGTTTTTTCAACACTGGCGTCGACGAAGTCTCATCTAAAAGGCTTTACAACGCCTCGACCGGACGCAAACGGTACTGCGGTGGTAACTGTTCGAAACCGCTGATGGTGGCGTTCAGGCTTTTCCAGCGTCCATCCTTGATGCCATAGATGCAACCATGGATCGACAAGCTCTGCCCGCGGTGCCAGGCGTTTTGCACAATGCTGGTATGACCGACGTTGGCCACCTGCTGAATCACATTGAGTTCGCAGAGGCGGTCGACCCGCTCTTCTTCGGTGGACAACTTGGCCAGTTCGTCGCGCTTTTCATAATAGAGATCGCGAATCGAGCGCAGCCAGCCGTCGATCAGGCCCAACTGACGGTCCTGCATCGAGGCGCGTACACCACCGCAACCGTAGTGGCCGGTGACCAGGATGTGTTTGACCTTGAGTACATCGACCGCGTATTGAATCACCGACAGGCAATTGAGGTCGGTGTGCAGTACAACGTTGGCCACGTTGCGGTGCACAAACAGATCGCCCGGCAGCATGCCGACGATTTCATTGGCCGGCACGCGGGCATCGGAGCAACCGATCCACAGGTATTCCGGGGTTTGTTGACGGGCCAGCTTGGCGAAGAAATCAGGATCTTCCTGGGTGATCGCGTCGGCCCAGCGCTCATTGTTATCAATCAGATCTTGTAATTCGTTCATGCAATGAAGCCTCGATAATGATGCGCTGGTTTGACAGACAACCGTCTGTCCGGGTCACGCGCAAGATGCAGATCCCCCATGATGCCCTGATGCATTTAATGGCTATCCGATGCTCCATGCCGGTGGAATTCTCGCAAGCCCAGTGGGTCAACTGTAGTAAGGCCTACAGTATGAGGGAATGCCATGACTGATTCACGACGTCCGTTCGATAAGGCGCAACCCGAGCCCATCGACGACAACGAAGACCGCATGGGCTCAGTGCATGAGCTGGATTTCGACGAGGAAGAACCGGGCACCAGAATCGGCGACCTGATCCCCGAACGCGAGCGTGCGCAGAAGATGTCCGACGAACGCGTCCGTGAAGCTGGCATGACCGGCGGCTCGACCGATGACCACGAATCTACCGACGATGACATGAGCCCGGAAACCTTGATCCGTGAAGACGGCGCACGGGATGCCCAGGAAGAGGGTGAAGACGGCCAGGCGGATTGGGAGTTGAGCATTGTCGATGAGGACGACATCGGCGGGGGCAATGGACTGGATGAAGCGGAATTGGCGCGGCGCGATCCAATGGATGGCAAGCGTTGATCTACAGATCTGACCAGATTCCAACGCAGGAGCTGCCGAAGGCTGCGATCTTTTGATCTGTTGTTGCCGTGACATAGAAAGATCAAAAGATCGCAGCCTTCGGCAGCTCCTACAGGTGTTTCAGTCAACCAAGGTGCAGGCCATGACGACCGCATCCTCACGCCCACCCACTGCCGGGTAGTAATCGCGCCGACGTCCGATTTCGTTGAATCCATACCGCTCATACAACCGAAACGCCGCCCGGTTGCTGTCGCGCACCTCCAGAAAACATTCCCGCGCCTCTGCCTTGTAGGCAATTGACATCAAATGCTCCAGCAGCGTCAAACCCAGGCCTCGACCCTGATTTTCCGGCTTGACGGTAATGTTCAGCAAATGCGCCTCGTCGAGAATGATCTGCACCACGCCATGACCGACCTGCTGCTGCCCTTCGAACATCAGCCAGATCTGGTACTTGCCCAGGCCATCGAGAAAAATCCCGCGGGTCCAGGGGTGGCTGTAAGCCGCGTATTCAATTTTCAGTACAGTGTCCAGGTCCGCCTCGGTCATCGGGCGGAACGATACAGCGTCACTCATTCGATTCTTTCCAGCGCGCCATCAGCCGACGCATGGCTTGCCAGACATCAGCCTTACGCTGTGGCTCTTCCATTAATAATTCCAGACCCGGCAGGGCCCAGACCGAACCCAGGCCTTCGACCTGAAGTTCACGGTTGAAGGACTCGGCGTCGGCCTCACCGGCAAAACGCACCGCTGGCAAGCCGATCAGCCACAGGCAGACGCATGGAGCATCTTCGAGACGGGCCGACAGAAAGCCTTGTACGAAATCCCGAGCCGCTTCCGGCCCTTGATCCATGGTGCCGCGAGCCAGCAGTGGCCAGCGCACCGGCTCGCCGACGATCTGCGGGCTGTCCGGCAGACCGGCGGCGCGCAGCATGTCCTTGAGCAACAGATAGGCAGGATCGCGGGTCTGGAAGCTTTCGCCTGTGGGTAACTCCACCAGCAGCAGGCAGCGACCGGCCCGTAACAATTGCAAGGCGAAACGCGGTGGCGGCACGACCGGCGCCTTGATCGCGACCGGGGCCTCCTCTTCTTCGACCTTGGCGTTCGTGCGGGTGCTGGCCAACGATGGCCGTGGCACTTCGATTTTTACCCGTTCGGCCGGTTTGACCACGGGCTCCATCGGTGCCTCGGCCACGGGAGCCGGCGCAACCGGGGTGACGACCAATGGCTCGGGCATCTCCAGCAGTTCGGGGCGCGAGGGCGCAGCAAAGGGCAATTCGGTGCGCGGCAGCCAGTTGACCACCTGCATGGCGGTCAAATAAGCGCGGCGACGGGACTCGATAAGCAAAGGTCGGCCACTTGTGGATAACTAAAGTGCAGTGATTCTACCGCCCTTCGCTCAAGATCGCCCGCGCTTGATCGATAGAAAGCCAACTGTCCGTCCCGAGAGTGAATCGCAACGGGCATGATGCAGTACAATCGCGACTTTTAATCGCCAACCAGCCGGCCATTCCGATGATCGAACCCAAGCGCGTCTTGCGCGCCCTCGCTGAACACTGGGCACTTCTGGAGCCACTGTGCGAGCACTTCGACCAAGGCACCTTGAGCCTCAACGAACTGCGCACGCAACTGGCCGCCCAGCAACTCGACAGTACGCCACAGGACATCACCAGCCTGCTCGACGTGTGGATCCGCCTCGACATTCTGGTTCCCGTGGCGAAAAGCCCGAACCGTTTCGAGCTCAACGCGCAGATCCACGATTTCCTCGCTTACCTGCGCCGTGAGCACCGTCTGGGCCTGTGCCTGGAAATCGAAGCCTATTTGCGTCACCTTGAGCGCTTGGCCG
The DNA here is from genome assembly GCF_014852305.1 of Pseudomonas sp. PDM09. Classification (NCBI taxonomy): domain Bacteria; kingdom Pseudomonadati; phylum Pseudomonadota; class Gammaproteobacteria; order Pseudomonadales; family Pseudomonadaceae; genus Pseudomonas; species Pseudomonas sp. PDM09. Next base: position 8,475 of record NZ_JACVBI010000009.1, on the reverse strand, counting down.
GTTACATCCAGGACGCGTTCGACATCCGCGACGGCAACGATCTGGCGCGTCAATTGCGCCTGCTCGACATGCGCGTGCGCGATGTGCTGAAAAAACTCGACAACGACGAACAGGCGTTGGTGGCCGTCGCCGAACGGGCGAAAACCAGCGATCGGCAGATCCCGCTGCGTCAGCGCTACGCTGAAGTGCTGGCGACCTGGGACGAATACGTCGAGCCAATGATTGAACTGGTGAACGCCGACGGCGCCTTCGAACAAGGCGTGCGCAAGGTCGAAACGGTCCTGCTGAAGATGCTCTCCGAACAGCAGCGCCTCGGCCATCTGGTTGACGACGACATGCTGCTGCGTACCCACGCACGCATCCTCGAAATGCAGACCAGCGCCCAGCTGACGCTGCGTCATGCCCGTGAACTGCTGCTGCCGCTGCGTGAAGAAGCCCGCCGGCACAACGCCGTGACCCGTGGCGCGGCGCTGGCCCTGTCGGCCATTCGTCGTAAAGGTATCGATGCGGTGCCACAAGCGGCGATGCCGATGTTCACCCGTCCGCAAAGCACGTTTCTGGGCAGCGCCAGTCAGGTCGAAGCCTACGTTTATGCCCTGGCCCGTTTCGAGCCGAAACCGGCACGCTTCCCCAAGGCCCACAAGACCCAGAAAGGCGAAGCGCCGCGCGCGCCACGCACGGTTCGGGAAATGCTCGAACGCTGCGAAGACGCCCTGCCGATGCCGGACCTGATGACCTGGCTGCTGGAGCAGGAGCCGGACGGAGCCACCGACGAATTGCTCTACTGGTTCTCGCGCCTGTCGCGGGAAAAACGCTTCAAACGCGAGCGTCTGGAACGCCGCGATTACCACACTCACGAGCATCAGGTCAGCCTGCGCTCCTTCGCCCTGCTCTCGGCCGGCGACACCGCCGCCGAGGATTCTGCGAGCATCCCACATGCATCTTGATCTATCCGAACTGTCCCAGCTGGCGCCGATCTTTCGCGAGCTGTTCAAGGGCTACCACGTCAGCCGCCGCGACCCGGAGCTGTACGCCCAACTGTCGAATTTCCAGGACCAGTACCGCACGTTGTTCAAGGCGTTGGGCTTTGAACTGGTCTGCGACACCCGTGGTTTCTATTACTTCGTTCCGGACCTGGCTGCGGCGGCAGTAAACAAGACCGCGCAACGTCTGGCGCTGTTTACCTTCATCCTTGTCGAGCATCTGGCCGATCAGGGCCGTGACCCGGTCGCCGTGCTCGACGGCGGCAGCCTCGGCCGCGATGAGTTGCCATCGTTGCTGGAGAAATACCGCGACCTGTTTATCCAGGCAGAAGTGCAGACCGTCGAAGAACTCGAAGAAAAAATCATGCGCCGCATGACTCAGCTCGGTTTCGCCAGCGAAGAAAACGGCGTTTACCGTTTCCTGCCGCCGATGCATCGCTTCCTTGATGTTTGCCTGTCGGTTCAGCAGGACCGTGATCTGGCGGCCAGCCTGCACAGCGTCCTGCCATTGCCCGTGCCCGTGCTGATCGATGACGACAGCGATGAAAAGCTGCTGCAAACAGACGACCCGCTGGATCTGAGTGACTTCGCTGAAGAAAGCGAAGAAGACGCCCTGGCCCGCGCCATTGCCGAAGAACAGGAGACCGACGCATGAGCAAGGAACGCTACGGCATTCGCCGCTTTGCCCTTTTGAACACCGCCGGTTACAGCCTCGGCCTGTTCCCGCTGGAAGAGCCGCTGTCGGTTTACGGGGCGAACAACCTCGGTAAATCCGCATCGATCAACGCCTTGCAGTTCCCGATTCTTGCACGCATGTCGGACATGAGTTTCGGCAAGTACAGCCTGGAACAATCCCGGCGTTTCTATTTCGCCTCGGACACCAGTTACATCCTGGTGGAAGTCTCCCTGCCCCACGGCCCGCACGTGATTGGCGTGGTCGGACGCGGCCCGGGCGGCGGTTTCGGTCACCAGTTCTTTGCCTATGCCGGCAAACTCGATCTGGCCCATTACCAGAAAGACGATACCTGCCTGCGGCAGAAAGAGCTGTTCACCAACCTTGAGCGCGAAGGCCTGAAAGCCTATGAACTCAAGCCGGATGAACTGCGTCGTTTGCTGGTGGGCGGTCACACCTCTATTCCGCTGGACCTGACGCTGATCCCGCTGCGCTCCACCAGCGAGCAGAGCCTGAAGACCTTCCGCGCGCTGTTCATCAACTTGTTGCACATGCGCGAAATCACCGCGGCCAAACTCAAGCAGTTGTTCCTCGATGCCTTCGAACACAGCCTGCGTTCCGGCAGCGTCGATTACATCGCCGCGTGTGAGGAAGCCTTCCGTGATGTTCGCCGCATGGAGCAGGACTACAACTCGCTGGTCGCCGCCGGCCCATTGGTTGAAGCCTTGGCCAACGGCGTGAAACAGCGGGACATCCTGCGCGGCAAACTACATCGCCTGTCGCCGCTGCTCGACTCCCTGCTCGGCACCTGGTCGGACTACGCCAGTGCGCGCAAGGAAGAACTGACGATTCAGGCCGAGCACTACCGCAACGAGCAGGACGCGCTGCAAAACGATCAGCGCGGCGGCACTCAGGAGCTGATGCGTCTGGAGCGGGAAATCACCGGCATCCAGCGCTGGCTCGGCGAGTTGTCGGTGCTCAAGCATCGCTTCGCGCTGGTCGATGACGTCAAAGTCCTCGAGCAGCAACTGCTCGCCGCCAAAGACGCGCACGACGAACTGGCCGGTGCACTGGCCCAGTCGCGGCAGTTCAGTGCCGAAGACCTCGAAGAGCGTCTACGGGATCTGGAAAAACGCCTGAAGTCGGTCAAGCAACAACTCGATCACGCCGACAACAACAGCTACGCCCGTCTGCGCGAAGAGTTCTCACAACAGGACGTCGAGCGCCTGATGCGCCTGTTCAACAGCGCACTGTTCAGCCTCCCGCTGGGTGAACACGGCATTACGCTGGACGAGGACGGTCAGTGGGTCAAATCCATGGAGCTGATCCTCGATGGCTTCAAAGGCGAGCGCTTCGAAGTGCCGGGCCTGTCCATCGATATCTCGCACATTGAGCCTCCAGCCCTGCAAGCCCTGGCCGACCGCGCGGCGCTGCGCGATCAGAAAGACCGCCTGGAAAAAGAACTCAAGCAGCTGAAAACTCAAGCCGCCGTGGCAGCCGACCGCGCGGCCAGCAAGACCCAGACTGAAGCGCTATACCAGCAAGTGCTGGATGCGCAGAAAGCCCTGGAAGATTTCCGCCGCGCGCAAACCCTGAGCGCCGAGGAAGGGGACAAGCTTGAGCAGTTGGCGCAGATGGAAGCTGCTCAGGACGAATTGAAGCGTTCCAGCGATGCCTTCACCGAGCGCGTCCAGCAACTGTCGGCCAAGCTGCAGCTGGTCGGCCGGCAGATCGGCGATATGGAAGCCAAGCAACGCACCCTCGACGACGCCTTGCGCCGTCGTCAGCTGTTGCCGGCGGACCTGCCATTCGGCACGCCGTTCATGGACCCGGTCGACGACTCCATGGACAACCTGCTGCCGTTGCTCAACGACTATCAGGACAGCTGGCAAGGCCTGCTGCGCAGCGACGGGCAGATCGAGGCGCTCTATGCTCAGGTTCGCCTCAAGGGCGTGGCCAAGTTCGACAGCGAAGACGATATGGAGCGTCGCCTGCAACTGCTGATCAACGCTTACGCACACCGCACCGACGAAGCCCTGACTCTCGGCAAGGCCCGTCGTGCAGCCGTCACCGACATCGCCCGGACCCTGCGTAACATTCGCAGCGACTATGACAGCCTCGAACATCAACTGGCGCTGTTCAACCGCGAGATCAACAAGCGCCAGGTCTCCAACCTGCAAAGCTTCCGCATCGTGCTCGCGCCGAACAAGGAAGCGCTCAAGCACATTGACCAGATCATCCACAGCGCCGGTCAGTACGAAGAAGGCGAAACCCTTTCCGTCTTCGACCTGAGCCAAAGCGCCGATCAAGACAACAAGAACGAAGAGGCCAAGGAATACCTGGCGCGGCTGGTGGCGGCGAACCACAACCAGCTCGGCCTCAAGGATCTGTTCGAGCTGGCGTTCGAGATCACCAAGGTCAACGGCCAACCGGTGATCCACACCGACATCGACGGCGCGGCGTCCAACGGCACCACCATGACCATCAAGGCGCTGACCAACATGTACTTGTTGCTGCACTTGATGGACCGCGACCAGGCCGGTCGCGTGCGCCTGCCGTACTACCTCGACGAAGCGGCGGACATCGACGAGAAGAACCAGGCAGCACTGCTGGAAACCAGCCTGCAATTGGGCTTCGTGCCGATTCTGGCGAGTGTGAAGCCGCAAGTTTGCGCCAGTGTCGCCATCGACCTGGAAGGCGGCAGCGGCCCGAACGGCATTTACATCGACGAGGCGGACTGGAAGTACATTCGTCGCCACGATGAAGTGAAGGCAACCGTTGTTGTACAGGCTGATGAGCCAGAGCTGGATGCGGTCTGATTTGACTTAAATCCAACAAAAAGGCCGCGATCCAAATGGATCGCGGCCTTTTTGTTTGTGGGGGCATTCTTGAAATTTTGAGTGGACTTGAGGGCCTCTTCGCGGGCAAGCCCACTCCCACAGGGTTTTGTACTGAACCCAGATTTTGGGTACGCCATCAATCACTGTGGGAGCGGGCTTGCCCGCGAAGGCGCCTTCTCAGACGCCAATCAACCTGGATTACTTACCGAGAGAAATCTTTGGCGCCCAGGTCAGCCACTCATCTTCGAACTGGTCGAACAATGGAAAGGTTTGCTCAGCCCGCGCCGGAACACCCATGCGGTCGCCATCCGGTGTGGCAAACGCAATGCCGCCCTGAACCAGCGTCTCCAGCGATTCGGTGCGTATTGTCGCGCCTTTGAACAAGCCGTAGTCAAAACCAAAACCACTGGTGTTCCAGAACCGCGTGCCACTGCGCACCAGCGGCGCGTACTTCGGCTCGATCAGGATGTGCACCAACACTCGATCAGCCGTCTGGCCCAGTTCATAGCCGGTCACCTTGCCTACCGTGATTTCGCGATAGGTGACGGGGACGCCTGTTTTCAGCGAACCCCGACGAGCAGCGCTCAACACCAGGCTTAAACCAGCCTCTTCCTTGGCGATTTCCGGAGGATTGGTCAAGGCCACGAAAGTCTTCTGTGGGCCGAGGTTCTTCGGCGCCGGTTGCACTTCGATGTATTGCCCGGTGACCAAAGTGTCGAGGTTCGAGGTTTTAATCAGACCGAGCTCAGGTTTAACCACCCAGAACTGACTGCCGACCCGAGCGATACGCTCCGGCACTTCGGTGATCCGCGCGGTCAGCAGTACTGATTGCAGGTCATCACTGAGGTCGACGTCCTCAATCTTGCCAACGTCCAGGCCTTTGAATCGAACCGGCGTGCCAGTGCGCAGGCCATCGGCGCGATCGACCTTGATCGTCACCATGGTGCCTTTCTGCGTTGCCTCATCATGGCTGGCATGCAGGCGGAAACGCGGAATACGCTTTTGCAACGGCGCTTTGGCTTCCGGGGTTTCGAAGGCGATGCCACCGGCCATCAGGCTCTGTAACGACTCACTTTTGACTTGGATTCCGCCGGTTAATCCACCGGTGAGCGTAATGCCGCTGGCATTCCAGAAACGCGTCGAGGCGTTGACCAGCCCTTCGTATTCCTTCTCGATATGCACCCCGATCACCAGCTGCTTTTTGGTGCGGGAGAATTGATAGCTTTGAACCGAACCGACCTTGACCTGTTTGTAGAGAATCGGACTGCCGACTTCCAGAGAACCAAGGTTGTCGGTGAACAACACCAAATGCAGGCCGGGCGAACGCAGATCCAGCGGCGGCGCCTTGGGCCGTGCTTCGAACTCGCGCTGCGGCGCACCGCCCTTGTCGCCTGGGCGCACGGCAATGTAGTTGCCTTTAACCAGCGCTTCCAGGCCTGTAATACCGGCGAGCGAAATCGATGGTTTTACCACCCAGAACTGAGTGCCGGTGACCAGGTAGTCCTCGGCCAGCGGGTCGAGAGTCAACTCGGCGGTCGCACTGGACAGGTCCGGATCAACCTTGAGCGTTTTCAAATTGCCGACCTGGATACCTTTGTACATCACCGGCGTACGACCGGACTGCAGGCCTTCGAAATCGCTGAGTTTGACCTTGACCCGAATACCGGCTGCAGCCGCATCGAAATCCTCATAGAGACGGAACGGCAGGCTTGGATCGGTAGGCGGGCTGTCCTTGCGATTTTCCGGAGTGGCAAATGCAATACCACCAGCGACGATGCTGGCGAGGGACTCGCTACGTACTTTCACACCGGAAAGGTTGGCGTCGATACTGATGCCGCTGGCATTCCAGAAACGCGTGTGCTTACGCACGAGGCTGGCGTAGGTCGGCTCGATGAAGACTTTGAGTTCGACAGTGCTTTGGTCTGCGGACAGCACATAGCTTTTGATCTGACCGACCTGAATCTGCTTGTAGAACACCGGGCTGCCGCGATTCAGCGAGCCGAGGCGATCAGCCTTGATGGTCAAGTGCAGGCCGGGTTGCGCGTCCGATAGCGGAGGCTCCTGGGCCAGGGCTTTGAACTTGCGGGTCGGCTCGCCTTCACCCGGGCTGACGGCCACGTAGTTACCCGAAACCAGCGTCTCCAGTCCCGTGATGCCAGCCAGGGTCACGCTCGGTTTGACCAACCAGAAACGCGTGCTGGTCCTCAGGTATTGCTCCACGTCTTTATTCATCTCGATGGTGGCGATCACTCCTTTGGAGCTGCCTTCGTCATCGAGTTTGAGGGCTTTCACCTTGCCGACCGACATGCCTTTGTAGACAACTTCGGTCTTGTTGGCCTGAATGCCTTCGCCGCTTTCGAAGCGCACCTGAATCTCGATGCCCGTCTCGCTGTAGGCACGCCAGCCGAGCCAGCCGCCGATGATCAAGGCGATCAGGGGCAACACCCAAATAGCTGACCAGTTCGAGGCCGGTCGGGTTTTCGCTTTAGGCAAATCAGTCATGGTCGTCGTCCGACTCCGTGTTATCCCAAATCAGTCGGGGATCGAAAGTTACTGCGGCAAGCATCGTCAGAATCACCACACTGGCGAAGGCGATGGCGCCAAGATTGGCTTCGATGCTGGCAAGCCGTCCAAAATTCACAACCGCCACCAAAATGGCGATTACAAAGATATCCAGCATCGACCAGCGGCCGATGAACTCGATAAAGCGATACATCAGAATGCGCTGGCGTGCCGAGAGCGGCTGACGGCGCTGCACCGAAAACAGCAGCAATGCGATGCCCACCAGCTTGAACGTGGGAACCAGAATGCTGGCGATAAAAACCACGGCGGCGATTGGAATCATGCCGTGCTGAACCAGCTGGATCACACCGGACATAATAGTGCTCGGATCGCCCTGCCCCAGGGAATTGACGGTCATGATCGGTAGCACATTGGCCGGGATGTAGAGAATCGCGCCCGTGATTAATAACGCCCAAGTACGCATCAGACTGTTCGGGCGGCGAGCGTGAACCAGCGCACCGCAGCGAGTGCAAACCTGCTCGTCGGTATCGGCTTCCTGTTTATTCAACTCGTGGCATTCGGCACAAATCAGAATGCCTGCATCAATCGCCCGCATGGGCATCCTCTCCTGATAGAGCCTGCCAGATCTGGTGCGGTGACATCACTACTTCCAGCCAGACCTGAACCAACAACAAACCGATGAAGCACGCCAGACCAAGACCTACGGTCATCGCCGCCATATCGGCCAATTTGACGATCGCAACCAGTACGCCCATGAGGTAAACCTCGAGCATCCCCCAGTCCCGTAGATGGTGATAAATGCGGTAGAGCAGCAGGCCATAACTGCGTCCGATATCGAAGCGAATACTCAGCAGCACGAACAGCTGGCAAAGCAGCTTGAGCAGCGGAATCCCCATGCTGCAAAGGAATACCACTACCGCTACGCCTCGCATACCGGTATCGAACAGACCGACAACGCCACTCCAGACAGTATCGTGCGACGACTGTCCGAGTAGATGGAGCTGCATGATGGGTAAAAAGTTCGCCGGGATGAACAACAACAGCGCGGCAATGACCAAGGCGAGACTGCGCTGCACGACATTGTGTCGATGGGCATACAGCTCATAACCGCAGCGTACACAGATGGCTTTCTCATCATGAGCAAGCTCAGGCTTGCGCATCAGCAAGTCGCACTCATGGCACGCTACCAAGTCGTCCAGCGGTAAATCTGACAGCCCTGGGGCGTCAACCGGATCTGGCATAAATGCTCTGGCTCCAAAAAAGTTGGACCTATTCTAGTGTCCTGACTCGAAAATAACTGTGCAATTTTGTATTGTCGCCAGAGTGCTCTTTTCCTGCGGACAAAACAAAACCCCTACCTGCATACGCAGATAGGGGTTTCGGAATTTAATCTTGACGATGACCTACTCTCACATGGGGAAACCCCACACTACCATCGGCGATGCATCGTTTCACT
>NZ_JACVBI010000008.1:0-342152 GCF_014852305.1 Pseudomonas sp. PDM09 | reverse complement strand
TCGTTAGCGGGAGGCGAATTCTACAGCGTTACTCGCTGCTGTCAACACCTCTTTTTCTCCGCTTTCGACCGAGAAGATCGAACCGTCAAAAGAGCCAAACAACACCGCTCTTTCAACTCCTTCTGGCCTCGATGAACTGAAGCGTAACCGCTGCCGAAAACTGCATAACTCATTGTTTATCAAGGAGTTTTCCGTTTCGACTGCGCCGGAAGTGGGGCGAATTATAGACGTCCAGAATCTGCCGTCAACTCTTAATTATGCTTTTCTTGCAGAAGGGCGCTTTTTAGCTGTTAAACGTGGAATCCGGCGGATTACAGGCGGCAATCTCAGCACCAACAACAACGCACCTATAGAAGCATAGATCGCCCACTCCTTCAGATCGGCACGTACGATCCACAACATATGCAGCAATCCGAGCCCGAGAACCACATAAACCAATCGATGCAGTTTCTTCCAGCGAGAACCTAAACGCCGCTGACTGTAGCGATTAGAGGTAACCGCCAATGCCAGCAAACAGAGAAATCCCAGCACTCCTACAATAATGTAGGGCCGCTTGCGCAACTCGATACCCAACTGCGACCAATCAAAGCCAAGAATGAACGCGGTGTAACCGCTCAAATGCAGAACAACATAAGCGAAGCACCACAACCCCAACTGCCGCCGAACCGCTATCCATCCCGGCCAACCAGTGAGCTTCTGCAATGGCGTCATGCTTAATGTAATGAGCAGCAGCACAAGCGTCCCCTGCCCCAGACGGTCAATCAATACTTTGCCTGGATCAGGTCCCAGCACATCCGCCCAAGCCTGATACAACCAAAGCACTGGCCAAATCGCTGCAGTGATGAACACGCCAATACGCCAATACGGATATCGCATCAGTAATGCTTCCGCAAATCGAGCCCTGTATAGAGAGAAGCAACTTCATCCGAGTAGCCGTTGAACATTTGCGTGTCCCGCACATTGGGCTTGAACAGACCGCTCGGCAAACGCCTTTCCCGTGCCTGGGTCCAGCGCGGGTGATCGACTGTCGGGTTCACGTTCGCATAAAAACCATATTCATCGGAGGCGATACTCTGCCAAGTAGTTTTCGGCTGCTCGCTGACCAGGCTGATCCGCACGATGGATTTGATGCTCTTGAAGCCGTACTTCCAGGGCACCACCAGACGCAGCGGCGCACCGTTCTGATTCGGCAACTCACGCCCATACATGCCCACAGCAAGAATCGCCAATGGATTCATTGCTTCATCCAGACGCAACCCTTCTACATAAGGCCAGTCGATCAAGGCAAAGCCGGAACGCTGCCCGGGCATACTCTTGGGATCCTGCAAGGTTTCGAAGCGAATGAACTTGGCTTTGGACGTCGGCTCTACTTCCTTGAGCAACGCCGAAATGGGAAAACCTATCCACGGAATGACCATCGACCAGGCCTCAACACAGCGAAGACGATAAATACGCTCTTCCAGTTGATAAGGCTTCATGAAGTCTTCCAGCGCATACCGCCCCGGCTTCCCCACCTCCCCGTCCACCACCACGCTCCAGGGTTCGGTTTTCAGCGCACCCGCGTTGGCCGCGGGATCACCTTTATCGGTACCGAACTCATAGAAGTTGTTGTAATGGGTCGCATCCTTGAACGGTGTGATCGCCTCGTCCTTGACGTTGACCGCCTCCCATTTGGTAGAAGGAAGCTTTTCGGCAAACCAGGTGGGCGCCTTGCCAGACTCGACATCAGCATAACGCGCAACATCATCGGCACTCGCCCAACGCGGCAGACTGCTCACCGCCAAACCTGCAACGGCAGCACCTAATACACTGCGGCGAGAAAGGTAGAGGGATTCAGGCGTGACGTCCGACTCATGACAGTCAGACGCTTTGGGGACTTTGATCAGCATGACAACTCCGCAGCTTTGGAGGACAGATGCACCCATAGACTGCGGAGTATGAGGGAAATTACATCACTCGGCTTTTTTGTGGCGACGAAGACGCAACAGGTACTGCACCGGCCCGGAAGCCGCATAGGCAAGGAAGACCAGCAGCAGAATACGCGGCGGATCACTGAACACAACGGCGAATACCAATACCACCGCGAGAATCGCGACAAAGGGAACGCGCCCTTTCAAGTCCAGCTCCTTGAAGCTGTTGTACTTGATGTTACTAACCATCAGCATCCCGGCGGCGGCAACCATCAGTGCAACCAGGAACGACATCTTGGAACCCTGAATGCCGTAATCGCTGAATGCCCAGACAATGCCCGCGACCACACCGGCGGCGGCCGGGCTGGCCAGACCGATGAAGTAACGTTTGTCTGCTGTGCCGACTTGAGTGTTGAAACGCGCCAGACGTAACGCCGCCCCCGCCACATAGATGAAGGCGACCATCCAGCCGACCTTGCCCATATCGCCCAGGGCCCAGCCGAATGCCAGCAATGCCGGCGCCACACCAAAGGCAACCATGTCCGACAGCGAGTCATACTCGGCACCGAAAGCGCTTTGGGTATTGGTCATACGGGCAACGCGACCATCGAGGCCGTCAAGCACCATGGCAACGAAAATCGCGATCGCGGCAAACGCAAAATATTTGCTCGCGCCGATCACATCACCCGCACTCAAGGCACTCTGGGCGCTCATCGAGTTGATGATGGAATAGAACCCTGCGAAGAGGTTCGCAGTGGTGAACAGATTCGGCAGAAGATAGATACCACGATGCCGGACTTTACGACCTTCAGCGTCATGCCCTTCTTCGATGTGTTCATCGATGGGCAGAAGGCTTTCGGCGTCAGAAGCCTGCTTTGGCTCTTCGGGACGTTCGCTCATGGACATTTACCTTGCAACGGGGTGGAAAGTTTCGACAGATGTCTGGGACGACGGTTCGGCCACAAACAATGCAGCTTTATACCAGAACCGACGGATCCAAACGAAAAAACGCGGCCTAGGCCGCGTTTTCCGTACAAGCTCGGGACTTAGTTCTTGGCTTTGTCGACGATCTTGTTGGCACCGATCCACGGCATCATGGAGCGCAGTTGCTCACCGATGATTTCGATACCGTGGGCGGCGTTGTTACGACGCTTGGCGGTCATCGAAGGATAGCCGGTGGCGCCCTCGCTGATGAACATCTTGGCGTATTCGCCGTCCTGAATACGTTTCAGGGCGTTGCGCATGGCCTGACGGGATTCGGCGTTGATCACTTCCGGACCGGTCACGTACTCGCCGTACTCAGCGTTGTTGGAGATCGAGTAGTTCATGTTGGCGATACCGCCTTCGTACATGAGGTCAACGATCAGCTTCAGTTCGTGCAGGCATTCGAAGTAGGCCATTTCCGGCGCGTAGCCAGCTTCAACCAGGGTTTCGAAACCGGCTTTTACCAGCTCAACGGTACCGCCGCACAGAACGGCTTGTTCGCCGAACAGGTCGGTTTCGGTCTCGTCCTTGAAGGTGGTTTCGATGATGCCGGTACGACCGCCACCAACGCCAGCAGCGTAGGACAGTGCAACGTTTTTGGCGTTGCCCGAAGCATCCTGGTAGATAGCGATCAGGTCAGGGATACCGCCGCCTTTGACGAATTCGGAACGCACGGTGTGGCCCGGAGCTTTCGGCGCGATCATGATCACGTCGAGGTCAGCACGTGGCACAACCTGGTTGTAGTGAATCGCGAAACCGTGGGAGAAGGCCAGGGTGGCGCCTTTCTTGATGTTCGGCTCGATTTCGTTCTTGTACAGGGCAGACTGGAACTCGTCCGGGGTCAGGATCATGACCAGGTCGGCAGCCGCTACGGCGGAAGCAACGTCAGTCACTTTCAGGCCGTGGGCTTCAGCTTTGGCAACAGTAGCCGAACCTTTACGCAGACCAACAGTAACGTCAACGCCGGAGTCTTTCAGGTTGCACGCTTGAGCGTGGCCCTGGGAACCGTAACCGATGATGGCAACTTTCTTGCCCTGGATGATCGACAGGTCGCAGTCTTTATCGTAGAAAACTTTCATGAATTTCCCCTTTATATCTGGCCCTTCAGGCCATTCGCTAATTTGGTTTAGATGCTCAGTACTTTGTCGCCGCGGGCAATCCCGGTGACGCCACTGCGTACGGTTTCCAGAATCGAGGCAGTCCCGATCGATTGAATGAAGCTGTCGAGCTTGTCGCTGGTACCGGTCAATTGAACGGTATATACGCTAGCGCTGACATCAACGATCTGCCCACGATAAATATCGGTGGTGCGCTTGATCTCGGCGCGCTGGGCGCCGGTGGCCTTGACCTTGACCAGCATCAGTTCGCGCTCGATGTGAGCACTCTCCGACAGGTCGACCAGTTTTACCACTTCGATCAGCTTGTTCAGGTTCTTGGTGATCTGCTCGATGACTTCATCGTGCCCTACCGTGGTTAGCGTCAGACGCGACAGGGTCGGGTCTTCGGTTGGCGCCACGGTCAGGCTTTCGATGTTGTAGTTGCGCTGCGAGAACAGGCCGACTACACGAGACAAAGCGCCCGGTTCGTTTTCCAGAAGCAAGGAAATAATGTGCCGCATGATTAAGTACGCTCCGTCTTGCTCAGCCACATATCGCGCATGGAGCCGTCTTTGATCTGCATCGGGTAGACGTGCTCGCTGGTGTCGACCGAAATATCGATAACCACCAGGCGATCTTTCATGGCGAACGCCTCTTCCATCTTCGACTTCAAATCTTTCGATTCGGTGATGCGCACGCCAACGTGGCCATAAGCCTCGGCCAGCTTGACGAAGTCAGGCAACGATTCCATGTAGGAGTGCGAGTGGCGGCTGCCATAACTCATGTCCTGCCACTGGCGAACCATCCCCAGTACACCGTTATTCAGAATGACGATCTTTACCGGCAAACCGTATTGCAGGCAGGTCGACAGTTCCTGAATGTTCATCTGGATGCTGCCCTCGCCCGTAACGCAGGCGACGTCGTCATCCGGGAAGCTCAGCTTGATGCCCATGGCCGCCGGAAAACCGAAGCCCATGGTGCCCAGGCCACCGGAGTTGATCCAGCGGTTTGGCTTGTTGAACGTGTAGTACTGCGCAGCGAACATTTGGTGCTGACCCACGTCGGAGGTCACAAAGGCGTCGCCCTTGGTCACTTCGCACAGGGTTTCGATCACGGTCTGCGGCTTGATCACGCTGCCGTCGCCCTTGTCATAAGGGAACAGGCCGCGATCGCCGCGCCACTCATCGACTTGCTTCCACCAGCTGGCAACGGACTCCTTGTTCGGGGTCTCGCCGATTTCCTTGAGGATCGCGACCATTTCGGTCAGGACACTTTCGACCGGACCGACGATAGGCACGTCTGCCTTGATGGTCTTGGAGATCGAAGCCGGGTCGATGTCGATGTGAATGATCTTGGCATTCGGACAGAACTTGGCCGGGCCGTTGATCACGCGATCGTCGAAGCGCGCGCCGACTGCAAGGATGACATCGGCATGGTGCATCGCCAGGTTGGCGGTGTAGCTGCCGTGCATGCCGAGCATGCCAATGAACTGACGGTCGGTGCCAGGGTAGGCACCCAGGCCCATCAGGGTATTGGTCACTGGCAGGTTGAGCATCTTCGCCAGTTCGGTCAGCGGCGCGGAGCCACCACCGAGAATCACGCCGCCGCCTGAATAAAGCACAGGACGCTTGGCCGCCAGGAGCATTTCGGCTGCCTTGCGGATTTGCCCGGAGTGACCGCGAACGGCCGGGCTGTAGGAACGCAGCTTGGCTTTTTTCGGGAAGATGTATTCGAACTTCTCGGCCGGGTTGGTCATGTCTTTCGGGATATCGACAACGACCGGACCAGGACGACCGGATTGCGCCAGGTAGAACGCTTTCTTCATGACTTCAGGGATTTCCGACGCATGCTTGATCATGAAGCTGTGCTTCACGATTGGCCGGGAGATACCGATCATGTCGGTTTCCTGGAATGCATCGGTGCCTACCATGGTGCTAGGCACCTGGCCGGAAATGATCACCATCGGAATGGAGTCCATGTAGGCCGTGGCAATACCGGTGATGGCGTTGGTTGCACCCGGGCCGGAGGTTACCAGTACCACACCGGCTTTACCGGTGGCACGGGCATAGCCGTCAGCCATATGGGTCGCAGCCTGCTCGTGACGAACCAGGATGTGGGTCACTTCCGGTTCTTTGAACAGGGCATCATAGACATGAAGAAGAGCACCACCCGGGTACCCGTAGATATATTTGACGCCTTCGTCACGCAAAAAGCGGACGAGCATCTCACCGCCAGATAAAAGCTCCACGTTGTTCACCTCTAAAACGCCAGAATACCGCCCACATACAAGAGGACGGGTCTTAATAGGTTTACTTCTCGGCAGAGCATGAGCGACGGTGGTCGCCGACTACGTCAGCACTGACTGAGCAAGTATTGGGATCGTCCCAAGTGTTGCGGGCCTTTCCCACCCAGCGCGAGGTAACGCGTTGCGGGTGTAACAGGTCGGCGCGGATGTGCGCCTCATGATCTACCGAGTGGGTCTGCTTCTGGCAGTCCCTCTACAGCGGACTTTGGATTCTTCTGTTTCGCCCATCGCAAGTCAAGCCGTCAATGTGCTTTATTCGAACTAAGCGCATGAGAACGCAAGAAAAAACCTTTAAACCGCAACTGTGTTAGCTTCGATTGCGCACCCATGACAAGGAAATGGCATGCGAACGTTCTTCTTCACCGCCGGCTTGCTGATCAGCCTGAGCCCTTTGTGCATGGCGGGCCAGATCTATAAATGGGTCGATGCCCAGGGCGTTACCCATTTCGATGCGCAACCGCCCCCAGGCCAGGAGCCCGCCCTCGTGGTGACGCCCGCCCCGCCCGTCGGCAAACCAGGTACGCCAACGCGCAGCAACGTCATAGGCGATCAACAGGCTATCGACAACAAAGTGAAAAAGCAGGTTGCCGAGCAGCAAGCCCAGCTAAAAGTATTCTGCGAACAGGCTCGAACCAACCTGGCTCAACTGCAGAACAATCCGCGACTACGGGAGGATGTCGACGGTGAGATGCGCCGTCTGACCGACCAACAACGTCAGGAGCGCATCACCGAAGCACAGAAACAGATTGCGAAAAACTGCATGTAGGAGCTGTCGAGTGAAACGAGGCTGCGATCTTTTGATTTTGCTTTTAAGAACAAGATCAAAAGATCGCAGCCTCGTTTCACTCGACAGCTCCTACGGTTCCTACGGCTCCTACAACGGATTGGAGTTAGCGAGAGGCGGTGATCAACAGGTCGAACTCTTTGAGCAAGACCTGAAGCTGCCGATCCTTGCCTTGGACGTTGCGGGCGGCGAAGACCATTTCGGCCATCTCCTGGATTCCCGATGCGTTTGGCAAGGGTAGATCCTGCTCCAAAATCGTTTTCATGCGCGGCAGGAAGATCCATTGCAGCCATTGCTCGAAATCCAGCGTATCCACCGAAAACGGCTCGACACTTGAAAGCGCTTCAGCGGACGGCGGAACTTCGTCCCACCAGCCCTGAACGCGCAGTTCGCGTTCGATCAACAGCAACTGTTCGGCAATCTTCGGGAAGCGTGCATCCATCACAGCGAGACCTTGGCCTTCTGACGCGCCAACGCTGCACCGGCGGAGTCACCCTGTTTCTCACGCGCCTGGGCGATCAATTCCCACAAGCTGGCCTGAAGAGCCGGACGACCATTGGCGAACGTCAAACCACGACGAGCGAACTGTTCGGCCTGAGCCGCATCGCCTTGAGCCATACGTACCTGGGCCAGACGATAAAGCACTTGCGGCTCACGCGGCGCGACACGCTGGGCGCGTTCGAGGCTGGAAGACGCACCATTAAGGTCGCCACTGGCCTGTTGCTGCTGGGCAGTGGTCAACAACGCCAGAACCGGACCGTCCAGTTGCTCATCGGCAGACAGGCCGCCGGAGCTCGCCGAAGGAATTCCGCTCGGCGTAGATGGCATGCTGTAGCTGCCCTGGTTGATCGGTGCCGACTGAACCGGCGAGGTATCGATCGGGCCCGGAGTGATCGGGCCTGGGGTAATCGGCGAAGTGCTGATCGGGGCCGAGGAAACAGCGCCACCACCCGGCACCATCACGACGACGCCAGTATCACCTTGCGGGATTGCCTGAGTCTGGGCTTGTGCAGGACGTTTTACCGTCGACTGCCGGAAACCGCCATTCGCCGAAATCCGTTCGCTGTTGGAGACGGCGCTGCCGGAGTCCACAACCGGGATCGAACCACGCTGTACGGTGGAGCAGCCGCTGAGCAAAGCTACGGCGGTCACTGCTGGAATCAACCACTTGTTCACTTGAAACCCTCTTTGCTTAATTCATCCAGCCCTTGACCCAATCCATCACCGATTCAGCAGGGCTTTCGCCACCGCAAGCGGGACCGGGAGGCGGTTCGCTGCCGCGAATATACGGCATCTGCACTGCGCCTGGGCAGCTGCCTTCAGAACCTTGCCCCGTGCGCGAATCGACCCAGGCCTGAACAATGTTGTCCGGCTGCGGCATGTCCAGCGGCAGCGGATCGGCCTTTCGCATGAAACTGGTCCAGACCTGCAGCGCACCGGTGGCACCGGTGAACGGTGTCTTGCCGTTATCATCGCGCCCCAGCCAGACCACCGCCAGCAGATCCTGACTGAAACCGGCGAACCAACTGTCCCGCGAATCGTTACTGGTACCGGTTTTGCCGGCCAGGGTCAGGGTTTTCGGCAACACGTTATAAACCGAACTACCGGTGCCTTCACGCATGACTCGTTGCATGGCGCTCTGAATCAGGTAAATGGACGCCGGATCGAACTGCTGCTGAATCTGGAACGGATAACGCTTGAGCGGCTCGCCCTCGGCAGTCAGCACACTGCGAATCCCGCGCATCGGCGTATTGAACCCACCATTGGCCAGCGTCTGGTACATGGTCGCCACTTCGATCGGGGTCATACCGCCGGCACCCAGCAACATCGACGGGAACGCCGGAAATTCCCGACTCACCCCCAGACGCGCCAGGGTCTTCAAGACATTCGGTACGCCCACCGCCAAGCCGAGACGTGCGGTCGACAGGTTGTAGGAATGCGCCAGCCCTTGATAAAGGAACACCGTACCGTGGGAACGGCGATCATAGTTCTGCGGTTTCCAGACCTGACCGTCCGCGCCTTTGACCGAGAAGTAGTCGTCCGACAGCCAAGTGGTCAGCGTGTACTGGCTTGGCTTCTCGAGGGCTGTCAGATAAACCGCCGGCTTGATCAACGAGCCGATCGGTCGTACCGCGTCCAGCGCCCGGTTGAAGCCGGCAAAACTCGCCTGACGACTACCGATCATGGCCTGGACTTCGCCGGTTTCCGGGTTGGTCACGACCATGGCCGCCTCAACCTCATCGGAACCCTTGCGCCCGGACAGACGCTTGAACGTGTCATTGACCGAGGCTTCGGCCTTCATCTGCAGGATCGGGTCGAAACTGGTGAAGATCCGCAGACCTTCTTCGGTCAAGTCTTCGTCGCGGTAGTCTTCGCGCAACTGACGCTTAACCAGGTCGAGGAAGCCCGGGAAAGAGCTGTCGGCCAACTTGCCGCGAGTGGTCACACCCAGTGGCATTTTCTTCGCCGCCTCAACCTGTTCGGCGGTGGCAACGCCTTGTTCCGCCAGAACATCGAGCACCAGATTGCGCCGTTCCAGCGCCCGCTCAGGGTTGCGACGCGGGTTGTAATAGGACGGCCCCTTGACCATACCCACCAACAAAGCGACTTGATGCAGTTTCAGCTCGGACAATGGCTGCCCGAAGAAGAACTGGCTGGCCAGGCCGAAACCGTGCACCGCGCGCTGACCATCCTGGCCGACGAACACTTCATTGAGGTAAGCCTCAAGAATTTCGCGCTTGTCGTAATGCAACTCAAGCAACAACGCCATCATGGCTTCGGTGAGCTTACGGGTCAGGCTGCGTTCGCTGGTGAGGTAGAAGTTCTTGACCAACTGTTGCGTCAGCGTACTGCCACCTTGGGTCATCTTGCCGCCCGAGGTGTTGACGTAGATGGCTCGGGCAATCGACTTCGGCGACACGCCCCAGTGGCTGTAGAAATCCCGGTCTTCTACGGCAACCAGGGTTTCGAGCAGATACGGCGGAACCTGATCGATCTTGATCAGGATGCGGTCTTCAAGGTTTTTCGGGTAAATCCCGCCAATCAGCAGCGGCTCCAGTCGCACCACAGAGAGCTTCGAACCGTTGGTCGCCGAGAGCTCGGCCACGTAATCGCCGGAGAAGCGCACGCGCACAGGCTGAGCTGTCTCCATGCCTTCATAGAACTGGAAGCCACGGGTATTCAAGTCGATGGTATTGCCATTGACCGCCGCCGCGCCAGGGCCGTTGCTGACGGCTTCGCGTCGGTAGCCCAAGGCATCGAGCTCGGTGAGGAAGTCTTCCTTGCTCAGCTTTTGGCCAGTGAACAGCTCAAGCGGGCGCGCGTACACCTTGGCCGGGATGGTCCAGCGCTTGCCGGAGAACTTCTCCTGGACCACAGCGTCGAGATAAACCGCGAACCCGGCAAGCACCACAAGGCCGACCAGGCTGAGTTTAAGGGCCCAGCCCAGCCAGGGGCGCATGCCCTTGGAAGGTGGTTTTTTGGGGGTGCGGGGGGATCGAGTACGAGTCATGGCGGCGGATTATACGCACTTTATTCATCCTCAACAGAAGCCCGCTGAGGTTTGCGTCGAGCAGACTTGCGGCCATAATGGCGGCCTTGAATTTTTCCCAGACTCTGAAGGATCGCCTGTGAGCCAGTCCCTGATCGCTGCCCTGCAAAACCCGGCCCTCTACCCGCATCCCGTAGAAGGGTTTCAGGTCATCGAAACCCATATTTCGTGGGTGCTGCTCACCGGCCCCTACGCTTATAAAGTGAAGAAGCCAGTGAATTTCGGCTTCCTCGACTTCACCAGCCTCGAGGCTCGCGAGCATTTCTGTGCTGAAGAGCTGCGCCTGAACCAGCGCCTGACCCATGATTTGTATCTGGAAGTGTTGCCTATCACTGGCAGCGCCGAGGCGCCGCAACTGGGTGGCGATGGCCCGGTTGTCGATTACGCCCTTAAAATGCGTCAGTTCCCACAAAGCCAATTGCTCAGCACTCTGCAAGCCAATGGCGAATTGACCACCACGCACATCGACGAGATGGCGGCGCAGATCGCTCAATTCCACCTCAGCGCGCCGAAAGTGCCTGCCGAGCACGAAGCCGGTACGCCGGACAGCGTGATGGCGCCGGTACGGCAGAACTTCGAACAGATCCGTCCGTTCCTCAGCGACAAGGCCGATCTGCTACAACTCGAGGCGCTGCAAGCCTGGGCCGAAAGCAGCTTCGAACGCCTCAAGCCGCTATTCGCCCAGCGCAAGGCCGACGGTTTCATTCGTGAATGCCACGGTGACATTCACTTGGGCAACGCCACCGTGATCGACGGCAACGTGGTGATCTTCGACTGCATCGAGTTCAACGAACCGTTCCGCTTCACCGACGTTTACGCCGACACCGGCTTCCTGGCCATGGACCTGGAAGACCGTGGCCTGAAGAGCCTGGCGCGCCGTTTCATCAGCCAATACCTGGAACTGACCGGCGACTATCAGGGCCTTGAGCTGCTGAACTTCTATAAAGCCTACCGCGCACTGGTTCGCGCCAAGGTCAGCCTGTTCAGCATGCCGGCCGAGGCCGATCCGGTGCAGCGCGCTACCACGCTGCGTCAGTACCGCAACTACGCCAATCTGGCGGAAAGCTACAGCACCATTCCTTCGCGTTTCCTGGCGATTACCCACGGTGTTTCCGCTGTCGGTAAAAGCCACGTGGCCATGCGCCTGGTGGAAGCCCTCGGCGCCATTCGCCTGCGTTCCGACGTCGAGCGCAAGCGTATGTTCGGCGAGCAAATCGTACCGAACGACCCGCAGGCCGGCATCTATAGTGCTGACGCCAGCGCCGCCACCTATAGCCGTCTGCATGAAATCGCCGGTGTAATTTTGCATGCCGGTTTCCCGGTGGTGGTCGATGCCACGTACCTCAAGCGCGACCAACGCGACGGCGCGGCAAAAATCGCCGAAGCCACGGGCGCGCCGTTCCTCATCCTCGACTGCGACGCACCGCAAGCGGTGATCGAGAGCTGGCTGAAGCAACGTCAGGCAGACAATAACGATCCGTCCGACGCCAACCTGGCCGTTATCGCCGTCCAGCAAGCCAGCCGCGAGGCCCTGACGCCAGCAGAAATTCTCTGCAGCAAACGCGTCCAGACCAATGAAAGTGGCACGCTCGATACCGTCGTTGCGCAGATCCGCCAACGTCTGCCAGGCCTGTAAGAAACTATTTCAACCGTGAAGCCCTCACCGGCTTCACGGCTATCAAATAGTGGCACTATACTGGCGCCATAAAACCATCAGGTGATGCGACATGAGCCAGCCGAAACTTCTCGACACCCCGCTTTATGCCTTGCTGCACAAAGACGACATCACAGGCTTTAACAACGAGCGCCCGAAAGATGGCCCCATCGACATGGTCGGTGGCGACTTCCGTGGTCTCGATCTGCGTGAACTGAACGCCGACGGCGTCGACTTCACCGATGCCTATTTCCGCTCCGCCGACTTGCGCGGCATCGACTTTCGCAACTCTTCCCTGGAAGGCGCGAGCCTGGCCCACGCACAGATCTCCGGCGCGTACTTCCCGCCAGAGCTGAGTGCCGATGAGATTCTGATGTCGATGAATTTCGGTACGCGACTGCGTTATCGCACCCGCTAAAAGCGACGCTCTACCAAGTCCGGCGCACCTGCCTTGCGCTGGACTTGTACTTTTTTTACCCCCCGAAACTCACACCTTCCGACCGCACTCGCAGCCTTTTCCCGCCACTTCCAGAGCCCGCGTCTTAGAAGCTTTTACGTCGAAACCGACCAAACAATCACGCTTTTCCTACTGATGGCTACACTGCTGAGAGGCTCGCCCACGCACCGTTCGGCTGTCGCAAGGAGGCTTGATGAATGATGAACTGCAACACCTGAAGAATCTTGGCAAGACGTCGGCGCAATGGCTGCATGCCGTGGGCATCCACAGTGCATCGGACTTGCGTCGGCTGGGAGCTGTGGATGCTTATCGGGCCGTGCGCACGCGCGGTTTTCGGGCTTCCAAGGTGTTGTTGTATGCGATCGAAGGCGCACTGATGGATGTTCACTGGAACGACATTCCCGCCGAACGCAAGGAAGCTTTGAACAAACAACTGGACGCCATCTCGTCACGCCACAAGATTTGAACGGGTAATTACGCTTACGCACACAGCCTGAAGAGCAATGATTGCAAGGCCTTCACCAAAGGAACTGGTGAGATCCACAGAAATTGAAAATCAGCGGTTGACTTGGTAATGAGAATCGCTATGATTATCACAACTGGTCGCGAGACTGGTCGATATTCTGAAAAGCCCTTGGTTCGGACTCTCAGATTATCTCCTCATCAGGCTAATCACGGTTATTTGACCCGGCTCTTGCCGGGTCTTTTTTTGCCTGTGGAAAACTCGCCAGGTTTTACTGCCCTGACTGCTTGCCGAACTGTTTACGCATTTGCGCGCAGTAATCCTGCGGTGGCGTGGCGGGCGTATACCAAACGTAATCGGCCATGGCCGGCGTGACCTCTGCGCCCCGCTCCGCCAGCATCAATACCATCGGCGCTTCAGACTCACCCAAGTCCTGCACATGGATCGGCACCCCGACATCCTTGCGTGCATGGTACGCGCCAGCAAACAGCAGTGAAGGCGCAGGGGCGGCCAGTAATCGCCCGGCCATCCGCCGGTCACGTTGCTGCTGGACGGCCAGCATCGCGGGCATTTGCGATGTGGGCAGCAAGCCGCAGTGGGAATCGCTGATTTGTGCCAGCAACGTCTCCTTGACCATCGGGGCGTTGGAGCGCGAACCGCTCAATGCCGGGGGGTTGGCGTA
Source organism: Pseudomonas sp. PDM09 (assembly GCF_014852305.1). Classification (NCBI taxonomy): domain Bacteria; kingdom Pseudomonadati; phylum Pseudomonadota; class Gammaproteobacteria; order Pseudomonadales; family Pseudomonadaceae; genus Pseudomonas; species Pseudomonas sp. PDM09. The sequence goes on along the minus strand of NZ_JACVBI010000008.1, from coordinate 328,266 downwards.
GACATTACGGACTTCAAGCGTATCCAGATTGGCCGCCAGCAACGGGTACGGCTGAGTCAGGGCAAAACCAACGATCGGCCCGTACAGATTCCACTCCCAACCCGGTTGCCAGGCCAACGCATTGGGCAAGTCAGCGGGTAGCGGTGAAGAATGCTTAACGTGATCGACGCGCACTTGTTGATCCGGCGTGAGCATTTCCAGCAGTAGACTGCCTTGGGGCCGCCGCTCATTCAGCGTCTGTAATAACCACAATTGCAGTTGATGGTGATCACGATTGTCATGCTGCTCGCCGACGATCAACCGCGAAGGCTTGGCCAACCGTGCAAGCAGTTCCTGCGCGGTCAGGGTTTGCCCGCTGCGCAGGTCCCGGATCTCGCCGCTGACGGGTGGCGGCACCACCGGCACATGCTGACAGGCACTCAGTAACAGCACAGCCAGGATCACCATCACACGCATGTTCTCACCTCGATGAAATGCTCAGCGGGCGATGATCAGCGGATGCCCACGCTCCGGGTGCGGTTGCACCAGTACTTCCAGCCCGAACACGGCCTTGAGCGGTTCCGGGCGCAATACCTGCTCCGGCGTATCCAGCGCCACGGGACGCCCACCTTCGAGCAGTAATAGACGATCACAATAGCGTGCCGCCAGGTTCAGATCATGCAGGATCACCAGCACCGCGGCACCACGATTGGCGAACTCGCGCACCGCTTGCAGAGTGGTGTGTTGGTGCAGCGGGTCGAGCATCGACGTCGGTTCGTCGAGCAACAACGTTTGCCCCGCCTCCCCCGGCCACAACTGCGCCAGGACGCGTGCCAGGTGCACCCGCTGACGCTCACCACCGGACAATGCCAGATAACTACGACCACTCAGGTGCTGCGCATCGGCCGCGTGCAGCGCGGCGGCGACGATTTCGTCATCCCTGACCCGGCCGCTTTGATAAGGCAAACGCCCCATGCCGACCACTTCTTCGACGCGAAAGGCAAAGTCCAGGGTCGACACCTGCGGCAACACCGCCAAACGCTGGGCTCGCTGCGCCCCGGCCCAATGATTCAGCTCGCGCTCATCGAGCCAGACGCTGCCGTGGTCCGCCTGCAATTCGCCGCATAGGGCACCGAGCAATGTGCTTTTACCGGCACCATTGGGGCCCAGCACGCCGAGCACTTCGCCCGGTTTGAGCTCAAGCGTGATGCCCGTAAGGACAATCTTTCGGCCTCGCCGGATTTGCAGATTCTGCGCGCGCAACATCAGGCACGCCCCCTGAGCAGTAAATACAGAAAGAACGGTGCACCGATGAAAGCCGTGACAATCCCGATCGGCAACTCGGCCGGCGCCAGGGCCAGCCGCGCCACCAGATCGGCAAACAACAAGAGACTGGCCCCCGCCAATACCGACGCCGGCAACAACACCCGATGATCGGGACCGGCCAGCAGCCGTACCAGATGCGGCACCACCAGGCCGACAAACCCGATCATCCCCGCTGCCGCTACCGCCGCGCCGACGCCCAGTGCCGTGCAGAACACCAGTTCGCGCTTAAGCCTTTCGACATCAATACCCAGATGACCGGCCTCTGACTCCCCCAGCAACAATGCATTCAAGGCCTTGGCCCGACGCGGCAGCCACAGCGCCACACCGGTGCTCACTAGCAACAACGGCCAAAGTCGCGAATAACTGGCGCCGTTAAGGCTGCCCAGGTTCCAGAACGTCAAGGTGCGCAGGGTCGCGTCATCCGCCAGATAGGTGAATAACCCTACCGCCGAACCGGCCAGGGCAGTCAATGCAATACCGGCCAGCAGCATGGTGGCGACGTTGGTCTGGCCATTGCGTCGCCCCAGTCGATAGACCAGCGCCGTTACACCCAGCCCACCGAGAAACGCGCACACCGATAACAGGTAAGGCCCGAAGGATTCCGGCAGACCGCCGAACACCGAGCCGCCGACAATCGCGATGGCTGCGCCCAATGCCGCGCCGCTGGAGACTCCCACCAATCCCGGATCGGCCAGAGGGTTGCGAAACAGGCCCTGCATCGCCACGCCGGACAGCGCCAAAACGCCGCCCACCGCCAAGCCGAGCAAGGTTCGCGGCAAGCGAATCCGCCCCAGGATCAACTCGGCCTGCTCCAACCCGTCGGGCGCGATGGGTAAACCCATCAGCCGCAACGCCGCGCGTAACGTGTCGAACAACGGCAAACTCACCGGACCCAACGCCAGCGACAACCAGATCGCCAGCAAACACAGCAGGCTCAGGCCAATGAATAATGCACGGGGTTTAACCAGAACGGTCATTGGCAGGTCGCACTCAGGCGCATAAACAGCTTCCTTGAAAAGTTTTGCCGGGCATCGAGAGAACAGGCCAAGTATCCTCGGCCTCCGGCAATCGCCCTGGGGGTGAGCGGCCATTTGATATTTGCTTGCATTTGAACGTCAAGCTCGGACATATCCGCTCACGAGCTGCGGGACTTGAGGATAGACATGAAGCTTCTTTGCACAGGCGCCGAATTGGCTGACGCCAGCAGTCGCGGTTTCGACGTTGATGGTCAAAAGCTCTTCGCCGTGCGTCGGGGCGGCCGGGTGTATGTGTATGAAAATCGCTGCCCGCACCGGGGCGTCGGACTGGAATGGAAACCCGACCAGTTTCTCGACCCCAGCAACAGCCTGATCCAGTGCGCCACCCATGGCGCACTGTTTCTGATCGAAGACGGCGAATGCGTCGCCGGCCCGTGCGCCGGGCAATCCCTGACCACCATTCCCTGCCGCGAAGACGAGCAAGGGATCTGGCTAACCGTTTAACAGCACCTCCAGGCGCCGATCAACCACCATCTCTTCGTGGGTCAAGTGCACGCCATACGCCAGCACTTCGACCCCGCACGCCACCGCTTCGCGTAACGCAGCCGCGTAGGCCGAATCGATTTCTTCAGCAGGACGCACGGCGTCGATGCCGGTCAGGTTCACGCAATACAATTGCACGGCACGAATCCCGTCCCGGGCCAAATGCGCCAACTCCCGCAAATGTTTGGCCCCGCGCTGGGTCACTGCGTCTGGAAATGCCGCCACCAACGAGCCATCGAAGCCCAGGGTGACGCTTTTGACTTCTACATAGGCTGGCCCGCTCGGGTAGTCGAGACGGAAATCGATGCGGCTGCTCTCTTGACCGTAGGCCACTTCGCGCTTCAGTTCGGTAAAGCCGTTCAGCTCGGTGATGACATTGGCCCGCAACGCCTCTTCGATCAAACCGTTGGCGCGCCCGGTGTTTACGCAGAACAACCGCCCTTGCGGGGTTTCCCCGACTTCCCAGGTGCCGGGCAATTTACGCTTGGGGTCGTTGGAACGGCTGAACCAGACCTGCCCGCCTTCGACTTGGCAATTAAGCATCGAACCGGTGTTTGGGCAGTGAATAGTCAGCAACTCGCCGCTAACGGTTTCGATATCGGCGAGAAAACGTTTGTAGCGACGAATCAAGCGACCTTCTTCGAGGGGAGGATGAAAACGCATCAGCCTTGCCAGCTCCGCAAACCACGAGCGATCCGCTCAACCGCTTCCTGCAAACGTGGAAGACTTTGGGTGTAGGCAAACCGCACATGATGCCCAGCCTGATAACGACCGAAGTCCAGGCCCGGCGTAATCGCGACGTGCTCGGTTTCGAGGAAATGTCGGCAAAACGCGAAGGCATCGCCGCCGAACTTGCTGATATCGGCGTACAAATAGAAAGCACCTTCCGGCTCTACGGCAATACCGAAGCCCAATTCACGCAGGGCTGGCAACAGGAAATCACGACGTCGTCCGAACTCGGCGCGGCGCTCCTCGAAAATTTGAATAGTGGCGGGTTCGAAGCAAGCCAATGCGGCGTGCTGGGCCATGCTCGGCGCACTGATGTAGAGGTTTTGGGCGAGCTTCTCCAGCTCACCGACCGCCGCTTCTGGCGCGACCAGCCAACCGAGACGCCAGCCGGTCATGCCGAAATACTTGGAAAAACTATTAAGGACGAAGGCGCTGTCATCGACTTCCAGCACGCTGGCCGCATCCGTGCCGTACGTCAGGCCATGGTAGATCTCGTCGACCACCAAATGGCCGTGGCGGGCCTTGATCGCTGCAGAGAGCCCGGCCAATTCGTCGCGGGTCAGGATGGTCCCGGTCGGGTTGGCCGGCGATGCCACCAGGGCGCCGACGCTGTCGTGATCCCAGTGGCGCGCCACCAGGTCCGGGGTCAGCTGATAACGCACGTCCGGGCCGACCGGCACCAGTTGCGCCGCGCCTTCCACCAACCGCAGGAAATGCCGGTTGCACGGGTAACCCGGGTCTGCCAGCAGCCAGTGTTTACCTGGGTCCACCAGCAAGGCGCTGGCCAACAGCAACGCGCCTGAACCGCCGGGCGTGATGAGAATTCGTTGCGGATCGATGTTCAGCCCGTAACGTTGCTGATAAAAGCCCGAAATGGCTTCACGCAGCTCAGGAATGCCGCGGGCAGCGGTGTAACGGGTCTTCCCCGCCGTCAACGCGGCCTGGCCGGCCTGGATGATCGGCTCGGCGGTGGTGAAGTCCGGCTCGCCGATTTCCAGATGAATCACGTCGTGCCCGGCTGCTTGCAACTCGTTGGCTCGCGCCAGCAGGGCCATGACGTGAAACGGTTCGATAGCGCGACTGCGCGCACTGTAGGACAGAGCCATTAGCCTTCCTTACAACGGGGAAAAGAATCGATTCTACCCAAGCGCAGGAACGAGCGAGAACCTAAAGCGGTCAGAGCCCATATAACGCTGGTCTCAAACGGTTCAAGCGTATGCTCCAGGTTTGACTAAAATCAATAATTGATCAGGTCTCCAGAGCCACCAGGCAAGGCTTTGCAATCTTTTGCAAGGCCCACGGGCCGCGGGCTCGACATCCGGGAGTAGCGCGGTCCGATTTGATCTGGTAAGTTCGCCCGCTTGCAGCCGCAGGGCCGGCAGGTGTCGGTGATGGAGCAATCCTGCGCAATGGATTACAAGAGTAGAGGCGGTCCATTTCATGCCCACCCAAGCAAAGCAACAGCAGAACCAGTCGATCAGCGGCTTCGAACCCTACAAAGAAGTGAAGGGCGAAGAGTACATGGGCAAGCCCATGCGCGCTCACTTCACCAAGATCCTGAACAAGTGGAAACAGGACTTGATGCAGGAAGTCGACCGTACTGTTGATCACATGAAAGACGAAGCGGCCAACTTTCCTGACCCGGCAGACCGTGCCAGCCAGGAAGAGGAATTCAGCCTCGAATTGCGCGCCCGCGACCGCGAGCGCAAGCTGATCAAGAAAATCGACAAAACCCTGCAATTGATCGAAGACGAAGAATACGGCTGGTGCGAGTCCTGCGGCGTCGAAATCGGCGTCAAGCGACTGGAAGCCCGCCCTACCGCCGACATGTGCGTTGACTGCAAGACCCTGGCGGAAATCAAGGAAAAGCAAGTCGGCAAGTAATCTTGGCGACTTGAACGAAGAACGGAGCGTGCGAACGCTCCGTTTTTTTGTTTCTGACATTTGCCCTGGCAGCAAATCTGTGGGAGCGAGCCTGCTCGCGAATGCGGTGTGTCAGGCAACACTAATGTTGGAGCTGATGCCCCCTTCGCGAGCAGGCTCGCTCCCACAGGGACTTGCGCACGACCAGAGAAGTAACATTCGTCCATGACTGCTACGACTTCCCCTCTTTACATCGGCCGTTTCGCTCCTACACCCAGCGGCCACTTGCACTTCGGTTCGCTGGTCGCAGCACTGGCCTCCTACCTCGACGCCCGTTCGGTCGGCGGCCGCTGGTTGGTGCGCATGGAAGATCTCGATCCGCCACGGGAAGAGCCCGGCGCTCAGGCAGCGATTCTCAAGGCGCTGGAAAGCTACGGGTTCGATTGGGATGGCGACATGGTCCGACAGAGTGACCGGCACGCTGCCTATGACGAAGTCATCAATCGCCTGTTCAATCAGGGCCTGGCCTACGCTTGCACCTGCTCGCGCAAGCAATTGGAGCCGTATCACGGCATCTATCCCGGGTTCTGCCGCAACGCAGGGCACGGCACCGAGAACGCCGCGATCCGCCTGCGTGTACCGGAACTGGAATACCACTTCATCGACCGGGTGCAGGGCGAGTTCCGTCAACATCTGGGGCGGGAGGTGGGTGATTTCGTGATCCGCCGCCGCGATGGGCTCTACGCCTATCAATTGGCAGTGGTGCTGGACGACGCCTGGCAAGGCATCACCGATATCGTGCGAGGCGCCGATCTGCTGGATTCCACGCCGCGCCAGCTCTATCTGCAAGAACTGCTGGGCCTGCCGCAACCGCGCTACCTGCACATCCCGCTGATTACCCAGCCTGACGGCCACAAACTCGGCAAATCCTATCGCTCGCCGCCGCTGACCGAAGATCAGGCCACGCCGCTGTTGCTGCGCGCATTGCGGGCGCTGGGGCACAAACCGGCGACCGAACTGAATGACGCCACGCCACGGCAAGTGCTGAACTGGGGGATTACCCACTGGGATGCATCGCTGATCCCGCGCACACTGACGTTGCCTGAAGCGCAACTGCAGTGATGCCACTTGCAGTGGCGCGCCCATCCGTTACCATCGCCGCACGTTTTCGGGCACGCGCATAAAAAAGAGAGGCCGGGATGTACATCTATCGCTTGGTCCTGCTCCTGGTAGTGGGGATTTATCTGTTCTCCCCGGCCATCATGGATTGGTGGATCGACGCCACGGGCGCCTGGTATCGCCCTTATTTGCTCTGGCTGATTCTGATTGTCGTGACCTTCATCCTGCAGAGCCAAAAAGATGCCGATGAGCTTTAGCCTGACCCAGATGATCCTGATCAGCGCCGCGTACCTGGCGGTGCTGTTCGGCGTGGCCTGGATCAGCGAACGGGGGATGATCCCCCGGGCGATCATTCGCCACCCGCTGACGTACACCCTGTCGCTGGGCGTCTACGCCAGTGCCTGGGCGTTTTACGGCACGGTGGGCCTGGCCTATCAGTACGGCTACGGTTTTCTGTCCAGCTACCTCGGGGTTTCCGGAGCGTTTCTGCTGGCGCCGGTGCTTCTGTACCCGATCCTGAAAATCACCCGCACTTATCAACTCTCGTCCCTGGCCGACTTGTTCGCGTTTCGTTTCCGCAGCACTTGGGCCGGCGCACTGACGACAATTTTCATGCTGATCGGCGTGCTGCCGTTGCTGGCACTGCAGATTCAGGCAGTGGCCGATTCCATCAGCATCCTCACCCGCGAGCCGGTGCAGCATCGCGTGGCGCTGAGCTTCTGCGCACTGATTACGCTGTTCACGATTTTCTTCGGCTCACGCCACATCGCTACCCGCGAGAAACATGAAGGCCTGGTGTTCGCGATTGCCTTCGAATCGGTGATCAAACTGATCGCGATTGGCGGCGTCGGCCTGTATGCGCTGTACGGCGTGTTCGACGGCCCGCAGCAGCTGGAACTGTGGCTGCTGCAAAACCAGACCGCCCTCGCCGCCCTGCACACACCATTGCAGGAAGGCCCGTGGCGCACGCTGCTGCTGGTGTTCTTCGCCTCGGCGATCGTGATGCCGCACATGTACCACATGACCTTTACCGAAAACCTCAACCCGCGCTCGCTGGTCAGTGCGAGCTGGGGTTTACCGCTGTTTTTGCTGTTGATGAGCCTCGCGGTGCCGCTGATTCTCTGGGCAGGGCTGAAACTCGGCGCCACGACCAATCCGGAATACTTCACCCTGGGCATCGGCATCGCCGCCAACAACAAAGCCTTGGCGCTATTGGCCTATGTCGGCGGATTGTCAGCGGCCAGCGGTTTGATCATCGTCACCACGCTGGCGCTCTCCGGGATGGCGCTGAACCATCTGGTGCTGCCGCTCTATCAGCCGCCGGCCGAAGGCAATATTTACCGTTGGCTGAAATGGACCCGCCGGGCGCTGATCGTCGCGATCATCATGGCCGGTTACGGCTTCTACCTGATGCTGGGTGCCGAGCAGGACCTGGCCAACCTCGGCATCGTCGCCTTCGTCGCCACGTTGCAGTTCCTGCCAGGGGTGTTGTCGGTGCTGTACTGGCCGACCGCCAACCGTCGCGGCTTCATCGCAGGCCTGCTGGCGGGGATTCTGGTGTGGCTGGTGACCATGCTGCTGCCGCTGGTCGGCAATCTGCAAGGCTTCTACATTCCGCTGTTGAACATGATTTACGTGCTGGACGACACCAGCTGGCACATGGCAGCAATCGCCTCGCTGGCTGCCAACGTGCTGATGTTCACGCTGATCTCGTTGTTCACCAACGCCAGCCCTGAAGAAGCCAGCGCCGCCGAAGCCTGTGCGGTGGACAACGTTCGCCGCCCGCAACGCCGCGAACTGCATGCAGCCTCGCCTCAGGAATTTGCCACGCAGCTTGCAAAACCATTGGGCGCCAAGGCAGCACAGAAAGAAGTCGAACAGGCGCTGCGTGACCTCTATCTGCCGTTCGATGAACGCCGGCCATACGCCTTGCGCCGTTTGCGTGACCGTATCGAAGCCAACCTTTCCGGCCTGATGGGGCCAAGCGTGGCGCAGGACATGGTCGAAACCTTCCTGCCCTACAAGGCTGGCGGAGAAAACTACGTCACCGAAGACATCCACTTCATCGAAAGCCGTCTTGAGGACTACCACTCGCGCCTCACCGGTCTTGCCGCTGAACTCGATGCCCTGCGCCGCTACCACCGCCAGACCTTGCAGGAATTGCCGATGGGCGTGTGCTCGCTGGCCAAGGATCAGGAAATCCTCATGTGGAACAAAGCCATGGAGGAACTGACCGGGATTGCCGCGCAGCGTGTGGTCGGTTCGCGCCTGAGCACCATTGGCGATCCGTGGAGAGAACTGCTGCAAGGCTTCATCAATCTGCCGGACGAGCATTTGCACAAACAGCACCTGGCCCTCGACGGTCAGACGCGCTGGCTGAACCTGCACAAAGCGGCGATCGATGAACCGCTGGCGCCGGGTAACAGTGGCCTGGTGCTGCTGGTGGAAGATTTGACCGAAACCCAGATGCTCGAAGACAAACTGGTGCACTCCGAGCGCTTGGCCAGCATCGGTCGACTGGCGGCCGGCGTGGCCCATGAAATCGGCAACCCGATCACCGGCATTGCCTGTCTCGCGCAGAACTTGCGCGAAGAGCGTGAGGACGATACCGAACTCACGGAAATCAGCGGGCAGATCCTCGAGCAGACCAAACGCGTGTCACGCATCGTTCAGTCGCTGATGAGCTTCGCCCATGCCGGCAGTTATCAGCACAGTGACGAGCCCGTCTGTCTGGCGGAAGTGGCCCAGGATGCCATCGGCCTGCTGGCCTTGAACCGGCGCAATTTCGAAGTACAGTTCTATAACCTGTGCGATCCCGACCACTGGGTCGAAGGTGACCCGCAGCGGCTCGCCCAGGTATTGATCAACCTGCTCTCAAATGCCCGCGACGCCTCGCCTCCGGGCAGTGCGGTGCGAGTCAAAAGCGAAGCCGGCGAACACACGGTCGATCTGATCGTCGAAGACGAAGGCAGTGGTATTCCCTCGAGCATCATGGACCGACTGTTCGAACCTTTCTTCACCACCAAGGACCCTGGCGAAGGCACCGGTCTGGGCCTTGCACTGGTCTATTCCATCGTTGAAGAGCATTATGGACAAATCACCATCGACAGCCCGGCTGATGTTCAAAGCCAACGCGGCACCCGTATCCGGGTAACTTTGCCGCGTCATGTCGAAGCGACGTCCGCTGTGAACTGAGACCGTCGAGAGTATCGAATCAATGCCGCACATTTTGATCGTCGAAGACGAAACAATTATCCGCTCCGCCTTGCGCCGTCTGCTGGAACGTAACCAGTACCAGGTCAGCGAAGCCGGATCCGTGCAGGAAGCACAAGAGCGTTTCAGCATTCCCACATTTGACCTGATCGTCAGCGACCTGCGCCTGCCGGGCGCCCCCGGTACCGAGTTGATCAAACTTGGCCAGGGCACTCCGGTGCTGATCATGACCAGTTACGCCAGCCTGCGTTCGGCCGTCGACTCCATGAAAATGGGCGCGGTGGATTACATCGCCAAGCCTTTCGATCACGACGAAATGCTCCAGGCCGTCGCACGAATCCTGCGTGACCGGCAATCGGCGCAAGCCAGCGGTGAACCGGTCGTCGGCAAGACGAGCAATGGTGCTGCGAAAAATGGTGTCGACAACAGCAACGGCGAAATCGGCATTATCGGCTCCTGCCCGCCGATGCAGGACCTGTACAGCAAGATCCGCAAAGTCGCGCCAACCGATTCCAATGTCCTGATCCAGGGCGAGTCCGGTACCGGTAAAGAACTGGTCGCACGCGCCCTGCACAACCTGTCTAAACGCGCCAAGGCGCCGATGATTTCGGTGAACTGCGCGGCCATTCCGGAAAGCCTGATCGAGTCCGAATTGTTCGGCCACGAAAAAGGCGCGTTTACCGGCGCCAGTGCCGGGCGTGCCGGGTTGGTGGAAGCGGCGGACGGCGGCACCTTGTTCCTCGATGAAATCGGTGAACTGCCACTGGAAGCCCAGGCCCGCCTGTTGCGCGTATTGCAGGAAGGTGAAATCCGCCGGGTGGGCTCGGTCCAGTCGCAGAAGGTCGATGTACGCCTGATTGCCGCGACGCACCGGGACCTCAAGAGCCTGGCGAAGATCGGGCAGTTCCGTGAAGACTTGTATTACCGCCTTCACGTAATCGCCCTGAAACTGCCGGCCTTGCGCGAACGCGGCGCAGACGTCAATGAAATTGCCACTGCATTCCTCGCGCGGCAGAGCGCACGGGTCGGCCGTACCGATCTGAAGTTCGCCCAGGATGCCGAACAGGCCATTCGGCATTACTCCTGGCCGGGTAACGTTCGCGAGCTGGAAAATGCGGTCGAGCGCGCGGTGATCCTGTGCGAAAGCCCGGAAATTTCCGCCGAGCTGCTGGGCATCGACATCGAACTGAGCGATCTGGATGACGACGACTTCATCGGCCTGGCGCCGCAGCAGGGCAACGGCGCCGGTAACACCAGCCACGAACCGACCGAAGATTTGTCCCTGGAAGACTACTTCCAGCACTTCGTGCTCGAGCATCAGGATCACATGACCGAAACCGAACTGGCCCGCAAACTCGGGGTCAGTCGCAAATGCCTGTGGGAGCGCCGTCAGCGCCTGGGCATTCCGCGGCGCAAGACCGGGGTAGCCAGCGAGAGCTGAACCGCACCTGTCGCATGTGCGGGTAACACATGACATTGTGAAAAAACTGTTACCTCGGCTTTTTCGCGTAACAGAAGCCGGGGCTTACGGTAACGAAGCCCCGGTTTTTTTGGGTCTCGAAAAACACCATCAGCCCGCCTAACCCCTTGTTTTACTGGGCCTCGCAAAAGTTGGCACGCACCCTGCTATATGTTTAGTACAAGAACAATAACAAGCAATGTACAAGACAATAAAAATAAGACGAATCGACTCACGCACAATAAAAACAAGACGGCGAGAGGCGTAGCTAACTGATTCTTTTGGAGAGGCGTTGCATTTGGGGCTTGCCCCACGACCAGGCCGAGAATAATAAAAAACTGTCTCAAGACAGTGCCTGAACTGGTTGGATCGAACGATCACAGCAACACAGCGACCAAAGCAATCCGTTTGCTCTTGGCTCCCGATTGGGAGGGTCATGAAGGAAAACTTCATGGCGAGGGCGCTCAACAAAAACAAGAAGCCCGAAACCAATAATAAAAATAGAGCATGCAACTACTTCTTGGGGAGCTTCGGCTCCCCTTGTGGTTTCTGCCGTTTACCCCTGCTGCCGACATCCTCTTCACACGCTTGCGCAGCTTCCTACACCATCCCCCGACTAAATGCTAGAATCCCCGCCCATCATGCGGTCATTCTTCGTTATGGCCGAACATTCCTTCAAACAGTGCATCCCATGCTGAAGAAGTTGTTCCAGTCATTCCGTTCTCCCAAGCGTCATACGCAACACATTCGCAGTACGCCTGAAGTGCTCAACAGCGGCCAACATTCGCTGCAAAAGGCACAGTTCAGCCGTTACGCGGTGAATATCGTCGAACGCCTGCAGAACGCCGGTTACCAGGCTTACCTGGTCGGCGGCTGTGTGCGTGACATGCTGCTCGGCATCACGCCGAAAGATTTCGACGTCGCCACCAGCGCCACGCCTGAACAGGTACGCGCCGAATTCCGCAACGCGCGGATTATCGGTCGGCGTTTCAAACTGGTGCATATCCACTTTGGCCGCGAAATCATTGAAGTCGCGACCTTCCGCGCCAATCACCCGCAAAACGACGAAGACGAAGACAGCAACCAATCGTCTCGTAATGAAAGCGGGCGCATATTGCGTGACAACGTCTATGGCACTCTGGAAGAAGACGCGCAACGCCGCGACTTCACCATCAACGCCTTGTATTACGATCCGGTTAGCGAGCGCATTCTCGACTACGCCAACGGCGTACACGACATCCGCAATCACCTGATCCGCCTGATCGGCGATCCGAAGCAACGCTACCAGGAAGACCCGGTGCGGATGCTGCGGGCCGTGCGTTTCGCCGCCAAGCTGAATTTCGGCATCGAAAAACACAGCGCCACGCCCATTCGCGAACTGGCGCCGTTGTTGCGTGAGATCCCGTCGGCTCGTCTGTTCGAAGAAGTGCTCAAGTTGTTCCTCTCCGGCCATGCAGCGGACACTTTCGAAATGCTGGTCGACCTGCAGCTGTTCGATCCGCTGTTCCCGGCGAGTGCGGCAGCGTTGGAGTACAGCCCGACGTACACCCACACGTTGATCAGTGAAGCACTGATCAACACAGACCTGCGAATCAAGCAGAACAAGCCGGTCACCCCGGCGTTCCTGTTTGCCGCCCTGCTCTGGCCTGCCCTGCCGGCGCGTGTGTTGCGCCTGCAAGAACGCGGCATGCCGCCGATTCCGGCGATGCAGGAAGCCGCTCACGAATTGATCGCCGAGCAGTGCCAGCGCATCGCCATTCCGAAACGCTTCACCATGCCGATCCGAGAGATCTGGGACATGCAGGAGCGCTTGCCACGGCGTAGCGGCAAACGCGCCGACCTGTTACTGGACAATCCGCGGTTCCGTGCCGGTTACGACTTCCTGCTGCTGCGCGAAAGCGCCGGGGAGCAGACCGATGGCCTGGGCGAATGGTGGACCGATTATCAGGACGCCAACGACAGCGAACGCAGGGACATGATCCGCGACCTCAGCGGCAAGGACGACGGTACCGGTGCTCCACGCAAACGTCGTCGCAGCGGCGGTGCCAAGCGCAAGCGCGCGGCCGGCGCACCGAGCGCTACAGGCGAATAAGCCATGGAACGCATCTACATCGGCATGGGCAGCAATCTGGCTGACCCCGCCGAACAGTTGCGCAGCGCTGTCGCAGCGCTGGCGCAATTGCCGCAAACCGAACTGATCGGGGTTTCCGGGTTTTATCAAAGCGACTCGCTGCTGCCCGGTCAACCGCGTTACACCAACGCGGTCGCCGCCCTCGACAGCAGCCTCGCGCCGCTGAACCTGCTGGATGCGCTGCAAGCCATCGAGAACGGACAAGGCCGCGAGCGCCTTGAACGCTGGGGCCCGCGCACGCTGGATCTGGATATCGTGCTGTTCGGCGATCGATTGATCGACGAACCTCGCCTCAAAGTTCCCCACTATCACCTGCAGGAACGGGCCTTTGTGCTCTATCCGCTGGCCGAGCTGGCACCGGCTGATCTGCGCCTGGCCGATGGCCGCACCCTCGCAGAATTACTCGCTGCCTGCCCGTTCGTCGGGTTGGAACGCTTCTCTTAAAATTGACAAAAAACCCTGTGGGAGCGGGCTTGCCCGCGATAGCGACTTTACATTCAACATCAATGTTGACCGATAGTCCGCCATCGCGGGCAAGCCCGCTCCCACAATGGTTTCTGTCGTATCAAAGATTTGCATCAGCAAAAACCTGCTGAATCGCATCAGTAACGCCGGTAACACCCCACGCGTAACAACGCGGTAACACACGCAATTGACTTCCCGGGTTCTCCTCACGACTATAGGCGTCCCGCTGCCGCCAACGCGGCGCCATAGGGCGCAATCCAGGCCTTACAAGCACCACGAAAGAAGGTGCGCCTGTATAAATGACGAATCACGCGCGTTACTCGCAGTAGTTTCCATAGCGCCTGTAATGAGGATTTTTTCATGCCAGCCATCACCCTGACCACGCTCCAGAGCCTCAAGCAGAAAGGTGAAAAGATCACCATGCTGACCTGCTATGACGCGACCTTCGCCCACGCCTGCAACGAGGCTGGGGTTGAAGTGCTGCTGGTGGGCGACTCACTCGGCATGGTCTTGCAAGGTCACGACAGCACCCTGCCGGTGACCACCGCCGAAATGGCCTACCACGTGGCAGCCGTCAAACGCGGCAACACCGATGCCCTGATCCTCGCCGACCTGCCCTTCATGGCCTACGCCACCCTCGAACAAACCATGACCAACAGCGCCCTGTTGATGCAGGCCGGTGCACACATGGTCAAGGTTGAAGGAGCATTGTGGCTCGCGGACTCGATCCGTCTGCTGGCCGAACGTGGCATCCCGGTGTGCGCGCACCTGGGGCTGACGCCGCAATCGGTCAACATCCTGGGTGGCTATAAAGTCCAGGGCCGCAACGAGAACCAGGCGCGGCAAATGCGTGCCGACGCGATTTCCCTGGAACAGGCGGGTGCGGCCATGCTGCTGCTCGAATGCGTGCCCAGCGAACTGGCCGAAGAAATCTCCCAGGCGGTGAAAATCCCGGTGATCGGCATCGGCGCCGGCAGTGGCACCGACGGCCAGGTGCTGGTCCTGCACGACATGCTGGGCTTGTCCATTACCGGCCGCGTGCCGAAATTCGTGAAGAATTTCATGACTGGCCAAACCAGCGTCCAGGCAGCCTTGAGCGCTTACGTCACTGAAGTCAAAGCGGCGACTTTCCCTGGCATCGAACACGGATTCTCTGCATGAACACCGTAAAAACCGTCCGCGAACTGCGGGCCGCCGTGGCCCGCGCCCGTAGCGAAGGTAAACGTATCGGCTTCGTGCCGACCATGGGCAACCTGCACAGCGGGCATATCGCGCTGATTACCAAAGCCACCCAACGGGTGGATTTCGTGGTCGCGAGCATTTTCGTCAACCCGCTGCAGTTCGGCGCCGGCGAAGACCTGGACAAGTACCCGCGAACCCTGGCCGCCGATCAGGAGAAACTGCTTCAGGCCGGTTGCCATCTGCTGTTCGCACCCACCGTCGAAGAAATGTACCCCGATGGCATGGCCGGTCAGACCCGCGTCAGTGTTCCGCAACTGTCCGAGGGCCTGTGCGGCGCCAGCCGTCCGGGGCATTTCGAAGGGGTAGCGACCGTAGTCAGCAAGCTATTCAACATGGTCCAGCCGGACCTGGCGATCTTCGGCCAGAAAGACTTCCAGCAATTGGCGGTGATTCGCGCCCTGGTGCATGACTTGAACATGCCGATCCAGATTATCGGTGAGCCTACCGTACGTGCGGCCGACGGTCTGGCGCTGTCGTCGCGCAATGGTTTCCTCAACGAAGAACAGCGGGCCATCGCGCCGGTGGTCTATCGCACCCTGACCCATATTGCCGATGCAATTAAACAGGGCGAGCGGGATTACCCGACGTTGATCAACGAGCAGATCAAGCAACTCGAAGCCGCCGGTCTGCGAGTGGACTATCTGGAAATTCGTCATGCGCTGACCTTGCGTCCGGCGACGGCGGAAGATCGGGATCTGGTGATTCTGGTGGCAGCCTTCCTGGGCACGACGCGGTTGATCGACAACCTGCATTTGAACCTCGACGCGCCAGCCTGAGCACCGCAAAACCAATGTGGGAGCGGGCTTGCTCGCGAAGAGGCCATCACATTCAACATCATCGTTGACTGTCAGACCGCTTTCGCGAGCAAGCCCGCTCCCACATTAGATCTACGTCGTTTCCAGACTGTATTGCTGCCTCCAAAGCCTTCGGGCAAACTGCCCGCCGTTCGATTCCGACCTGGGGAAACACTCATGCACGCCATCATGCTCAAGGCCAAGCTGCATCGCGCCGAAGTTACCCACGCCGTACTCGATTACGAAGGCTCTTGCGCCATCGACGGTGAATGGCTGGACCTGTCCGGCATCCGTGAGTACGAACAGATCCAGATCTACAACGTCGACAACGGCGAACGCTTCACCACCTACGCGATTCGTGGCGAAGAAGGTTCGCGCATGATTTCGGTCAACGGTGCCGCGGCGCACAAGGCCAAGGTCGGCGACCGCGTGATCATCTGCGCTTACGCCCACTACAGCGAAGCCGAACTGCTTAACTTCAAGCCGCGCATGCTCTACATGGCGCCGGGTAACGAGTTGAGCCACACCAGCAATGCCATTCCGGTTCAGGTCGCCTGATCGAGCCCCTCCTCTGTCAGCCTTCCGTTTGTCGGACCGCTCCCGGTTTAAATGTTAAAAAAGTACCGGGAGCAGGTCAGACAAAGTCAAGACAGATTGCAGCGCGAGGTTTACTGTATTCGCCCTGCGCCATGAAATCGTGTCGACGCAGTTGACCGGACGCCCACCCACAGCGCTCCGGGATTTTTAGTGTTCAAAAGGCCGTTCAAGTAAAAAGGAAAACCGCAGCGATGGCGTATTACCGCACTCCTCACGACGTTACCGCTCTGCCCGCCTGGCAAGCGCTGAATGACCACCGCCAAGCCATGCAGGATTTCAGCATGCGCGAAGCCTTTAATGCCGATCCGCAGCGCTTTACTCAATTCACCCTTAGCAGCTGCGGCCTGTTTCTCGACTACTCGAAAAACCTGATCAACGCCCAGACCCGCAATCTGCTGGTGGGCCTGGCCAACGAAGTCGACCTCAAAGGCGCGATCAAAGCGCTGTTCGATGGCGAAATCGTCAACTCTTCCGAAGGCCGCCCCGCCCTGCACACCGCACTGCGCCGCCCGGTGGGCGACAAGCTGTCGGTCAACGGCGTCAACGTGATGCCCGATGTACACAAGGTGTTGAACCAGATCACCGACCTCGTGGGCCGCATCCACGATGGTTTGTGGCGCGGTTACACCGAGAAGCCGATCACTGACGTGGTCAACATCGGCATCGGTGGCTCGTTCCTCGGCCCTGAACTGGTGTCCGAAGCGCTGCTGTCCTACGCCCAGAAAGGCGTGCGCTGCCATTACCTGGCGAACATCGACGGCAGTGAATTCCACGAACTGACCATGAAGCTGCGCGCCGAGACCACGTTATTCATCGTCTCGTCGAAATCCTTCAACACCCTCGAAACCCTGAAAAACGCCCAGGCCGCACGCGCCTGGTACCTGGCTCAGGGCGGTTCGGAAGCCGAGCTGTACCGTCACTTCATCGCCGTTTCCAGCAACAACGCGGCAGCGGTAGCGTTCGGTATTCGCGAAGAAAACATCTTCCCGATGTGGGATTGGGTTGGTGGGCGTTACTCGCTGTGGTCGGCTATCGGTTTGCCGATTGCATTGGCCATCGGCATGTCGAACTTCAAAGAGCTGCTGTCCGGTGCCTACACCATGGATCAGCACTTCCAGAGCGCGCCATTCGAACAGAACATGCCGGTACTGCTGGCGTTGCTCGGCGTCTGGTACGGCAACTTCTGGGGCGCGCAAAGCCACGCGATCCTGCCGTACGACCACTACCTGCGCAACATCACCAAACACTTGCAACAGCTGGACATGGAATCCAACGGCAAGAGCGTACGCCAGGACGGCACGCCAGTGTCCACCGATACCGGCCCGGTGATCTGGGGCGGCGTCGGCTGCAACGGTCAGCACGCTTATCACCAGTTACTGCACCAAGGTACCCAACTGATTCCGGCCGACTTTATCGTGCCAATCGTCAGCTTCAACCCGGTGTCCGACCATCACCAGTGGCTGTACGCCAACTGCCTGTCGCAAAGCCAGGCGCTGATGCTGGGCAAGACCTTGGGCGAGGCCGAAGCCGAACTGCGCGACAAGGGCTTGAGCGAAGAGGAAGTACAAAAAGTCGCGCCGCACAAGGTGATCCCGGGCAACCGTCCAAGCAACACCCTGGTGGTCGAACGTATCAGCCCGCGTCGTCTCGGCGCACTGGTGGCAATGTACGAACACAAAGTCTTCGTGCAAAGCGTGGTCTGGGGCATCAATGCCTTCGACCAGTGGGGCGTGGAGTTGGGCAAGGAGCTGGGCAAAGGCGTCTACAACCGCCTGGTCGGCAGCGAAGAAACCCCGGCCGACGATGCCTCCACCCAAGGCTTGATCAACTACTTCCGCGGTCGTCACCGCGGGTGATAGGCTGAAGGGGCGGTTTGCCTGCCCCTACAGCTTGCAATATCGACAGTTCCACGGCACCGGGTTTACCGCAAAATCGGTGGCGTGCGCTATCACTGTAGGAGCTGCCGGAGGCTGCGATCTTTTGATCTTGATTGTAAAAAACAAGATCAAAAGATCGCAGCCTCCGGCAGCTCCTACGAGGGTCGCGCAGCTCCCCTCTTGTCGCAAAACAAGAATAAGGAACCGTCATGTTCGATATCAGCACGTTCCCCAAAGCCGATGCCATCCGCCGGGCTGCACAGTTAAGTCAAGATGACTACCAACGCCTGTACCGCCAATCCATCGAACACCCCAGCACCTTCTGGGCAGAACAGGCCGCACGCTTTCTCGACTGGAGCGCGCCGTGGCAAACCGTCCAGCGTTACGACCTGAAAACCGGTGAAGCGAGCTGGTTCGCGGGTGGACAGTTAAACGTCAGTTACAACTGCATCGACCGTCACCTGGAAAAACGCGGTGATCAAATCGCGATTATCTGGGAAGGCGATGACCCCGCCGAATCCGCCCAGATCACCTACAAAAAACTTCATCACAACGTCTGCCGACTGGCCAACGTGCTCAAAGGCCGTGGCGTGAAGAAAGGCGACCGCGTGTGCATCTACATGCCGATGATCCCCGAAGCCGCCTACGCCATGCTCGCCTGCGCGCGAATCGGTGCGATTCATTCGGTGGTGTTCGGCGGCTTCTCCCCGGACTCGTTGCGTGACCGGATTCTCGACGCCGATTGCCACACCGTGATCACTGCCGACGAAGGCGTGCGCGGCGGTAAATTCGTGCCGCTCAAACAGAACGTCGACACCGCGCTGCAAAGCTGCCCCGACGTGAACACCGTGATCGTGGTCGAACGCACCCAAGGCCAGGTTAGCTGGGTCCAGGATCGGGACATCTGGTACCACCAGGCTTTGCGCGACGTCAGCGATGACTGCCCGCCAGAGCCGATGGACGCCGAAGACCCGCTGTTCATCCTCTACACCTCCGGCAGCACCGGTAAACCCAAAGGCGTGCTGCACACCACTGGCGGCTACTTGTTGCAAGCCGCCATGACCTTCAAGTACGTGTTCGACTATCGCGACGGTGAAGTCTTCTGGTGCACCGCCGATGTCGGCTGGGTCACCGGCCATAGCTACATCGTCTACGGGCCGCTGGCCAACGGAGCGACCACGCTGATCTTCGAAGGCGTGCCGAGCTACCCCAGCACCTCGCGCTTCTGGCAGGTGATCGACAAGCACCATGTGAACATCTTCTACACCGCCCCGACTGCCCTGCGTGCGCTGATGCGTGAAGGTCCCGAGCCATTGAAGGAAACGTCCCGCGAGAGCCTGCGGTTACTCGGCACCGTCGGTGAACCGATCAATCCGGAAGCCTGGGAGTGGTATTTCAATACAGTCGGCGAGCAGCGCTGCCCGATTGTCGATACCTGGTGGCAGACCGAAACCGGCGGCATCATGCTCAGCCCGCTGGTCAGCACCCAACGGGTCAAACCCGGTTGCGCCACGCAACCGATGTTCGGCGTGCAACCGGTATTGCTCGACGAACACGGCAAGGAAATCAAAGGCGCCGGCAGCGGCATACTGGCCATCAAGTCCAGCTGGCCGGCGCAGATCCGCAGCGTCTACGGCGACCCGAAACGGATGATCGAAACCTACTTCAAGCCCTACCCCGGCTACTACTTCACCGGCGACGGCGCACGTCGCGACGAGGACGGCGATTACTGGATCACCGGCCGTATCGACGACGTGATCAACGTCTCCGGGCACCGCATCGGCACGGCCGAAGTGGAAAGCGCGCTGGTGCTGCACGACAGCATCGCCGAGGCCGCCGTGGTCGGTTACCCCCACGACGTCAAAGGCCAGGGCATTTATGCCTTTGTCACGCCCATGAATGGCACCGAACCCAACGACGAATTGAAGAAACAATTACTGGCGCATGTCAGCAAGGAAATCGGCAGCTTCGCCAAACCGGACTTGATCCAGTGGGCCCCGGCCCTGCCGAAAACCCGCTCGGGCAAGATCATGCGGCGAATTCTGCGCAAGATCGCCTGCAACGAACTGGACAGCCTGGGTGACACCTCGACCCTCGCCGACCCGAGCGTGGTGCAAGGGCTGATCGATCAACGCCTGAACCAATGAGCCCATGTTGTGAATTGGCCATCACATCCCTGTAGGAGCGAGGCTTGCCCGCGAAAGCGGTGTGTCAGGCGACATTGATGTTGACTGTCCCGCCGTCTTCGCGGGCAAGCCTCGCTCCTACAGGTACAGGTTCTTCATCGTCCAAGCTGTTAAACTCCCGCGCCCCAATTCCCTCCTGCAAGGCGCCCAGCATGTCTTCCTTGAATCAGGCGCTGCGCGCCGCCCTCGATCATCGTCAGGACCTGTTTGCCGAGCTGCATCAGCAAGGCACCGATTGCTATCGCCTGTTCCACGGCAGCCAGGAAGGCGTCGGCGGCCTGACCATCGACCGCTACGGCCCGCAACTGTTGGTGCAAAGCTTTCATCAGGCGCTGGAGCGTGACGCTCTTCTGCAACTGCACGAGATCGTCAATCAGCAGTTGGGCCTCGACACCCTGCTGGTCTACAACGACCGTTCCCGTGGTAACTCGCGCATCGACCGCGAAGACACCGTCTACCGCGCCGACGAAGCCGCCCTGCAAGATTTGATCGGCCACGAATGGGGACTGAACTACCGGGTGCGCGGGCGCCACGCTGGCCAGGACCCGTTGCTGTTTCTCGATCTGCGCAACGCTCGCGGCTGGGTCAAGGCGCACAGCAAAAACAAAAGTGTGCTGAACCTGTTTGCCTACACCTGTGGCGTCGGCCTCAGCGCCGCAGCGGGTGGTGCGAGCGAGGTGTGTAACCTGGACTTTGCCGAAGGCAATCTGGCGGTCGGCCGTGAGAACGGCTTGCTCAACCCGCAATTGCCAACGATGGAATTCATTCAGTCCGATTACTTCCCGGCAATTCGTCAATTGGCCGGTCTGCCTATCAGCCAGCGTCGCGGCCAGAAACTGCCGAGCTATCAACGTCTGGACCCGCGTCAGTACGATTTGGTGCTGCTTGATCCTCCGGCCTGGGCCAAGAGTGCGTTCGGCACGGTCGACCTGTTGCGCGACTACCAAAGCCTGCTCAAACCGGCACTGCTGACCACCGCCGACGATGGCGTACTGATCTGCTGCAACAACCTGGCGAAGGTCAGCATGGACGATTGGCGCGAGCAGGTTTTGCGCTGCGCAGAGAAGGCCGGGCGCCCGGTGCGCGAGTGGACAGCGCTGACACCGGGCAGCGATTTCCCATCGATGGATCAGCAGCCGCCACTGAAAACGCTGATTCTGCAGCTCTGAAAATTCGCACCGATAATCAGATAATTCCTATAAAGCCTGGTTGCTTCGGAACCGCAAACGCATGCCATACTCCAAGGCACTCCGATTCCGACAGATGAAGCCGCACATGCCCAAAGGATTGATTCGCGCTATCGGCGCCTTGTTGACTGCCCTGGCTCTTTATAGCCTGCTGGGGTTTCTGATTTTGCCGGGCATCGCGTTGCGAATCGCCAACCAACAATTGGCCAACTACGCCACGACACCTGCGACGATTCAGCGGATCGAACTCAATCCGTTCAGCCTTGAAGTCACCCTTTGGGGCTTGGTCATCGGCGAGCCGGGCAAGGAACAGGTGGGCTTCGAACGTCTGTACGCTAACCTGCAGATCGATAGCCTCTGGACCAAGGCGCTGCACTTGTCCGATATCGAACTGGACAAACCCAAGACCGAAATCCTTTTCGGCAAGGACGGCAAACTCAACCTGCTCGGCCTGTTCAAAATCCCCGCCAGCGAACCGACCCCGGTCGATCCGGACGCCAAACCATTCCCGCTGCGCGTGGAGCGGATCAAACTGGCCGGCGGCTCCTTGCATTTCGAGGATGCACGGCCCAGCGAACCCATCGAGTTCCTCTACGATAAACTCGATTTCGAACTGAAAAACCTCAGCACCCTGCCCGAAGACAGCGCCGACATGACGTTGGTCGCCGTCGGCCCGGCAGGTGGACAGATCGACTGGACCGGTAATTTCAGCCTGATCCCGATCGCCTCCGAAGGTAAGCTGAAAATCACTGACGGCAAGATGAAATCCTTCTGGCCCTATGTGCGTGATGCCGTGCCACTCGCACTCGAAGAGGGCGTCGTCAGCCTCAGCACCGACTACAAACTCAACCTGGCCAAAGAAACCGAGCTGCTGCTGAGCAACGTTGCCGTCAGTGTCGCGCCTTTCGCGATCAAGACGCCGGACGGTCGACCCCTGGTGAAGCTCGAGCGGCTGGACATCAGCGAAACCACTGTGGACCTGGCCAAACAGCAAGTGGTGGTCGGCAAGATCCGCAGCAAAAAACTGGAAACCTGGGCCGCCCTCGAAGCCGACGGGCAACTCGACTGGCAAAAACTGTTCGCCAGTCAGCCATCCAAAGCGGCCAACAAAGCCAATGCCGAGCCAGCCAGCACGCCGGCAGCAGCCGATTCGCCGAAGCCTGAACCGACCGCGCCGAGCAAGCCTTGGCAGGTGCTGCTCAAAGACGTGCAGCTACGTGACTATCAGGTACATCTGGCCGACCGCAAGGCACAACCGGAGGTCGCGCTGGAGGTGGGTCCGCTGAACCTGGACCTGCAAAATTTCGACAGCCTCAATGGCTCACCTTTCAACCTCAAGCTCGACACCGGCGTGGGCAAGCAAGGCAAGGTCACAGCGGACGGCGTGGTCAATCTGGCCCCTATCAGCGCCAAACTGAACGTGCAGACGAAGGACATCGACCTGCGCGTCGCCCAGTCCTACATCAACCCGTTCATTCGTCTCGAACTGCGCAGCGGCATGCTGGGCAGTGATCTGGCGGTCGACCTGAAAAGCACCGAACCGCTGGCGTTCAGCGTCACAGGCAAAGCCCAGGTCGATCAGCTGCATACCCTCGACACTCTGAAAACCCGCGACTTCCTCAAGTGGCAACAGTTGGTGCTCGAAGGCCTGAACTATCAGCACGGCGACAGCCTGTCGATCGACAAGGTCAACCTGTTCCAGCCTTATGCACGCTTCATGATCAACGATGATCGCACCACCAACGTCGATGACCTGTTGATCCCGCAACCGGCCGACTCCGGCGCCACAACCACCACTGCGGCCAAACCGGCAGCCGGAAAAGAAAAACCGCTGAGTATCCACATTGGCGGCATTGCCATCAATGACGGTTCGGCAAACTTCGCCGACTTCAGCCTGACTCCGAACTTCGCCACCGCCGTTCAACAGCTCAACGGGAAGATCGGCACCATCGACAGCCGCCAGGCAAAACCGGCCAGCGTCGACATCAAAGGCAAGGTCGACCGCTATGCACCGGTGACCATCAAGGGCTCGGTCAATCCGTTCGACCCGATGGCCAGCCTGGACATCGCCACCAGTTTCAAACGGGTAGAACTGACCACCCTGACGCCCTACTCCGGCAAGTTCGCCGGTTACCGTATCCGCAAGGGCCGGCTCAATCTCGACCTGCATTACAAGATCACCAACGGCCAGCTCCTGGCTGAAAACAAAGTGGTGGTCGAGCAGTTGCAACTAGGTGAAAAGGTCGACAGCCCGGACGCGGTGAGCCTGCCACTGAAACTGGCGATTGCCTTGCTCAAGGATGTCGACGGCAAGATTTCCATCGAACTGCCGGTGAGCGGCGACCTGAACAACCCTCAGTTCAGTGTCATGCCGATTATCTGGCAGACCCTGCGCAACCTGATCGTGAAAGCCGCCGCAGCGCCATTCAAAATGATTGGCGGGCTGGTCAGCGGCGGTGGTTCGGAAGACTTGGGCAGCGTGGCGTTCGCACCGGGCTCAAGTGACCTGAGCAAAGATGCCGAAACGGCGCTGGTCAAACTGTCCCAAGCGCTCAAGGAGCGTCCGGCCCTGCGCCTGGAAATCGAAGGCACCGCCGCCAAGAGCAGCGATGGCCCGCTGATTGCCGAGCAACGCCTGGAGCGGGAATACCAGTACAACTACTACAAGATGCTCCAGCGTCGCGGTGATAAAGTACCGGCCCAAGCCTCGTTGCTGGACGTACCGGACAACGAGAAAGGCCCGCTGCTTGAAGGGATCTACCGCACACGCCTCAAGACCCAGCCGCCCGCCGAATGGAAGGATCTGGGCAAGGAAGAACGCAGCAGAAAAATGCGGGAAGGCGTGATTGCGTTCTGGAGTTCCAGCGAGGTGCTGTTGCGTCAACTGGGGCAAGAACGGGCCAGCAGCATCAAGGATTATCTGGTGGACAAGGGGCAATTGGCCGATGACCGCGTGTACTTCATCGACGCCAGCCTCGGCGAGGCAGAAAGCGATGGCCGCGTTATCACGCCCATGCATCTGGATGCCGAATGATGGGCGCACATTGGCTTCTGAGCCTGACTCTGTTGCTGGTTGCCGGCCAGGCAGCGGCGGCCGAGACCTTGCGTTGTGGCAGTCAATTGATCAGCGTCGGGGACAGGTCCAGCGAAGTGCTGCAAAAATGCGGAGAGCCCGTTGCCCGCGACTTGCTGGGCTACAAGCGCAGCGCCAATCGACGGGAAGAATTTCAAGTCGAGGAATGGACCTACGGGCCCAACAGCGGGATGTACCAGTACCTGCGCTTTGAAGGCAACCGGTTGGTTCAAATCACCAGCAAGCGTGGGAATTAAATCCACCACAAACCAATGTGGGAGCGGGCTTGCTCGCGAATGCGGTGTGTCAGTCGGCATCAATGTTGACTGGCACACCGCATTCGCGAGCAAGCCCGCTCCCACAGTCGTTTTGCGTAGCCCGCAATAGAACAGGCCCCGACACGAATGCCAGGGCCTGTAATGGCCACATCCTTGTGGCCTTCGCATGAACTCTCAAGTTGCGGCAGACGTATGACTCGGCCCGTCTACCGCTCCTTCTCCCGGTCCAGGCGAGAAGCCTTGTCTTACTCGGATTTCAGGCCGTCAGCGGACACCGCTTTGACGCCTTTGATTTTCTTGGCGATAGCCACGGCGGTGGTTTTCTGAGCATCTGTCAGAACGGTCATGGAAGACAGGGAAACAACGCCTTTGTTGGTTTCGACTTTGATGTCGGTGCCTGGGATGCCTTTTTCGGTGACCAGGTCTGCTTTGACTTTGGTTGTGATCCAGGTATCGGAAACATCCTCTTTCGCTTCAGTGACTTCACCGGCGGCCAGCACCATGGGTGCCTGAGTCGCTTGGGTGGTCTGTGCAAATGCAGCGTTGGCCATGGTCAGGGTCAACGCGGTAGCAGTAGCGGCAGCGATAGCGAACTTCTTCATACGAGTAACTCCTGTATTTCTGGAAAGTCTGCTGCGTGTCTTGTCAGCAGGGTTACAGGAGATAGTGCGAACGCTGTGCCAACAGCGACATAAAAAATAAAACCTTTTAAATCAATAGGTTAACCATAATGGCAATTTCCGGAATCATGCAAATTGCATGACTGCGAAATTATCTACATGCAACTTGCGGGTTTTAACGCAGGCCTAAAGCCATGAATTGTCGGGGATTTTCTTGATTATTGAATTGGCCCACAAATGACGAGCAAAAAAAAATGCCCCGCGTCGTGAAACGTGGGGCATTGGCAGGATGACAATGGTTCAGGCGTCAGCGGCACCGGTGCAGCCTTTAGGAGTGTATTGCTGTTGAGCCGTGGTGACACAAGTCCAGCCGCCGCTGAGTGTACGCGAGAGCGTAATGGTCTTGTTGAGTACCGGCCCTGGAGCATTGAGGATCGTGCAAGCGATACTGCCCACACCGGTAGAGGAGGTGCCCGATGCCGAAATAGTGCAATTACCAGTGGTTACTGTACCGCCGATCAGAGCAAGGGTGGGATCGGTGCCTTGGTTAATAATGTCTTCGAAAGGCACCTTCAGTGCCGATATTTCTGCAAGAGCAGCAGTTACCTTCGCCCGCGCCTGGTACTTCGAATACTGCGGCAACGCAAACGTCGCCAGAATCCCGATGATCGCCACCACGATCAGCAGCTCGATCAGAGTAAAACCTTTTTGATTTTTCATAGACAGGCTCCATGCATGAGTCGAAATCTCATGATCTGAACAAGGCACAGCACAGGTCATGCCAAGCCGCGCGCGTCCCTGCCTGCTGGGCGCGAGATCGCGGCAAAGACCTTTCCTACTCCAAGGATCCGCACTATCTGACACTTTTTGTCACCTCACCCCGACTGGTTTGGTTCCACTGCTTGACTAGGCTATAAGTCATTCACTGTCTGCGTCCGGTATTCCAATGAATGACATCGCCCTTAGCGGTCTGGCCAAGCAATTGGTACTGGCCGAGCTGATCACTGACCAAAGTGCGCAACAGGCGTATCAACAAGCCCAACGCAATCGAATTTCGCTGGTCAGCTATCTGGTGCAAAACAAACTGCTGAAAAGCTGGCAGGTCGCTGAGGTGGCCTCGGAGCATTTCGGCATGGCCCTGCTGGACCTCAACTGCCTGGACAAGGACACCCAACCCCGAGGGCTGGTCAGTGAGAAGCTGATCCGCCAGCACCACGCCCTGCCCCTCTGGCGGCGTGGTAACAAACTGTTCGTGGGGATTTCCGATCCGACCAATCACCAGGCCATCAACGACATCCAGTTCAGCACCGGGCTGAGCACCGAAGCCATTCTGGTGGAAGAAGACAAGCTCAGCGACGCCATCGAAAAATTCTTCGACAACCATTCCACCGGTCTGGAAGACATGGCCGATGTCGACCTCGACGGGCTGGACATCGAGTCGGTCGATGACCAGAAACAGGACGTCCTCGTGGGGCAAGACGCCGATGACGCGCCGGTGGTGCGCTTCGTCCACAAGATGCTGCTCGACGCGATCAAGAGCGGCTCTTCCGACCTGCATTTCGAGCCCTATGAAAAAATCTACCGCGTGCGCATGCGCACCGATGGCATGCTGCGGGAGGTCGCCAGGCCGCCGACACAACTGGCCAACCGCATTGCCTCGCGGCTGAAGGTCATGGCCAGTCTCGATATCTCCGAGCGGCGCAAACCCCAGGACGGGCGAATCAAGATGCGCCTGTCCAAAAGCAAGTCCATCGACTTCCGGGTCAACACACTGCCGACCTTGTGGGGCGAGAAAGTGGTAATCCGGATCCTCGACCCGTCCAGTGCCCAAATGGGCATCGATGCCCTCGGCTACGAGCCCGACCAGAAAGACCTGTACATGGCCGCGCTCAAGCAGCCACAGGGAATGATCCTGGTGACCGGCCCTACCGGCTCGGGCAAGACAGTGTCGCTCTATACCGGGCTGAACATCCTCAACACCGTCGACATCAATATT
Organism: Pseudomonas sp. PDM09; assembly: GCF_014852305.1. Lineage (NCBI taxonomy): Bacteria > Pseudomonadati > Pseudomonadota > Gammaproteobacteria > Pseudomonadales > Pseudomonadaceae > Pseudomonas > Pseudomonas sp. PDM09. The sequence goes on along the minus strand of NZ_JACVBI010000008.1, from coordinate 300,612 downwards.
TCCACTGCCGAAGACCCGGTAGAAATCAACATCGAAGGCATCAACCAGGTCAACGTCAATCCCAGGCAGGGACTGGATTTCGCCCAGGCGCTGCGCTCGTTTCTGCGTCAGGACCCGGACGTGATCATGGTCGGTGAAATCCGCGACCTCGAAACCGCCGAAATCGCCATCAAGGCCGCCCAGACCGGGCACATGGTGCTTTCCACCCTGCACACCAACAGCGCCGCGCAAACCCTGACCCGCTTGCACAACATGGGGATTCAGGGGTTCAACATCGCGACCTCGGTCAGCCTGATCATCGCCCAGCGCCTGGCGCGCAAACTGTGCAGTCATTGCAAAAAGCCCATCGAGATTCCCCGCGAGGCGTTGGTCAAAGAAGGCTTTCCCGAGGAACGCATCGGCTCGTTCACGATCTATGAACCGGTTGGTTGCGATCAGTGCAACAACGGTTACAAAGGGCGAGTAGGGATTTATGAAGTGGTAAAGAACACCCCAGAACTGCAACGGCTGATCATGGCCGAAGGCAATTCACTGGAAATCGACATCCAGATGCGTAAGGACGGCTTCAACGACCTGCGTACTTCGGGCCTGCTCAAGGCCATGCAAGGCATCACCAGCCTTGAAGAAATCAATCGGGTCACCAAGGACTGAACATGGCGGTCAAAGCAGCGAAAATCAGCGTATATGCCTGGGAAGGCACAGACAAAAAAGGCACAAAAATGACCGGCGAATTGACCGGCCAGAATCCCGCGCTGATCAAGGCCCAGTTACGCAAGCAAGGGATCAACCCGGGCAAGGTGCGGAAAAAAACCGCGTCCATTTTCAATGCCGGTAAACGCATCAAGGCCCTGGACATTGCCCTGTTTACCCGGCAGATGGCGACCATGATGAAAGCCGGCGTACCGCTGCTGCAATCGTTCGACATTATCGGCGAGGGCTTCGATAACCCGAACATGCGCAAACTGGTGGACGAGGTAAAACAGGAAGTCGCGGCCGGTAACAGCTTCGCCGCGGCCCTGCGCAAAAAGCCCCAATATTTCGATGAGCTGTACTGCAATCTGGTGGATGCCGGCGAGCAGGCCGGTGCTCTGGATACCCTGCTGGAACGGGTGGCGACCTACAAGGAAAAGAGCGAAAGCCTCAAGGCCAAGATCAAGAAAGCCATGACCTACCCGCTGGCGGTGGTGTTCGTCGCGATCATTGTGACCGGGATTCTGCTGGTCAAGGTTGTGCCGCAGTTCGAGTCGGTGTTCTCGGGGTTCGGCGCCGAACTGCCAGCGTTCACCGTGATGGTCATCAGCTTGTCGGAGTTCCTGCAGGCCTGGTGGTGGATGGTGCTCGGCCTGTTGGGTGCGCTGGTTTTCGGCGTCCGCCATGCCTTTAAAAAGTCCCCGGGCTTTCGGGACCGAATGGACACCTGGCTGCTGAAACTGCCGTTGGTTGGCGCGCTCATGTACAAGTCCGCCGTGGCCCGTTACGCCCGCACCTTGTCGACGACGTTCGCCGCCGGCGTGCCACTGGTCGAAGCCCTGGATTCAGTGGCAGGCGCAACCGGCAACATCGTGTTCAAGCGAGCGGTACTACGCATCAGGCAGGATGTTTCCACCGGCATGCAGCTGAATTTTGCGATGCGCACCTCCGGCATCTTTCCGAACATGGCGATCCAGATGACGGCCATTGGCGAAGAGTCTGGCGCACTGGATGACATGCTCGACAAGGTCGCGAGCTTCTATGAGGACGAGGTGGATAACATGGTCGATAACCTGACCAGTCTGATGGAGCCTTTCATCATGGTGGTGCTGGGGGTTATCGTCGGCGGCCTGGTGGTTGCGATGTACCTGCCCATCTTCCAACTTGGCTCAGCGATCTGATATGTCCTTGAACGAATTTCTGAGTCTCGACCCGCTGGCCTTCACGATCACCGCATTGGTGATCGGCTTGGTAATCGGCAGTTTTCTCAACGTAGTGGTCTGGCGCCTACCGAAAATGCTTGAGCGTGAATGGCGCTTGCAAGCCCATGACGTCCTGGATTTGCCACCCGAAGCCCCCGGCCCGGCTTACAACCTGATACTGCCTCACTCCGAGTGCCCCGACTGTGGCCATCGGATTCGAGCGTGGGAAAACATTCCCGTGCTCAGTTATCTGTTTTTACGCGGGCGATGCTCGAACTGCGCGACGCCGATCAGCAAACGTTACCCGCTGACCGAACTGGCCTGCGGCGTGCTGTCAGCGTTCGTCGCCTGGCATTTCGGTTTCGGCTGGCAGGCCTGCATGGTGCTGGTCCTGAGCTGGGGCCTGTTGGCAATGAGCCTGATCGACGCCGAACACCAGCTGTTGCCGGATGTGCTGGTGCTGCCGTTGATATGGCTGGGATTGATCGTCAACAGTTTCGGGCTCTTCGTCTCACTGCATGATGCGCTCTGGGGCGCGGTGGCCGGCTATATGGCGCTTTGGACGGTGTTCTGGCTGTTCAAGCTGATCACCGGCAAGGACGGCATCGGCTACGGTGACTTCAAGCTCTTGGCGATGCTCGGCGCCTGGGGCGGCTGGCAGATCCTGCCGCTGACAATCCTGCTGTCATCGCTGCTGGGCGCCATCATCGGGGTGATTTTGCTGCGCCTGCGGGATGCGAAGACCTCAACTCCGCTGCCCTTTGGCCCCTATCTGGCGATTGCCGGCTGGATTGCCTTGCTCTGGGGTGGTCAAATAACCGGCTTCTATTGGCAGTTTGTCGGTTTGAAATGAATACCCCTGTGGAAAAACCCTGGATTCTCGGCCTGACCGGCGGCATCGGCAGCGGCAAAAGCGCGGCCGCCCAGCACTTCATCGATCTGGGCGTGCACGTGGTGGACGCCGATCATGCGGCTCGCTGGGTGGTAGAACCTGGTCGCCCGGCACTGGCGAAGATCGCCGAGCACTTTGGCCCCGGTGTGCTGCAAGCCGACGGCCAACTGGATCGTGCGGCGCTGCGCAAGCTGATCTTCGAAGTGCCGGATGAACGCCGCTGGCTCGAAGCGCTGTTGCATCCGCTGATCGCCGAAGAAATCACTCACCATCTGGCCAAGGCACAATCGCCTTATGCGATTCTGGTTTCGCCGCTGCTGATCGAGTCCGGGCAGTACGCCATGACCCAACGGGTTTTGGTGATCGATGCCCCGGAACAGTTACAGATCGAACGCACCCTGCAGCGTGACCAGACCAGCGAACAGCAGGTCCAGGCGATCCTCAAGGCCCAGTCCAGCCGACAGGACCGCGTGAGCCATGCCGACGATGTGGTGGTCAACGACCGCGACCTCGCCTGGCTGCACAGCGAGGTCGAACGCCTGCATCATTTTTACCTTACTTTGCGTGGAGGCCAGTCATGAGCCAAACCCCTACCGTCGATTGCCCAACCTGTGGCGCCCCTGTCGAATGGAGCCCGGAGAACAAGTTCCGGCCATTCTGTTCAGACCGTTGCAAACTGATCGACCTGGGCGCCTGGGCGTCGGAAGAACACAAGATCCCGGTGCCTCCCGATGCCGAGGACGAGATGTTCAGCGCCGACTTCGACCCGCGCCACTGATCCCGCCCCTCAGGGCCGCATAAAGCCATAGTCCTGGCCCTCGTCGAGGTTCTCGGCGAGAAACCGCAACTCATCGGCCAGGTCTTCTATATTGCGTACTGCCTTGCTCTGCTGCACCACCGCACTGAGCAAGGCGCGCAGGCTCAATCCCGGATCGAAGCCCACCTCTTGCGCCACATCCAGACTCTGACGCAACTCCTGCCGGGCCCACTCATACACACTCATGCCATTGCTCCTGAAGGTTTTCCAGAGCATGGATTCGGCAACGTTTTTTGGATTTGATGTGGATCAAGATTTGGGATCGTCGTCTTTCCAGGGCGCCGAAAGGTAGCGGGTGCGATTGAACGTCTCCAGCCATTCGGGGCAGAACACCACCAATGCGCTGACCACCATACCGTTGATAAACGCTTCCGGGAAAATCAGTAGCCACAGGTAGCCGACAAAATCTGTCAGCCAGTACGGCATGGCGAAACGTTCGTCGTACCACAGCAGCGTGAGCGCCAGAATCAGGCACAACAGGGCCGACAACGCAGCGGCAAAAAAACCCGAACAGAAAATGTACACAAAGGGGTTACGCGGCTGCGCGCGCTCCACCAGGATGGCGCAGCACTCGGTGACCAGCACCGGCAGCAGAATCAGCAGCGCGCCGTTGACCCCCATGGCCGCCATGTCCTGCCGCCCCAGCAGGACCAATCCCGTTTGCGCGACCAATCCGCCGACAATCGCCAACGGCCAATCCAGCAGTAACGTCACCGCCGTCATGCCGATGAAGTGATAGGACACGCCGGTGTCGAAGTCCCGTCGCACCAGCCAGAGCATGAACAGCGCGAACACCGTGCCGAACAATAGATGCTGGCGGCGGCTGTCGCTGAACAGTTCGACCCAGGGTGCTCGCGCAATGGCCCAGATCAGCACCGGTGCATAGATCAGCCACCCCACCGTCAGGGTTTCGGAGGACAGTAACTCGGCACCGATCATGGCTGGGCACACTCCCTTGTCTTGCCAAAAGAGAACAGGCGATCAGTCTACACCGCCCTTTACTCCCTTCGACTTCGGGCTGGTATACACATTTGTACCGGCCCCGGGGGCGCTCCACGATTAGGTACATATCCATTTCTGCGGTAACGGCCACCTAGGGTTCCGCCCTTACGGCGGGTCACTTTCGAAAAGCGCGAAAGTAACCAAAGCGCTTTTGCCCCGCCATTCGGTGCCTCGCTTAGGCTCGGCATGCCATAACGAAGGCATTGCTCCGGGGGCCCGCCGCCATCGGCCCTCCATGGCCGGGGGCGGCTACCGCGGCATCCATGCCGCGGTGCCCCCTGCGCAATGCCTGCGTTCGCCTCTGGGAAAGGGGCAACAGATCAAGATCAAAAGCCAAAGCCAAAGCCAAAGCAACGGCAAGATCAACTGCTTCGCGAGCAAGCCCGCTCCCACAATGGATCTGCGTACCACTGCGCTTTTCACCACTCAACAGGCCGAGCGTTAGCTCGCCTGCAGCTTTTGATCTTGACGCACCGCCCCCTCGAGAGGCCGAGCGGAGGTTCTGCGCAGTGGGCAACCCGGCATGGATGCCGGGTTAGCCGCCCCCGGCCATGGATGGCCGATGGCGGCGGGCCCACGGAGCAGGACCGGAGCAAGGGCATGCCGAGCCTGGGCGAGGCACCGAACGAAAGGGGCAAGAGCCCTTTGGTTACTTTGGGGCTTTTCCAAAGTGACTCGCTGTAAGAGCGAAACCGCCAGCCGCCGCTACCGCAGAAACGGATATGTACCCGATCAAAAAGAACCAGCGATTGTTACGTTTTCTGTAAGGCTGAATCAGGCCGAGCCCCCTGTATCGATCGCGGGCAAAGCCTAGAATTGAGCCATCGGAATCAACACGGAGTACGGAAAATGAAAACCTTGATCAGCCTGTTTCTGACCCTCGCCGCCACCTCGGCCCTGGCCGCCGGCAACGAGCCAGCCGCCACCTCGTACAACCCGGCGCAGCCGCTGGACATCGCCAAGGTGGTTTCAGTGACGAACACCGCAACTGCCTGCGGGGTTGTGCCTGCGACCCTGGAATATGTCGATCATCAGGGCCAGACCCATCGCGTGACGTACGAAGTCATGGGTGACTGCACCACAGATCTGTGACCGCGGGCTCATAACAGCTTCCACGTGTAGCTGAGGATCAGGCGGTTTTCGTCGATATCGCTGCGGTAGTTGGAACGCGCCATCACATTGCGGACACGGATGCCGAGGCCTTTGAGGCTGCCACTCTGCAGCACATAGCCGATATCCAGATCGCGCTCGCGGTCCTTGCCTTCAAAGCCCTTGCCGGTGTCGACGTTATTGCCGGTGATGTAACGCACGGTGCTGGTCAGGCCGGGCATGCCGAGGGCCGCGAAGTCGTAGTCGTAACGCGCTTGCCAGGAGCGTTCATCGGTGTAGGCGAACTCGTAGGTCGGCACCTCGTTGCCCAGCGGCGAGATGTTGGCAAACACCCGCGGGAAGGCGCTGTCGCCGAACATGCCCTGATAGCCGACATAAAACGTGTGGCCGCCGCGCTTGGCTGACAGCAAGGAGAAGAACGCCTGGTTGTCGATATTGCCCAGCAACTTTTTGCCCTCTTCGTGCGAATCGTAATAGCCAAGGTTGGCGCCCAGGACCCAGTCTCCCAACGGCTCGCCGTGCTTGAAGCCGAGAAAGCGCTGGTTGTAGATATCTTCCAATTGCCCGAACCAGGCACTGAGCGAACTGCGTTTGTCATTGAAGGCGTAATCGGCGCCAGCAAAGTTGAAACCATCGCTGCTGACCTGACGCTGCGGAACATGACCGAGCATGGCTTGCATCTTTTCGTCGCCGGCCTCGTTGCGCAGGCTGGTTGAATTCAAGTGGCCGCCTTGCAAGGTCAGGCCATCGATTTCATTGGAGCTGATGCTTGCGCCCTGATAGCTGGGCGGCAGCAGCCGGATATCGCTGAAGGCCAGCACCGGCACGTTGGGTTGCAACTCCCCCACTTTCAGCTCGGTCTTGGAGTAACGCATCTTCAGCGCACCTTCCAGACGGCTGTAATCATCTGCCGCGCGACCATCATCGTGCACCGGCAGCAAACCGGTATTGACCCGGTCCGGGCTGCTATCGAGTTTGAGGCCGAGCAGGCCGATGACATCCACACCAAAACCGACCGGGCCCTGGGTGTAACCGGACTTGACGTTGAGGATGAAGCCCTGCGCCCACTCTTCGGCCTTCGACTGTTGATTGGCCCCGACGATGTCCGAGAAGTCCCGACTGAAGTAGTAGTTGCGCGCCTGCAAGGTGGCCGTGGTGTCTTCGATGAAGCCGCCCTCGGCGGCCATCACGCCACTGGAAAAACCCGAGACGACCGCCAGGGACAACACTGAACCGGTTGCTGGAAAAATCTGTTTCATCGCTGTTCTCTTATTGTTATTGATCGACAGGTTGAAGTGCTCCACCCGTGGCGGATTCGCCACGGGGGATGGTAAAAACGGATAAGGATCGGGGTTGCGATTACTTACTCGGTCAGCGCGCCACCTCCTGCGCAGGGGCCGCTTGAGTCGCCGGTGCGGGACGCCGGGCACTCAACAGCACGTGCGTGACCATGCCGAAAATCAGCCCCCAAAAAGCGGCGGACAGACCAAACAGCGACATGCCCGAGGCGGTGGTGAGAAAGGTCACCAACGCGGCTTCGCGATCACTCGGCACGGCCATTGCGCCGGCCAACGCCCCGGCTATCGCGGCGAACAGCGCCAGCCCGGCCAGGGCTGCGATCAGCTCCTTGGGGAACGCCGAAAACAACGAAACCAGCGTGGCACCGAAGATCCCCAGCACCAGGTAACACAGCCCGCCCACGACTCCGGCCACATAGCGTTTGCGCGGATCTTCATGGGCCTCGCGACCGGTACAAATGGCCGCGGTAATCGCCGCCAGATTCAACCCGTGACAACCGAACGGTGCCAACAGAGCAGTGCCCAACGCGCTGCTGGCGATGATCGGGCCTGCCGGCGTTGGGTAGCCGCTGGCACGCAGCACCGCCATGCCGGGAACAAACTGGCCGGTCAGCGCCACCATCACCAGCGGCAAGGCGACATTCAGGGTCGCACTCAGGCTGAACGCGGGGGTGATCCATACTGGCGTGGCCAAGCCGATCACCAGTGCTTCGCGGTGCAAATCACCGGCAAGAAACGCCATCGAACAGCCCACCAGCAGCACCATCAACACCGCATAGCGCGGCATCACCCGCTTGCAGATCAGGTACGTGGCAAACATCGCCAGCACCAACAGCGGCTTGCCTTGCAGCGAGACGAACAACCCCGTACCGAAGCTGAACAGAATCCCCGCCAGCATCGCCGCCGCAATCGCCGCGGGCAGTTTGCCGATGATCCGGTCAAACGCCCCCGACACGCCGACCAGAAAGATAATCAGGCTGCTGACCAGGTAAGCGCCCACCGCCTCCGGCATGGAGATTCCCGGCAACAGTGCCACCAGCAACGCCGAGCCCGGTGCCGACCACGCGATGATCACCGGGACGCGGTAACGCAGGCTCAAACCGATACCGAGCACGGCGCTGCCGATGGAAATCGCCCAGACCCAGGACGACAACACTTCCCGCGAGAGGTGCGCGGTCTCGGCGGCCTGAAAGATGATCACCAAGGGGCCTGCGTAGGAAATCACCGTGGCGATAAATCCAGCGACGGCAGCAGACAGGGAAAAGTCCTGAAATAACGCTTTCATGAAACCTCGCCGCAAGACTCGTCAGGCGATCCGTGGCACAGGCCCGGCCGCTCTTGTTCGGAAAAAAGTGGGGGTGACCAGGCAGGCGACACGGCATGACGCCGTGCCGCCACTGCCGGGTTCAGGCGCTGGTCGGCGCCAGCGTCTGGGTGGCACCTTTGGCGCTGCGCTGACTGCTGATGGCGAACACGGTCATGGCGAGAGCGGCCACCGCACCGGGCAAGGCAAACGCCATGAAGTTCAGTTGCAGCGGCAGGCTGATCCCCAACAAGGCACCGCCCAGCAGTGGGCCGACGATCGCGCCGTTGCGGCCGATGCCCGACGCCCAGCCCAAACCGGTGGAGCGGATGGTCATGGAGTAGAACTGCGCGGCGCAGGCGTACAGCAGAATCTGTGAGCCTATGGTGGTGGCGCCGGCAAGGGCGATCAGCAGGTACAACACCGGCATCGGGCTGTTGAAGCCCAGCAAGGTGATCGATACCGCAGCCACGACGAAGAACACCGCCAACACGCGCGGCAGGTTGAGCTTGTCGCCCAGCACCCCGCCGCCGACCGCGCCGAAAATGGCACCGAAGTTGAGTACCAGCAGGAACGACAGACTCGAGCCCAGGCTGTAACCGGCGTTGGCCATCAGTTTCGGTAGCCAGGAACTCAAGGCGTAGACCATCAGCAAGCAGCAGAAAAATGCCAGCCACAGCATCAGCGTGCGCAGCGCACGGCCCTCGCGGAACAGTTGCAACACCGGGGTGCCCGTGCCCTTCACTTCGCTCATGTGCAACTGATCGCTGGCGAGTGCAACGTAAGCCGGATCAACCCGTTCCAGAACGTTGCGCGCCTCTTGATTGCGCCCCTGACGCAGCATGAAACCCACCGATTCAGGCAGGAAGTACATGATCAACGGCAACAACAGCAACGGCAGCACCGCCACGTAAAACACTGACTGCCAGCCGAAACTCGGGATCAGCACAATGCCGAGCCCCGCCGAGAGCATGCCGCCCACCGAGTAGCCGCTGAACATGATCGCCACCAGCGTGCTGCGGATTTTCTTCGGCGCGTACTCGTTCATCAGCGCCACGACATTGGGCATCACCCCGCCAATGCCCAGCCCGGCAACGAACCGGCAGAGGCCAAACTCGGTGGGGTTACGGGCAAATCCATTGAGCACGGTAAAACCGCTGAAGAGCATCACGCACAGGGTGATGGCTTTCTTGCGGCCAATCTTGTCCGACAGCGGGCCGAAAAACAGCGCGCCGAACATCATCCCGAACAGTGCATAACTTCCCAGCGCGCCAGCTTGCAGGGGACTGAGCCCCCACTCTTTCATCAGCATCGGCAATACCACGCCGTAGATCACCAAATCGTATCCGTCGAAGATGATGATCAGGGCGCACCAGAACAGCACCATCCAGTGAAAGCGGTTGAATCGAGCGTTGTCGATCACCTCATGTACGTTGATCTTGCGCATGGCATCTATCTCTTGTTGTTGTTTTTTTAAGAGTCGGTAACGCGGCTAACGTCCGTACAGCCGAGGGTAGAGACGCCGGGCACGGGGCAATAGCCGCTTTGCGCAGATCGCTATCCGTTTTGTGCAAGGCCCTGTAGCAACCCTGTAGAGGGTTGATTCATGGACTAGACTCACGCGGTTGGTGATGGAGTTGAACGTCTAGAGCAGAGGGCCGTCCACGACTGACGCCAGGTTTGCTCGAAGCAATGCGCGATCTGCAAGCTGATAGCTGCACCTGCAGGGTCTATCTATCAGCAGTCAGCGACTGGCATAGGTGAGGCTTGGGTCATGGCAAAGGACAAGAAGAAAACCCCTGTTAAAAGCAACTCCGCTGAACCCTTGAAACTGAAGAACAAAGACTATCTTGAGCAGTTACGCCGACTGCATGTCGAAATGGTCAAGTTGCAGGAATGGGTGAAAGAAAAGGGCATCAAGATCTGTATCGTCTTCGAGGGGCGCGATGGCGCCGGCAAGGGTGGGACGATCAAGGCGCTCACTGAGAGGGTGAGCCCGCGTGTCTTTCGGGTGGTGGCGCTACCGGCCCCGACCGATCGCGAGAAGAGCCAGATGTATATACAGCGCTATCTGGCGCACATGCCTGCGGCCGGCGAAGTAGTGATCTTCGATCGCAGTTGGTACAACCGCGCAGGGGTCGAGCGTGTGATGGGATTTTGTACCGATAAGCAGGTGACCCGCTTCCTGGCCCTGGCCCCCCTCATGGAACGCATGATGGTCGACTCGGGCGTCATGCTGTTCAAGTATTGGCTGGAAGTCAGCGAAGAGGAGCAGACCCGCCGGCTCGAGGCGCGGATCAAGGATGGTCGCAAAATCTGGAAACTGACGCCAATGGATCTCAAGTCATACAGCCGCTGGTATGACTACTCGCGCGCACGTGACGACATGTTCAAGGCGACCGACACCGATCATGCTCCGTGGCTTGTGGCCAACTCGAACGACAAGAAGCGGGCCCGCCTCAACATCATCTCTGATTTGCTCAGCCGTATTCCGTACAAGAATGTACCGCGCGAGAAGGTGATTTTGCCCAAACGGCAGAAATCAGGCGGCTATCGGGAACCGGATTATCCGCTGCGGCGAATTCCGGAAAAGTTCTGACCGGCACGTTCAAGCGAATCTGCGCTGTACACCAAAGGGCCACAGTCCTATGAGCCATTCGGATGCTTCGCCTCCCGTCCCGGAACCGGGCCGCATTGCCCATCGCAACACCGGCGGCGACACCGGTTGGAGTCGCTGGCTGCCCGGACTACGCACGCTGCGCGGTTACAAAATAACCTGGTTGCGGCACGACCTCGTGGCCGGACTGGTGCTGACCACGATGTTGGTGCCTGTCGGCATCGCCTACGCGGTGGCATCGGGCGTACCCGGCATCTATGGCCTTTACGCGACCATCGTTCCTCTGCTCGCTTATGCGCTGTTCGGACCCAGCCGGATTCTGGTGCTGGGGCCGGATTCCTCGCTGGCTGCCGTCATTCTCGCCGTCGTGCTGCCACTGTCCGGCGGTGATCCGCATCGTGCCATCGCCCTTGCGAGCATGATGGCGATCGTATCGGGGGTGGTGTGCATCCTGGCCGGCATAGCGCGCCTGGGCTTTGTCACGGAGCTTCTTTCCAAACCGATCCGCTACGGGTACATGAACGGGATCGCGCTGACGGTATTGATCAGCCAACTGCCCAAGTTTTTCGGTTTTTCGATTGAATCCGACGGCCCACTGAGAAACCTGTGGGCGATCGCTACGGCGGTAATGGAGGGGAAAACCAACTGGACCGCCTTCATGGTCGGCGCAGGCACCTTGGCCGTGATTCTGCTGCTCAAGGGCAACAAACGCGTGCCGGGCATTCTGATCGCCGTGGCGGGAGCGACCGTCGCCGTGGCTGTGCTGGACCTTGCCGCGCGCACTGGAATATCGGTCCTCGGCTCGCTTCCACAAGGCTTGCCTGCGTTCGCCATCCCCTGGATCACCCGCGACGACATCGTCCCCGTCCTGATCGGTGGTTGCGCCGTTGCCCTGGTTTCGTTCGCCGATACCAGCGTGCTCTCGCGTGTCTATGCGGCGCGGACCCGCACCTATGTGGACCCGAACCAGGAAATGGTGGGCCTCGGTGTCGCCAACCTGGCCGCCGGATTTTTTCAGGGTTTTGCGATCAGCAGCAGTTCGTCACGTACGCCCGTGGCCGAGGCCGCAGGCGCCAAAACCCAGTTGACCGGAGTCATCGGCGCGCTTGCTGTTGCCTTACTGCTGGTGGTGGCACCGGACCTGTTGAAGGATTTACCTACCAGCGCACTGGCTGCGGTGGTGATCGCCTCCGCCATCGGCCTGATTGAGGTCACCGACCTGCGACGCATTTATCGAATCCAGCGTTGGGAGTTCTGGCTGTCAATCGTCTGCACCGTCGGCGTGGCCGTGCTGGGTGCGATCGAGGGGATCGGCCTGGCCATCGTGATCGCCGTCATCGAATTTCTGTGGGATGGCTGGCGTCCTTACTCTGCCGTCCTGGGACGCGCGGACGGCGTGAAGGGTTATCACGACATCAAGCGCTATCCCGACGCGCGCCTTGTACCCGGCCTGGTGCTGTTTCGCTGGGATGCGCCGTTGTTTTTCGCCAACGCCGAGTTGTTCCATGACCGAGTGCTGGACGCCGTGGCTGCATCGCCTACGCCAGTGCGCTGGCTGGTTGTTGCGGCGGAACCCGTCACCAGCGTGGACGTGACCTCCGCCGACATGTTGGCGGAACTGGACGAAACGTTGCACGCGGCGGGTATCAAGTTGTGCGTGGCCGAGATGAAGGACCCGGTCAAGGACAAGCTGAAGCGATTCGGGCTTTTTGCGCGGCTTGGCGAAACATCGTTCTTTCCAACAATAGGCTCTGCAGTCGACAGCTATCTCGCGATACATCCGGTGGATTGGATGGGTCGGGAGGACAAGAGTCGCTGAGCGGCATGTTCACCGGCTCACTTGCGACCAGGGCTGGACTTACCAAATGCAGGCCCTTGCCACTCTCTACAGGAGGTAATCCATGGTTCCCATACCCCTTCTCGAAAAGGTTTTTTCCCGAGACCTGCTCGACGTACTGATTCGTGCCGGAGTGATTGCCGTTCTGGTGATGTTCTGCTTTCAGATATTCAGCCCGTTCCTCGATCTGATGCTGTGGTCGGTGATCCTGGCAATCACCCTCTACCCCTTGCAGATCAGATTCAAAGGCAAGCTGGGAAACAAGGACGGGATCACCGCGACGCTGATCGTATTCATCGTCATCAGCATTCTTATGGTGCCTATTTATTTATTGGGAGCCTCGCTTGCGGATTCCGTGGAAAAGGTCATGACCATGGTCAAAACCGACAGTTTCCATATTCCGCCACCCTCCGGTGCGATAGCCAGCTGGCCACTGGTGGGCGAACCTCTTTATAACTTGTGGGCGCAAGCCACCACTGACCTGCCCGATCTGGCACACAAGTTCATGCCGCAGATCAAAGGTGTCAGCCTCTCCCTCCTGAGCAAGCTTGCGGGTGTCGGCATGGGGCTCCTTTTATTCATCGTCGCCCTGATTATTGCCGGTATTTTTTTAGCGTATGGCGAGAGCGGCCACCGCAGCGCGGTGCAAATCGTTTCGCGCTTCAGCGGTCCGATCAAGGGGCCGAAAATCGCCGATCTGTGCACCGCCACCATCCGGGCAGTGGCATTGGGGGTGGTCGGCATCGCGTTCATCCAGATGCTGTTGGTGGGCATCGGCTTTGTATTCATGGGTGTTCCCGGCGCCGGCCTTCTCGCCTTGGCGGTGCTGCTTCTTGGCATCATGCAATTACCGGCCACCCTGATTACCCTTCCGGTCATCGTCTTTGTTTTCATGAGCGAAGGTGCCAGTACGGCGACCATTGTGTTTGCCATTTATGTCTTCATCGCGGGATTGGTCGATAACGTCCTCAAACCGCTGCTGCTGGGTCGTGGTGTCGATGTGCCGATGCCCGTGGTGCTGATCGGCGCCTTGGGTGGCATGGTCACGGGCGGTATCCTCGGCCTGTTTATCGGCCCTGTGATACTCGCGGTCGGCTATCAGCTGTTCTGGGAATGGGTGGATCAAGCGCAAGAGCCCGGGCCAGATAATCAAGGACCTGATACGGCGGCAGAAGATATTCGCTGATAAACACCCATAGGCATGCCAGAAAAAACGGCTGAAGAAATCCCGACAGACTTTTTTTCTTTTGCGACAGACTTATTATTCAGATCACATTTGAACGCTAAGCTTGGGCCTATGGATGATTCAGATTATTTACGCCTGCTGACCATTGCGGCCGAGCAAGCCAACACGTTCCTCTCCAATGCCCGCAAATGGGAGCGTGAGCGTTGGGTTTGCCAGCGCCTGCTGCAAGGCCTGAACATTCCCTATCGCGCCGACGAGTTTGCCCCCGCCGGGGAGCCACCGGACGTGTTGTTCCGCGACGCGAACTTCGAAGTGTTCTTCGTGCTCGACGAGGGTCGGCGCCTCAACGACGAATGGCGCGACGAGCTGCAACGTCGACGCAGCGCGTTTTCCCTGAGCCAGCTAGTGCGCCGCGAGGCCAAGCCCCGGCGCATCCCGGCCAATGAATTTCTGTTGAGACTGGCGCCGACCTTGCGCAAAAAAGCCCACAACTACAAAGAGCGCGGCATGGACCTGGGGGAGCTGGACATCATCGCCTTCGCCAGCCTCAAGCGCGAAGTGCTGGACCTCAACAGCCACTTTCCGCCGCCCACCGAATACCTGCGTCAGGGCTGGCGCTCCCTGTCGCTGGTCGGCCCGACCTTCGCCCGAGTGTTGTTCGCCCACCCGGAAGCCCCGGATTTCCTGCGCAGCAACCTGGGGCGCAGCATCGTTTTCGACGTCGGGATCAGCCTGTGAGTTCGTTGCAGGAGTTGGTCGCCGAGTGTTACAAAGTGGAATCATTCGCCATTCCCGCCGGCAACTATGCTCCGTTCCACACCGGATAGGTCGCAACATCGCTGCGCGCTGTAGCGTCTAAACATTCAGCAACGTCTACCTGACGAGGCCTTTATGACCAGCCGCCTGAACCCCGACGACCAGAAACATGTCGAAGAGTACCTGAACCTGTCCCAGCACCAAGTCGAGCGCCGGCCTTTCCGGCCGTGGATGCTCCTGGTGGTGGTGTTGGCAGTGACCATGGGTTTAGGCCTGTTGAGCCGACTTATCAGTTACCTGACGCTATGAGCTGCATCGCGCTCGCTCGGTTGACTGCACCGATTTCTTTTAGCCTTGCGAGATATCCCCATGACTCATCGTATTGTCATCGTTGGCGGCGGCGCCGGCGGTCTGGAGTTGGCTACCCGTCTGGGTAAGACTCTGGGCAAGCGCGGCACGGCCAGTGTGATGCTGGTCGACGCGAACCTGACCCACATCTGGAAACCGTTGTTGCACGAAGTGGCGGCAGGTTCCCTGAACTCTTCCGAAGACGAACTCAACTATGTTGCCCAGGCAAAATGGAACCACTTCGAGTTCCAGCTGGGGCGCATGAGCGGGCTCGACCGCGCACAGAAGAGAATCCAGCTGGCCGCCACCTATGACGAGGCAGGCCTGGAACTGGTACCGGCGCGCGAAGTGCCTTACGACTCCCTGGTGATTGCCGTCGGCAGCACCACCAACGACTTCGGCACGCAAGGCGCAGCGCAGCATTGCCTGTTCCTCGACACCCGCAAACAAGCCGAGCGCTTCCATCAGCAACTGCTCAATCATTACCTGCGCGCCCACGCCGGGCAGACCGATAAGGTCGAGCAGATTAGCGTAGCGATCGTCGGCGCCGGTGCCACCGGGGTCGAACTGGCAGCGGAACTGCACAACGCCGCCCATGAACTCGCGGCCTACGGCCTGGACCGGATCAAACCGGAAAACATGCACATCACCCTGATCGAAGCCGGGCCACGGGTGTTGCCAGCCCTGCCGGAACGAATCGGCGGGCCTGTGCATAAAACCCTGGAGAAACTCGGGGTCAACGTGATGACCAACGCCGCTGTCAGCGAAGTGACGGCAGACAGCCTGATTACCGCCGATGGCAAAGTGATCAACGCGAGCCTCAAAGTCTGGGCCGCCGGGATTCGTGCGCCGGGCTTCCTCAAGGACATCGATGGCCTGGAAACCAACCGCATCAACCAGCTGCAAGTGTTGCCGACCCTGCAAACTACACGTGACGAGAACATTTTTGCCTTCGGTGACTGCGCGGCATGCCCACAACCGGGCAGCGACCGCAACGTGCCACCGCGTGCCCAGGCCGCGCACCAGCAAGCTTCGTTGCTGGCCAAATCGCTGAAACTGCGGATCGAAGGCAAAGCCCTGCCGGAGTACAAGTACACCGACTATGGTTCGCTGATTTCGCTGTCGCGTTTTTCGGCTGTGGGTAACTTGATGGGCAACCTGACCGGCAGCGTCATGCTCGAGGGCTGGCTGGCGCGGATGTTTTACGTGTCGCTGTATCGCATGCACCAGATGGCACTATATGGCGCGTTCCGCACGGCGATGTTGATGCTGGGTAGCAAGATTGGGCGCGGGACTGAGCCGCGGCTGAAGCTGCACTAACACAACCCACTGTGGGAGCGAGCCTGCTCGCGATAGCGGTCTGACACTCAGCACATCCGTTGAATGTTAATCCCTCATCGCGAGCAGGCTCGCTCCCACATTTTTTATTCATCGCCCTGCAGATCTGTGTCTCACTGTATCTCCCCCACTGATTCCATC
Source organism: Pseudomonas sp. PDM09 (assembly GCF_014852305.1). Lineage (NCBI taxonomy): Bacteria > Pseudomonadati > Pseudomonadota > Gammaproteobacteria > Pseudomonadales > Pseudomonadaceae > Pseudomonas > Pseudomonas sp. PDM09. The sequence continues at coordinate 284,075 of NZ_JACVBI010000008.1, read as the reverse complement.
CCTTCGCTTACAAAGCCCCCCTTGCGCGACACAGTAGCGATACACCACGCCCGCTAAATGGCCACATCCGAGCAAGGCACTGCCTGCTTCGGTCATCGCCGCACTCACGTGGCGTCCTTTATCGAGCGGTTGTGTTGTGCAACCCAGGAGATTTGTAATGTCCCGTACCACTACTCTCAGCAAAAACACCGTTGGCCTGCTCGGCGCTGTCCTGGCCGGAGGCATGATGTTGTCCGGTTCCGTATTCGCTTCGCAGCCGCTGACTCAGGGCTACCTGCTGGCCTCGGCGGAACAGGTCGTGAAGACGCCTGAAGGCAAATGTGGCGAAGGCAAGTGCGGCGATGCCTCGATGGCCCGGACCGATACCGATGATGACGGCAAGGTATCCCGCGCGGAATTTTTGAAAGTGGCGCCCAAGGCCGATTTCGACAAGATCGACACCAACCATGATGGTCAAATCTCGGAACAAGAGGCTTTTGATAACGTGAAAGCCAACTACGAAGCCAATGGTAAAAAGATGCCAAAGGGCTTGTTCGAGCACCTGAAAGACAATAGTTAAGCCTCTGAAGGCCCAAGCCCTGCCTCTGCGTCGAGAAGCAGGGCTTTTTTGCATTTACAGCAGGCAAAAAAAAATCCCCGTATCTTTCGATACGAGGATTTTTAATATGGTCGGGGTAAGGGGATTCGAACTCCTGACATCCTGCTCCCAAAGCAGGCGCGCTACCGGACTGCGCTATACCCCGGTAAAAAAAAGGCACCTTTGAAAGGCGCCTTCTGCGAACAGAGCTTTTGGCGTCTGATCTTAAGATTCGATTCCAGCGTTAACTGGTTTCAAAAATGGTGGGTCGTGTGGGATTCGAACCTACGACCAATTGGTTAAAAGCCAACTGCTCTACCAACTGAGCTAACGACCCAAAAATGGTCGGGGTAAGGGGATTCGAACTCCTGACATCCTGCTCCCAAAGCAGGCGCGCTACCGGACTGCGCTATACCCCGGTTTGAAATTGGCTCCGTGACCAGGACTCGAACCTGGGACCCAATGATTAACAGTCATTTGCTCTACCGACTGAGCTATCACGGAACTACATATTTCAATTACAACTGGTATTTCAATTTACAACTGTGAAGCTTGCTTCACCTCTTCGACCCGATCGCATCGCTGCGTTCGTGTGTCTGAGGCGCGCTATTCTACAATCTTAAGCACCTCTGTCAACCCCCTAAATTGCTTTCAAGTTAATGATTTGCAACTTATTTCAGATTCCTGCTTGGGGAGCAGAAACCCTTCAGGGCGACTTACTGCGGGGCGCACTTTACAAGCCTTTTCCTTTGAGTTCAACAGCCTGGCGAAAAAAAGGCCTCGCAATGCGAGGCCTCTTTCAATTTGCTGCCGACGGGAATCAGACGAAAACGATTTCGTCGTTTTCCACGGTGCCCTTGGCTGTCTCGCCAGGCATGTATCGACCGGACAGAATCAGCTGCGCCAGCGGGTTCTCGATCCAGCGCTGGATCGCCCGTTTCAGCGGCCGTGCGCCATACACAGGGTCGTAACCGACGGCGATCAGCTTGTCCATCGCTTCCGGGCTCAGCTCAAGTTTCAGCTCGCGCTCGGTCAGGCGGCTACGCAGACGACCCAACTGGATCTCGGTAATGCCGGCGATCTGATCCCGAGCCAGCGGCTCGAAAATCACCACTTCGTCGACCCGGTTGATGAACTCCGGCCGGAAGTGCGTGGAAATCGCATCCATCACCGCCGCGCGCTGCGCTTCGCGATCCCCTACCAGCTCCTGGATCTGCACCGATCCGAGGTTGGAGGTCATGACAATCACGGTATTCTTGAAATCCACCGTGCGGCCATGGCTGTCGGTCAAACGGCCATCTTCGAGCACTTGCAGCAAAATGTTGAACACGTCCGGGTGGGCCTTCTCGACCTCGTCCAGGAGGATCACCGAATAAGGCTTGCGACGCACTGCCTCGGTCAGGTAACCGCCCTCTTCATAGCCCACATAGCCCGGTGGCGCACCGATCAGTCGAGCCACGGAATGTTTCTCCATGAACTCGGACATGTCGATCCGCACCATCGCCTCTTCGGTATCGAACAGGAATTCGGCCAGTGCCTTGCACAGCTCGGTTTTACCCACACCGGTCGGGCCGAGGAACATGAACGAACCACTCGGGCGATTCGGGTCGGACAACCCGGCGCGGGAACGCCGCACCGCGTTGGAGACAGCGATCACTGCTTCGTCCTGACCGATCACACGCTGGTGCAACAGGCTTTCCATCTTCATCAGTTTTTCGCGCTCGCCCTCGAGCATTTTCGCCACGGGGATGCCGGTCCACTTCGACACGACTTCAGCGATCTCTTCTTCAGTCACCTTGCTGCGCAGCAACTGGTTTTCACTTTTGCCGTGCTGGTCGACCATTTGCAGGCTGCGCTCCAGGTCCGGGATCACCCCGTATTGCAGCTCGGCCATGCGGTTCAAGTCGCCCTTACGGCGCGCAGCCTCCAGTTCCTGACGAGACTGTTCGATTTTCTGCTGGATCTGCGCCGAACCTTGCACTTCGGCTTTTTCCGAGTTCCAGATTTCTTCGAGGTCCGAATACTCACGCTCGTGACGGGCGATTTCTTCCTGCAGTTTTTCCAGACGTTTCTTCGCCGCGTCGTCGCTTTCTTTCTTCAGCGCCTGGGATTCCACCTTCAACTGAATCAAACGACGCTCCAGGCGGTCCAGCACTTCCGGCTTGGAGTCGATCTCCATACGGATGCGGCTGGCGGCTTCGTCGATCAGGTCGATGGCTTTGTCCGGCAGCTGGCGGTCGGTGATGTAGCGATGACTGAGCTTGGCCGCGGCAATGATCGCACCATCGGTGATCGCCACCTTGTGGTGAACCTCGTAACGCTCTTTCAGGCCACGCAGGATGGCGATGGTGTCTTCTTCGCTCGGCTCATCCACCAGGACTTTCTGGAAGCGTCGCTCGAGAGCTGCGTCCTTTTCTATATATTGGCGGTATTCGTTGAGCGTGGTCGCACCGACGCAGTGCAGCTCACCACGAGCCAGTGCCGGCTTGAGCATGTTGCCGGCGTCCATCGAGCCTTCGCCCTTGCCGGCGCCGACCATGGTGTGCAGTTCGTCGATGAACAGAATGATCTGCCCTTCCTGCTTCGACAGTTCATTGAGCAGGGATTTGAGGCGTTCTTCGAACTCGCCGCGGTATTTGGCACCGGCAATCAGAGCCCCCATGTCCAGAGACAACAGACGCTTGCCTCTCAGGCCATCCGGCACTTCGCCATTGATGATGCGCTGGGCCAGGCCTTCGGCGATGGCGGTTTTACCCACGCCAGGCTCACCGATCAGCACCGGGTTGTTCTTGGTGCGGCGTTGCAGGACCTGAATGGTGCGGCGAATTTCGTCGTCACGGCCGATCACCGGATCGAGTTTGCCCTCTTCGGCGCGCTTGGTCAGGTCGATGGTGTATTTGTCGAGCGCCTGACGGGATTCTTCGTGGTTGGCATCATTGACTGCCTCACCGCCGCGCAGGTTGTTGATCGCATTTTCCAGGGCTTTTTTGCTCACGCCTTGGCCCAGCAACAATTTGCCGAGTTTGCTGTTCTCGTCCATGGCGGCGAGCAGCACCAGTTCACTGGAGATGAACTGATCACCCTTCTGCTGGGCCAGGCGGTCAGCCTGGTTGAGCAGGCGCGCCAGATCCTGCGACATGTTCACGTCGCCGGTCGGATTCTGGATTTTTGGCAGCTGATCGAGAGCTTTGGTCAGCTCCTTACGCAAGCTGTTGACGTCGAAACCCACTTGCATCAGCAGGGGTTTGATCGAACCACCTTGCTGCTCAAGCATGGCCTGCATCAAGTGCGCCGGCTCAATGGCGGGATGATCGAGGCCGACGGCCAGGGATTGGGCGTCGGACAAGGCCAACTGCAACTTGCTGGTTAAACGGTCTATACGCATGGGTCACCTTCCTTTTGAGCAGGCCGGACCTATAAACATCCTGAATGAAGAAACCTGCCAGATACCGCTATAGATGCGGTCGATTCTGGGAGATTCAAGCGTCGTGGTGTTGATGTAGATCAGAGAAGTCTAGCGTTCAAGCCAGACCAAGGAGGCAAACCGTCCGGTGCGTGGACTACGGCGGTAAGAAAAGAAACGAGGATCGGTCACGGTGCAAAAACCACCACCATAAACAGCGGTAACGCCGCGAGCGGCCAGGCGCAAACGCGCCAGCTCATAGATGTCGGCCATGAACTTGCCGGCGTTCTGGCTCGGCACAAAGGCTTTGGCGGTTTCGGGCAATTGCTCGACGAAGGTTTCGCGCACTTCCGGGCCGACTTCAAAGGCTTGTGGGCCAATGGCCGGGCCAAGCCAGACCAGCACGTCTTCAGGCGGCACGGCCAGACTGTCGAGGGTCGCCTCCAGCACACCCGCCGCCAACCCGCGCCAACCGGCATGGGCGGCAGCGACGCGGGTGCCGGCGCGGTCGCAGAACAGTGCTGGCAGGCAATCAGCGGTCATCGCCGCGCAGGCGATACCGGGTGTTGCCGTCCAGCTGGCGTCAGCTGTGGCTACCAGGCTTGGATCCGCTTGAGCCACGACAATGCCGTGAACCTGCTTTAACCAGGCCGGTTGAATAGAGAAATGATCGGTGAGGCGACGGCGATTCTCGGCAACAGCTTCGGGGCTGTCGTCGACGTGATCGCCGAGGTTGAGGCTGTCGAACGGCGCCAGACTGACGCCGCCCGCACGGGTGGTAACGCAGGCTTTCACCCCGGCAGGCGCAGGCCAGTCGGGAATCAGCCAGTCACTCATCCGATGAACGCCTCACGGTCTTGCTTGAGCAGCGACAGCAACCAGACGAAATCGTCCGGCAGCGGCGATTCCCAGCTCATGCGTTTACCGGTGGTCGGATGATCCAGCTCCAGGAATCGCGCATGCAGCGCCTGACGCGGGAAATTTTTCAGGGATTCGACCATGGTCACACTAGCGGCCGGCGGAATTCGGAAACGACCGCCATAGGCAGGATCTCCGACCAACGGGTAGTTGATGTGTGCCATGTGCACGCGAATCTGGTGCGTACGGCCGGTTTCCAGCTTCACCCGCACGTGCGTGTGGGAACGGAAACGCTCGAGCACGCGGTAATGGCTGACGGCTTGCTTGCCACCTTCCATCACGGCCATGCGCTGGCGTTGCTGGCCATGGCGACCGATCGGCGCGTTGATCTTGCCGCCGGCTGTCACCACACCAATCACGATGCACTCATAGATCCGGCTTACGCTGCGGCTCTGCAATTGCGTGACAAGCTGTGTCTGCGCCTGAATGGTCTTGGCCACCACCATCAGACCGGTGGTGTCCTTGTCCAGGCGATGCACGATACCGGCGCGGGGCACATTGATAATGTCCGGCACGTGGTGCAGCAAGGCGTTGAGCAAGGTGCCGTCGGCGTGGCCGGCAGCCGGATGCACCACCAGGCCCGCAGGCTTGTTGATCACCAGGATGTCGTCGTCTTCATAGACGATGTCCAGCTCGATGTCTTGAGCGATCCATTCGCCCTGAGCTTCCTGCTCGGCAGTCAGTTCAAGAATGGCGCCACCGTGAACGATATCTCGCGGGCGGATAACCGCCCCATCCACAGTCAGGCGGCCGTCTTTGATCCAGGCGGAAAGGCGCGAGCGCGAGTGCTCAGCGAATAATTGTGCGGCGACTTGATCGAGGCGTTGGCCGCCCAATTCGGACGGCACCTCTGCGCGAAGTTCAATTTTATCGGACATGCTCAGACTAGGCGTCGGCACAGCCTTTGGTTTCGGCTGCGCGCTTGTGGTTAAATACGGCGTCTTTTGCCCCGAGGCTTTTCAACGGGGCGCTCATCATAACAGGACGGCCCCGCCCAAGACAGCGGCCGTCATAGGGACGCAAGCCGCCATGCAAGTGAAACACCTGCTGCTGATCGCCATCCTCGCATTGACCGCTGCTTGCTCATCGAAGGAAGTCGTAGACGAAAACCTGAGCGAAGTCGAGCTGTACCAGCAGGCTCAGCACGATCTGGACAACAATAGCTACACCGCCGCCACAGCCAAGCTGAAGGCCCTGGAGTCGCGTTATCCGTTCGGTCGCTACGCCGATCAGGCTCAACTCGAGCTCATCTACGCCAACTACAAGAACACCGAGCCCGAGGCTGCGAAATCCGCCGCCGAGCGTTTCATTCGCCTGCACCCGCAGCACCCGAATGTCGATTACGCCTACTACCTCAAGGGTTTGACTTCTTTCGACCAGGACGTCGGCCTGCTGGCGCGCTTCCTGCCGCTGGACATGACCAAGCGTGACCCGGGCGCCGCTCGCGACTCCTACAACGAGTTCGCCCAGCTGACCAGCCGCTTCCCGAACAGCCGCTACTCGCCGGACGCCAAGCAGCGCATGATCTACCTGCGCAATCTGCTGGCTTCCTACGAGATTCACGTTGCCGACTATTACCTGACCCGTCAGGCCTATGTCGCCGCCGCGAACCGTGGTCGTTACGTGGTGGAAAACTTCCAGGAAACCCCTTCGGTCGGTGACGGCCTGGCAGTGATGACTGAAGCCTACCAGCGTCTGCACCTGGACGAACTGGCCGCGACCACCCTCGAAACCCTGAAGCTCAACTACCCGAACCACCCAAGCCTGGTGGACGGTCAGTTCGTACCCTCGAAGGACGAAGCCGACAACCGTTCATGGCTGAGCAAGGCCACCCTGGGCCTGATCGAATCCCGTCCGCCGCTGCCGCCAGGTGAAACCCGCGCCAACCAGGACGTGCAGAGACAGTTCCAGGACGCCAAGGACTCGATTCCGAACGAGCTCAAGCCTAAAGATGAGAACGGCGATGTGATCGAAGAAGAGCAGCACGAGTCTGAAGCCAACAACGCCGACCGCTCGTGGTTCAGCTACATGACCTTCGGCGTGTTCGACTGACGCTGAGTGTTGTGCCGAGAAGGCGCCTTTCGAGGCGCCTTTTTTATTACCGGATTTCAGGGGTGAGCGTATTGCGCTGTGCGACCGACCCGTCCTTGGCTAAACTGCCAATTCACTACTCAAAAAGCAGCTCACCATGCTTCGTTTATTATTCTGTATCGCACTGATTGCCGCTGCGGTATGGCTCTGGCGCAAGTTCAAGGCCCCGGTTTCGGGCGCCAACACGCCGCGAGAGCAAGATGCTCCACCCATGGTCCGTTGCGCTCATTGCGGCGTACATCTGCCCCGCGACCGCGCGCTGAGCCTTCAACAACAGTGGTATTGCAGCCAGGCTCACCTTGAGCAAGGCCCGGGTTCCAGTGATCGCTGAGACGTCCAGTCCCGGCAACAAACAGGCCCAGCGACTGCTGCGCCTCTATCACCTCTACCGTTTAAGCATCGGCATCACCTTGGTGCTGTTGATCTCCAGCAACATGGACAGCCAGTTGCTGACGTTTGCCAATGACGACTTGCTGCGCAACGGCAGCTGGTTGTACCTGGTGCTGAATATCCTGCTGGTGGTCTTTCTGGAGAACACCCGTCGCCCGGCGCAGTTGTTCGGCCTGGCGCTGGTTGATGTCCTGCTGCTATGCGGCCTGTTCTATGCCGCTGGCGGCATGCCCAGCGCCATCGGCAACCTGTTGATCGTGTCGGTGGTCATCAGCAATACCCTGCTGCGCGGGCGCATCGGTCTGCTGATTGCGGCTGTTGGCGCCCTCGGCATCGTGGGTTTGAGCTTTCTTCTGAGCTTCAGCCACCCCACCAGTCCCAATGATTACCTGCAAATCGGCACGCTTGGTGCTCTATGTTTTGTCGCGGCATTGCTGGTGCAAGGCTTGATCCGAAGAGTTGAAGTCAGCGAAACCCTGGCCGAGCAGCGGGCCAGTGAAGTGCTCGGTCTCGAAGCCCTCAACGCACTGATCCTGCAACGTATGCGCACGGGCATTCTGGTGCTCGACGACCAACGGCGTGTGCAACTGGCCAATCACAGCGCCTTGACCTTGCTGGGGCAGGAAAAACTCGATGGCCAACTGATCGACGACCATTCGATGCCGTTGGTCGAGCGACTCCAACTGTGGTTCAACAATCCGACTTTGCGCCCGCAAAGCCTGAAAATCGCCAGCAATGGCCTGGAGCTGCAACCGAGCTTCATTGCCCTGGACCAAAGCCCGCACCACCAGACGCTGGTTTTTCTCGAAGACCTCGCCCAAATCGCCCAGCAGGCCCAGCAACTTAAACTCGCCGCCCTCGGCCGCCTGACTGCCGGTATTGCCCATGAAATCCGCAATCCACTAGGCGCCATTAGTCATGCCGCGCAGTTACTGCAGGAATCCGAGGAACTGAACGGCGCGGATCGGCGTCTGACACAGATTATTCAAGACCACTCTCAGCGAATGAATCGGGTAATCGAAAACGTCCTGCAACTGTCCCGTCGCCAGCAAACCGTGCCGCAACGGCTGGATTTGCGGCTATGGCTGGAGCACTTCGTGGCCGAAACCCGCGAGGGTGCGACCGAGCGTCAGCTAGTTCACCTGCGAATCGGTTCGGGGGACTTCACAACCCTGATGGATCCGAATCAGCTGACCCAGATTCTCGACAATCTGTTGCGCAACGCTTGGCGCCATAGTGCCCTGAACCATGATCAGGCGCAGGTCTGGCTCGAGTTGTTTATTGACCCGGACAGCCAGTTGCCGATCCTTGAAGTCCTGGACAATGGCCCCGGCGTGGCGCCGGACCAGCGCTCGCATTTGTTCGAACCATTCTTCACCACCAGCAGCCAGGGCACTGGCCTGGGGCTTTATCTGTCCCGTGAGCTGTGCGAAAGCAATCAGGCCCGCCTAGACTTCAAACCACGCCAAGGCGGCGGCTGCTTTCGCATCACCTTTGCTCACGGACGGAAACAAAGTTGAACATGAGCCCACGGCAAAAAATCCTGATCGTCGACGATGAGCCGGATATCCGCGAACTCCTGGAAATAACCCTGGGACGGATGAAACTCGACACCTTTAGTGCCCGCAACCTCGCAGAAGCGCAAGCGCTGCTGGCACGGGAGACATTCGACCTGTGCCTGACCGACATGCGCCTGCCCGACGGCACCGGTCTGGCACTGGTGCAGCACATCCAGCAGCGCTATGCGCAAGTGCCAGTGGCGATGATTACCGCCTACGGCAGCCTGGAAACGGCAATCAACGCCCTCAAGGCTGGCGCGTTCGACTTTCTGACCAAACCGGTCGACCTCACCCGCCTGCGCGAACTGGTCACCAGCGCCTTGAGTCTGCCGGCACCAGGCGGTGCCAGCAGCGTCATCGACCGTCGCCTACTGGGCGACTCCCTGCCAATGCGCAGTCTGCGCAAACAAATCGACAAACTGGCCCGCAGCCAGGCCCCGGTGTACATCAGCGGCGAGTCCGGCAGCGGCAAGGAGCTGGTCGCCCGACTGATCCACGACCAAGGCCCGCGCGCCACACGACCATTCGTGCCGGTGAACTGCGGGGCGATCCCGTCGGAATTGATGGAAAGCGAATTTTTCGGCCATCGCAAAGGCAGTTTCAGTGGTGCCATTGAAGACAAACCCGGGCTATTCCAGGCCGCCCATGGCGGCACTTTGTTCCTCGATGAAGTGGCAGACCTGCCGCTGGCGATGCAGGTCAAACTGTTGCGGGCCATTCAAGAGAAAGCCGTGCGCAGCATCGGTGGACAGCAGGAAACCGTGGTGGATGTACGCATTCTCTGCGCCACCCACAAAGACCTCGATACCGAAGTCGCCGCCGAACGCTTTCGCCAGGACTTGTACTACCGCCTTAACGTGATCGAATTGCGGGTGCCGCCCTTGCGCGAACGCCGCGACGACATTGAGCTTCTGGCCAACAATATGCTCAAGCGACTGGCCACTGGCACTGGCCAACCCGCGGCAAAACTCCACCCGCAAGCCCTCGACGCACTGAAAAGCTATCGTTTTCCAGGAAACGTGCGGGAATTGGAGAACATGCTTGAGCGGGCGCACACCTTGTGCGAGAACAAACAGATCGAAGCCAGCGACCTGCGGCTGGCCGAAGGCAACTGCAACCCGGACGGCGACGTACCGGACCTGACGCAGATCGACAATCTGGAAGCCTATCTGGAAAACGTCGAACGCAAACTCATCCTCCAGGCCCTGGAAGAAACCCGCTGGAACCGCACGGCGGCGGCTCAGCGGTTGAATCTGTCGTTTCGGTCGATGCGTTACAGGCTCAAGAAATTGGGGCTGGATTGAGGACCTCTTCGCGGGCAAGCCTCGCTCCTACAGATTGATGTCGTTCACAAACTTATTGATCGACTCAAACCTGTAGGAGCGAGGCTTGCCCGCGAAGGCGATCTGACCGACAACAAAAATCATGCGGTCAAATACGCCCGGCCGGTGCATACGGCGCAGGATCGATAATCGGTGCCCGACCCAGCATCACATCCGCAAACAACTGACACGACGCCGGCGCCAGCACCAACCCATTGCGGTAGTGCCCGCAGTTAAGCCAGAGCCCGTCAAACCCCGGCACCCGACCGATATAGGGAATCCCTTCCGGCGACCCCGGCCGCAACCCGGCCCAATGCCCCACCACCTCGGCATCCGCCAGCGCCGGAATCAACTCCACCGCCGAAGCCTTCAGGCTTTCCAGCGCGGTATCGGTCGGCGTTTTATCGAAGCCTTCATGCTCCAGCGTACTGCCGATCAGAATGTGCCCGTCGCGCCGAGGAATGGCATAACGCCCCTTTGCCAGGACCATGCTTGGAAGGAAGTCCGCCGCGCACTTGTAGAGAATCATCTGGCCTTTGACCGGCTCGACCGGCAGCTCCAGGCCCAGGCTTTTCAGCAAGTCACCGCTCCAGGCTCCCGCCGTCAAAACCACCTGATCCCCCGCAATGGCCCCCATCGAGGTCTGTACCCCGACCACCGCAGCACCTTCACGGATAAACCCGCTGACCTCGCACTGCTCATGAATCGTCACGTTCGGCAGCGCCAGCAAGGCGGCCTTGAGGGATTTCACCAGCCGTGGATTACGCACATTGGCCACATCGGCCATGTAGATCGCCCGCGAGAAACCGGCGCCCAATACCGGCACCGCATCGTGTGCCGCAGAGATATCCACAGCCCGCAGCGGACGGTTTTCCCGTTTGGCCCAGGCGAGCGCTTCGGCTTCGTCATCCAGGTCCAGCCAGTACAACCCGGTGGTGTGCACTTCAGGATCGACGCCGGTGGCAGCAAACAAATGTTCCGCCAGCTGTGGATAAAAATCCTGGGACCAGTGAGCCAACGCAGTGACCGCCGGGCTGTAGCGCCACGGGTAGAGGGGGGAGACGATCCCGCCACCGGCCCAGGACGACTCCTGACCGACATTCGAGCGGTCCAGCAGCACGACGCTCTGTACTTCGGACGCGAGATTGAACGCCGTCAGCAGGCCAATCACGCCGCCGCCGACAATCACCACTTGCTGTTGCCTGCTCATGTTCTGATCCAACCGTTAGATAGACAGAGGCGCAAAGGGCGCCCGAAAGAGAAACTCAGCGCCCCCAGCAATCCCTGGTGGTCAGGCCGGATGTTGCATTGACCATGCTTCTGACGCCGGTATTGGTGAGGGTGAAATCACCGCACTTGTCGTTCGCCATGGTCGAACCGGCCTTGCGTGTGGCCGTCAGCAAGAAAGTCTGATCGGTCAGGGTCGGGGTGATGGTATAGAAATCATTGCCGGCGCTCAGACCGCTGGCATTGGTATAGACATTATTCTTCGAATAAAAGCGCTCCAGGATCTGTGCCTGCTCGGAAAGCAGACCGGCCACCTCAGTACGGCGGCCCTTTTTTACATATTCGGTGAGGCTCGGATAGCCAATGGTGATGACGATCCCGATGATCGCAATCACGATCATGATTTCGATCAGGGTAAAACCTCGGTTGGATCTGCGCATGCCTCAACTCTCACTCACTGTATTTGTCGCCACATGATGCGACGGCCGCTGCCGCCACCGGATTTTTCCACCAGAGTGGTCACGCCACCGCCGGAGTCGTTTACAACCTTGCGGGTTGCGTCATTGACGACCGCGTTCAGGGTCGGGATACCACCGGTGAAGATCACCCCGCTGGAAATCGTGTCAGCACTATCGACCACCCCGTCGGCATTGGTATCGAGCACCGCGTAATTGAGCATCTTACCGCTGAACGCATCGAGTTCGACCAGTTTGCCGGAGCCGAAGCCGGCACAGGGGTCAACGGTATCCATACTGGCCGTGGTAAAAACGATTCGCCCTGCCACGAGACTGGCCTGATTGATCACCCGCTCCCCGGTCAGTACGTTGTTGTAGACCAGCGGCAAGTACCAGCCTTTCTTTGCCGGGTAGCTCACCTCATTCTGGCTGGTGGTGATGAATTGCCCGCTGCTGCCAGAGAACACGCCGGTCACCGCCTGCGCCTGCAAGCTGGAAGCGGTGATTTGCCCCGCGCCACCCTCCGCATCCCATACCGCGTAGAACGCCTGCAGATCCTTATTGGTCTTGTCGGCGCTCTCATTGAGTTTGCCGGTGCCGAAAAACACTTGCTTGCCGCCCGATGCATGATCGGCGAGCAGCGGTTGTACCGTGATCGGCTGAGTCGCGCCGCCCGCCGTGGTGAACAACGGCTTGCCGGAAAACGCCACACCCCAGGTGTCGGTGGTGGCGCCACTCAAATCGAACTTCCACAACCGCCCTTTCAGGTCGCCACCATAGGCAGCCTGCACCACATTCTGCGAGTTGACCCTGAGCTTCACCGACGACAGGCCGTTAGTGGCTTCTTGGCTGTCGACCACAATTTTCTTGATCAGCGAGCCGTCGCGGATATCCACCACATACAGCGCAGCCACCCCAGAGTTGCTGCCATAGCCATTGGAGATAAACGCGGCCCAGCGACCATCGGCCAAGCGTGCCACTTCAGGACGCGCATAGGCATAACCCAGATCATTGAAAACATTCGTCGTACTGGCCGTGGTCGGCGCACTGATTTCCCACAACGCGTTAATCACGTTACCGGCCGAGGCGTCGAACAGTTGCAGCGCATAGAAGGTTTTGCCGCCCGCCCCTGTCCCACCAATCGCCAGGGTTTTCCAGGCGCTGTTGAGTTGGGCATCAAACACGCCGACCTGACCGTCGACCAGATATTTGTGGCTCACGCCATTGATATAAGTGGGATCGGCGATGTAACGCAATGACGGCAGCACACTGGAGGGCATATAGCCGTAGCGTCTGACACCATTGGTCGAGTTGATGACGTTTACAAAACCGTCGTTGGCGTTCACCACCAGGCTGGCATTCATGTTGGCGGCTTTGGTAGCCAGATAGGTGCTGTAGGTAGTATCCCCTACCAGATCGGACGCGGTTTGGTCCGTGGGCGCGGCCAGTACGAGAGGCGAATTGATGATATCGCCGAGCAATACACTGCGCGCTCTCAACCCGGTTTTGTTGGTGCCCTTGCTCCACTCCACCAAATCGCTGCCTGTAATACCGACGGGCAGGCTCTGGTTGAGGGAAGTCTGTTGGACCGTAGAGAAATTGCTGTAGGCCAGGGTAACGACGGCGTTGGTCAGGGTATTCCAGGACTGGTAGGTCGGGGCGGTAGCACCGGGCACGATGGTGGTATCGGTCGTCCACAGCGCCGCGGCCGTGTTCACCGAACCCGCCGAGGTGAAGCCAAAAGACTTGATGGTGCCGCGCCAGTCCTTGGGGTCGTAGCTGGTCTGGAAGTAGCTCGAATTGCTGGTCAGGGTCGTGCCGCTGGTCACGCCGCTACCACCCGAGCCGGCCTTGGCGGTGATGTCGCTCAAGGCTGAAGACAATGCGCTGTTGAGCCCCGCACCGTCGGTCGCCTGGTAGTACTTACCCTGTCCATAGCTGGCGGCATCCGACAACATCTGGTTTGCCGTGGTGAAACCCACGGTATAGGTGTTGAGGTTCTGCTTGGGAAAATCCAGGGCGTTCCAGCCTTTTCCTGTGATGTCGGTACCCGTGGACCGCATGTCAATATCGAAGGCGAACTTGGCGATGTCATCCAGATAAAAGGTGTCACCCTCTTTGTCGCCGACGGGGTTGGCGCCATCGTTACTGCTGATACCGTCCCAGTTCGGTAACTTGCTGGTACCCAGCGGATCGTCAGTCGGAAAGGTATGGTCGAAGGTCGGCAAACCACTAGTGATTACCACGCCGTAATTTCTCTGGCAGCGATACTGAATCGGGCTGGTGTAGGTGGTAGGCGTCGAGTTGTTGTATGGCGCCATGCCACGGAAATAGCGGGTGATCTCGTAATAGGCTTCAGCCAGCGGCGTATCCGCCTGCGCGCTCAGTTCGTCGATTCCGGCGATCAGGTCGTTGTAGTTGGCATCGGCCTGAGCCTGTGTCACGGTGCCGCTGACAGCCGACAAATCACTGACCGAACGAACGATATAACCGCCGTCATTCTTATGGTTGCCGACCGCCAGGTTGAACGTCGACAGACCGATGCGCAGCGAGCGGTTGCTGGTCACTAACGTCTTGGAGACGTTGCGCGCCACATTCATCCGGTAATCATTGGGGATCGAACCATCAGTGAAATCCCGGTCAGCATTGTTCGCCAGGCTTATCAGATAGGACAGGTAATTCGCCGTATATAGGGTGTCCTCGTTCCCCACCGGATCAGGAAGCTTCAGACAAAGCGAATCCAGACCGGAAACGCTGTTCTTATAGAAACCGTACCATCCGTCCTTGTCGCATGTTCCGTGATTCAAACTCGACAAAGCAATATTGGTATCAGTCATGTCAAGGTCGCGGCCTTTCAGGCACGAACCATTCGAGAGACAAATAGCCACCGGGGTACGTGCGACCGTCGGGTCAAAACCTGCTGCCCAGATAATGCTGTTCATACCCTTCGAGTCATCGAGTAACAGCATCACATTGGGTGCCACGGCGGCGGCGTTCAACAGCGGCGAATCCGAGGGCGTGAACGCATAGGCCGGTGCCGACAGGTAAAGCCCCAACACCGTGCCGCAAAACAACCGACACAACCCGCCACGCCGCTCACTTCGCATAAATACTCTCCACCACACTGCGCGAGTTACCCGCGATGCCCACGGCGGTCACCCGGTACAACGTTGCCGAAACGTCGATCGAGACGTCGCTCGACACGTTCACGGCGCTGATGTTCTGCACCCCGTAAAAGCCGTTGCCGAAAGCGAACCAGGTCACCCCCGAGGTGGAATTGAAACCCGCGGCGGTGATGACCAACGCCTCGGCCGGCGGCGCGCACTGGCCGCTGCAAACCGGCAATGATGAATAGGTGCCCCGTTTCACCGCGCTTTCGCCGACGCGCAACGCCGCTTCCGCGCCCTGGAACGACTGGTTGCGCAGGGTCACGCTACCGGCCATTTTTTCCTGCAACGTAGCGCTCTGCATCGACGAAAGGCCGATCAACGTCAGCACCAGGAGAAATACCAGGCTGACCAACAGCGCCATTCCACGCTGAGCATGAGAAATCTTCATCGGCCCTCCCTTCATGGCAACCGATTGCGCAGAGCGACAACCACGTTATAAGTTTGATTGCGCACCCGTTTGTTCGGGTCCGTGAGGGTTAATGTCAGGCGCACACTACGAATCGACGTCATATCGGGCGGGTTGCTGCTGTAACTTAAGTTTGCAGCCGAACCGACGACACCGAAGCTCACATCGAAGGCACTGACATTGTTCACCAACACCTGCTGCACCGGCGTACCAGTGCCGACCCCCATTAGCAGTTGATTGTTGCTAAAGCTGTAAATCAGCCGTCGGATCGGAAATGCTATCTGCCCCGCGGCAGGGGGCCGAGCCCCCCTGTAAGCGGTGCCAGTGCCGGTGATGCTGGGTCCACATTCCACCGTCCAGGTCGGCGCCCCACCACTACCGCCGACATCCGCCGTCACCAGGGTCAATTTCTGGTTGGCGTTGTCCCAACTGATCGCTGATTCGCCGCCAAGGAAGACACTGCCCGAAATTTCATCGTTGATCGTCTCAAGGCAACCGAACATGCCGACCATGCGGATTTCCTGAATCATCTTGCTCAAGACGAACCGTGCATCTTCCTGCATGCCGGCGGCGGTATTCTGGCTGACGTAGGTATTTTTAGCCGCGATGAAAATCTGCGCCACCCCCAGAACCACGACCAGGCTCAATGCCAGGGCGATCAGTAACTCGATCAGGCCGAAACCTTTGCTGGCTCTGATCATGGTGTCGTCGCCGGATCAACGGTGGCGCGACTGGTGAGGACGAAACTGCGGCGCGAGTCGGCGGTATTGGCGGCCCGTGAGTCGTCCCAGGTAATGGTGATGGTGTATACCCGTTGGTTTCGGGTAATGCTGCCGGTCGCCGTGGCGCCGCCGAAATTGACGATGTTGCTGGCGAAGTCGTAAAGGTCCTGATCCCGGGCCACGCTCAGGTTGCCCGAGGTCGGTGGCGTGACGGTGTAATCCTCGCCGGAGTTGGCGCGAATGCGGTCCATCATGTCGTAGGCGATAAAACTCGCCTGACTGGTCATCCGCGAGCTGTCGGTGTACTTCAGCGCATTGAGCTGAATCGCCGCCGCGCCCAACAACCCCACGGCCAGAACCAACAACGCGACCAGTACCTCGATCAGCGTCATGCCCTCCTGTGCGCGCTTGCTCCAACCCCTCATCCGCAACTTCCACCCAATAGAATTCGTCCGTTCAAACACACATTCAGCGTCCTGCTCTGTGCCCCCAGTACATAACTGATCACAACGGCCGTGGACGGCGCCGACAAACCACCCAGATTGTTGAAATCAATAGCGGTCACTCCTGAGGTTAGCGTCAGAGTTGCACCACTGCTCATCGCTGGAACAACCCGCAATACATTGGCCGGATTGCCGGTACCGTCATAAACGGTCAGATCGCCGGTCCAGACACTGCCGCCGGCTGTCGGGCGAACCCGGGTGGTAATGCCCCGGTCGATCGCCTCAAGCCGGGCGAAATTGAGCGCGCGTTGCAGGTCGCCGATCTCGGTGTCGGCCTTGGTGCTTTGCACCGAGCGGGTAAACGCCGGAACGGCCAGGCTGATCAGAATCAGAAACACGGCGAGCGTGATCAGCAGCTCGATCAGCGTGAAACCTTTTGTACGATGATCCATCGGTGCGCTCCGTTGCCGTCGGCTATACCTGCTTCTACACGCTAGAACATTCGACCGGCAGATGTACGGTTGTTTTGCCATTACTCGCGCAGGGATCGCGCGGGCCGCAGCACTCCAGGGAAGGAGATAACATGCATCAGCAAGGTTTCAGCCTGATCGAACTGCTCATGGGACTGACAATTGTCGGGATTGTTCTGCAACTGGTCAGCCCGGCGTTCGCGGCACTGACAGAATCGAACCATCGAGAGCAGGCGGCGCAGTCGATTGTCAGTGGTATGCGTAATGCCAGAACCGCGGCTATCACACGCAATCAGAGTGTGGTGATACACGGAATCAACGGCGACTGGGGCCAGGGTTGGCGGATTATTCTGGATGTCAGCGGTAAAGGCCCGGAGGACAGCAGCAATCCGCTGTTGGTCGAGCAACAGAGCGACGCTCGAGTGCCAATTGTCGGCAATCGGCCGGTCAAGAATTTCGTACAGTTCAGCAGCCTGGGCGAACCGCAGTTGCCCAGCGGTGCCTTTCAAGCGGGGACGGTACATATTTGCGCCAGCCGCAAACCGGTCAGCCTGCACCAGGTGGTGCTGTCCCGGACCGGACGCGTCAGCCTGCGCAGCGATAAGACTGAACAGGCGCTGTGCACGGGAGGAGAAGATTCAGAGCAGGGAGCGGACGCGTAGCTCTTTAGGCATCGAGAACGTGATGTTCTCCTCACGCCCGGCCAACTCATCGGCCCCGGTGGCCCCCCAAGCCTGCAACTGCTGGATCACGCCGCGCACCAATACTTCCGGAGCGGAGGCACCAGCGGTGATGCCAATCCGCTCGACACCGTCGAACCAGCTCTTTTGCAGGTCTTCGGCGCCGTCGATCAGATAGGCCGGGGTGGCCATGCGTTCAGCCAGCTCACGCAGACGATTGGAGTTGGAGCTATTCGGGCTGCCGACCACCAGCACCACGTCGCACTCGTCCGCCAGTTGCTTGACGGCGTCCTGACGGTTTTGCGTGGCGTAGCAGATATCGTCCTTGCGCGGGCCGCCGATCGCAGGGAATCGAGTACGCAGGGCGTCGATCACGCGACTGGTATCGTCCATGGACAGGGTGGTCTGGGTGACGAACGCCAGTCTTTCAGGGTTATTTACCTGCAGCTCGGCGACATCTTTCTCGTCCTCGACCAGATAGATCGCGCCGCCATTGCTGCCATCGTACTGACCCATGGTGCCTTCGACTTCCGGGTGACCGGCGTGGCCGATGAGGATGCATTCACGGCCGTCGCGGCTGTAACGCGCGACTTCGATGTGTACCTTGGTCACCAGCGGGCAGGTAGCGTCGAACACTTTCAGGCCACGGCCTGCGGCTTCGGTACGCACGGCCTGGGAAACGCCATGGGCGCTGAAGATCACGATCACGTCATCCGGTACCTGATCCAGCTCTTCAACGAAGATCGCCCCACGGGCGCGCAGGTCTTCGACGACGAATTTGTTGTGGACCACTTCGTGGCGCACGTAGATCGGCGGCCCGAAGACTTCCAGGGCGCGGTTGACGATTTCGATCGCCCGGTCCACACCGGCGCAGAAGCCACGGGGGTTGGCGAGTTTGATTTGCATGCTGTGCCTCGTGTCTTGCGCGCAAGAAATAGTAATGCCACCTGTCATTCGAACACCGGGCTCGAAAACAGTGAAATCTTAATGTGGGAGCGGGCTTGCTCGCGAAAGCGGTGTGTCAGTCGACATTGATGTTACATGTGATGACGCTTTCGCGAGCGAGCCCGCTCCCACATTGGACCGAGTTCAGTCAGTTACAGCGCTTTGACGTTGATGATCTCGACGTCAAAGGTCAAGGTTTTACCGGCCAGCGGGTGGTTGAAGTCGATGGTCACCTGAGCGTCATCGAATTCTTTCACCACACCGGGCAACTCAGTATTGGCCGCATCGTTGAAGATCACCAGCAAGCCAGGCGACAGTTCCATATCCTTGAACTGCGAGCGCGGGATGATCTGTACGTTTTGCGGGTTCGGCTGACCAAAGGCGTTTTCCGGCTCAATGGTCAGGGTGCGTTTGTCGCCGGCCTTGAAGCCGAACAGCGCGGCTTCGAACCCTGGCAACAGGCTGCCGTCGCCAACCTTGAAGGTCGCCGGGGCTTTGTCGAAGGTACTGTCGACGGTGTCGCCGTTCTCCAGACGCAATGCAAAATGCAAGGTGACTTCCGTGTTCTGGCCAATGCGTTGCTCAGCCAATACCTGTTCAGTCATGAACGGTTTCTCCGGTCTTTTTACTTTTGAACATATCCAGTGCAAGCATCACGGCACCGACAGAAATTGCGCTGTCAGCAAAGTTGAACGCCGGGAAATACCAGCGGTTCTGCCAATGCACCAAAATGAAATCGATCACATGGCCCAAGGCAATGCGGTCATACAAATTGCCCAGCGCGCCACCCAGAACCAGCGCCAGCGCAACCGCCAGCCAGGTTTCGTTGCGCCCCAGGCGCTTGAGCCAGACTACCAGCACCGCACTGACCACGACCGCGATCAGGGCGAACAGCCAGCGCTGCCAACCCGAGCTGTCAGCCAGGAAACTGAACGCCGCGCCAGTGTTGTAGGCCAAGGTCCAGCTGAAGTAGTCGGGGATCACCACGATTTGCTGGTACATGCTCAGCGAGCCTTCGAAGTAGAACTTGCTGGCCTGATCGATGACCAGGACCAGCAAACTCAACCAGAGCCAGCTCAGCCGTCCGAAACGGCCAACGGCATTAGGCATAGTGACGAACCTCGCCAGCGCCGCTGATGTTGTCGACGCAACGACCGCAGATTTCCGGATGCTCCGGGTTCACACCGACGTCTTCACGGCAGTGCCAGCAACGGGCGCACTTGGCATGGCTCGATTTGACCACTTTGAGCTTCAGGCCGCCGACTTCGGTGACCACCGCGTCGGCCGGCGCCTGCACGAACGGTGCAACGGTGGCGGTCGAGGTGATCAATACGAAGCGCAGTTCGTTGCTCAGCTTGGCCAGGTCGGCGCTCAGCGCGTCTTCGGCGAACAGCGTCACTTCGGCTTGCAGGTTGCCACCGACGGCCTTCGCCGCGCGCTGGATTTCCATTTCCTTGTTGACCGCCACCTTCACCGCCATGATCCGCTCCCAGTAGGCGCGGTCCAGTTCGAAGCCTTCCGGCAATTCGGTCAGGCCTTCGTACCAGGTGTTGAGCATCACAGACTCGTTACGCTCGCCCGGCAGGTACTGCCACAGCTCGTCAGCGGTGAACGCCAGGATCGGCGCGATCCAGCGCACCAGTGCTTCGCTGATGTGGTACAGCGCGGTTTGCGCCGAACGACGGGCCTTGCTGTTGGCGCCAGTGGTGTACTGACGGTCCTTGATGATGTCGAGGTAGAAACCGCCCAGCTCCTGCACACAGAAGTTGTGGATCTTGGAGTAGACGTTCCAGAAGCGGTATTCGCCGTAATGCTCTTGCAGCTCGCGTTGCAGCAGCAGGGTGCGATCCACGGCCCAACGGTCCAGCGCCAGCATTTCTTCGGCCGGCAGGATGTCGGTGGCCGGGTTGAAACCGGTGAGGTTGGAAAGCAGGAAGCGCGCGGTGTTACGGATCCGCCGGTAAGCGTCTGCACTGCGTTGCAGGATCTGCTCGGAAACCGCCATTTCACCCGAATAGTCGGTAGAAGCGACCCACAGACGCATGATGTCGGCGCCCAGGGTGTCGTTGACCTTCTGCGGCGCGATCACGTTGCCCAAAGACTTGGACATTTTGCGGCCGGACTCGTCGACGGTGAAACCATGGGTCAGCAGCTCGCGGTATGGGGCGTGGTCGTCGATGGCACAACCGGTCAGCAATGACGAATGGAACCAGCCGCGGTGTTGGTCCGAACCTTCCAGGTACAGGTCGGCACGTGGACCGGTCTCGTGGCCCATCGAATGCGAGCCGCGCAGGACGTGCCAGTGCGTGGTGCCCGAGTCGAACCAGACGTCCAGGGTGTCGCTGATCTTGTCGTACAGCGGAGCTTCTTCACCGAGCAACTCGGCGGCGTCCATCTTGAACCAGGCTTCGATGCCTTCGACTTCGACGCGCTGGGCGACAATTTCCATCAGTTCGACAGTGCGTGGGTGCAGCTCGCCGCTTTCCTTGTTCAGGAAGAACGGGATCGGCACGCCCCAGTTGCGCTGACGGGAGATGCACCAGTCAGGACGGTTGGCGATCATCGAGTGCAGGCGCGCCTGGCCCCAGGCCGGAACGAATTTTGTCTCTTCGATGGCTTTGATCGCCCGCTTGCGCAGGGTTTCGCCGGTCGCAGGCTCTTTGTCCATGCCGATGAACCACTGCGCGGTGGCGCGGTAGATCAGCGGGGTCTTGTGACGCCAGCAGTGCATGTAGCTGTGTTCGATGATGCTGGTGTGCAGCAGCGCACCGACTTCGGTCAACTTGTCGACGATGGCCGGGTTGGCCTTCCAGATGAACTGGCCGCCGAAGAACTCCAGCGATGTCGCGTACACGCCGTTGCTTTGCACCGGATTGAGGATGTCGTCGTTGACCATGCCATAGGCTTTGCAGGTCACGAAGTCGTCTACGCCATAGGCTGGCGAGGAGTGAACCACACCGGTACCCGCGCCCAGTTCGACGTATTCGGCCAGGTAAACCGGCGACAGACGATCGTAGAACGGGTGACGGAAGTTGATCAGTTCCAGTTCTTTACCGGTGGTGGTCGCAATGACCGAACCTTCCCGGCTGTAGCGGGCAAGGCACGACTCGACCAGCTCTTCAGCCAGCACCAGCAGTTTGTCGCCGACGTCGACCAGTGCGTAGTTGAACTCAGGGTGAACGTTCAACGCCTGGTTGGCCGGGATGGTCCACGGGGTGGTGGTCCAGATCACGATCGAGGCGGGTTTGCCCAACGACGGCAGACCGAACGCGGCAGCCAGTTTGGCTTCGTCGGCGATCGGGAAGGCCACGTCGATGGTCGCGGATTTTTTGTTCTCGTACTCGACTTCCGCTTCAGCCAGGGCCGAACCGCAGTCAAAGCACCAGTTCACAGGCTTCAGGCCCTTGAACACGAAACCACCCTTGACGATTTCCGCCAGGGCGCGGATTTCACCGGCCTCGTTTTTGAAGTCCATGGTCTTGTACGGGTTGGCGAAGTCGCCCAACACGCCCAGACGGATGAATTCGGACTTCTGGCCTTCGATCTGCTCGGTGGCGTAGGCACGGCACAGTTCGCGGGTCTTGTCCGCGCCCAGGTTCTTGCCGTGGGTCACTTCGACTTTGTGCTCGATCGGCAGACCGTGGCAGTCCCAGCCCGGCACATAAGGCGCGTCGAAACCCGACAGGGTTTTCGAGCGGATGATCATGTCCTTGAGAATCTTGTTCAGCGCATGACCGATGTGAATCGTGCCGTTGGCGTACGGAGGACCGTCGTGAAGTACGAACTTCGGACGATCCTTGCCAATCTCGCGCAACTTACCGTACAGGCCAATGCTGTCCCAGCGCTGCAGAATCTGCGGTTCGCGCTGAGGCAGGCCGGCCTTCATTGGGAAGGCGGTGTCCGGAAGGTTTAGCGTGGCTTTATAGTCGGTCATTTAAGGCTCTTCATTAGCGATTGGCGCTAGGTGCGACAGGGCACGGGCGGCGGCGACATCCGCATTGATCGCCGTCTTAAGCGCCTCCAGAGAGGCGAAACGCTGCTCTTCACGCAGCTTGTGGTGGAAAACCACCGTCAAACGCCGGTCATACAGATCGCCGGCAAAATCTAAAAGGTGTACTTCGAGATGGGCTTTGCCATCCCCTTCGACCGTTGGCCGCACGCCGATATTGGCGACGCCCGGCCAGGTCTTGCCGTCGATGTCGACGTTGACCAGATAAACCCCGGACAGCGGCACACGACGACGCTTGAGTTGTATGTTGGCGGTCGGCGTACCGAGCTGGCGCGCCAGCTTCTGGCCATGCAGGACCCGCCCGGCAATCCGGTACGGACGACCGAGCAGCCGCTCGGCCAAGGCAAAATCGGCAGCTGCCAGGGCGTTACGCACCTGAGTGCTGCTGACACGAATGCCGTCCAGCACAACGGTCTGCGCCGCTTCGACGGTAAACCCCTGAAGGACGCCAGCCTGTTGCAGGAAATCGAAATCCCCTAGCCGGTCGCAGCCGAAACGGAAATCGTCACCGACCTCCAGATGCTGCACGCCGAGGCCGTCCACCAGAATAGTATCGACGAATTCGCTGGCGCTGAGTTTGCTCAGGCGCTGATTGAACGCCAGGCACAGCACCCGGTCGACACCTTCCAGGGCCAGCAGCTGCAGTTTGTCCCGCAGACGGGCCAGACGGGCCGGGGCGGTGTCCGGGGCGAAGAATTCTCGCGGCTGCGGCTCAAAAATCACCACGCAGCTGGGCACGCCCAACTCGAGCGCACGCTCACGCAGCCGGGCCAGGATAGCCTGGTGACCACGGTGAACACCGTCAAAGTTGCCAATAGTGGCGACACAGCCCCGATGCTGGGGGCGCAAGTTGTGGAGGCCTCGAACCAGCTGCATAACGCGCTTCTTGCTCATAAAGTGGTCGATTATAACCACACCCGGCGGCCGACGACAGGCAACACCGTAACCCAAAGTGATCGAGCCGACAAAACCGCCGGCCCGCCCGTGCTTATCGAGACAAAAGCCTCAGTTCAAGGCCTTGCGATTGAAGTCGCGCAAACGGAAGCCCATCAACAGCAACATGCCGAAATAGACCACCACGCCGGCGATCACCAATGCGCCCAGTCGCAGCAAACGCTCCAGCATATGCCCTTGCGCCCAAGCCGGCATGAAGTGCATTGCGCCCAGCAATACCGCGGACATCACCGCAACCGCCACCAACAATTTGAGCCCGAACTTCGCCCAGCCCGGTTGCGGCTGATACATCTGCTGCTTGCGCAGCTGATAGAACAACAGCCCGGCGTTGATGCAGGCGCCCGCACTGATGGCCAGGGCCAGACCGGCATGAGCCAGCGGACCGATCAGCACCAGGTTGAATAGCTGAGTGACGATCAGGGTGAAAATCGCGATTTTTACCGGAGTGCGGATGTTTTGTTGCGCATAAAAGCCTGGCGCCAGCACTTTGATCACGATAATCCCCAGCAAGCCGACGGAATAAGCAATCAACGCGCGCTGGGTCATGGTCGCATCGAAAGCGCTGAATTGGCCGTACTGGAACAACGAAACCGTCAGCGGCTCAGCCAGAATCCCCAGCGCCAGGGCGCACGGTAATACCAGCATGAAGCACAGGCGCAGCCCCCAATCGAGGATCCGCGAGTATTCGTGGCGATCCTGACTGGCATAGGTCCTGGCCAGGGTCGGCAGCAGAATCGTGCCCAGTGCCACACCGAGCACACCGGATGGCAATTCCATCAGGCGATCGGCGTAATACATCCAGGACACGGAACCGGCCACCAGAAACGAAGCAAATATGGTGTTGATAATCAGCGAAATCTGGCTCACCGAAACGCCGATGATCGCTGGCAGCATCTGCTTCATGACCCGCCAGACACCGCTATCGCGCAGACTCAGGCGCGGCAGCACCAACATGCCGATCTTCTTCAAGTGCGGCAGTTGAAACAGCAACTGAGCCAGACCACCTACCAGAACGGCCCAGCCCAGCGCCATGACCGGCGGATCGAAATACGGCGTCAGGAACACCGCAAAGATGATCATGCTGACATTGAGCAGGGTCGGCACGAAGGCTGGCACCGAGAAGCGGTTCCAGGTATTGAGGATCGCGCCGGCCAATGAAGACAGGGAGATCAGCAATATATAAGGGAAAGTGACCCGCAGCAGATCGGTGGTCAGGTCGAATTTTTCCGGGGTCGTGACGAAACCCGGTGCCGTGGCCCAGATGACCCAAGGCGCGGCGAGCATGCCCAACGCGGTGACCAACGCCAGCACCAGCGTCAGCAGGCCCGAGACGTAGGCAATGAAGGTTCGCGTCGCCTCCTCGCCCTTCTGGCTTTTATATTCGGCGAGAATCGGCACGAACGCCTGGGAAAATGCTCCCTCGGCGAAGATCCGCCGCAGCAGATTGGGCAGTTTGAAGGCGATAAAGAAGGCGTCGGTCGCCATTCCCGCACCAAATGCACGAGCGATAAGGGTATCGCGAACAAACCCCAACACCCGGGAAAGCATCGTGATAGAGCTGACAGCGGCCAACGATTTGAGCAGATTCATTGAAAGAGTTTTTGCCTGTCGATAAACAGCAGGCGAACAACGCGCCCACTTATGCGATACTCCGCGCCGCAACAGCACAGAGCCAAAGCTCGCGAGTTTACAGGTCGCACGCCGGAAAGGAATATCCAGCTCACCGCCCCCTTGAAAACGTAGCGAGCGAAGGCAAGACAAGGCGAAAGCAGGCGAGAAAGCGGAGTTGACTTTAGTCAATGAGCATTTCGAGTCTGCTTTCAACGCTGTATTGCCGAGCGCAGTAGTTTTCATGGGGTCGGAACCGGCCACTTAGCGGAACGTCTCTCCCGCCCTTGACAAGCCATCAACTCATCGGCATGATTCGCGGCCTATTTTGTTTGCTATTTCCTAAAAAGTCTTTCGAGGAGCTCGACGGTGGCCAACACACCTTCCGCCAAAAAACGTGCAAAACAGGCTGAGAAGCGTCGCAGCCACAACGCCAGCCTGCGTTCCATGGTTCGTACCTACATCAAGAATGTAGTTAAGGCCATCGACGCAAAAGACGCTGCCAAAGCTCAAGCTGCTTACGTTCTGGCTGTGCCAGTTATCGACCGTATGGCCGATAAAGGCATCATCCACAAGAACAAAGCTGCTCGTCATAAGAGCCGCCTGAATGGCCACGTAAAGGCCCTGAACGTTGCCGCTGCTGCCTAAGCGACACGCTCATTAAAAAACCGACCTCTGGGTCGGTTTTTTATTGCCTGCGATTTGGCAAACACCACGCAAAAAAATGTGGGAGCGGGCTTGCTCGCGAAGGCGGCGTAACAGTCAACATAGATGCTGAATGTCAACCAGTCTTCGCGAGCAAGCCCGCTCCCACATTTTGATCTTTGCTAGCTTATTGAGCGTGTGCCCACGGCAAAATCGGAATCGCCGTCACCGCATTCTGCGGGCTGCCTTCGATCAAACGATCGCTATAAACCAGGTACACCAGCGTATTGCGCTTCTTGTCGAGGAATCGCACCACTTGCATGGTCTTGAACACCAGGGACGTGCGCTCCTTGAACACCTCCTCGCCATCCTTGAGCTCACCCTTGAAGTTGATCGGCCCGACTTGACGACACGCAATAGATGCTTCTGCGCGATCCTCGGCCAGACCCAACCCACCCTTTACGCCGCCGGTCTTGGCGCGCGACAGGTAGCAGGTCACGCCCTCCACTTTCGGATCATCAAACGCCTCGACAACGATACGGTCGTTCGGACCGACGAACTTGAACACCGTCGACACCTGGCCAATTTCATCGGCCGAGGCCAACAACGGCATCGCCAACAACAAGCCCAATAATCCTTTTGCCACACGCATTCAGGTATTCCTTCAGACCAGAATCAGGTTATCGCGGTGAACCAGTTCCGGTTCCGCCATGTAACCCAGCAGACCGACAATCGCCTCAGACGACTGACCGATGATTTTTTGTGCTTCCAGAGCACTGTAGTTAGCCAAGCCACGGGCGATTTCACGACCGTCCGGCGCCACGCAGACCACCATTTCGCCACGACGGAAACTGCCCTGGACCAGTTTGACGCCCACCGGCAGCAAACTTTTGTTGCCCTGGGACAACGCCGTCACCGCCCCCGCATCCAGCACCAGCGTGCCGCGGGTTTGCAGATGCCCGGCCAGCCACTGCTTGCGCGCCGCCAGCATGCCACGCTCAGGTGACAACAAGGTGCCGATGCGCTCGCCCGCCTTGAGACGATCCAGCACGCGATCAATGCGCCCACCGACGATGATGGTGTGCGCACCGGAACGCGCCGCCAGACGCGCAGCGCGCAACTTGGTCTGCATACCGCCACGACCCAGCGCACCGCCCGTGCTGCCAGCCACCGCATCCAGCGCCGGATCATCGGCACGCGCCTCGTAAATCAGCTTGGCGTCGGGATTGTTGCGCGGATCGGCGTCGAACATGCCGTCGCGATCAGTTAGGATCACCAACAAATCGGCTTCGACCAGATTCGCCACCAACGCCGCCAACGTGTCGTTGTCGCCGAAACGGATTTCGTCAGTAACCACGGTGTCGTTCTCGTTGATCACCGGGATCACCTTGAGCTCGACCAGTGCGCGCAGCGTACTGCGAGCGTTCAGGTAGCGCTTGCGGTCGGACAAATCGTCGTGAGTCAGGAGAATTTGCGCAGTATGCCGGCCATGCTCGGCAAAGCTCGACTCCCAGGCTTGCACCAACCCCATCTGACCGATGGCGGCAGCGGCCTGCAACTCGTGCATTGCACTGGGTCGTACAGTCCAGCCCAAACGGCTCATGCCCGCCGCCACTGCCCCGGAGGACACCAGCACCAGCTCAACACCCGCCTCGTGCAGGGCAACCATCTGCTCAACCCAGACACCCATTGCCGCGCGATCCAGGCCTTTGCCGTCCGCCGTCAGCAAAGCGCTGCCGATCTTCACGACCCAACGCTGCGCACCTGTCACCTTGCTCCGCATCATCTTCAACCTTAGCTTGAGGACAGCACGACCCAGCGCTGCCCGTAACGTTATTCGTGACTACCGATTTCCAGATACTAAAACGCCGCTCCAGTGAGCGGCGCTTAAGTTTATCGCAACGAATCAGTCACGCACGTAAATGATTTCCGGACCGTCTTCGTCATCCACATCTTCTTCGTCCCAATCGTCGTCACCGATGTCATGGACCGACTTCACGCCACTGCGACGCAGGGCACGCTGATCGTCCAGCGCCTGCAACTGCGCGCGCGCTTCATCTTCGATGCGCTGATCGAGCTCGGCCAGCTCTTCCTTGTAGGCCGGGTCATTAGCCAGACGATCGGCACGATCTTCCAGGTAACGCATGATGTCATGGCAAAGACGCTCGGTGCCTTGCTTGGCGATCGCAGAGATCACGTAGACCGGACCGGTCCACTCCAGACGATCAACGATTTCCTTGACGCGAGCGTCGTGCTCTTCCTCAAGGATCTGGTCGCATTTGTTCAGCACCAGCCAGCGATCACGCTCAGCCAGGGACGGGCTGAACTTGGTCAGCTCGCTGACAATCACTTCAGCGGCATCCGGAACACTGGTGTCATCCAGCGGCGCCATGTCGACGAGGTGCAGCAGCAGACGAGTACGCGACAAGTGCTTGAGGAAACGAATCCCCAGGCCTGCGCCGTCGGAAGCACCTTCGATAAGGCCAGGAATGTCCGCCACCACAAAGCTCTTCCAGCGATCGACACTGACAACACCCAGGTTTGGCACCAGAGTGGTGAACGGGTAGTCGGCGACTTTCGGCTTGGCGGCCGATACCGAGCGAATAAAGGTACTTTTGCCGGCGTTCGGCAAACCGAGCAGACCGACGTCCGCCAACACCTTCATTTCCAGTTTCAGGTCGCGCTGCTCACCCGGCTTGCCCGGCGTGGTCTGGCGCGGCGCCCGGTTGGTGCTGGATTTGAAACGAGTGTTACCCAGACCGTGCCAGCCGCCGTGAGCCACCAGCAGGCGCTGGCCGGCCTTGGTCAGGTCGCCGATCACTTCCTGAGTCGCGGAATCGATGACAGTAGTGCCGACCGGAACGCGCAGCACCAGTTCCTCACCTTTCTTGCCGGTGCAGTCAGTGCTGCCGCCGTTGGAACCGCGCTCGGCATCGAAGTGCCGGGTGTAACGGTAGTCCACCAGGGTGTTGAGGTTTTCGTCGGCGACCATGTAGACCGAGCCGCCATCACCACCGTCACCGCCGTTCGGGCCGCCGTTTTCAATGAATTTTTCGCGACGGAAGCTCATGCAACCGTTACCGCCGTCCCCGGCCTTTACTCGAATCGATACTTCATCAACAAACTTCATAACAAAACGCCTCTCGCCATACGGACGAGCCGAAAAAACCTAGACATAAGACTCTTGCAAAAATGAGCGCAGCGACCTCAATCAACGACCGCCAATACAGCGCTGGAGCCCATCACAAACAGCTTTGCAAGAGACTCACCCCACAAACGAAAAAGCCCCGTCGCAAGACAGGGCTTTTCCAGCAACTACGTAATTATGCCGCGACGACGTCAGTCTTCGGAACAATGCTTACGTAACGACGACCGAAGGCGCCTTTTACTTCGAACTTGATCACGCCGTCGATTTTAGCGAACAGAGTGTGATCTTTGCCCATGCCAACGCCGTAGCCAGCGTGGAATTGGGTGCCGCGCTGACGCACGATGATGTTGCCCGGAATGATAACCTGGCCGCCATACATCTTCACGCCAAGGCGTTTGGCTTCTGAGTCGCGACCGTTACGGGTACTACCACCAGCTTTTTTGTGTGCCATGAGTTCAATTCTCCTAGTGAGGAATTAGGCTGAAATTAAGCCTGAATACCGGTGATTTTGATCTCGGTGTACCACTGGCGGTGGCCCATACGCTTCATGTGGTGCTTACGGCGACGGAACTTGATGATGCGGACTTTATCGTGACGACCTTGGGAGATCACTTCAGCCACAACGGTAGCGCCAGGAACAACTGGAGCGCCGATATTCACGTCGTCGCCATTGGCAACCAACAGAACGCGATCAAAAGTAACGGATTCGCCAGTAGCGATTTCCAGTTTTTCGATCTTCAGGTATTCACCTGGAGCAACTTTGTACTGCTTGCCACCAGTAACGATTACTGCATAAGACATGGTATTTCTCCGATAATCCTGCTCACCCAGCTCTTTATAAGAAGAGGTATTGGCTGGCATGGCTGCATAAGGCTGGAAGGCCTGTTTGCAATTGCGTAAGGCAGGTGCTGCCCAGGAAGTTCAGGGTGCGCGATTGTACGCAAGCTGCCGGGGCGATGCAAGAGGCTGTCCATCGCGCCTTGACACCCGCCGACGTGGGTCCTAGCATGCCGCGCAACCCTTCTGGAGCAACTGTCGCTGATGCAACCCCAAGCTTTCTACCGCGCGGTGGCGGACGATTTTAGCGCCGTCGACGGCATCATCAAGAAACAGCTGACTTCCCGAGTGCCGCTGGTATCGAAAATCGGCGATTACATCACTTCGGCTGGCGGTAAACGCCTGCGTCCGTTGCTCGTGCTGCTGTGCGGCAAGGCACTCGGCCGCGAAGGCGATGACCTGCGCCTGTTGGCCGCGACCATCGAGTTCCTGCACACCGCCACCCTGCTGCACGACGACGTCGTCGACATGTCCGGCATGCGCCGTGGCCGCTCGACTGCCAATGCCATGTGGGGCAACGCGCCGAGCGTGCTGGTGGGCGACTTCCTGTATTCGCGTTCTTTCGAAATGATGGTCGAATTGGGCTCCATGCCGGTGATGAAGATCCTTTCGCAAGCCACGCGCATCATCGCTGAAGGCGAAGTGTTGCAACTGTCGAAGGTCCGCGACGCCAGCACCACCGAAGAAACCTACATGGAAGTCATCCGCGGCAAAACCGCGATGCTCTTCGAAGCCTCGACCCACAGTGCTGCGGCCCTGGCCGGCGCCTCGCCGGAACAGAGCGAAGCACTGCGCACCTTCGGCGATCACCTGGGGGTGGCCTTCCAATTGGTCGACGACCTGCTGGATTACCGTGGCGATGCCGAAACCCTGGGCAAGAACGTCGGTGACGATCTGGCCGAAGGTAAACCGACGCTGCCGCTGATCTACACCATGCGCGAAGGCACTCCCGAGCAGGCCGCACTGGTTCGTCAGGCGATCCAGAAAGGTGGCATCGAAGATCTGGAAAGCATTCGCGAAGCTGTTGAAGCTTCCGGCTCGCTGGATTACACCGCGCAACTGGCCCGCGATTATGTGGCCCGTGCGATCAAGTGCCTCGACGCCCTGCCCGCCAGCGAATACCGCGATGCGCTGGTTGAGTTGAGTGAGTTCGCGGTCGCCCGCACGCACTAACTAACGCGCGCCCTGTAGGAGCGAGGCTTGCCCGCGAATGTGGTGTGTCAGTCACATTGGTGTCGACTGGTAGATCGCATTCGCGGGCAAGCCTTGCTCCTACAAAATCATGTGTCCCCCCCTCCCCTGTATAAACCCTATATAATGTGCGCTTTTTAGCCATCCCGAATCCAAGGAGCTTTAGTGAGCACGCTGCCACCCTGCCCAAAATGCAATTCCGAATACACCTATGAAGACGGTGCACAGCTGATCTGCCCCGAGTGCGCCCACGAATGGTCCGCCAGTGGCGAAGCCGAAGCGGCGTCCGATGACACCGTGAAAAAGGATTCGGTCGGCAATGTCCTGCAGGACGGCGATACCATCACCGTGATCAAGGACCTCAAGGTCAAAGGCACGTCGCTGGTGGTCAAGGTCGGCACCAAGGTCAAGAACATCCGCCTGTGCGATGGCGACCACGACATCGACTGCAAGATCGATGGCATCGGCCCGATGAAACTCAAATCCGAGTTCGTCAGAAAAGTCTGAATCTGCTGCATTCCATCCCGCGCCCGGCGTGGGATGGTGCTTCGCCCTTCCCCGAATCACCCAGCATTCCCGCGCAAAAGCCAAACGCCAGTCGTTTTGATGCTCAGCAATTCCCCCGCAGAAAAAAACACAAACCGCCAATAGGTCCTTGCTATTTGATGAATAAGAATTATTCTCATTGAAACCCATCAATGGAGATGAGACTCATGACTTATTTGATCGATGCCTGGCTGGACCGCCCACACCCCTACCTCAGAATCCTGCATCGGGAAACCGGGGAAGTTTGTGCGGTACTTGAAGAAGAAGCCTTGAACGAGCTGCAGGATCAGGGGGATCTGGACGTCAACGGTTTAAGTTCCAGCGAGCCGGTGGTGCTCAAGGAACTGGTGCGCAATCTGTTTCTGTTCTGCTATGCCCGGGCTTTGCGCCCGACCAGCGATCTGAACCATAAGATCGAACTATGAGACAACGCAAAAAACTGTGGGAGCGAGCCTGCTCGCGATGGCATCACCTCGGTTTCACGGAAAAACCGAGTTGACTGCATCGCGAGCAGGCTCGCTCCCACATTAGCCCGTCATGACGACAGGCCGGGCATTACAGAACGTCGAGCAGTTCGACGTCGAATACCAGTACGCTGTGCGGCGGAATGCTGCCAACGCCTTGAGCGCCGTAAGCCAGTTCGCTCGGCACGTACAGACGCCATTTGCTGCCAGCGTTCATCAGTTGCAGGGCTTCGGTCCAGCCAGCGATAACGCCGCCTACCGGGAATTCTGCAGGCTGACCACGATCGTAGGAGCTGTCGAACACAGTGCCGTCAATCAAGGTGCCGTGGTAGTGAGTGCGCACTTGATCTTCACGGGTTGGCTTGGCGCCTTCACCTTGAGTCAGCACTTCGAACTGCAGGCCGGAAGCCAGCGTGGTGATGCCTTCGCGCTTGGCGTTTTCAGCCAGGAAAGCCAGGCCTTCGCCAGCAGCGGCTTCAGCCTTGGCTGCAGCTTCGGCTTGCATGATTTCGCGGATCACCTTGAAGCTGGCGGACATTTCTTCCTGACCCACACGACTTGGCTTGCCGGCGAACGCGTCGGTCAGGCCAGCCAGGATCGCGTCCAGGCTAACGCCCGGAGGCGGGTTGTCACGCAGCTGGTCGCCCAACTGACGGCCAATGCCGTAGCTGACGCGGGTTTCGTCGGTGGACAGATTTACTTCGGACATGACACTGCTCCGTTGTGCGGACGGCCCTGGAACTTGCCGTGCATGCACAGCGCATCCCGGAGCGCCCGGAATCAAAAGGGCGAGCAGACTAGCACAGATGCCGTCACGTTGATGAGCCGTGTCGGCCCTGTCACGCGGAACGGAAAGTGATCGGTACCTTCAGGCTTTCCTCGGTGCTGGCACCGCACATTTCATCCTGAACCGAAGTATGCACGACGTTGAACGACAACTTGGGAAAGGCATGAAGCACTTCACGCGCATGCTCGACCGAGCGCAGATGCAATATCTCGCCGTGCGCATCGCGCAATGGATGCCCCGCGCCATGCATCCGTGCCTCCAGCACGTAAAACACGCCTTCCATCGAGATCAGGTTCAGCTCATCGACCTTTCCGGCGACGGCATACGCATTCAGCTCTTGCAGGTTCATGAGCGCACCTCAGGCAGTGGCGAGCCAGGATCTTTACATGGATATGCCTCGGCGGGCCAAAGTACAAGCTACAGACGGCACCACCCGTCTGTTTCACACCGTTTCCTGTAGGAGCGAGGCTTGCCCGCGAAGGGCCGTGTCAGTCGAAATAAGTGTTGTCTGTTACGCCGCCTTCGCGGGCAAGCCTCGCTCCTACAAAGAGTTGTGCAGATCAGTGCTTGGTCAGCTTGTCCAGATAGCCCATGGCAAATGCCGATACCACGAACGTCATGTGAATGACCACGTACCACTTCAAATGCTCGGGATCGACGTTCTTGGCGTCCATGAAGATCCGTAGCAGGTGGATCGACGAAATCGCCACGATGGAAGCTGCGACCTTCATCTTCAACGAAGACGAATCCATGGTGCCCAGCCAGTTGAGCTTTTCCTTGCTGTCGTCGATATCCAGCTGAGAAACGAAGTTCTCGTAGCCAGAGATCATCACCATCACCAGCAAGCCGCCCACCAGCGCCATGTCGATCAGCGACAGCAGGACCAGAATCAGATCCGACTCGGCCATCGAGAATACGTTAGGGATGACGTGGAAGACTTCCTGGAAGAATTTCAGTGCCAACGCCAGCAAGCCCAGGGACAAACCGAAATAGATCGGCGCCAGTAACCAGCGGGAGGCGTACATTGCATTTTCGATAAAGCGTTCCATTGAATCTCACACAAGGGGCTGGAAATGGCGGCGAGTATAACAGCCACCTGTTACACCCAGAAACCGCCGGAAAATCCGTAACCTGCGTGTGTGTGACAAAGTTTTTCTGCTAGTGTCCAGATGATTGACAGGTCAGCGACGTCGGACAGGAAGACTGGAAATGGATGTGCGATTGCCGTTAACGAGTGCCGGGCTTTGCTTCGCATTGTTGCTCGGTGGCTGCTCACCCAGCGATGAGAAACGCCAGGTCAGCCTCGAAGAAAAGATCGCACAGTTCGAACAATCCCTGGAGACGATCGAGGACCCCAAACTCAAGGATGCCGTGGCCGAGCTAGGCGGTTCCCTATTGTTACTCGAGCGCGCACAACTCAAACTCGACACCAAACCAGTGGTCACCGAATACGGCGAAGACGCCCTCGCCGTGCTCAAGCACTACCCCACACCCCAGGCCCTGGTCGACACCTACATTAACGGTCTGTTCGTGTTACACAAGGAGTCCAGCTCGGATTACCTGACCGATCTGCAACCGGTATTCCCCTTCAACTTCAACATTCCGGGCGCGTTCCTTTTTCCTCAGGGCCTGGAATGGCAATCGGTGACCCTGAGCAACAAGCGCGTCATCGCGTTCCAGCCGGAATGGTCGGAAACCGATCCCGGCATTCAGCTGAGCCCGTCGAGCTCCAACCTGACCAACCCCGATGATTTGACGGTGACCTACCCCTTCATCGAAGGCCTGGAGGTGGACAAGAAGAACCAACCACAACCGGTGAGCCTGCAAGGCAAGGTGGAAGTCATCGCCCCACGCCGACTCTACAGTTTCGACCTGACGAAAAAGGACGTCGGCCAGACTCGCACCAACGATAATCTCAGTGTCACCTTATTGAAACAGGGCAATAACTTCGCCGAAATCGAATTCAGTAACAGCGCGCCGCTGGCCCCCGAGATACGTGACATATCACTCACCCCATTGATCGTTCAGGCCAGGGACGCCACCGGGCAATTCCTCTCTCGTTCAGGTGCGATCAACGAAACCGCCGCGCAAATTGCGTTTTATCAAAAACAACTGGCGCAGATGCAACAGCAGAAGGCCTGGAGCGAAGCGTTCGAAAAACAGCTCGATGACGAGCAGCGTGCGTTTGAACAACAACAAACCCGGCATTACACCAAGGTCTACTTCAACGGCCCGATCGACACCATCGAAGTGAGCCTGCTGGACTTCTCGGCAGTCACGGTGACCCACAAGGACCTGAACCTGCCGATACGCCGCTTCGACCCGCACACCACGGAAAAAACCATCCAGCCGCTGACCTTGCCGGTGGTGGTGTATGACGACCAGGCTGCGACTTGGCTCAAGGGCGCAACGTTGAGCGAGGAGCAACTGAAAAAAAGCATCAGCATCAGTCAGTCGGTCGATGACCCAAGTGCCGCCCGCATCGAATTCAATCACCCCAGAAGCTTCAATGACGAACTGCTCGGCACCTCTTTCAATCCCGGCGAAAGCCCGGTGACGTTCTTTACCCAAGACCGCAATGGTCAGCGCGACGGGCCGATAGAGCTGCCGCCGGAGGCGTATCAGGTCGATCCGATACACGGCGCCATCACCTATGATCTGAACCTGTTTCCGGAAACACCGGCCTACGCCGTGGGCTCCATGCCGCAGTTCCTGGCGACTATCGACCAGCAAACGTACGACGCCCGCCAGTTGCCCAAAGGCCTGGAACTCAAAGGGAATGCATTGGTGGTGGATTTGAAACTGTTTCCCGCCCAGGACTGGCGTTTTTTCGCCAAGGACGACAGCGGCAATTATTTGAAAGAGATTCTGTCGGTCAGTCACGACGCGAGCGCGCAAGGCCCGGCGTTATTTGCAGTGCATTACTTCTATGGCCAGCCCACACGTCTGGAAACTTATCAGCGAACCAACCTCACCACCGTGCAATATGGGTTTGAGGTCAAACTCGACAAGGCTGAGCCAGGCAGCCTTGATCAATAGCCTGTTCAGTGCTCGGGCCGAAATTCGGGTCCGCTAAGGTTGCGGTAACGACCACCATTGATCTCTCGCAACTGGGCTTGCAGATGCAGGCACCAGATTTGCGGGTCGTCGGCCAGTTCGTAACCATGCAAGGTCAGACTTTCAACGATGGTGTCGAGGATCGATTCCGCCACGACCGGCCCACGGAACGGGCCTTGGGCCTTGATGGCAGAAGGCTGCTCGCCGGCCATTCCGGCGGCGAAGAGCAAGGTCCACATGCCCGTATCTCCCGCCAGCGGGCGGATAGCACATTCGATACGGGTCACAAGGCCCAGGCATTGACGGGTGAGACAGAGGTTGCGCGACATGGCGGCGACCCTCGGTAGATCCGGTATTCAGCCTCCACGGGAAGGCTGTCTCGATCCAGTGATTACTGTCGATATCCTTGAGCAGATAATAGAAGAAAAGTCTGGCTCGCACGCGAACCAGAATCAGAAGGTGCCGAGTGGTCACTGCGTGAATATTGACGCCATTTCGATGGCGCTCTTTTGCATTGAATACAGTCTGCAAAACACTACAGAACCTGTGGGAGCGGGCTTGCTCGCGAAGGCGGCATAACAGTCGACATTGATGTTGAATGTTAGTCCGTCTTCGCGAGCAAGCCCGCTCCCACATGGGGTTGTGTCAGGCCGGTTTGATTTCCAGCATCGCTTCCTGTGCCAACTCCTTTTCGGCTTCCTTGAGGTCTTCCTCGCTGATCATTTCCGCAATCACCCGCAAGCGTTCCACTACCCGCGCGTTGATGCTGCCTTCAGGGAATGCGCCATTCTCATCCGGCGCGCCGGCTGGCTCGCCGACCAACAGGCTCAGAGCCTCGTCGGCCTGGCGCACCGCGTAGACATGGAACTGCCCCGCGCGCACCGCCGCCAGCACCTTTTCGTCGAGCATCAGCGTGGCAACGTTGGCCTGAGGAATGATCGCCCCTTGCTCCCCCGTCAAACCACGGGCTTCGCAGAGTCGGAAGAAACCTTCGATCTTCTCGTTGACCCCACCCACCGCCTGCACTTCACCGAACTGGTTGATCGAACCGGTAATCGCGAAACACTGCTTGAGCGGGGTTTTCGACAAGGCCGAGATCAGCGTACATGCCTCCCCCAGAGACGCGCTGTCACCGTCGACATAACCGTAGGACTGCTCCAGGGCGATACTCGCGGAAATCGCCAGCGGAAATTCCTGGGCATAACGGCTGCCTAGATACCCGGTAAGGATCATCACGCCTTTGGAGTGGATCGGCTGACCGAGGTTGACCTCGCGCTCGATGTCGACGATGCCGCTGCCGCCTGGATAAACCGTGGCGGAAATCCGCGCCGGAATCCCGAAGGCCGAATCGCCGACTTCCAGTACCGTCAGCCCGTTGCACTTGCCAACAGCCGCGCCATCGGTGTCGATCAGAATGATCCCGGCCAGCATGTCATCGAGAATCCGCGCCGAAACACGCCCGGTACGGGTGGCCTTGGCCTTGAGCGCACGCTCGATGTGCCCGGCGTCGGTCATGTCGTCACCCGCCAGGTCGCGAATGAAATCCGCCTCGCTGACCAGCTGGAACAGATCGCCGATCCGCGCCGACAAACGTCCCTGATGTTCTGCCAGACGCGCGCTGTAAGTCGCCAGACGCGCCACCGCATCGGCGGTCAGCGGCGCCATGCCTTCCTCGGACGTACGGGTTTTGAGCAGCTGGGCGAACTGCTCCAGGCTCTCGTCGACCATCGGGATGTCTTCGTCGAAATCCACCAGGACGCGGAACATCTCCTGGAAGTCCGGATCGAGGTCTTGCAACGTGTAGTAGAGCTGTCGGGCGCCGATGATGACGACTTTGACCTGCAATGGAATGTGTTGCGGTGTCAGCGTCACAGTGGCCAGTCGACCCAACTCACCCAGCGGCGATTCCATTTTCAGCTTGCGCGATTGCAGGGCGCGCTTGAGCGCATCCCAGACAAAAGGCTCACTGAGCATTTTTTCCGCTTCGAGAATCAGAAAACCGCCGTTGGCCCGGTGCAGCGCACCCGGTCGCAGCTGCCGATAGGTGGTGTAGAGCGCGCCTTGGTCGGTGCTGTATTCGATGCGGCCAAACAGGTTGTCGTAGGTCGGGTGCGGCTCGAACACCACGGGCGCGCCGCCACTGAACGGATGACCGACCACCAGGCTCGGGGCGTATTGCTCTTCGAGCAATTTGCGGGCGATGGCGTCGGTCTTGCTGTCGTCCACCAGTTGCTCGACCACCGTCTTGAGCAGGTACACCTGCATTGCTTGCAGGTAACCGCAAACGCCGGCGTTTTCCGCGTACTTTTCCGACAGTGGCGCGAGCAATGGCTGCAAGGCCAGGGTGATGGTTTCTTCGTTGAGCTGACGCAGTTGATTGCTCGACTCGCGCTTCCATTGCGGCAAGCTGGCGAGTTCTTCGTTCAACCGCTCTTCCAGCCCGGCAATGTCGTCATGAAAACGTTCGCGCTCGGCTTCCGGCAACTGGGCGAACTCAGCCTCATCCAATGCCTTGCCTTCGCTCATCGGGGTGAAGGCGATGTTGCTGCTGTCGCGGTAGAGCGCGACCTCTTTCTCCAGCGCCAGACGCTCGATCACATCCAGTGCACGGTCATAACGCTGGTTGAAAGCGCGGTCGATGGCGCTTTTCTTCTGCTGATAGGACGGGTGCTCGAACACGGCCGGAAAGGTCGCCAGCAGGTTGTCGATCAAACCGTTGATGTCACCGATGAAAGCACCGGCGGTGCCCGACGGCAATTCCAACGCACGAGGCTCGCGCGGCTCATCGAAATTATTGACGTAGACCCAGTCAGCCGGGGTCTGCAGGCGCTTGCCTTCGGCCTTGAGGTAGCGTTTGACGAACGAAAACCGGCCGGTGCCGGGCTCGCCCATGACGAATACGTTATAACCGGGGCGTGGCATGGCCACACCGAACTGCAAGGCTTCGACCGCGCGTTCCTGGCCAAGCACACCGCGGAAGGGCTCCAGATCATTGGTGGTAGAGAAGCTGAACTGTTCAGCGGAAAACGGACGGGTCAGCGCTTCAGGCGCTAGACGCAAGCTGGCAGCAACAGGATCAGGCATCGGGCTTCCTTACATCAGGCGGGGCAGATAGCGGCATTCTGGCGCTGCCCGTACCTCACTGGCAAGGCGCGCGCTTAGACAAAGCGCCAACCCCGGGCCGAGCAGCTCAAAATCAATGTTTTCAACGAATGTTTCGCAAAAAGTAACGGAACCCCCGGAACGTGCCTAAACTCCAAACTGCGCGGCTGGAACGAATAACCGGCCCACTGGCACCATTAGGGGCCAGCACCCTGTCCATTGGTATGCACACAAAGAGAACATAGCTATGAAACGGATTCTTCTCGGTACTCTCTTCACCGCTGTATCCATCAACGCCATGGCCCAGGCGCCAGGCGGTCCAGACTGTGGTTGGGGCAACCTGCTGTTCGAAGGTCAGCGTGGCACCCCAGCACACTTCCTGGCATCCACCACCAACGGCACTTCCGGTAACGCAACGTTCGGTATGACCTCCGGTACCAACGGCTGCTCGACCAATGCGTCGCTGACCTATGGCGGCAAATCCTGGATCGCCATGAATGGCATGATGAACGAGCTGTCCGAAGACATGGCTAAAGGTCAGGGCGAAGCGCTGACCACTTACGCCGTGGTACTGGGCGTGGCGCCGGAAGACCGTGCGCACTTCGCCGCTGTGACTCATCAGCACTTCCAGCAGATCTTCAGCAAAGCTGACGTGACCGCTGATGACGTGCATACCAACACCCTGGCCGTGCTGAAAAGCGACCCGCGTCTGGCCAAGTACGCTACTCAAGCTTAAGCTCGATCCACCCCGCTCCTTTTGGGGAGCGGGTTTTGTTTTTTGACCTGTCGTGCTTTGGGTCTTTTCCCCGATCTCTTTTTTTTCGAAAAGCTAAGTTGCCCACTATGCTCAAACGCCTTGCCTGGCTGGCGCTCTGTGTCTGCGCCCCGCTGTCCGCCGCGCCACATATCGACAATCAACGTTTGCAGCAACTGGCCAACGACCCCTTCTGGATTTCCCTGGGGCATTACGAAACCGCCAAGCTCGGTGGCTGGCGCAGCTATGTCAGCGACAAGAAATTCTTTCTCGCCCCCGATGGCAACGAACACCCCGACCGTGAACTGGCGGCGACCGTGCAGGCTCTGTATGCCCCGGCCAGTGCAGGTGAGCAGCATGCCCAATGCGTCTATCCGGCCCGCACCCGCTGGCTCAAGGCGCAACTGGCGCTCAGCGATATGCCGACACCGGACTGCGCCGAGTTCAAGCAATGGTTCAAGGACGTTTCGCCTCATAGCGCGGTGATGATTTTCCCGGCGGCCTACCTGAACAGTCCATCGTCGATGTTTGGTCACACCTTGCTGCGCATCGATCAGGCCAATGTGCAGAGTGACAAGACATCGCTACTCAGTTACGCGATCAACTTCGGCGCCTACATCGAAGGTTCGGACAACAGCATTCTGTATGCCTGGAAAGGTCTGATGGGTGGCTATCCCGGGCTGTTCGCGTTGGTGCCGTATCAGGAAAAGCTCTCGGAATACCGTAGCCTCGAGAACCGCGATCTGTGGGAATACCGCCTGAACCTGACGCAGCAGGAAACCGAGCGCATGGTCGAGCACGTCTGGGAACTCAAGCAGATCCAGTTCGACTACTTCTTCTTCGACGAAAACTGTTCCTACCGCCTGCTTGAACTGCTGCAAGTGGCGCGACCGAACTTGAATCTGACCGAGCAATTCCCGTTGACCGCTATTCCCACCGACACGGTCAAAGCGGTGAAAGAAGCCGGGCTGGTGGAATCGATCGAGTATCGCCCGTCCCGTGAGCGTGAACTGCTGAGCCGCGCCGAGCCATTAACCGTTGAAGAGCAGGCGTGGGTGCTGAACGTCAGTGCCGATCAGACGCAATTGCAGACTCCGGCGTTCAAGGCCCTACCTCGCGACCGTCAGGCGTTGATCATCGATGGGGCTTATCGTCTGGAGCGTTATCGCGCCAACGGTCAGGAGCGTGACCCGCAACGGGCTCAACGCAGTTTCGAATTGCTACGCGCAATCAATCAAAACCCGCCCCCGGAGCTGGAAATTCCGCAACCCGGCTTGCCCGAGGACGGTCACGAATCCCGCACCTGGCAGGCCGGCATCGGCACTCGAGGCGACAAAGCCTTCGGCGAATATGGCCTGCGCATGGCCTATCACGACCTCAATGACAACATGGAAAGCTTCCCCCTCGGCGCGCAGATCGAAATTCTTCAGATGAAGCTGCGTCAATACGAAGGTAATGACTGGCAGTTGCAGCAACTGGACCTGGCGACCATCCGCTCGCTGACGCCTCGCAATGAGTTGTTGCAGCCGTTGTCGTGGCAAGTCACCGGTGGCCTGGAGCGCGTACCGGGCAAGCATGATGACGAAACCCTGGTCAGCCATGTCAATGGCGGTGGCGGCGGGACCTGGCAGCTGGGTGACGACATGCTCGGTTTCGCCTTGGGCACCGTGCGTGTGGAGCATAACAACGACTTCGCGGGTTTCATCGCCCCGGCGGCGGGCTTCAACAGCGGCCTGCTATGGAAAAACCCGCTGGGCAATTTCAGCCTGGAAGCCAAGGGTGATTACTTCACCAATGGCGAAGTGCGCCGCAGTATGAGCCTGAATCAGCAGTGGGAACTGTCGCGCAATCTGGGTGTGCGCCTGAGCGCCCAGCGCGAATTCAGCCACCTGGCTTCGCCCGAAAACGAAGTGATGCTTGAGGTGAAGTGGTATCACTATTGATCTGCCCCCTGTGGGAGCGAGCCTGCTCGCGATGAGACCATCACATTCAACATCCATGCTGCCTGTTCCACCGCCATCGCGAGCAGGCTCGCTCCCACAAGGGATTTGCGCTACCCCACAGATTAATCACAAGCCTTTCACATACACCCGACAAATCCGCTTCTAAACTTCCCTTATAGGCCGTTGAACGGTCCAGGAGTCCGGGATGTGGCGTTGCGTGGCTGTATTGGGGTTGTTGGTAGTGATCACGGGGTGCGAGTCGACCCACGAGGATCTGATCGCCAAGGGTTATCCGCCGGCATTCGCCGATGGCTTCGATGACGGTTGCAGCAGTGGCCGGCAAGCCGCTGGGGCGATCACCGGTGAGTTTCGCAAAAATGTCCCGCGTTACCTCAAGGACAAGCAATACGCCGAAGGCTGGACCGATGGCTTCCGTCAGTGCCAGGCCATGCGTGAAAACGAGGATCGTAACGAGTACAAGGACCGCCATTGGGACGAGCGCGAACGGGCCTGGCAACAAGAGAAAGACAGGGACGCCGCGCGAGCCTATCGCTCGCAATAAGTCGTTTACAGACATTCGTCGAAACTTAATGCCTGCGACCATGGCCCAAACCCTATAACGGGAGAACAGCATGAGTCGCGCCTTCGTCAATGAAGATAACGCCGCCGCGCAAGCCGATCAGCCAGTCGAACGGCAGGTCAGCGCGCAGCCCAATTACGTCACGCCAGCGGGCCTGGCGCAGCTTCAGGCAAAAGTTGCCGAGCTGCAAAGCCTGCTTGATCAGGAAAGCGCCAAAGGCGAACTGGCCGATAAGCAGCGCCAGGCCGACCTCGATCGCGACTGGCGCTATTTCAAGCAGCGCCTGCAAAGCGCCCAGGTGGTCGCACAAGCCTCCTCGACCGACAAAGTGCAGATCGGCAACTGGGTGACCTTTGCCGACGAACACGATCATAAGCAGCGCGTGCAATTGGTCGGAGAAGACCAGGCGGATGCCCCCCATGGCTTGATCAATTGGAGCTCGCCGCTGGGGCGGGCGTTGCTCGGGGCGAAAGTGGGCGATGAGGTGTTGTGGAAGCGACCGGCGGGGGATTTGATTATTGAGGTGTTGGCCATAGAGGCCGGGTAAGTTCGATGACGCCGCGATCTCACCTGTAGGAGCTGTCGAGTGAAACGAGGCTGCGATCCTTTGATCTTCCGCTTGGGATTGGAGTGGGCCTGAAAAGATCGCAGCCTCGTTTCACTCGACAGCTCCTACAGAAGAACAAAAAACGGAGCCCTGAAGGCTCCGTTTTTTCTATGCGACCAACCTGAAATCAGGCCAGTTTCTTGTGCCGTACACGGTGCGGCTGGGAAGCCGCTTCGCCGAGGCGTTTCTTGCGATCGGCTTCGTACTCGGTGTAGTTGCCTTCGAAGAACACCGCTTGCGAGTCGTCTTCGTACGCCAGGATGTGAGTCGCGACGCGGTCAAGGAACCACCGATCGTGAGAGATCACAATGGCGGCGCCCGGGAAGTCCAGCAAGGCTTCTTCCAGGGAACGCAGGGTTTCAACGTCGAGGTCGTTGGACGGTTCGTCGAGCAGCAGGACGTTGCCGCCCTCTTTCAGGGTCAGGGCCAGGTGCAAACGACCACGCTCACCACCGGACAGGTCCTTGACGAACTTCTGCTGATCGCCGCCCTTGAAGTTGAAGCGACCAACGTAGGTGCGCGACGGGATCTCGTAGTTGCCGATGCGAATCTGGTCGGAACCGTCGGAGATCTGCTGGAACACAGTCTTGCTGCCATCCAGGTCTTCACGGCTCTGGTCGACGCACGCCAGCTGTACGGTTTCGCCGACTTCGATGGAGCCCGAATCCGGTGTTTCCTTGCCCATCAGCATACGGAACAGGGTCGACTTGCCGGCACCGTTACCGCCGATCACGCCAACGATGGCGCCCTTAGGCATGGAGAACGACAGATTGTCGATCAGCACGCGATCGCCGTAGCCCTTGCTGACGTTCTTGAACTCGATGACCTTGTCGCCCAGACGCGGACCGGCCGGGATGTAGATCTCGTTGGTTTCGCTGCGCTTCTGGAATTCCTGCGATTGCATTTCTTCGAAGCGTTGCAGACGAGCCTTGGATTTGGACTGGCGGGCCTTGGCGCCTTTGCGCACCCACTCCAGCTCTTCCTTCATGGCCTTTTCGTGAGCCGATTGCTGCTTGGATTCGGCCGCCAGACGATCGGACTTGGCTTCGAGCCAACCCGAATAGTTGCCCTCGTACGGGATACCGGCGCCGCGGTCGAGCTCGAGGATCCAGCCGGCGACGTTGTCCAGGAAGTAACGGTCGTGCGTGATCGCAACCACAGTGCCCGGGAAATCGTGCAGGAAGTGCTCCAGCCAGGCGACGGAATCGGCGTCCAGGTGGTTGGTCGGTTCATCGAGCAGCAGCATGTCCGGTGCGGACAGCAGCAGGCGGCACAGGGCCACACGACGTTTTTCACCACCGGACAGGACTTCGACCTTGGCATCCCACGCTGGCAGACGCAGCGCATCGGCGGCGACTTCCAGTTGGCGATCCAGGTTGTGACCGTCGCTGGCTTGCAGGATGGCTTCGAGCTTGGCCTGTTCTGCCGCCAGTTTGTCGAAGTCGGCATCCGGTTCAGCGTAGGCCGCGTAAACCTCGTCCAGACGAGCCTGAGCGTCCTTGATCACGCTGACCGCTTCCTCGACCACTTCACGCACGGTTTTGGTCGGGTCCAGAATCGGTTCTTGCGGCAGGTAGCCAATATTCAGGTCCGGCATCGGACGGGCTTCAC
The DNA here is from genome assembly GCF_014852305.1 of Pseudomonas sp. PDM09. Lineage (NCBI taxonomy): Bacteria > Pseudomonadati > Pseudomonadota > Gammaproteobacteria > Pseudomonadales > Pseudomonadaceae > Pseudomonas > Pseudomonas sp. PDM09. The sequence continues at coordinate 239,454 of NZ_JACVBI010000008.1, read as the reverse complement.
CGTCGAACTCTTTATCGACGCCCGCCATGATTTTCAGCAGCGTGGACTTACCCGAACCGTTGAGACCGAGTACGCCGATCTTGGCGCCCGGGAAGAACGACAGCGAAATGTTTTTCAGGATTTCCCGCTTCGGCGGAACAACTTTGCCCAGCCGATGCATGGTGAAGACGTATTGAGCCATGGAGAACCTTGGGTCAGTGACTGATGAATGATTGGAGCGCAGGCAATGCCCGGCCAGGCCATGCGCGTCGTTCGTCTGATGGGTATCAAGGCGTGCGCGCTGTCTGGGAGCTGGAACGCTCCCGCGTAACCGGCAAAGCTACCTTATTGATAGAAAGCAGTCCAGCCGAGCGGGACTGGCACTTCGCCACAACTCAAGGCATGCTAGCCGCCCTTCGGGCGTCCGGCTTATAGTGCACGTCGCGTCAGTCCAGCCAAACCGCAGGATTACAGTTTGTCTAATGTCTCTCCGCCATCGTCCGTGAGCGCGCTCAATCCTGCGACCGGCTCGCCCCTGCGCGGAACCTTGAAGGGCGCGCTGGCAGCCCTCGTGCTGTTACTGCTCGCCCTGCTGTTCTGGCAGCTGCTGGATCAGCTTCGTGAAACCCAGAAAAACCAGCGCCAATACACCATCGACTACTCCGCCGATCTGGCTGCGCAAGTCAGCCTCAACATGGCGCTCAATGCCCAGATCGCCCTCAACCTGCTACCGATCATCGAACAACCACAAAGTCCCGACGAACAGCAGGCGTTGCTGCGCAAACTGCAACAATCGCTGCCCGATCTGCGCAGCCTGGCGTTGCTCAGTCCCTCCGGGAAAATTCTCAGCGACAGTGCCGCCGACAGCCAGGACGCCAGTTACCTCGGCGAACTGGTTCAGCGTAGCCGCGCCCAGGCCCACTATTTCAGCAATGCCGACGACGGCTCAGTGGTGCATCTGCTCCTGCATCAAGCCAGCGGCAGCAGCCGCGGTTATTGGGCCCTGCGTCTGACACCGACGTTTTTCTCCTCATTGACCAAGCAGAGCGACGCCGGCATCCGCCCCCTGTGGCTGGTGGAAAACCGCATCAATCATCAGATCATCAGCCGCGATGACACCCAGCCCTCGGCCAAGCCGGCCGTGCTGACAGCGGACGAACTGGCCAACAGTGTGCTGACAGTCCCTCTGAGCAGCAGCGACTGGCAATTGCGCGGGCTGTTCGACCGCCAACGGGTGCTCGAACAACTGCTGCCGGCGTTCATCGGCAAATGCCTGCTGGGCCTGGCCTTTTCGCTGTTACCGTTCATCGCTCTGCTGAGCATTCGTCGCCGTCAACGCCTGTTGCATGAAGGCCGCCGACGCTATCAGGACATTTTCGAAGGTACCGGCGTTGCGCTGTGCGTGCTCGACCTGTCCGGACTCAAAAGTTTTTTCGACAAGGCTCAACTCAACAGCAGCGAGCAGTTGAAGGCCTGGCTCCAGACACCAGAGCAACGCCAGCAACTGCTGCAGGAACTGCGCATCACCGAGGTCAACCAGGTTGCCCTGCAACTGCTCAATGTCAATTCCTGCGATCAAGCCTGGAAACTGCTGATCGACGGCTGCCCATTGGACTGTACGGCCATCGGCAATCAAGTGCTCAAAGCGGTGCTGCACCAGCAAAAACAGCTTGAGCTGGAAATCAAGCTCCAGGATGCCAATGGTCGTGACCAGCATTTGTGGCTGGTGCTGCGTCTGCCGGAAGATCAGGCCGACTATAAGGCGGTGATCCTGAGCATCAGCGACATCACCAGTCGCAAGCTCATCGAGTTGTCGCTGCTGGAACGTGAAGGGTTCTGGTCCGACGTGGTGCGCACCGTGCCGGATCATCTGTATGTGCAGGATGTGGTCAGCCAGCGGATGATCTTCAGCAACCATCACCTGGGGCAAACGCTGGGTTACAACCGCACCGAACTGCACCAGATGGGCGAGTATTTCTGGGAAATCCTGCTGCATCCCGAAGACGCCGATTATTACCACCGCTCGCGCCAGGCCCAGCGTCACGCGGGTTACACCCAACTGATGCAATGCCAGCTGCGCTTCCGTCATCGTGACGGCAAATGGCGGCGTTTCGACATTCGCGAACAGGCCCTGGCGCGGGACAAACACGATCAGGTCACTCGCATCATCGGCGTGGCCAAGGACATCACCGAACAGATCGAAGCCAGTGAGTCTCTGCGCGACAGCGAGCAGCGTTACCGGATGCTCGCCGAAAGCATCAGCGACGTGATTTTCTCCACCGACAGCAAGATGTCGCTCAATTACGTCAGCCCCTCGGTGCAAGCCGTGCTGGGTTTCGACGCCGACTGGATATTCCAGAACGGCTGGCAATCGACCATCGCCAACCCGCAACAACTGACCGGCATCTACAGCCTGATGGACCGGGTCAGCAAAGCGCTGGATAAACCCGAACAACTGGCGCTGCTGCGCAGTCAGGTACAGACCCAGCTGTTTCTGTTCGACTGCCTGCGGGCCGACGGACGCAAGATTCCCATCGAGCTGCGTCTGGTGCTGGTCTGGGACGAACACGGTGCCTTTGAAGGTGTGCTCGGGGTCGGCCGCGACATCAGCCAGCAACGTCGGGCTGAAAAAGACCTGCGCATGGCGGCCACGGTATTCGAGCACTCGACCTCGGCGATTCTGATCACTGACCCGGCCGGCTATATCGTCCAGGCCAACGAGGCTTTCAGTCGCGTCAGCGGCTACGCGGTGGCCCAGGTCCTCGACCAGTTGCCGAATATGCTCACCGTCGATGAGCAGCAGGAAGCCCATCTGCGCTATGTGCTCAAGCAATTGCATCAGCACAGCACCTGGGAAGGCGAAGTCTGGCTCAAACGACGCAATGGCGAGCATTACCCGGCCTGGGTCGGGATTACGGCGGTACTCGACGATGAAGGCGACCTGGCCAGCTACGTGTGTTTCTTCAGCGACATCAGCGAGCGCAAAGCCAGCGAGCAACGGATTCACCGGCTCGCCTATTACGACGCCTTGACCCACCTGCCCAACCGCACGCTGTTCCAGGATCGCCTGCACACCGCGCTGCAATCGGCTGAGCGGCAGAAGTCCTGGGTGGTGCTGATGTTCCTCGACCTCGACCGTTTCAAGCCGATCAACGACTCCCTGGGCCATGCCGCCGGCGACCGCATGCTCAAGGAAATGGCCACGCGCCTGCTTGGTTGCGTCGATGATGACGACACCGTGGCACGCATGGGTGGTGATGAGTTCACTTTGCTGCTGCAACCGCGGGTCAACCGGGAGATCGCGTTGAACCGGGCGATCCACGTGGCCGAACAGATCCTCGCCAGCCTGGTGAAACCGTTCGTGCTCGAAGGCCGCGAGTTCTTTGTCACCGCCAGTATCGGCATCGCCCTGAGCCCTCAGGACGGCAGCGAACTCAGTCAGTTGATGAAGAACGCCGATACTGCGATGTACCACGCCAAGGAGCGCGGCAAAAACAACTTCCAGTTCTATCAGGCCGACATGAACGCCAGCGCCCTGGAGCGTCTGGAGCTGGAAAGCGACTTGCGCCATGCCCTGGAGCAAAATGAATTCGTGCTGTACTACCAGCCGCAGTTCAGCGGCGATGGCAAACGCCTGACCGGTGCCGAAGCCCTGCTGCGCTGGCGTCACCCACGACGTGGCCTGGTACCGCCGGGGGATTTCATTCCCGTGCTCGAAGAGCTCGGGCTGGTGGTGGACGTCGGCGACTGGGTGATCAGCGAAGCCTGCCGTCAGCTCAAGACCTGGCATCAAACCAAAGTCCGGGTGCCGAAGGTTTCGGTGAACATTTCGGCCCGGCAGTTCTCCGACGGCCAGCTCGGCACGCGGATCGCCACCATCCTCAAGGAAACCGGCCTGCCGCCGGCGTGCCTGGAGCTGGAGTTGACTGAAAGTATTCTGATGCGCGAAGTCAGCGAAGCGATGCACATCCTCGCCGGGTTGAAAAACCTTGGCCTGAGCATTGCGGTCGACGACTTCGGCACCGGATATTCATCGCTCAACTACCTCAAGCAATTTCCGATCGACGTGCTGAAAATCGACCGCACCTTCGTCGATGGCCTGCCCTCGGGTGAACAGGACGCGCAAATTGCCCGGGCGATCATCGCCATGGCCCACAGCCTCAATCTGGCGGTGATCGCCGAAGGCGTGGAAACCCACGAGCAGCTCGACTTCCTGCGTGAGCATGGTTGCGATGAGGTTCAGGGGTATCTGTTTGGCCGGCCGATGCCGGCGAGCCGGTTTGAGGCGCAGTTCAGCAATGATGCGTTGTTCATGTTTGACTGACTGATCGTTCCCACGCTCTGCGTGGGAATGCAGCCCGTGACGCTCCGCGTCACATGCCGAAGCGGACGCAGAGCGTCCAATGAGGCATTCCCACGCAGAGCGTGGGAACGATCACCTGACTCTGGCCAGCCCAGACACCGCAAATCCGGCGCATGAACACCACTTGTCTGCGACATGATGTCCTTTCATATGCCATCTAAAACCCATTGGGTTAGAATGCCCCCCTTTTCTGCCCCGATCCTTGAGGACCGCCATGTTCAGCCGTGATTTGACTATTGCCAAGTACGACGCCGACCTTTTTGCCGCCATGGAGCAAGAAGCTCAGCGCCAGGAAGAACACATCGAGCTGATCGCTTCGGAAAACTACACCAGCCCTGCGGTGATGGAAGCTCAAGGCTCGGTACTGACCAACAAGTACGCCGAAGGTTATCCGGGCAAGCGCTACTACGGTGGTTGCGAGTTCGTCGACGTGGTTGAGCAACTGGCCATCGACCGTGCCAAAGAACTGTTCGGCGCCGATTACGCCAACGTTCAGCCACACGCCGGCTCCCAAGCCAACAGCGCCGTTTATCTGGCCCTGCTGCAAGCGGGCGACACCATCCTGGGCATGAGCCTGGCCCACGGTGGTCACCTGACCCACGGTGCCAGCGTTTCGTCCTCCGGCAAGCTGTACAACGCTGTTCAGTACGGTATCGATGCCAACGGCCTGATCGACTACGACGAAGTCGAGCGTCTGGCGGTCGAGCACAAGCCGAAAATGATCGTGGCCGGTTTCTCTGCCTACTCGCAGATCCTCGACTTCCCGCGCTTCCGCGAAATCGCTGACAAAGTCGGTGCCTATCTTTTTGTTGATATGGCTCACGTTGCGGGGCTGGTCGCCGCTGGCGTCTACCCGAACCCGGTTCCATTCGCTGACGTCGTGACCACCACCACGCACAAGACCCTGCGCGGTCCACGTGGCGGCCTGATCCTGGCTCGCGCCAACGCCGACATCGAGAAGAAACTGAACTCCGCGGTATTCCCGGGCGCCCAGGGTGGCCCGCTGGAGCACGTGATCGCTGCCAAGGCGATCTGCTTCAAGGAAGCGCTGCAACCTGAGTTCAAGGCCTACCAGCAACAAGTGGTGAAAAACGCCCAGGCCATGGCCGGCGTGTTCATCGAGCGCGGTTTCGACGTGGTGTCGGGCGGTACTCAGAACCACCTGTTCCTGCTGTCGCTGATCAAGCAGGAAATCTCCGGTAAAGACGCCGACGCCGCTCTGGGCAAAGCGTTCATCACCGTGAACAAGAACTCGGTACCGAACGATCCACGCTCCCCGTTCGTCACCTCCGGTCTGCGTTTCGGTACACCGGCAGTGACCACTCGCGGCTTCAAGGAAGCAGAGTGCAAAGAGCTGGCCGGCTGGATCTGCGACATCCTGGCAGATCTTTCCAACGAAGCGGTGATCGACGCCGTTCGTGAGAAAGTCAAAGCCATCTGCAAGAAGCTGCCGGTGTACGGCGCTTAATTGCCCCGCTAAACCCCAGCAATGAAAAAACCGGTCAGTGATGGCCGGTTTTTTTTCGTCCGCCATAAAGATCTTTTGATCTTGATCGGCATTTCCTACGCGGCTTTGGCCGCTGGTCAGACCGGTCATGCCAATTTTTCTATATCCACTTGTAATCCTGAAAAAATCCAGCGTAGACTGCGCCTGCACTGGACATACCGGTAAGACCACAATAATTAAGTCCTGAATCTGATGCGCATCGCGCACGGCAGCCAGGACACCGACCAGGACTCCTCCCATGCTCAGATGGTGCTCGCGTTCAATCTTCCTTCAAGTAGTTCTCGGACTGGTGCTCGGCATCGTCTGCGGGCTGACCCTTCCCGAATACTCCGCCCAACTCAAACCCCTCGGCGACGGTTTCATCAAACTGATCAAGATGCTTATTGGTCTGATCGTGTTCTGCGTGGTGGTCAGCGGCATCAGCGGTGCCGGCGACTTGAAGAAGGTCGGACGCATCGGCCTGAAATCGGTGATCTATTTCGAAATACTGACCACCATCGCCTTGGTGATCGGCCTGGTGTTCGCCTTCACGACCGGCATCGGCAGCGGCGCGAACATTCATCTGGAGCAACTCTCCGCCGCCGACATGGGCGACATCGCCCAGCGCGGTCAGCACATGCAAACCACCGCGCAGTTCCTGATGAACCTGATCCCGACCTCGGTGATAGGCGCCTTTGCCGACAACAACATTCTGCAAGTCCTGTTGTTTTCGGTGCTGTTTGGCAGCGCGCTGAACCTGGTGGGTGAAGCGGCATCGGGTATTTCCCGGTTGATCAACGAACTCAGCCACGTAATCTTCCGCATCATGGGCATGATCGTGCGTCTGGCGCCGATCGGCGTGTTCGGCGCCATCGCTTTCACCACCAGCAAATATGGCCTGGATTCGCTGCAGCACTTGGGCAGCCTGGTCGGTCTTTTCTACATGACCTGTGTAGCGTTCGTGGGATTGATTCTCGGCCTGGTGATGCGCCTCTCGGGCCTGAAGATGTGGCCGCTGCTCAAGTACCTGCGCGAAGAACTGCTGATCGTCATGGGCACCGCTTCTTCCGACGCCGTGCTGCCACAAATCATGCGCAAGCTTGAGCATCTGGGCATCGGCAGTTCCACGGTCGGGCTGGTGATTCCGACCGGGTACTCGTTCAACCTGGATGGTTTTTCGATCTACCTGACCCTGGCCATTGTGTTCATCGCCAATGCCACCGGTACGCCGCTGGCCATGACTGACCTGCTGACGATTCTGCTGGTGTCGCTGATCACCTCCAAAGGCGCCCACGGGATTCCCGGTTCAGCACTGGTGATTCTTGCGGCAACCCTGACGGCGATCCCGGCGATTCCGGTGGTCGGCCTGGTGCTGGTATTGGCAGTGGACTGGTTCATGGGCATCGGCCGGGCGATGACCAACCTGATCGGCAACTGCGTCGCCACGGTAGCCATCGCCCGTTGGGAAAAGGACATCGATATCCAGCGAGCGAACAAAGTGCTTTCCGGTCAGGTGGGTTATACCTTCCAGCCCAGGAAACCAGTGGTCCCGGCGCATCAGCAGGAATTTTAAACTACCTGTGCCTGCCCAAGGTCAGGCACATTTATCACGACTTGGAGCGAACAGTGATTACCTCGTCAACCGTTGTAAATTCGGTGGTAGAAAAACTTCGGGCCGCCCTGGCCCGCGGTCAGTGGCGCTCCGGCGAGATGCTGCCGGGCCAGCGTGAACTGGCCGAGCAACTGGGCATTAGCCGCCCGAGCCTGCGCGAGGCGGTCATCGTGCTGGAAACCCTCGGGCTGGTGCGCTCCATGCCGGGCAAAGGCGTGGTGGTGCTGGAAGCCAATCTCAGCGACAGCCAAAGCCACGACAGCGCGGTGGCCGGGGCCAGCCTGGAAGATGTGCTGCAACTGCGCTACACCCTCGAACCCTTCATCGTCGGCCTGGTTGCACAATCCATCAGCAGCAAGGAAGTCGGGCAACTGCGTCTGACCCTGATGGACATGCGCGAAGCCCTGGAGGCCAATGACAGCGAAGCCGGGGTCAGCGCCTACATCGCGTTCCACGAAGAACTGTTCACCCTGACCTCAAACCCGATCTTCCAGAGCGTTGTGCAGCAGACCAGCAACGCCCTCAAGCAAAGCGCCGAGGTGCTACGCAATTCGCCAGAGCATCTGGCTGAACGCCTTGAAGAAAACGAAGCCGTGGTGCGGGCCATTCGCAGCAAAAACAGCGCCCAGGCCAGCGCCGAGATGCGTCGGCACATCCTGCGCGAAGGCCAGCGGATGGGCATCGAATTGAACATTCCGGATGACCACCTCGGCAGTTGACCCCCTCTTCGAACTGGAGACAGGCCATGAACAGCTTCGCCTCACCACAGATATTCACTGCCCTGCCCTTCTCCCGAACCGACACTGGGAAACTGCCGGCGGATGATCTCTATTCACGGATCTTCGACGCCATTCTCGAACAGCGCATCCATGCAGCCAGTCGTTTTACCGAAGACAGCCTGGCGCAGATGTTCAGCGCTCGACGCAGTGAGATTCGTGGCGTGCTGACGCAGTTGTCCCATCAGCAGATCATTATCCTTCGCACCCACCATCGTCCCCGAGTCGCCGCGCCCGATGCCGAGCAGATTCGCCAGACGCTGCATGCCCGACGACTGACCGAGATCACGCTGGTTCGACTGGCCTGCCAGCAACCTCACCCGCAAGACTTGAAACGCCTGCGCGCCCTGATCGACAGCGAACGCCAATGCACGGCGCGTGGTCCGGCCATTCGATTGTCAGGGGAATTTCATCTGCAACTGGCCGAAATGGCGGGGAACGCACCGTTGGCGTATTTTCTTGGCACTCTGGTGCCACTGACTTCGCTGGTGATTGCGCGGTATGACGCGCTGGCAGGTGATTATTGCGGATGGCGGGAGCACGCGGAGATTGTCGATGCAGTGGAGCGTGAGGATGTAGCGATGGCCGAAAATTTGATGACCCGGCATCTGCATTATATTGAACAAAGATTACTGAACTCTGGATCATCGACCATTCGAAACTGTGCTGCCGGGTAGATCGCTTTCGCGAGCAAGCCCGCTCCCACATTGACTTTGTGTCGTCCCGGACAGAGTGGGCAACACGGATCAAATGTGGGAGCGGGCTTGCTCGCGAAGGCGGCCTCAAACACGCTGAAGATATCCGACTTTACTCGGCTGCGACTCGGGCAAACCCCTCACGAATCTTCTCTTCCGGCAAATCATCGGCAATGAACACGATCACGCTTTCACGTATTTCATCGTCGGCCCATTCCGTATCCCAGTCGAATCCGTACAACTTCAAGACCCCCTGAAACACCATGCGCCGCGGTTCGCCAAGGATGTTCAAAACACCTTTGTAGCGCAGCAATTGCTTGCCGTGGTCTTCCAGCAGTTCGTTCATGAACTCACTGAGTTTGTCGATATCCAGCGGCTTGTCAGTGCGCAACACCAGGCTGGAAATACGGTCGATGGACGGCACCTTGCTCACCGGGCGCAAACTCACGCCACCACCGAGGTCGGCATTGAGGTTGAAGCCGCGCACGTCGAGCAGTTCGGCCAGATCAATCTTGCCGTGGTCGACCACGCGGATTGGCGCGCGACGGTTGATGCGGGTCAGGCGCTCGCTGAGGGCGGTGAAGGTCGGTTCGTCCACCAGATCCCGTTTGCTCACCAGCAAACGGTCGGCAAAGCCGATCTGTGCCTGGGCGATGGTCTGGGTCAGATGATCTTCGGCATGCTTGGCGTCGACCAGGGTGATGATGCCGTCGAGGATGTAGCGCTCGCGCAGTTCTTCGTCGATGAAAAAGGTTTGTGCCACCGGGGCCGGGTCGGCCAGGCCAGTGCATTCGATCACCAAGCGATCGAAGGCGATTTCGCCGCTGTCCAGGCGTTCGAGCAGCAGGTACAGCGCTTTGGTCAAATCGGTGTGGATGGTGCAGCAGACGCAGCCGTTGGACAGCGTCATCACTTGCACCGGCTCGTCGCCCAACAGTTGGGTGTCGATACCGGCGTCACTGAATTCGTTTTCGATCACGGCGATTTTCAGGCCGTGCTCGGCTTTGAGCAGGTGGCGCAAGAGCGTGGTTTTTCCCGCGCCGAGAAAGCCACTGAGGATTGTTACTGGAATGGGAGAGGACAAACGGGTTCTCCTGTTTCACAAAGTTAAGAAACAACACAAAACAAATGTGGGAGCGGGCTTGCTCGCGAAGAGGTCGTGTCAGTCGACATTAATGTTGAATGACACACCGCTTTCGCGAGCAAGCCCGCTCCCACAGGGATTGCATCAGCCAGGCTGTTGCATCAACAGCACTTCGGCCCACCCTTGCCACCGTAACGGGCTTCCTGACGTTCGCGAAAGAACATCTCGTAGCTCATCACCGGCTTGTCCGGGTGTTTGGTTTGCATATGCTCGACGTAGTTGTCGTAGTCGGGCATGCCGACCATCAGGCGCGCAGCCTGACCGAGGTATTTACCGAGGCGACTCAGGTCATTGAACATGGTGCAATCCTCGATTACGCATCCGGCTGAGCCTGGAACGGCGATTCTTTATCCGTACGTTCTTTGGTACCCCAGGAGGCAATGCCGACCTTGAGCGCATAGAACAGGATGCTGAACACCACAAACAGGAACAGCGCAGTCAGCGTTGCGTTGGTGTAGGCGTTATAGATTACATGCTGCATCTGCTCGATGCTCTTGGCCGGGGCCAGAATCTGCCCGCTGGCCAACGCATCGCTGTATTTCTTCGCCAACGACAGGAAGCCGATTGCCGGGTTGGCGTCGAACAGCTTGATGAAGCCTGCGGTGGTGGTGCAAATCAGCAACCACACGGCGGGCAACATGGTGACCCAGATGTAGCGTTGGCGCTTCATTTTGATTAGCACCACGGTTGCCAGCATCAGCGCGATACCCGCCAGCATCTGGTTGGAGATGCCGAACAGTGGCCACAAGGTGTTGATCCCGCCCAGTGGGTCGATCACGCCCTGATACAGCAGGTAACCCCACATTGCCACGCAACCGGCGGTTGCGATCAGGTTGGCGGTCCAGGATTCGGTGCGCTTGAGCGCTGGCACGAAGGAACCGAGCAAATCCTGCAGCATGAAACGCCCGGCACGGGTGCCAGCGTCGACCGCGGTCAGGATAAACAGCGCTTCGAACAGGATCGCGAAGTGGTACCAGAACGCCATGGTGTTTTCACCCGGCAGCACACTGTGCAGGATCTGCGCGATACCGACCGCCAGGGTCGGCGCGCCACCGGCACGCGCCAGGATCGTGGTTTCACCGATGTCCTTGGCCACCGCTTGCAGCGCTTCCGGGGTAATCGCGAAACCCCAGCCACTGACAGCTTGTGCAACAGCCACCACGTCACCACCGACGACCGCCGCCGGGCTGTTCATGGCGAAGTACACGCCTGGCTCGATCACCGAAGCGGCAACCATGGCCATGATCGCCACGAAGGACTCCATCAGCATGCCGCCGTAACCGATGTAACGAGCGTTAACCTCGTTATCCAGCAACTTCGGCGTGGTGCCGGAGGAGATCAACGCGTGGAAACCGGACACCGCGCCACAGGCAATGGTGATGAACAGGAACGGGAACAACCCACCCTTCCATACCGGCCCGGTACCGTCGATGAACTGGGTCAATGCCGGCATTTTCAGCTCGGGCATAGTGATCAGGATGCCGATCGCCAACGCGACGATGGTGCCGATCTTGAGGAAGGTCGACAGGTAATCACGCGGTGCCAGAATCAGCCACACCGGCAATACCGCAGCGACAAAACCGTAGCCGATCAGCATCCAGGTGATCTGAACCCCGGTAAAGCTGAACGCCTTGGCCCACACCGGGTCAGCGGCAATCTGCCCGCCCAGCCAGATCGAACCCAGCAGCAACGCCACGCCGATCACCGAGATTTCACCGATGCGGCCCGGGCGGATGTAGCGCATGTAAATGCCCATGAACATCGCGATCGGGATGGTCGCCATCACCGTGAAAATACCCCACGGGCTTTCGGCCAGGGCCTTGACCACGATCAGCGCCAGCACCGCGAGGATGATGATCATGATCAGGAAGCAACCAAACAGCGCGATGGTCCCGGGGATGCGGCCCATTTCTTCACGGACCATGTCGCCCAGGGAGCGACCGTTGCGGCGGGTGGACATGAACAGGACCATGAAGTCCTGAACCGCACCGGCCAGCACCACCCCGGCAATCAGCCACAGCGTACCGGGCAGGTAGCCCATCTGCGCCGCCAATACCGGACCGACCAGCGGCCCTGCACCAGCGATGGCTGCGAAGTGGTGACCGAAAAGGATGTGTTTGTTGGTCGGCACATAGTCCAGACCGTCATTGTTGATCACGGCGGGTGTCGCCCGACGAGGATCGAGTTGCATCACATTGTTAGCGATGAACAGGCTGTAGTAGCGGTACGCGACCAGATAAATGGCCACCGCGGCGACCACAATCCACAAGGCGTTGATCGCCTCGCCTCGGCGCAATGCCACTACGCCCAGGGCGCACGCTCCCAGGATTGCCAGCAGCAGCCAGGGTAAGTGGCGTAGCAGGCTATTATTATTTTTCATTTTATGATTCCAGCCAGAGTGGACAAGAAAGACAGCCATCCGGAGTTTAGCGCTACTGACGGCAAAGGCCATACCCCGACATTGATCCAGAGCCTGTCTTTGCTGGCAGGCTTTAACCATGCGGGTCTATAGTCAGCGGACATTCAGAGGATTGCGCCATGAGTGACCACCCTGCTGATCGCCGCCGCTTCAAACGTTTTGCGTTCGATGCCCGAACCGAGCTGAGCCAAGGGGAATTCATCTGGCCGGTGAAGTTGATCGACCTGTCGCTCAAGGGGTTGCTTATCGAGAAGCCCGAGCCGTGGCTGGGTAATCCAGACTGGCATTTCCTGGTTGATATTCATCTTAACGAAGAGATCGAGATCAAGATGGATGTGATGCTGACCCACGATGACCATGGTCAACTCGGGTTTGTCTGCAAACACATCAGCCTGGAATCGATTGAACGCCTGCGGCGGTTGATCGAGTTCAACCTGGGCGATCCGCAAGAGCTTGAGCGTGAGTTGGGCGCCCTGATCGAAATCTGAAGGCCAATCCCATACCCATGTGGGAGCGAGCCTGCTCGCGAATGCGGTCTGACATTCAACATTTAAGTCGACTGACACACCGCTATCGCGAGCAGGCTCGCTCCCACAGGTTTTGTATCGATCTGAAAGTTATTCGAACAACGCGTCCAATGCCTGTTCCAGGCGCGTCACGGCAATAATCTGCAATCCCGGCGGCGCCTCTTTCGGCGCGTTGCCCTTGGGCACGATGGCGCGCTTGAAGCCGTGCTTGGCCGCCTCTTTCAAGCGTTCCTGGCCACTGGGCACCGGGCGCACTTCACCCGACAAGCCGACTTCGCCGAACACCAGCAGATCATGGGGCAGCGGCCGGTTGCGCAAACTGGACATGACCGCCGCCATCAAGGCCAGGTCGGAAGCGGTTTCCAGCACCTTCACCCCGCCGACCACGTTGAGGAACACGTCCTGATCGTGGGTCGGAATGCCGCCATGTCGATGCAAAACCGCCAACAACATCGCCAAGCGATTCTGATCCAGACCGAGCGTTACCCGGCGAGGGTTGGCCAGATGGCTGTCGTCCACCAACGCCTGGACTTCCACCAGCATCGGCCGGGTGCCTTCCCACGTTGCCATGACCACGCTACCCGGGACTTCTTCCTGGGCCCGGGTCAGAAAAATCGCCGAGGGGTTGGAAACTTCCTTCAGGCCTTTGTCGGTCATGCCAAACACGCCCAATTCGTTGACCGCGCCGAAACGGTTTTTCACCGCCCGCAACAAACGCAGGCGCCCATCGGATTCGCCTTCGAAATACAGAACGGTGTCGACCATGTGCTCTAGCACTCGGGGACCGGCCAGCGCGCCTTCTTTGGTGACATGGCCCACGAGGAAAATCGCCGTGCCGCTTTGTTTGGCGTAACGCACCAGCAATGCTGCACTTTCACGCACCTGGGAAACGCCCCCCGGTGCCGATTGCAGTTGCTCGGTGAAAATCGTCTGGATCGAGTCGATCACCATCACCTTGGGCTTTTCCTGCCGGGCCGTGGCGATGATGGTTTCGATGCAGGTTTCGGTCATCACCCGCAGCTGATCCTGAGGCAAGCCCAAGCGCCGGGCGCGCATGGCCACTTGTTGCTGGGACTCTTCGCCGGTGACATACAGTGCCGGCATGCTCTTGGCGAGGTTGCACAAGGTTTGCAACAAAATGGTCGACTTGCCGATACCCGGATCACCACCGATCAACACCACCGAGCCATCCACCAGGCCGCCGCCCAGAACGCGATCCAGCTCGCTGGACGCCGTGGAGAAACGCGGAATCTCTTCGACGCTGACTTCGGCCAGGGTTTTGATCTGCGCCTGCTGGCCCGTCCAACCGGTGCGCCCGCTGGGGGCTGCGGCGCCGCCACTCTCGACCATGGTTTCGGTCAGCGTGTTCCAGGCCCCGCATTCGCCGCACTGGCCGGCCCACTTGGGGAAGGTTGAGCCGCACTCGGTGCAGCCGTACATGCGCTTGGCCTTGGCCATCTGAACTCCCGGCAAAAACCGCGATGATAGCTCAGCTCGCGCGGATCAGCGCGGCGCCGCCGTACGGATTTCACCGCTGGCCAGACGCGCGGCACTATTGCCCAGCGGATCTTCGGCGTTCATGTCCGCCCCTTTGGCCTTGAGTGCGTCCAGCAACTCAACGCGCTTGAACAAGCCGGCATACATCGCGGCAGTCTGTCCCGCGCCGTTGCGTTGGTCGGGACTGCAATGGGCGGCCAGCAAGGTCCTGGCAATCTGCACTTCGCCTTTGAAAATCGCGCCCATCAACGCCGTGTTACCGCGTTGATCCTGGGCACAGGCGTCCGCCCCGGCAGCGAGCAAACGCTCCACTGTAGCGCTCTGGCCATGATAGGCGGCCAGAATCAGTGCGGTGTAACCCTTGCTGTCGCGGGTATCGAGGGAATAGCCAGCCTCGATGAAGGTATCGAGCATCGGCACATCACCGCGTCGAGCGGCATCAAAGTAGTAATCCTGTAATTGGTCCTTCAGCGCCTGAGGGCTCTTCGAGGCTTGCACGTCAGGCCCGGCGAACACACTGAGCGACCAGCACGCCAGAAACACAGACAGATAAAAACGCATGGCGAAACTCCTTGATCAGACGGGACCTCGCATGAGGTCCCGCTTCAGGCAGATGGATCAGTCGACCAGTTTGGCCGCCAGCGCCTTGACCCGAGCCAGATCACCCTTGGCTACTTTGGCCACCCCGGTCCCGTATTCCGGGTCGGCCTTGTACAGGAAGGACAGGATGATGTGCTTGCTCTCGTCATCGGTGGTGGCCAGGGAGCCGCCGAAGCTGTCAATCAGGTCCTGACGTTCCTTCTGGTTGAACGAGCGGTACAGATCGCCGGCCTGCTTGAAGTTCTGTTCGCGCTGAATCTTCACCTGTTGCGTGCTGCCCGACAGAACCGACTGGCTGTAACGCGCGGTTGGCGGCTCTTCACGAGACAGCAGGCGACTTGGCTGGTAATTTACGCCGGTGCTGCTGGCGCCGATGTTCATTGCGCCATCCTGATTACCGTTGTTCACGGCGACTTTGGGTGAGTTGATCGGCAACTGCAGAGCGTTGGCCCCCAGACGATACAATTGAGTATCGGCATACGAGAACACTCGCCCTTGCAATAAGCGATCTTCCGAAGGTTCGATACCCGGAACTAAATTGGCCGGGGCCATGGCCACTTGTTCGGTTTCCTGGAAAACATTCGCCGGATTGCGGTTCAACACCATTTGTCCAACTTTTCGTTCAGGAACACCGGGCCAGATCTTGGTCGCGTCCAATGGATCGAAATCAAACTTGGACAAGTCTTGTGGATTTAGAACCTGGATGTACAAGTCCCACTTAGGAAAGTTGCCCTTGTTAATATTGGCGACCAAGTCGTTAGTCATATGACTGTAGTCTTGACCTTGAACACCCGTCACTTCTTTAGGGTCGAGGTTCTTTAACCCCTGCAAACTTTTCCAATGGAATTTTACATAGTGCACATCGCCTTTGGCGTTCACTAACTTGTAGGCATGTACACCGTTACCGTCCATCTCCCGATAACTGGCCGGCGTACCGGAGTTGGAATACAACTCGGTCAGGGTACGAGTGGCTTCTGGAACATGGGAGAAAAAGTCGAAACGACGGGAATCGTCGTCAAGGTTGGTACGCGGATCTGGCTTGAAGGCATGAACCATGTCTGGAAACTTGATCGCGTCACGGATGAAGAAGGTCGGAAAATTGTTGCCGACCAGGTCCCAGTTGCCGTCTGCGGTGTAGAACTTGGTGGCGAACCCCCGCGGGTCACGCAAGGTTTCCGGCGAATGGTTGCCATGGACCACAGCGGAGAAACGCACAAATACCGGCGTGCTCTGGCCGCCGGCGAACACCTTGGCCTTGGTCAGGTCACTGAGGTCGTCGGTTACGGTGAACGTGCCATGGGCGCCAGTGCCACGGGCATGCACCACGCGTTCGGGAATGCGTTCACGGTCAAAACGCTGGAGTTTCTGGATCAGTTGCACGTCTTGCAGCAGTACCGGCCCAGTCGCGCCGGCGGTTTGCGAGTTCTGGTTGTCGCCGACGGCGGCACCGTTATCGCGGGTCAAGGTCGCAGCATTGACGCAGAAGGACAGCAGGCTGGCGGTCAGAACGCCAAGGGTACAAGGGAAGGGAAAAGCCCCGAGGCCAAGGGGAGTTGTCATGGAAGTTTCCTCTGGTTTTATAAGGCGCATCCAGGTGCGCCCCACAGAGGCTAGTGACCCAAAGGCCAAAACATAAATAGAAATCCCGCACCGAGCCGATAGCGAAAAGGTTCTGGAATACCCGGTCTAGAGCGGTTAGTCGCGCGCGAATGGTGGCGCTTTGTAAACTAATTGCCGGAAGATGTGTCGATAAGAGCGAGTATTGTAAGGCGGTGTTTCGAGCGCCAGCCGTTTTGCTGATTTACACTGCGTTCACCAACCTCATCTGTAACAAGGAAATAACCTATGGGCGTGATAAGTGAGTTCAAGGCCTTCGCGGTCAAAGGTAATGTGGTCGACATGGCCGTGGGTATCATCATCGGCGCCGCCTTCGGCAAAATCGTTTCGTCATTTGTCGGCGACGTGGTGATGCCGCCAATCGGCTTGCTGATCGGTGGGGTGGACTTCAGTGATCTGGCCATTACGCTCAAGGCTGCCAACGGTGATGTCCCGGCGGTGATGCTGGCATACGGTAAGTTCATCCAGAGCCTGATCGACTTCATCATCGTCGCCTTCGCGATCTTCATGGGCGTCAAGGCCATCAACCGCCTGAAACGTGAAGAGGCCGTTGCGCCCACCCTGCCGCCGGTTCCGACCAAGGAAGAAGAGCTGCTGGAAGAGATTCGCGATCTGCTCAAGGCTCAGAACAATCAGCCCTGATGACTGATTGCCCCAAGTAACGGCGCCTTCAGGGCGCCGTTTGTTTACCAGTAGTTTTCCACTGCCACCTGGCCGGGTCGTCGACTGAGGCTCAAGTGCATGTCCCGTTGTTTGAGCAACTTGCGCGTGTCATCGATCATCTGTGGATTACCGCAGAGCATCACCCGCGAATGCTCGGCTGTCAGCGCTACACCGGCCGTCCGCTCCAGCTCGCCACTTTCCATGAGTGTCGTGATCCGCCCATTCAGGGCCCCCGGATGCTGCTCGCGGGTGACGGTGGCAATGAACTGCAGCTTGCGCGCGTATTCGGCCAGATAATCGCGCTGTGCCAGCCCTGCAATCAACTCCTGATACGCCAGCTCCCGCGCTTCGCGCACGCTGTAGACCAGGATGATTCGTTCGAATTTCTCCCACACCTCGAAGTCCTGCAGGATCGACAGAAACGGCGCCAGCCCCGTGCCTGTGGATAACAACCAGAGGTCACGGCCATCGACGAAGCGATCGAGCGTCAAATAACCAAAGGCCTGCCGGTCGACGAGCAGCGTATCGCCGACTTCCAGCCGGCTCAGTTCACTGGTGAACTCCCCTCCCGGTACGACAATGGAGAAGAACTCCAGGAACTCGTCATGGGGGGATGAGACCATGGAATAAGCCCGCCACACCGTACTGCCGTCGGCCTTGGTCACGCCCAGCCGGGCGAATTGTCCTGCACGAAAACGAAAGCCAGAATCCCGGGTGGTTCGCAGGGTAAACAGGTTTGGAGTCAACGGCTGGACGTCGAGCAGTGTCTGGCGTGTGAATTTCTCTGCACTGGCAGTCATGGGTCGCTCCATTCAACAGATAACGCCAGTGTCCCGCAAAGCAGAAGGTATAAACACCGGTGATTTGTAATGGCTTTTGCTTCACCTCACCAAACAGTAGAAATACAAATATGATATGCAGTTGATTCCTGTTGATCCGTTAGTAAGCTAAGAACTGGTTTATGCAGTTGCATATTTTTTTTTAGAGCAAAAAAATCCACCACGCATGTAGGAATTCTCCTACAATCGTGACGTGCCGGATATCGGATCCAATCAGCACCAACGACAGTAAGGCCGCCATGGAGCTACCCAATGAAAGTGTGGAAGGAGTCACAGTTAACGCAGCTTTCTTACGCTCAGAAAATAGAGACCGCGTACGAGATTTCTCTCAGTCTTGTTAAAAATCTTGGCTTTAATTTCTGTGCATTTTCAATAACATCCCAAGTAAGGGGGATACGCCGCCATACGATCAATCTGAATAATTATCCCACCGAATGGAACACAAAATATGAACAAGAGCACTTCAGCGAAGTCGACCCGATACTAGCCCATTGCAATCATTCCGAATTACCGATTCTTTGGCAGGAAGATATCTTCTGCAAGACACCCACACTGTGGCAAGCACAAAAACAGCAAGGGTTGCGCTATGGCTGGTCCCAATCCGTTCATGATGAGAACGGGCTTTGCAGCATGCTGAGCCTGGCCAGAAGCCATTGTCCGATTACGACGCATGATCTGTATAAAAATCTGGGCTACGCGTTGTTCATTAGCCGTCACTTGCATGGGCTTGTGGCGAAAGAACTGCCTGCGCCCTCAAAACCAGGCACAGTGCATTTATCATCCCGGGAAATCGAGGTGTTGAAATACTCAGCCGATGGCAAGACGGCAGACGAGGTCGCGATCATCCTCAACCTCAGTCCAAGCACGGTACAGTTCCATATACGCGGCGCCATCCGAAAATTCGGCGTAAACAACAAAATTGCGGCAGTGATCAGAGCCGCGAAAGTGGGCGTCATCTGAATCTGTTTGAATCCGCTAATCCCCGCGAGTAATCCAAGCGAAAAAACCGTACCATCTGTGATCCAGTCCTGAGTGATGCCGTGTGAAATTCCACGACGTAGTCCACTCGGAATGGCTCGCCCGTTATAAGCCTCTGCGCGGCGGGCCACTCGTTGATTATCCTCCGTTGATTACCCAGAGCCCCCCGTCTCATGCCTCTGCTCGAAACCCCCTTCGCTCAACTCGATCTGATCCGCCAGCCAGAACAGCCGAACGAACCGTTGCAAGCCTTTGATGCCGCAGACGAATACCTGCTCACTCATCTGGCCGGGCAACAACCGGCAGCCGATACCCGCGTGCTGGTGCTCAACGACAGCTTCGGCGCTTTGGCCGCCAGCCTGGCGGGCAAGGTTCGGGTGACCAGCAGCGGCGATTCGTTTCTGGCGTTTCAGGGGCTGGAAAAAAACCTGATACGCAATGGCCAGACGTTTAATGCAGTGCCGAAGGTGCCTGCCAACGAAATATTCGTCGGGCCGTTTGACCGGGTATTGATCCGGGTACCGAAAACCCTGGCCCTGCTGGAAGAGCAACTGATCCGGCTACAAGGGCAACTGGCTCCTGGCGCTCAAGTGATTGCAGCCGCAATGGTGAAGCATTTGCCACGCGCTGCGGGCGATCTGCTGGAGCGTTACATCGGCCCGATGCAAGCCTCGTTGGCCGTCAAGAAGGCTCGGCTGCTGATCGCCACGCCCCAAGACAAAGCGCCCGCGACCTCCCCCTACCCGACCCGCTATCGACTCGACGACCCTGCGATCGAACTGCTCAATCATGCCAATGTGTTCTGCCGCGAAGGGCTGGATATCGGCACGCGGGCCTTTTTGCCGCACTTGCCGAAGAACCTCGGCGCAGCACGGGTTGCCGATCTGGGGTGTGGCAACGGCGTGCTCGCGATTACCAGTGCCCTGCAAAATCCTGAGGCGCACTACACGCTGGTGGACGAATCGTTCATGGCTGTGCAATCGGCCACTGAAAACTGGCGCGCGGCGCTGGGCGATCGCGACGTGATCGTGCGGGCCGGCGATGGGTTGGCTGAGCAGGAACCTCAATCCCTGGACGTGGTGCTGTGCAATCCGCCGTTTCACCAACAGCAAGTGGTCGGCGATTTCCTGGCTTGGCGGATGTTCCAGCAGGCGCGTGAATCGTTGGTGGTGGGCGGCGCGCTGTACATCGTCGGCAATCGTCACCTGGGTTATCACAGCAAGCTGGCGCGGTTGTTCCGCGGCGTCGAGCAAGTAGCAGCCACCCCCAAGTTCGTCATTCTCAAAGCTCGCAAATAATCACGGACAAAAAAAAACCCTCCATCGCAGGAGGGTTATAAATCCGTGCCGCAAGGCAACGGGATGGGAATTTCAGTGGGTACTCAGGCCCGCGGCATTCATGAACATCCGCATTAGTGTGGCCACGATGAACAGTGCCACGACGCTGCCGGCCCAGATCATCGCCAGCCAGCCGAGTCGCTGCCAGAGCGGCTTTTTCTCGGCGGCTTCGATTTCCTGCAAATCAGGTTTGCCAGCCATCATCGTTTTCTCCTCTGCAACGGCGCAGGATTCAATGCTGCGCCGTAGTCACTAGTGGTAACCATCTTCGTGGGTGACCTTGCCGCGGAACACGTAGTAGCTCCAGAAGGTGTAGCCCAGGATGAACGGGATGATGAACAGCGTGCCCACCAGCATGAAGCCCTGGCTTTGCGGCGGTGCGGCGGCGTCCCAGATCGAGATCGACGGCGGCACGATGTTCGGCCACAGGCTGATCCCCAGACCGCTGTAGCCGAGGAAGATCAGCACCAGGGTCAGCAGGAATGGCGTGTAATGCGCATTGCGGGCCACCGCGCGAATCAGACCGTACATGGTCACCAGCACCAGAATCGGCACCGGCAAGAACCAGAACAGGTTCGGCAGGGTAAACCAGCGTGCGGCAATCTCGGCGTGGGCCAAGGGTGTCCAGATGCTGACGACGCCAATCACCGCCAGCACCACGAAGGCCAATGGCCGCGCCAGATCATGCATCTGCTCCTGCAGCTTGCCTTCGGTCTTCATGATCAGCCACGTGCAACCGAGCAGCGCGTAAGCCACCACCAGCGCCGCACCGCAGAACATCGTGAACGGTGTCAGCCAGTCAAGTGAACCGCCGGCAAACTGACGATTGACCACCGGTAGCCCATCGATGAACGCACCCAATGCCACGCCCTGGAAAAAGGTTGCGGCGATCGAGCCACCGATGAATGCCTTGTCCCAGAGGTGGCGCTTGTCGTCCTTGGCCTTGAAGCGAAACTCGAAGGCCACACCGCGAAAAATCAGCCCGATCAGCATGAAAATCAGCGGCAGGTACAACGCCGAGAGCACCACCGAATAAGCCAGCGGGAAGGCGCCGAACAATGCCGCGCCGCCCAATACCAGCCAGGTTTCGTTGCCGTCCCAGACCGGGGCGACGGTGTTCATCATGACGTCCCGATCGCTCTTGCCCTTGATGAACGGGAAGAGAATTCCGATCCCAAGATCAAAGCCGTCCATGACCACGTACATCATGATGCCGAAGATGATGATCACGGCCCAGATCAGCGGAAGATCAATACCCATGATTCAAATCTCCTTGTTCAAGCTGTGGTTGTGATCAGCGTCACCATTGTCATCGGCTGCGGACAGCGGACGGGCTGGTGTGCGTTTCTGGCCAGGGCCGCCTTCGTTGGTTTCCTTGCCTTCGTCGATCTTCGGCCCTTTGCGCACCAGGCGCATCATGTAGCCAAGACCGGCACCGAATAGCGCGAAATACACCACAACGAACATGATCAAGGTGATGCTCATCTGCACGAAGCTGTGCCCGGAGGACGCATCCGCCGTGCGCATCAGCCCATAAACCACCCACGGCTGACGGCCGATTTCAGTGGTGAACCAGCCGGCGAGGATCGCGATCAGGCCGGACGGCCCCATCCACAGCGCCAGGTACAAGAACGGCCGCGAGGTATACAGCTTGTCGCGCTTGCGCAGCCACAGACTCCACAAACCAGTGAAGATCATCAGCATGCCCAGACCGACCATGATCCGGAACGACCAGAACACGATGGTCGAATTCGGCCGGTCTTCAGGCGGGAATTCCTTGAGCGCAGGGACCTGTTTGTCCAGGGTGTGGGTCAGGATCAGGCTGCCGAGGTACGGAATTTCTACCGCGAATTTGGTCTTCTCGGCTTTCATGTCCGGCCAGCCGAACAGGATCAGCGGCGTCGGTTCATCACCGTGGTTTTCCCAGTGGCCTTCGATCGCAGCGATTTTCGCCGGCTGATGCTTGAGGGTATTGAGGCCGTGGAAGTCACCGATAACCGCCTGAATCGGGGCAACGATCAGCGCCATCCACATCGCCATCGAGAGCATGGTGCGGATCGCAGGGTTGTCCTTGCCGCGCAGCAAGTGCCAGGCCGCCGACGAGCCTACGAAGAACGCGGTCGCAACGAACGCCGCCGTGGCCATGTGCATCAGGCGGTAGGGGAACGACGGGTTGAAGATAATCGCCAGCCAGTCCACCGGAATAACCTGACCGTTGACGATCTCGTAGCCTTGAGGGGTCTGCATCCAGCTGTTGGAGGCCAGAATCCAGAAGGTCGAAATAAGGGTGCCGATGGCCACCATGACGGTAGCGAAGAAGTGCAGCTTGCGCCCGACCTTGTTCCAGCCGAACAGCATGACGCCGAGGAAACCGGCTTCGAGGAAGAAGGCGGTGAGCACTTCATAGGTCAGCAACGGTCCGGTCACCGAACCGGCAAAGTCCGAGAAGCGGCTCCAGTTGGTGCCGAACTGATAGGCCATGACCAAACCGGAAACTACGCCCATACCGAAGTTGACGGCAAAGATCTTCGACCAGAAATGGTACAGATCGCGGTAAGTGTCGTTGTGCGTCTTCAGCCACAGGCCTTCGAGCACCGCCAGGTAACTCGCCAGGCCAATGGTGATGGCCGGGAACAGGATGTGAAACGAAATGGTGAATGCGAACTGAATCCGGGCGAGATCAAGTGCCTCCAAACCGAACATAAGTCTTCCTCTGTCAGGTAATACCGGCTGAAGGCTTGCGGCCTACACCCACTGCCCCCACGGATATGGAGTGTGGCGAATTCGAATTCGTTCTTTTTGGACCATCATCACAAACGTAGGGAGTCTGGCCATCTGGCCGCCGGATCAATTCCCAAAGGGTCTTGATCTGGATCAAGCAACGTTGAAAGAGTAGTCGCATTTTTGCCGATGGACGGTGTGGTCTTTTGCCGCGTGACAGGTTGCCTCATGGATTTGGTCATGGGCTGCAATACATTTTTGGATGGGTGGACTAACTGTGGCGAGGGGGCTTGCCCCCGTTCGGCTGCGCAGCAGTCGTAAATCCGGTTACTGCGGTGTACTTGGCAGAAATGAGTTGCCTGGGTCTGGGGCCGCTTCGCAGCCCAACGGGGGCAAGCCCCCTCACCACAGGAATTTCGTATGCTCCATGGATCGGTGTCTAGCTAACTAAATTTCCCTGTCCCGCAACTTCTAGTTACAGGTTGGTGATAATCTCGCCCTTCCCCTCGCCCAGACCTGCCTTCAGATGCCCAGCCAAGCGCCCCTGCTGTTACGTCATCACCGCCCGTTTATCGCGTTCTGGCTGGCTCGGGTGTTCACCGCCAGCGGTTTTCAGATGTTGACCGTGGCCATTGGCTGGAATCTGTATCAACTGACGGGCAATGTGCTCGATCTGGGCCTGGTGGGGCTGGTGGAATTTGCCCCTCGCGTGTTGTTCATGCTGCACACCGGGCATGTCGCGGATCGCTATGACCGGCGCAAGGTCGCGGCGATTTGCCAGTCCCTGCAAGCGCTGATCGCCCTGTCGCTGGCCATCGGCAGCGCGACCGACCAGGTCACCCGGGAGATGATCTTCATCCTCGCGTTCCTGCTCGGCGCCGCCCGCTCCTTTGAAATGCCGACGACACAGGCATTGCTGCCGAGCATCGTGCCCAGCGCCTTGTTCCCGCGTGCGGTTGCCGCCGCGCAGTCTGCGCAACAATCGGCCACCATCGTCGCCCCGGCGCTTGGCGGTTTGCTCTACGCCTTCGGCAGCGTCTGGGTGTATGGCCCGACGGTGATCCTTTACCTCATCGCTTGTGCGCTGATGCTCAACCTCCCGGCCCGGCAAACACCGCTGAACAAGGGCAAGGCCACCCTGGACTCGCTGCTGGCGGGCATCCGTTTCATTCGCAGTCGCCCGGACATTCTCGGGGCGATTTCCCTGGATCTGTTTGCCGTTCTGCTGGGTGGCGCAACCGCGTTGCTGCCGGTGTTCGCCAAAGACATTTTGCTGACTGGCCCGTGGGGGCTGGGCCTGCTGCGTTCGGCCCCTGCAGTCGGGGCGCTGTTGATGTCGCTGTTTCTGGCGCGATTTGCCGTGGAGCGAAACGTCGGGCGGGTGATGTTCACGGCCGTGGGTGTATTCGGCGTGGCGACCATCGCTTTCGGCCTGTCGACTTCGTTCTGGTTCTCTCTCGCCGTGCTGGTGGTATTGGGCGCAGCGGACATGATCAGCATGGTGATCCGCGCCTCATTCGTGCAACTGGAAACCCCGGACGAAATGCGCGGCCGGGTCAGCGCGGTGAATGGCTTGTTCATCGGCGCTTCGAATCAGCTCGGCGAGTTCGAATCCGGCTTGACGGCCCACTGGTTCGGCACGGTGCCGGCAGTGGTCATGGGCGGTATCGGCACGCTGATGGTGACCGGGGCCTGGATCAAACTGTTCCCGACCCTGGCCAACCGCGACCGAATGCATGTGCCGGTGGAAGAAGTCAGGGCCTGATGTAGCTCAGGATACGGAAGTCCCCTACCTGCTTCCAAAAGACTGGAAATCAGCACAAAGCATAAATTCTCCGACCAAGTGCAATACATAGATAGTGCATCGAGTGTAATGTATCGCCTTACACTTCGAGCATGATCAAATCCTTTCAGCACAAAGGCCTTCGTGGCTTCTACGAAACCGGTTCGACTCGTGGGATTCGAGCAGATCATGCGAAACGTCTGGCTCGCATGCTGCAGTTCATGGATCGCGCAGTGGCCCCCGACGACCTCGACCTTCCGGGATGGCGATTACATCCGCTCAAGGGCGATCTGATCGAATATTGGTCACTCAGCATTTCGGGGAACTGGCGGGTTATTTTTCGTTTTATTGGTTCGGATATCGAACTGGTCGACTATCTGGATTACCACTGACAGGAGGCAGGACCATGCCCATGCACAACCCGCCACACCCTGGCGAAACACTCTTGATGGATGTATTGCCCGAGCTTGGTGTCAGCGTCACCGAACTGGCCAAGCACCTTGGATTCGCCCGCCCGCATCTTTCGCGAGTGCTGCACGGCCATGCGCCCATCAGTCCGGACCTGGCGGTACGTCTGGAGCGGGCTGGAATCGGTAAGGCCCGGATGTGGTTAGGGGTTCAGATCGACTACGATCTCTGGCAAGCGGAGCAGCGTGAGCAACCCTTCATCGAACCGATTGCTATCCACGCCTGATATTCACTAGACCACCAACTCCCCCGCCACCGTCGCCCGCGTGGCTTTGCCGCAGAGTTGCTCCACCAGCGTCAGCGCAAACTCCAACGCGGCGCCTGAACCCTGAGCGGTGATGCAGTTGCCATCGACCACCACCGGTTGATCGATGAAGTTACAACCCGACAGTTGATTGCTGACCGTGGGCAGGCAAGTCATGCGCCGTTGGCGCAAAACGCCAAAGGTTTGCAGCGCCAGTGCCGGAGATTCGGCAATACCGGCGAACAGGCGCCCGGCGGCGGCCTGGTCCTTGATCAATTGTTGCAAGGGTTGGTGGGCCGCCAAATGCTGCGCCCCTACGGCACCGCCAGGCAGCACGATCAAGTCGAAGGGTTGGGCGAGCAAATCCACCAACATCGCATCGGCGGTCAAGCGGGTGCCGCGAGCGCAGGTGAGCATGCGCCGTGCCTCGATGCTGGCCACCACCACTTCAACCTTGGCGCGGCGCAGCACATCGATCAAGGTCACGGTTTGCAGATCGTCGATGCCCTCGGCGAGGGTAATCAGGGCTCTAAAGGTCATGGGCGCGGTCCACAGGATGATCTTTAAAGCGTAGTCAGCTTTCCTGACCCTTGTTCGAGCCCAGCCGTTACTTGATGTAAAGCTGCGTCGACATCGTGTTGCCGGGGGCATTGATCGAGGTATTGCTGAACGTAAAGGTGCCGTCCTGCTTGCCCGCCAGGTTGAAGATGTACAGATAGCCGACGGTTTTTTTCCCGGCGGAGCACTCGGTCAGGTTGCCGGTATCAAAAGCACAGACAGGGGTGCGGGTGCCGTTCACCTCGAAACCGTCCAGTGCGACATGGGCTGCACGGCCGTAGCCGACCTCCAGCACATACACCTTGATGTTTGGCCCTTTGTGGTCGCAACGGGTTTGCGCCTGGCCGTCCGCAATACTTTCAAATCCACAGGATGGCGATTCGACCTTGAGCACCTTCACCTGGCTCAACGGTTGGGCCATGGCCGCAGAGACTGTTTGCGCTCCGATGAAACAGCTGAGCAGCAATCCAAATGCCGCAATCACACGCTTATTAATGTAATACATATCTACCCCCTCCCTCCCCCAAAAAAACAGCGCGCAGTATGGCGCAGTTCCCTTTTGTGCAAAACATCGACGACGATCGCAGCCATAAGCAGCCATAGCCCCACGCTGCTGGTATGATGCGCGGCTTTTTCCGACCCACAGAAAATACCCAGGCGCCTGCTGCGGCCTGTGCTTTGCTGTTGAGGTCGATACATTCACGGCGCCGGGCGCGCCACGGGGAGCAGACATGCTGGAAAGGCTGTTTCAACTCAAGGCACACAACACCAACGTGCGGACCGAGATTCTGGCGGGCGTCACGACCTTTTTGGCCATGGCCTACATTCTGTTCGTCAACCCGAGCATCCTCGGCGAGACCGGCATGGACAAAGGTGCGGTGTTTGTCGCCACCTGTCTGGCAGCGGCCATCGGCTCGGCAACCATGGGCCTGATCGCCAACTACCCGATCGCCCTCGCGCCGGGCATGGGCCTGAATGCCTTCTTCACCTACACCGTGGTCCTGCACATGGGCCACACCTGGCAAGTGGCGTTGGGCGCGGTGTTCATCTCGGCGGTGATGTTTTTCCTGCTGTCGATCTTCCGCATCCGTGAATGGATCATCAACAGCATCCCGCTGGCGCTACGCTCGGCGATTGCCGCGGGTATCGGCTTGTTCCTGGCCCTGATCGCCCTGCACAACGCCGGCATCGTGGTCAGCAACCCGGCGACCATGGTCGGTCTCGGCGACTTGAAGCAACCGGCACCGATTCTCGCGACCCTTGGTTTTGCCCTGATCGTTGCCCTCGAAGCCCTGAAAGTCCGTGGAGCGGTGTTGATCGGTATTCTGTCGGTGACCATCGTCTCCATCCTGTTGGGCTTCACCCCATTCGGTGGCGTGATGTCGATGCCGCCGTCGCTGGCACCGACTTTCCTGCAACTGGACATCAAAGGCGCACTGGACATCGGTCTGGTCAGCGTGATCTTCGCCTTCCTGTTCGTCGACCTGTTCGACAACTCCGGCACCCTGATCGGCGTCGCCAAGCGCGCCGGCCTGATGGGCAAGGACGGCCACATGCCGAAAATGGGCCGTGCCCTGATTGCCGACAGCACCGCGGCCATGGCCGGTTCCTTGCTGGGCACCTCGACCACCACCAGCTACATCGAATCCGCAGCCGGCGTGAGTGCCGGTGGCCGCACCGGCCTGACCGCCATCGTGGTCGCTATTCTGTTCCTGCTGGCGCTGTTCTTCTCGCCATTGGCGGCCAGCGTTCCAGCCTTCGCCACCGCACCTGCCTTGCTGTTCGTCGCCGTACTGATGACATCCGGCCTGGCGGAAATAGACTGGGACGACATCACCGTCGCCGCACCGGTCGTGGTCACCGCCCTGGCCATGCCATTCACATATTCCATCGCCAACGGCATCGCCTTCGGTTTCATCTCCTGGACTGCCATCAAGTTGTTGTCCGGTCGCGGCCGTGAGTTGAATTCGGCGCTGGTGATTCTGTCGATTCTGTTCGTGATCAAGTTGGGTTGGTTCAACGCATGACTTTTGATTCCCAGGCTTACGCCGTTCAGCTCGAAGAAAAGGTCACGCGCCTGCGTGATCTGCTGACCCCGTTCGGTGCTCCCGAACCCGCAGTGTTCGATTCGCCACTGAAAAACTTCCGCCTGCGTGCCGAGTTCCGCCTGTGGCGCGAAGCCGGCGAGCGCCATTACGCGATGTTTTCCCAGGAAGACAAACGCACGCCGATCCTGATCGAAGAGTTCCCGATCGCCAGCCTTCGCATCAACCAGTTGATGCCGCAGCTCAAGGCGGCGTGGCAAGCGAGTGCGGCCCTGAGCCACAAGCTGTTTCAGGTGGAGTTCCTCACCACCTTGGCCGGCGATGCGATGATTACCCTGTGCTATCACCGCCCGCTGGACGAGCACTGGCACGCAGCGGCGTCGAAACTGGCCGCCGACCTGAACGTCAGCATCATCGGTCGCTCGAAGGGCAAACGCGAAGTGATCGGTCACGATTACGTGGTCGAAAAACTCGAAGTTGGCGGCCGTACCTTCAGCTATCGCCAGCC
This sequence comes from Pseudomonas sp. PDM09, assembly GCF_014852305.1. Classification (NCBI taxonomy): domain Bacteria; kingdom Pseudomonadati; phylum Pseudomonadota; class Gammaproteobacteria; order Pseudomonadales; family Pseudomonadaceae; genus Pseudomonas; species Pseudomonas sp. PDM09. The sequence goes on along the minus strand of NZ_JACVBI010000008.1, from coordinate 210,595 downwards.
GGAAGGCGCGTTCACCCAACCCAATGGCACGGTGAACCAGAAGATGCTCAACTGGGCGTATGACGCCCTCGGTGATCGCTCCGACGATTTGCTGGAGCTGTATTGCGGCAACGGCAACTTCACCCTGCCGCTTGCGACCCGTGTGCGTAAAGTGCTGGCCACCGAAATCAGCAAGACCTCGGTCAATGCAGCGCTCAGCAACCTGAGCGAAAACGCAGTGGATAACGTCACGCTAGTGCGTTTGTCTGCCGAAGAACTGACCGAAGCCCTGAACGAAGTTCGTCCGTTCCGCCGCCTGCACGGCATCGACCTCAAGAGCTACGAATTCGGTAGCGTGTTCGTCGACCCGCCCCGCGCCGGCATGGACCCGGACACTTGCGAACTGACCCGGCGCTTCGACAACATCCTCTACATTTCCTGCAACCCGGAAACCCTGGCGGCCAACATCGCCCAGTTGCACGACACTCACCGCATTACTCAATGCGCGATGTTCGACCAGTTTCCGTGGACCCATCACATGGAGTCCGGGGTGTTGTTGACCCGTCGTTGATCGCAGCCTCCCTATACAAATCAGCCGTCCACTGGACGGCTTTTTTGTGGGCGATCAAAGCGCCGCATCGCCTGGCCGGTGCTGAACTCGGCACTGGCAGGTGAAACACCCTTTATTTATGTGCCCTCATTTGATAAACACAGCCTTCAAACACTTCATTTGATTCCCGGTGTAATCAATCATGCAGCGACATTTCGACGATCTTCAGCTTGGCAGCATCGAACTGTTTTGCCTGGCCGCCGAAGCTGGCAGCTTTACTGCCGCGGCTCTGGTGGCAGGTGTGACCCCGGCCGCCGTCAGTCGCTCGGTGTCGCGCATGGAAGAACGCTTGGGCGTGCGGCTGTTTGCGCGTACCACCCGCAGCGTCAAGCTGACCGACAGTGGCCGGCGTTATTTCGAGGAGTGTCGCGAGGCTCTCGCACAACTGGTCGAGGCCCAGCGCGAGGTAATGGGGCAGCAGCAAGAACCTTCTGGCACTTTGCGCATCAGCATTCCCACGACCTATGCCCATCATCGAATCCTGCCCTTGCTGCCTGCGTTTCGGGCGCGCTTTCCCGCCGTGAAAGTCGAGGCACACATCAGCAATCGCAACATCGATTTCGTCGGCGAAGGCTATGACATGGCAATCCGTGTGCGGGCCATTCCCGATTCCGGGCTGATTGCACGGCCGTTGGAGGACGCCGCGCTGGTGATGATTGCCAGCCCTGATTACCTGAAGCGCGCCGGCACCCCGCAGACCCTGGATGACTTGGCTCAGCACGAATGCATCCAGTACGAACTGCCCAGCAGTGGGCGGCGGATTGCCTGGCTGTTCAACGACAACGGTGTGCCGCGGGAGATTTTGGTCGAGGGCAACTACTGCTGTTCCGATGACGTATTGGGCGGCGTGACGCTGGCAAAAAGCGGCGCGGGGATTTTTCAAACCTATCGCTTCATCGTCGAAAAGGAACTGGCGGACGGTTCGCTGGTGGAAGTGCTCGAGCCCTACGGCGGACGTTCCCGCCCCTTCACTCTGCTGTATCCGCAAAGCCGCCATGTGCCGTTGCGGCTAAGGGCGTTTATCGATTTTCTGGTTGAGCATCTGCCGCGCTGAAAAGATCGCACCTGTTGGAGCTGCCGCAGGCTGCGATCTTTTTGCGTATGTCCGATCACCGCACAAATAATCCAGGCCTGAAGCCCTCTTCAATTGACCTTATTAACCGGTTAGTACAATTTCTCTCCACAGGCTGAAACCCTCGGCCAATGCCAAAAATAATATGTGGAGAGACCCGATGTCCCCTATCGTTCTGGTGCTCAACGGCCCGAACCTGAACCTGCTGGGCACCCGTGAACCGGCGACTTATGGCCACGAAACCCTGGCGGACATTTCCGCGCTGTGCGGTCGCGCGGCCGAAGAGTTCGGCCTGACAGTGGAGTTTCGCCAGACCAACCATGAAGGCGAATTGCTCGACTGGATTCACACCGCCCGTGGCCGCTGCGCCGGGATCGTCATCAACCCGGCCGCCTGGACTCACACCTCGGTCGCCATTCGCGATGCCTTGGTTGCCAGCGAATTGCCGGTGATCGAAGTGCATCTGTCCAACGTCCATGCCCGTGAACCCTTCCGGCATCACTCCTTTGTTTCGTCCATCGCCACTGCGGTCATGTGCGGTTTCGGCAGCCACGGCTATCGTTTGGCGCTGGAGCATTTCAGCCATCGTTTGGAAGGTTAAGCGTCATGACACAGAACACCGTGGTATTGGCCGGGCTGATCGGTGCCGGCATTCAAGCTTCCCGCACTCCCGCGCTGCACGAGCATGAAGGTGACGCTCAGGGTTTGCGTTACCTGTATCGGTTGATCGATCTGGATCAATTGAAGCTCGACAGCAGTGCCCTGCCCGACCTGCTGATGGCCGCCGAACGGATGAATTTCACCGGGCTGAACATCACCTTCCCGTGCAAGCAGACGATCATCCCGTTGCTGGACGAATTGTCGCCGGAAGCCCGCGGTATTGGCGCGGTGAACACGGTGGTGCTCAAGGACGGTAAACGCATCGGCCACAACACCGACTGCCTGGGTTTTGCCGAGGGCTTTCGCCGTGGTTTGCAGGGCGTTGCTCTTGAGCGCCTCGTACAAATGGGCGCTGGTGGCGCAGGCGCGGCAGTGGCCCACGCGCTATTGAGCGAAGGCGTACAGCTGCTGAGCATTTTCGATGTGGATCAAAGTCGCGCTCAGTCGCTGGCGAACAACCTCAATCAGCATTTCGGTTTCGGTCGCGCCGTGGCCGGGCATGATTTGCCAGGCGCGTTGGGTCAGGCTGACGGCTTGGTGAATACCACGCCGATGGGCATGAAAAAGCTGCCAGGCATGCCAGTGCCGGTAGAGCTGCTTCGGGCGCAGTTGTGGGTTGCGGAGATCGTCTACTTCCCGCTGGAAACCGAACTGCTGCGCAACGCTCGCGCGCTGGGTTGCCGAACGCTGGATGGTGGCAACATGGCGGTGTTTCAGGCGGTGAAGGCGTTTGAACTGTTCAGCGGCGTGGTGCCGGATGCTCAGCGGATGCTGGCGCATTTTCAGAGCATGAATGGTTGAAGATCAAAAGATCGCAGCTCCGGCACAGGATTGGTTAAACGCCGATTCCCCTGTAAGAACTGCCGCAGGCTGCGATCTTTTAAAGGACCTGCAAATCAGGCCTGCAGGTATCGCAAAACCGACTCGCAAATCATCGCCCGATGACGCTGCTTGATGCTTTCGTCCGGCAAGTCGATCTGAAAGATCTCACCGAAGGTATGACGGTTCGACACCCGATAGAAGCAAAACGAGCTGATCAGCAGATGCACATCCAATGGATCGAGGTCGGTGCGGAATACACCTTCTTCGCAGCCGCGACGCAAAATCTCGCCCAGTGAATCGAGGATGGTGTTGTTCATTGCCTTGATCGCATCGGAGCGCTTCACATACTCGGCGTTGTGAATGTTCTCGATGCTGACGATACGCACGAAGTCGACGTTGCGATCATGGTGATCGAAGGTGAACTCCACCAACCGTCGAATCGCTTCCACCGGCGCCAGTTCGGCCAGGTGCAGACGGTTCTCGGTGCTGCGGATATCCCCGTAAAGTTTCTCCAGCACCTCGACATAGAGCTGTTCCTTACTGCCGAAGTAGTAATAGATCATGCGTTTTGAGGTGTGGATGCGTTCGGCAATTGCATCGACGCGCGCACCGGAAAGCCCCTGCTGAACGAACTCGACAATGGCCTCTTGAAGAATGTTCTCGCGGGTCTTTTCCGGATTGTTCTTGCGACTCTTGCGAGGCTCGGCAATTGGCTTTTCGGGCGCAGCGGAGAGTTCTGTAATTATTGTCATTGCGGGCTCACGGCCATCACTGCACAAGCTGGCGATTATGGGCTGCCGCGCCCAGTGAAGGAAGCCACGAGGCAGCAGTTATGTACCCGTGTTTACGATTTTCCTACAACTTTGCCTGACGTACGCCACCACTTCGCGATTTAGCCATCGCCGCCAGTCGCACTGCCACGTTGGCTGCGCCGTAACCCGCGTAGCCATTTTTGCGCTGGATGATTTCAAAGAAGAAGCGCCCTTCGAACGGCTCGGTGTACACATGAAACAGCTCGCCGCCCTGAGTATCGCGGTCGTAAAGCACGTTGAAATAGGCCAGCTCGCTGAGGAATTCATCGTCGAAATCGAAGCGTGCGGCAAGGTCATCGTAGTAGTTGAGCGGGATATCCAGCAGCGGTACGCCCGCCTCCTTCGCGCGACTGACTTCAGCAAAGATGTCGTCGCAATCGAAAGCGATGTGATGCACGCCGGAACCGCGATAACTCGACAGCGCGTGTGAGATGGCGGTGTTGCGGTTCTCGGAAATGTTCAGCGGCAGGCGGATCGAGCTGCATCGGCTGCGCAACGCGCGGCTCTTCACCAAACCATACGGGTCGGGCAGCACCACTTCATCGTCGGCTTCGAAATCCAGCAGGCTTTTATAGAACAGCACCCAACTGTCGAGGCTGTCGGCCGGCAGCGCCATCGCCATGTGATCGATACGCTTGAGGCCACCGCTGGCCACGGCCGTCGGTTGCAGATTGAAGTCGGTGCCGTAGACGTCGGCATTCTGGTCCACCAGGTAAATCAGGCTGCCGTCCGGCGCTCGCACCGCTGCCAGTTCCAGCTCATTGGGGCCAACGAGGCCGCGATAGGGCTGGCCTTTGTAAGCCACGGCACGGGCCAGCGCACTGGCGCTGTCCTGGACCCGCACGGCGGTGGCGCACAGTGATGGGCCGTGGGCCTCGAAAAAACTGTGGGCGAAGGAATAAGGCTCGCAATTGAGGATCAGGTTGATATCGCCCTGACGCAACAGGCTGACACTTTTGGAACGGTGCTGCCCGGCCTTGACGAAACCCAGCCGCTCCAACCAATGGGACAGCTTGGCACCGAGGCTTTCATCCACTGCGAATTCAAGAAACTCGATGCCGTTGTATTCGCTGGCGCTTGGGGTCTGGAACAGAGTGTCGCGATTGGCCGGGGGTGTGGCTTCCTGTTCCAGACGTTGGCGGGTTTTCTCTTCCAGGTACAGCAACGAACGCAAACCGTCGGCGGCGTTGGCCCGTGGCGGTGCGGCGCGAAAGCCGTCGTTGAAGATCTCCAGCGACAGCGGCCCGGTGTAGCCACTCTTGATGATGGGCGCAAGGAAGCCCGGCAGATCGAATTCGCCCTGACCCGGGAAACAGCGGAAGTGTCGGCTCCACTCCAGCACATCCATGGCCAAAATCGGCGCGTCGGCCATTTGTACGAAGAAAATCTTGTCGCCGGGAATCTCGGCGATGGCGCTCGGGTCGCCCTTGAGCGACAGCGTATGAAAACTGTCCAGCAATACGCCGAGGCTTGGATGATCGGCCTGTCGAACGATGTTCCACACCTGCTGATACGTGTTGACGTGTCGACCCCACGCCAGCGCTTCGTAGCCGATCCGCAAACCACGAGCGCCGGCCCGTTCGGCGAGCAGGCGCAAGTCATCGACCAGGATCTGCTCATCACCGATGGAGTCGGCCGAGGCGTTGCTGCACACCAGCACCAGGTCGGTGCCCAGTTCCTGCATCAAATCGAACTTGCGCTCGGCCCGCTCCAGATTGCGTGGCAGGCGATCGCGGCGGCAACCTTCGAAATCCCGAAAGGGTTGAAACAGCGTGATGGCGATCCCGAGATCGGCGCACATCTGCCTGATTTCCCGCGGACTGCCGTCGTAGTAGAGAAGGTCGTTCTCGAAAATCTCCACGCCGTCAAAACCGGCGGCGGCGATGGCTTCGAGTTTTTCCGGCAAGGTGCCGCTCAAGGAAACGGTGGCAATGGAACGCTGCATGTGTCGACTCCCGGTGGTGGGGACATTCTTGTTGGGCAAATTATTGGCTTGACGAATCCACACAGCAATTCAAAGTGTACTACCCGGTTAGTTTTGCGGGCGATTATCGAACACAATGGCGGTTGGCGAATTGACGATTTTTCGTCCACTGCGCAACATCGACACCACATTGAGTCCGGCCACGACCCCATGGACTCGGTTACCAAAGACCCTGAACACCACATAAAAATTTCAAAAAACGGGTACACGCTCATGCGCTTATTCAACGCCTTGTTTGCTTGCTCCACCGCCCTCACGCCGTGCCTGGCGTCCATCCGAACCTTGCGTCCTCTGGGCCGAACCGTGCCGCTCGCTGAATAACGCGTTGTCGTCAGTCCGACGAAAACACCTCAGCCGATCAATCACACCCGCGCCTGGCGCCGTCGATTGATCACGCGCCCTTGAAGTCCCGACAAGCCTCGCTTGTCAGTCATTGAACGGATGGCACATACACATGATTCCTTCTCAAAGCTCTCGCGTGGCTCCGGCCATGGGCGTCGCCACTGGCGGCATCGGCGACAAAATCCGCGGCGCCATGGCGGTCGGCAAAACCCGTTGGGGGATGCTGGCGCTGGTGTTTTTCGCCACCACTCTGAACTACATCGACCGCGCCGCCCTGGGCGTGATGCAGCCGATCCTGGCCAAGGAAATGAGCTGGACGGCGATGGACTACGCCAACATCAACTTCTGGTTTCAGGTCGGCTACGCCATCGGCTTTGTGCTGCAGGGCCGGTTGATCGACCGGGTCGGCGTCAAACGCGTGTTCTTCTGCGCGGTGCTGCTCTGGAGCCTGGCCACCGGCGCTCACGGGCTGGCCACTTCGGCGGTGGGCTTCATGGTCTGTCGGTTCATTCTCGGTCTGACCGAAGCGGCGAATTATCCGGCCTGCGTGAAAACCACCCGGTTGTGGTTCCCCGCCGGCGAGCGTGCCGTGGCCACCGGCATCTTCAATGCCGGGACCAACGTTGGCGCGATGTTCACGCCCATGCTGCTGCCGCTGATCCTCCACGCCTGGGGCTGGCAAGCCGCGTTCCTGTGCATGGCGGCGCTGGGCGGCATCTGGTTGCTGTTCTGGGGCCTGAAGTACTTCAACCCGGAAGATCACCCAAGCGTTAAACAATCGGAACTGGACTACATCCAGAAGGAAGTCGAGCCGGAACAATCCCGCGTACCGTTCTCGAAAATCCTGCGCATGCGTGGCACCTGGGCCTTCGCCCTCGCCTACTCGATTACCGCGCCGGTGTTCTGGTTCTACCTGTACTGGCTGCCGCCGTTCCTCAATCAGCAATACAACCTGGGGATCAACGTGACCCAGATGGGTATCCCGCTGATCATCATCTATCTCACGGCTGACTTCGGCAGTGTCGGCGGCGGCATCCTGTCCTCGTTCCTGATCGGTCGCGGGATCAACCCGATCAAGGCGCGATTGATGTCCATGTTCCTGTTCGCCTGCTGCATCATCGGCGTGGTCATGGCCGCCGGCTCAAGCAACCTGTGGCTCGCGGTGTTCGCCATCTCCCTGGCCATCGGTGCGCACCAGGCCTGGACCGCGAACATCTGGAGCCTGGTGATGGACTACACGCCCAAGCACATGATGAGTACGGTGTTCGGCTTCGGCGGGATGTGCGCAGCAATCGGCGGGATGTTCATGACCCAGTTGGTCGGCCACATTCTGACGGTCACCCACAACAACTACACCGTGCTGTTCACCATGATTCCGGCGATGTACTTCATCGCACTGATCTGGATGTACTTCATGGCACCGCGCAAAATTCCTACCGTCACCGCGTAAACTCCCTTCCCCCGGCAGGCCTGATTCCAGGCCTGCCGCCCTCCTCTTGTCGACGCCGTTGTTGCCACGCCGCTGCCAACCCGCTGCAGCAAATCACCACGATCCCGATCACCGTAGTCAGGGTCGGCGTGTGGGAAAACAGCCACCAGCCCAGCAAACCGGCAAAGACAATCTGGCAATAGCCGAACGGCGCCAACAACGCGGGCGCGGCGTGACGGAAGGCCTGGGTCAACAACAGATGCGCCGTCATTCCACACGCCCCCAGCGCCACCATCAAAAACCCATGCCCCACGCTTGGGACTTGCCAGAAGAACGGCACCAGCGCACTCATCACCAACGTATTGCAGAGCCCGGCGAAAAAATTGCTGGTGGTCGGGCTATCGATTTCGCTGAGCTTGCGGGTGAGCAATTGATAGAAGCAGAAAAACAGCGCTGAGCAGAACGGCAGCAACACCGCAGGCGTGAACAGTTCGCCGCCGGGATGGACGATGATCAACACTCCGATGAACCCGCAAATCACCGCCAGCCATTGCCCGCGCGTCACCTGTTCACCGAGCAGTGGCACCGACAACGCCGTGACCAATACCGGTGCAAGAAAATTCACAGCCGTGGCTTCGGCCAACGGGATGAACAACAGCGCACCGGTAAACAGCAGGCTGGTTCCCAATAAGCACAACGCCCGCATCAACTGCAGCAATGGCCGCTTGGTGCGCAGGACGCGCAACCCGGATTGCGGGAGAAAAATCCCGGCCATCAACAAGGTGTGAATCACGTAGCGAGCCCAGACCACCATAGCGACCGGATAAAACCCGCAGAGGTATTTCGACAAGGCGTCATGGCTGGAAAACAGAAAGGTGGCGACCACCACCAGCAGGATGCCTTTGAAAGGATGATTGACGCCGCAGAGCGGGGTGCTGATAGACGACGTCAAGGCGAGGTTCTCTTCTGGCGGGATAATTCCAATAATTTAGAACCCGATTCCAGATTCTTATAGTCGCAACGCCTGAAAGTGTGCGAACAGCGCACGTTTTTTTAATCGACATCCAAATCGATGGGTGCAAGCGCTATCAGCTAAAGAGTTCCGACGCCTGACTCGCTGCCGAAAGCTCTTGGGCAAACGCCAACAACGTCGGTGCCAGTTCATGCAGTCGCGCGCCCGGCATCCGCGCGCTCGGTCCGGCAATGCTGAGCACGCCGATCACTCGCCCCTGCAATGGATGACGGATAACGGCAGCAATCGCCGACGTGCCTACCGCCGAACTTTCCTCGACCCAGGCATAGCCCTGCTCCCGCGTCAGGCGCAGCCGCTCCAGCAGTTCGATGTTGGAACGTGGCGCATTGGGCCCCAGGCCCTCGGGCTTCTCGACCGCCTGGCGCTCAACCAGCGACAACGCTTCGGCATCGCTCATGCAGGCCAGCCACGCATGCCCGGAAGCGGTATAGAACAGCGGCGCATCGCGCCCCATGTCCGGGTCGTAACGCAGACCGGAACGGGCGCCCTGGGATTTGGCGATCCAGGTCTGACGCTCGCCTTCGATCACCCCCAGACGCACCAGCTCGCCGGTCTCCCGGGCCAGCCGATCCAGTACTGGCTGGACAATATCCGCACCACTGCCGGACAAGTAACGAAAGCCCATGGCGACCAGTTTGGTCGATAAGTGATAGCGCAGGTTTTGCGGATTCTGCCGCACATACCCCAAACGAATCAGTTCGGCGAGCAGACGGTGGGTCGCGCTCTTGGGAATATCCAGTTGCTCGGCCAGGGTCTGCATCGGTAAACCTTGAGGTTCACCGGTAAGGCTTTCCAGCACGCTGAAAACACGTTCGATCTGACTGCCTGCCATGGGAGATTCCAAAACGAAATTTGACTGATTCTAAAAGACAACTCGAAGGAAGCAAAATCCGGAACCTGTCCGGCAGCCGTCTTGACCGAACCTGCAGTACCCGTCCGTCCATGAAACCGCTAATGTCGCCACTTAGGAGAACCCCAGTCGCCAAGGGCTGTCAGACGACCGGACTGGCGCCATACCTACTCACCGGCAACACTCATCACCATGCGCCTTCATCAGGTAAAAAAGAGGATCCCCCATGCTTTGGAAAAAAGGCCGACGCAGCGACAACGTGGTCGATGCCCGTGGCGATGACGTCGGTGGTGGGGGCGGTGGAATGCGCTTCGGTGGAGGCAAGGGCCTGAGCCTGACGGCAATCCTGTTGATCGTCGGAATCGGCTGGATCACCGGCCAGGACCCGCTGCAGATCCTCGGCCAACTGACCGGGCAAATGAGTGAACAGTCCGCCCCGGCCCCCACCCAAACCCGCAAGGCGCCACCGGCCAATGATGAAGGGGCCGAATTCGTGCGCTCGATCCTCGGCGATACCGAAGACACCTGGCGCCAGATTTTCCAGCAGGCCGATCGACAATATAAAGACCCGACCCTGGTGCTGTTCAGCAACCGCGTCAACTCGGCCTGCGGCCTGGCGACTTCGGCGACCGGTCCCTTCTATTGCCCGGCTGACCAGAAGGTCTACCTCGATATGAGTTTCTTTCAAGAGATGTCCCAACGCTTTTCCGCCGCCGGCGACTTCGCCCAGGCCTACGTGATCGCTCACGAAGTCGGGCACCACGTGCAGACCCTGCTCGGCGTTTCCGCGAAGATTCAGGACGCTCGCCAACAGGGCCGGCAGATGGAAGGCGACAATGGTTTGCTGGTGCGTCAGGAATTGCAGGCCGATTGCCTGGCCGGCGTCTGGGCCCACAATGCGCAAAAACGTCTGAACTGGCTGGAACCCGGTGACATCGAAGAAGCCTTGAACGCCGCCAACGCCATCGGCGACGACCGCTTGCAACAGCAAGGTCAGGGCCGCGTGGTGCCGGACTCCTTCACCCACGGCACTTCGGCCCAGCGAGTGCGCTGGTTCAAGGCCGGGTTCGCACAGGGCCAGGTCGGCCAGTGCGACACCTTCGCGGCGAAGAGTCTGTGATGCGCAAGTGGCTGCTGGCTCTGCTAATCACCTGCGCAAGCACCCAGGCTGCCGAGCAAGGGGTCAAGGCGATCAGTTCCGGGCGCCTGCTGTTGAGCGCCGGGGAAATCGCGGTGAGCATGGGCCCGACACCGGAAAAAATAGAACGCGTAGTGATCATCGTCCATGGTCGATTACGCGATGCTGAAACCTATCGCCAAAGCGCCGAACGCGCTGCCGAGCAAGCCGGGCAAAGCGCGAACACCCTGGTGCTCGCCCCGCAGTTTCTCAACGAAACCGACGTCGCGAGCCAACCGGTGCCTGACAGTGTTTTACGCTGGCAAGGCAACGACTGGATGGCCGGCGGTTTATCCACCGCGCCGTTTACGCTGAGTTCCTATGCGGCGCTCGACGAAATCATCGCTCGACTGGGTGATCGGCGACAGTTTCCGGACGTGAAGCAAATCGTCATCGCCGGTCACTCCGGCGGCGCTCAGGTGGTTCAACGTTATGCCTTGCTGAGCCACCCTCAGCCAGCCCTCGAGGCGGAGGGCGTGAAGGTGCGCTATGTGATCGCCAATGCTTCGTCGTACGCTTACTTCAATGAGCAACGGCCGGTGGCGTTCAGTCACGCGAAATGTCCGAATTTCAATCGCTGGAAATACGGGCTGGCGGATCTGCCCGCCTATGCCGATGGGCAGACACCTGCGCAACTCGAAGACAACTACGTCAAACGTGACATCGTTTATTTACTCGGGCAGCAGGACATCGACCCGAATCATCCGGCGCTGGATAAAAGTTGCGAGGCCAAAGCCCAGGGTGCTTCTCGATTGATTCGTGGGCGCCATTATTTCAATTATCTGAAACGGCGCCATCCGCAAGGGTTGAGTCAGCAGCTCATTGAAGTGCCTGGGGTCGGGCACAATGGGGATGGGATGTTTACCTCGCCTGAGGGGCAGAAGGTGTTGTTCGGACAGTGAGGGTTGCGGGGCCGGGCAGTGCCCCTTCGCGAGCAAGCCCGCTCCCACAGTAGATTTTGGTGTACACAAAATCTGTGTTCACACCGATCAAATGTGGGAGCGGGCTTGCTCGCGAAAGCGGTTAACCCGACAACATATCCCTCAAGCCGAAAGCATCTGCCGCAACACCACGCAATCGGCTGCATGCCAATCCGTCAATTCCGGCCAAGGATTATCCGGCAGATTCACCAGCACCGTCCGCGTCCCCGCCGCCCGGCCGCAATCCAGATCGAAGCGGTAATCACCAACCATCACCATCTCGCTCGCCGGCACTTTCCAGGCTTCGGCCAGTTTCAGTAAACCGCCAGGATGCGGCTTGGGCGGTGCTTCATCGCGGCCCAGGACATCCTCTTCCGCAAAGCAGTCAGCCAGGCCGATAGCCTCTAGCGTGACATGCGCCAGCTCACGAGCATTGCGCGTGAGAATGCCCAGGCGATAACCGCGCCCGGCCAACTCACGCACCAGTTCCACCGCGCCCGGCGCCGGCTTCGAACCCAGCGCCAGATCCCGCTCGTGCTCCAGCAGCCACGCATGTTTGACCGCGGCTTCATCGGCCGGCAGCGCAGCGAGGTGGGTCAGGATGTCGTGTTCGGCGGGAATCGCCAACGCCACGCGAATCGCCGCGAAGTCATGCACCGCCACCGTCAAGGTGCCGTCCATGTCGAACACCCAGTGCCGCACCTCGGCCAGGCTCATGCCCAATCCTTGCGATGGCGAATCAGGCCTTCCTGAGTGACCGAAGCCACCAGTTGCCCGGCACGGTTGAACACGCTGCCACGGGAGAATCCGCGGGAATTGCCGGCCCACGGGCTGTCCATGGCGTACAGCAACCAGTCATCGGCGCGCAGGTCGGCGTGGAACCACAAGGCGTGATCGAGGCTGGCGACCTGCATGTCTTTCTGCCAGACCGATTTGCCGTGGGGCAGCATCGAGGTGGTCAGCAGACCGAAGTCCGACGCGTAGGCCAGCAGGTATTTGTGCAGCGCCGGGGTGTCAGCCAACGCACCGTCGGCGCGGAACCAGACGTATTTGACTGGGTCGGCGGGCTGCGGATTGTAGGGGTCTTTTTCAGTCACCGGCCGGACTTCGATCGGTTTCGGGCACAGCAGTTTTTCGCGCATGTGCTCAGGAATCAGGTGCGCGCGCTGCTGGGTGAGCTCCAGCTCCGACGGCAAGTTTTCCGGGCCGACTACTTGCGGCATCTCAGTCTGGTGCTGGAAGCCTTCTTCGTCGTACTGGAACGAGGCGCTGCAAGTGAAAATCGGATGGCCCTTCTGGATCGCCGTCACCCGGCGCGTGCTGAAACTGCCGCCATCGCGCACCCGATCGACCTGATACACCACCGGCAATTTGGCATCGCCCGGGCGCAGGAAATAACCGTGCATCGAATGCACATGGCGCGCCGGCTCGACGGTCTGGCTGGCCGCCGACAGGGACTGGCCGAGTACCTGGCCGCCGAACAACTGACGAAAACCCAGGTCCTGGCTGCGGCCACGGAACAGGTTTTCTTCAATCGGTTCCAGGGTCAGCAGGTCTACCAGATCTTCCAACACTTGGCTCATTCAGACTCTCCTCACACAACGCAATGCCGCGCAGTCTTGGCTGCGGCGGCCGATTCAGTTTATGGCCGGTTCAACATGAGGGCCATTGTAAACGTCCGCGCCTGCTTATCCATGCAAGGTTTGCAGCCATTGCTCACGGGTGATGCGGTACAACACGTGCGGGCGCAGGGGATGATCGGCTGCGAGCCGCGGGGGCTCGAAGTCATCTGAAGGGGCATGGTGCATGCCGATCGCTTGCATGACTTTCTCGGATGGCAGATTGGTCTTGGTGGTGAATGCCACGACCTCTTGTAGCGCCAACCGATCAAACCCGCAGCGCAGAGCGGTCCACGCCGCCTCACCGGCATAGCCCAGGCCCCAGTGCTCGCGCGCCAGGCGCCAGCCGATTTCGATGGCCGGCGTAAATGGCGCATCGAAGCCGACCACACCCAGCCCGGTAAACCCGATGAACGCCCCGGTGTCCTTGCGCTCCAGTGCCCAGAGACCGAAACCATGCTCGGCAAAATGCCCGCGAATCCGCCCGATCAACGAGGCACTTTCCAGTCGACTCAAGGGTGCCGGAAAATAACGCATCACTTGTGGATCGGCGCACATCGCCGCAAACGCCGGCAAATCCTCATCACGCCACTGCCGTAACAACAGTCGTGCGCTTTCGAGTTCCAGTATCGGCTCCATCGTGCCTTCTCCCCCGTTTCCATGCCGCAAGTCTACATCGCTGGTAGGATCGTTCACTCATTCCTACATGCCTTCCTGTATAAATCTGCCATGCCCCTGCCACTGATCTACCACGAAGACTACAGTCCCGAGTTCCCGGCGGATCACCGCTTCCCCATGGACAAGTTTCGCCTGCTGCGCGATCACCTGGTGGACAGTGGGCTGACCCGCGACACCGATTTGCTGCGCCCGGACCTCTGCCCGCCAGAGATTCTCGCCCTCGCCCATGACCCTGCATATATCGAACGCTACATGGGCGGCGAATTGTCCCGCGAAGATCAACGACGCCTCGGCTTGCCCTGGAGCGAAGCGCTGGCCCGGCGCACGGTGCGAGCGGTCGGCGGTTCGCTGCTGGCGGCCGAACAGGCACTGGAGCATGGTTTGGCCTGTCACCTGGCTGGCGGCACTCACCACGCGCATTACGATCATCCCGCCGGGTTCTGCATCTTCAATGACCTGGCGGTGATCAGCCATTACCTGCTGGAAAGTGGCCGAGTGAACCGGGTGCTGATCTTCGACTGCGATGTGCATCAGGGTGACGGGACTGCACGAATCCTGCACAACACCCCTGAGGCGATAACCGTTTCCCTGCACTGCGAAAAGAATTTTCCTGCACGCAAAGCCGAAAGTGATTGGGACATTCCGTTGCCGATGGGCATGGGCGATGCCGATTACCTGAAAGTGGTGGACGACGCACTCAACTATTTGCTGCCGCTCTACCAACCGGACCTGGTGCTGTACGACGCCGGTGTCGATGTGCATAAGGATGACGCACTGGGTTATCTGAAGCTGACAGACGAAGGCGTCGCCGCTCGCGATGAAAGCGTGATGCGCCATTGCCTGGGCCGGGATATTCCGGTGGTCGGCGTGATCGGCGGCGGCTACAGCAAAGACCGCAAAGCCCTGGCACGCCGTCATGGCATCCTCCATCACAGCGCCCAACGGGTGTGGCAGTCATCAGGTTGTCATTGATGTGTGAGTCTTTACCCACAATGCCTGTGGAACCGCCTGTGGATAACCTGAGTGAAAGGGTCTGCAGGCCATGCGGGGTGTAGGCTACAGAGCGGTGGTTGTTTTTTAACCACCTTTGAAAACACCGAAGATCAAATGTGGGAGCGGGCTTGCTCGCGAAGGCGATTTAACAATCAACATTGATATCGACTGACCCACCGCTTTCGCGAGCAAGCCCGCTCCCACATTGATCGGGGCTGATAGAATGCCCGGCTTCATTCCGCCATACCGCAGCGCATTCCATGACCCAGCCCTCCACTTCCCTCCCCCCTCACGTCGCCATCATCGGCGGCGGCCCCGCCGGTTTGATGGCGGCTGAAGTGCTGAGCCAGGCCGGGATCAAGGTCGATCTGTACGACGGCATGCCTTCAGTGGGGCGGAAATTCCTCCTCGCCGGGGTCGGCGGCATGAACATCACCCATTCCGAGGCCTACCCGGCGTTTCTCTCGCGCTATGCCGAACGGGCACCGCAGGTTGCGCCATTGTTGCGAGCCTTCGGCGCCGACACCTTGTGCCAATGGATTCATGACCTCGGTATCGAAACCTTTGTCGGCAGCTCCGGCCGGGTGTTTCCTACCGACATGAAAGCCGCGCCCCTGTTGCGGGCCTGGCTCAAGCGCCTGCGCGATGCCGGCGTCGTTATCCACACCCGCCATCGCTGGCTCGGTTGGGATGACAACAATGACTTGCGCATCGACAGCCCCGAAGGTGAAAAAACCATTCAAGCCGACGCGACCCTGCTGGCCCTGGGCGGCGGCAGTTGGTCGCGCCTCGGTTCGGACGGCGCCTGGATGTTGCCGCTGGAACAGCGCGGTGTAGGACTGGCGCCACTGCAACCAAGCAATTGCGGCTTCGAGGTGCAGGCCTGGAGCGAATTGATGGTCAGCAAATTCGCCGGCAGCCCGCTGAAAAACATCGCCATTGGCCTCAATGACGACGTACCGCGACTCGGGGAATGTGTGATCACTGCCACGGGAATTGAAGGCAGTTTGATCTACGCCCTGTCGGCGCCAATCCGCGAAGCGATCAATCAACACCGCTCGGCAACCATTCACCTCGACCTGTTGCCGGGCAAGCCTGTGGATAAAATCCAGGCGGCGCTAAGCAAACCTCGCGGCTCCCGTTCCATGGCCAAACACCTGCACAGTCAACTTGGGCTTGATGGGGTGAAAGCGGCGCTGTTGCGAGAGCTGACACCGGCCGACTGTTTTACCGATCCGGCATTGCTGGCCAAAGCGATCAAGGCATTGCCGCTGACGCTGGTGAAAACCCGGCCATTGGACGAGGCCATCAGCAGCGCAGGGGGCGTGATGTTCGAGTCGATGGATGAACGTTTGATGCTCAAGCAACTGCCCGGCGTGTTCTGCGCGGGGGAAATGCTCGATTGGGAAGCGCCGACCGGCGGCTATCTGCTGACCGCGTGTTTCGCCAGTGGGCGAGCGGCGGGGATGGGGATGGTGGAGTGGTTGAAACACCGACACTGATCGTTCCCACGCTCTGCGTGGGAATGCAGCCCGGGACGCTCCGCGTCCCTACCGAAGCGGACGCAGAGCGTCCATTGAGGCGTGATCCTCAGAGGATCAAGGCTTACGCTTGCGCGGCCCGGTATTAAACACCGGCACTTTACGCACAGGCTTGATCGAAGGCTCCGGCGCCGAAGCATCACCGCTCTCGACCCATTTACCCAGGTTGCGCTTGCCGCCACTGGAGGTCTTGGGCTTCTTCGGCTTTTTGGGCTTCTTGACCACCTGACCGCTGGCATCAGTATCCGGCACGCGGTGCTCAGGCTCGAAATCCTGCTCCATCTGGCGAGTCAACGTCTGACGGGTCAACGTCTCGATGGCCGATAGCAAATTCACCTCATCAGCACACACCAGCGAAATCGCCTGCCCGGTTGCGCCCGCACGGCCGGTGCGACCGATGCGGTGGATGTAGTCCTCGGCCACGATCGGCAGGTCGAAATTGACCACCAATGGCAAATCTTCGATATCCAGGCCACGGGCGGCAACGTCGGTGGCTACAAGTATCTGCACTTCACTGGCCTTGAAACGATCCAGTGCCCGCTGACGGGTCGCCTGAGGTTTGTCGCCGTGGATGCCGTCGGCATTGATGCCCAGGCCCTGGAGCTTTTCCACCAACGCGTCTACGCCGTTACGGGTCTTGGCGAACACCAGCACCTGCTTCCACTTGCCCTTGCGCATCAAGTGAATGAACAGCTCAGGCTTACGCTTCTTGTCCACCGTCACCACCCACTGCTTGACGGTGTTGGCAGCGACGTTGCGCGGGCTGACTTCGATGCTCAGCGGGTCGTTGAGCATTTGCCCGGCCAGCAGGCGGATCGCATCGGAGAATGTGGCAGAGAATAACAACGTCTGACGTTTCTTCGGCAATACGCGGTAAATGTTCCCCAGCTCCTCAGAAAAGCCCAGATCGAGCATGCGATCGGCTTCGTCCAGCACCAGGGTTTGCAACTGGTTGAACTTGAGCGCGTTCTGGCGGAACAGGTCGAGCAAGCGGCCCGGAGTCGCCACCAACAGGTCGACGCCCTTGCGCAGCTTCATCATTTGCGGGTTGATGCTGACGCCGCCGTACACCGCGTACGTGCTCAACGGCAGGTTCTCGGCGTACTGGCGCACGGCTTCGTGAACCTGTTCGGCCAGCTCGCGGGTTGGCACCAGGATCAATGCGCGCACGGAGTTGGCGCTGACTTTCGGCCCTTCCATGGCCAGCAATTGCAGCAGCGGCAGGGCGAAACCGGCGGTTTTGCCGGTGCCGGTCTGGGCGGCGGCCATCAGGTCGCGACCGGCCAGCACCGCCGGAATGGCTTGCGCCTGGACCGGCGTAGGGGTCTGGTAGCCGAGCGTCTCGAGAGCGCGCTGCAAAGGTTCGATCAGGCCAAGGGTGGCGAAAGTCATGGGAGTACCGTAGGAAAATTCAGCGCGGGTTTTTCAAAACAAGTGTGCAAAACAAGATGCAATGGCGCGCAGTTTACCCTAATTCGCGCGGGATTCTGTCGGCACCACTACGCCAGGCCGATCTGCACCTCGGCGCCACTGCGGCAACCCGATCAGCACCACGGCACTGATGATCACTGTCATGGCCAGCGCTTCTTCAATACCAATGGTCTCGCCAACAAATACGATACCCAGCAACACCGCCACCGCCGGGTTGACGTAGGCATAACTGGTGGCCGCTGCCGGACGCACGTGTTTCAGCAGGTACATGTACGCGTTGAAGGCGATGATCGAACCGAAGAACGTCAGATAGGCCAATGCGGCCCAACCTTCGATCGGCGGCATAGCCTCCAGATGCTCACCGCTCACCGCGCTGCCGATCAACAACACCACGCCGCCCACCAGCATTTCCACGGCACTGGCCATCGCGCCTTGTGGCAACGGCAAGTGTTTGCTCCACACCGAACCGAACGCCCAGGACGCTGCCGCGAACACCAGCAATGCCGCACCCAACGGGCTCGATTGCAGATTGGAACCGAGGTTGAGCATGGCGATACCGATCAGCCCGAGCACAATCCCCGCCCATTCGAGACGGGTATTACGCGCGCCCCAGAAATATCCACACAACAAAGTGAACAGTGGCACCGTCGCCACCGCCAACGCGGCAACGCCGGAGGCCACGCCTGTATGCTCGGCGACGCTCACCGCACCGTTACCGCACGTGAGCAGCAAAATCCCGATGATCCCCGCCGCTTTCCACTGCGCCCACGTTGGTGCAGGTGCCCCGCGCCAGCGCAGGAACGCGTACATCAACGTACCGGCGATCACGAAACGAATACCGGCGAGCAGTAACGGCGGCCAGTACTGCACGCCGATTCGAATCACCAGGTAGGTCGACCCCCAAATCACGTACAGCGCGAAAAAAGCAGCGATCAGCGGTAAGGAAAAACGGCGTATGCCAGGCATGGGCAGCTCGAGAACAAGACAAAGAGAGCCGCTATTCTAGAAAGGCCGGCGGCGGAAAATAAGTTACAAAACCTGTTTATAGCGCCGGTACACTTTTCAAAACACGGAGTTCAGCGCTATAAACCGTGTTTTCGAAAGTCAGTCTTTTTTCAGGAATGCCATGATGGACAAATACGACCGCATGCTCCTCAGCGCCCTGTTGGAAAACGGTCGTGCGTCCTACGCCGAACTGGCGCGCAAGGTGAACCTGTCCGCTCCGGCGGTGGCCGAGCGCGTGGCCAAACTTGAGGCCTGCGGGGTGATCACCGGCTACCAGGCGAAAGTCGACATGGCCAAACTCGGCCTGCCGATCCAGTGCGTCATCGAACTGCGCCTGAACCAGCACGGCAACCAGAAAACCTACGACGAACTGATCAAAATCCCACAGCTCACCGAATGCCACCGCGTCACCGGCGACCCGTGCGTGATCATGCAAGCGGCGGTGGGCTCGATGCCGGAGCTGGAAGAGTTGATCAACCGGATCGCCACGTTCGGGTTCAGCAAGACCTCGATCGTGCTGTCCAGCGCCATCGAGAAGCGCGTGCCGTTGGGGCAGTTGGAGGGGAATGGCAAATAGTTCTTCTGTAGGAGCTGTCGAGTGAAACGAGGCTGCGATCTTTTGACTTTTAAGATCAAGATCAAAAGATCGCAGCCTCGTTTCACTCGACAGCTCCTACAAGAGAATCTGCACTCAAAAAGTTGGACACCAATCAATTTTGGGGCCAGATCGGGACATCAGCGGTGTTTCTGTCAGAACCCACGATACCGCTTCAAATGCTCATTGATCTTCGCCGCCGGCACTTTCTGCAAGCTGCACAGCAAATCATGGGACAACTCCCGCAACCCATGCTTGCGCCGCAACTCTTCAGCCAAGTGCGCCGTCAGGTTGGCCGCCATTTCCGCATCGGCCATGGCCCGGTGAGCCTTTCCGGTATTGGGCAAGCTGGCGAAAGTGGTGAGGGTGCCGAGTTTGTGGTCCGGCGCGGCGGGCATCAGGCGGCGGGCGAGTAACAGCGAGCAGGCAAAGTTCTGCAAGCGTGTGCGTTTGATTCGCCCGAGTTCGTAGTCCCAGAACTTCTGGTCGAATGCAGCGTTGTGCGCCAGCAGCGGTGTGATGCCAACGAATTCATTGACCTCATTCATCACCTGCTCGGCCGAGGGCGCGGTGCGCAGCATGGCGTTGCTGATGCCGGTGAGTTGCTCAATAAAAGCCGGCACCCGCACGCCAGCGTTCATCAGGCTTTGGTAACGCTCGACGATGCGCCCCTGTTCAAGAATCACCACGGCAATTTCCGTGGCCCGGCAGCTGCTGTTCGGGGAGAGTCCGGTGGTTTCAAAGTCGATGACTGCTATGCGTTCCAAACCTGTTTCAACTCCATAAAATCAATTCTTGAGCAGCAACGCGCCTTCGATCGGCACGTAACGGCTGGCAGCGCGGATCAGCGAATTGGCCGTGAGACCGGGCACGCCATAGGCCACCGCTTGCACGCCGTGCTTGCTGATGATGCGCTCGAGCAACATATCGAAATCGCCGTCACCGGAGGCCAGCACGATTTCGTCGACATGGTCGGCGGCGTCCATGATGTCGAGGGTGATGCCCACGTCCCAGTCACCTTTGGCCGAACCGTCGCTGCGCTGGATGTAGGGTTTGAGCTTCACAATGAAACCGAGATTGCGCAGGATCTGCTGAAACTGCTGCTGCTTGCTGTCGCCACGATCGATCGCATAGGCATAGGCCTCGACGATCTGCCCTTCTTTACTGACGTCAGCCCACAGCGCAGCGTAGTTGAAGTGGCAACCATAAGCCTGACGCACGGTGTAATAGAGGTTCTGGACATCGGCGAACACTGCGATTTTTTTCACCGTACATCCTCTTTGGCGTGCCGAAGCGCGGGCAGGATCAGGCACCAGGGCCCGAAAAGTTGCCCAGTATGCCAGCCCGAAGGATTGTTCCGCGAATAATCGGCCATGTGGTGAGGGAGCAAGCTCCCTCGCCACAGATGTATCAGACGAAGGAATCGTCGTCGCCACCGAAGAACGATGAGCTGTCATCGTTATAGTCGGCGTCGGCGTATCCGCCTTGATCGCTGGAATTTTCAGCCACACGCTGATCGTCGCCCCAGCCATTGCCGCTGTCGCTCTGATCGTTGACCTGAGCCGGCTCTTCCTTGATGACTTCAACCACTTCCGGCTGCTGATGATGCTGAAACAGACTGCTGATGCCCTGCGCCAGCATCACACCACCGGCCACGCCCGCTGCGGTTTTTAATGCACCACCGAGGAAACTGCTACCGGCGGCCTGTTGTGGTGCGTAGTTTTGCTGCGGTGCGGCACCGAAGTTTTGCTGTGGCGGCTGCGAGTTGAATGACGGCCGCCCCGGTTCACGCCAGCCGCCATTCGACGGGATTGCGCTTTGAGTCGGCGCAGGTTGTGGATCACGAGATCCACTACCGAAGATGCTCGACAAAAAGCCACCGCTGCTCGGCGCCGGTGCCGTCGTCTGAGCCTTGGCCGATTGCAGTTCAGCCTGCAATTGCTGGATTTGTTGAGTGAGTTGCTTGTTCTGTTCGTCGAGGCTCTTGATGGCAGCCTCTTGCACCAGAATCGCCTGGGTCATGAAATAGCCCGCCGCTGGCTGGCGAGTCAGGTGTTCCTTGATCCGTGCTTCGGCTTGGGCGTCGCGCGGGGCTGAATCCGTTTCGGCCTGTTGCAGCCGGGAAAACAGTCCATCGATCAGGGTTTGTTCTTCGCTGTTCATGGCGACCTCATAGATTGCCGGGAATATCGTCGCCCTCATCCACGGTGGACAAGGTGCTCACCAGTAATGGGGCTGATACAGGATGTTTCAATGACCTTTACCGAACGTTTACGTTTGCGCCCCAAAGGGGTTCATCGGTTAAAGTGAGGCACCTGCTTTCGACCTGCGATACCGACTGATGAATCCGTTCGATGTACTGCGTGACTCTCTGTATTTCTTCAAGCGCAATTTGCGCCAGATCGTGCAGCTGTGCCTGCCGCTGGTGATTGTCGAGGCGCTGCTGCAACAAGTGGTCGACCACTCCACGGAGCCGGACAGTTTCCCCGGCATCAGTGTGATTGTCGGCCTGCTGGTGTATCCTCTATACACCGCCGCGCTGATCCTGTTTCTCGATGCCCGCAGCCGTGGCGAAACGCCGCGCACCCGCGACTTGCTGGCGACCTCTGCAACCCTGTGGCCGCGTTTCGCCGTGCTGACCGCCCTCAATACCCTGCTGATTCTGATCGGCCTGTCGCTGTATTTCCTGCCGGGGATCTGGTTGATGGTGACACTGGCGTTCGGCGAGTACCTGCTGGTGCTGCGCGGCCTGGCACCGCTGGCGGCGATGAAGGAAAGCCTGCGCCTGACCCGCGGGAATTTCCTGCGCATTCTGGTGTGCATTCTGTGCGTGATGGGGCCGTTGTGGGTGCTCAAGGGTGCGACACTGGCGGTTTACCCTGATCCGCAGAACCCGGTGATCTCGCTGCTGATCGACAGCGCCCATAGCTTTCTGCAGCTGTTCACCAGCGTGGTGGTGTTCCGTTTGTTCATGCTGATTAGCGATGCACCGGAGAAAGCTGACGGAGCGCTCTGAGCGCTCTACCCTTGGGCTTGGGCGCTGCTCTCGGTTATGCTCGGGATCAATTTTGTAACGCTATAAGCCGAGCCATGACCCGTCTACTGCGCTACACCCTGCTTTGCGTGCTGATTGCCATTGGCCTGATTGCTTTGCTGATCTACAGCCTGACCTGGCGCCCCCAGGCCAAGGAAGCGCTGCCGGTCAGTTGCAACGCCCAGGCGCCGACGCTGGTGCCCGGCCAGGCGCTGAAGGTGATGACCTGGAACGTCCAGTACCTGGCGGGCAAGCGCTATGTGTTCTGGAATGACCTGACCGCAGGGAACGACGAGCGCCCTACGCCTGAAGACATGGCCTTCAGCCTCGACGAAGTGGCGCGGGTGATTCGCGACGAGCAACCGGACATCGTGCTGTTGCAGGAACTCGATGACGGCGCCAAGGCCAGTGACTACCAGAACCAGTTCAAATTGCTTCAGGATCGAGTCACTGACCTGTATCCCTGCAGCGCTCAAGCCTTCGACTGGAAAGCCGACTTCGTGCCTGAACCGCCCATCTACGGCAGCGTTGGCCGGCAATTGGCAACCCTGAGCCGCTACCAGATCGAACACGCCGAACGCCTGCAATTACCGGTCGCACCGGCCAATTTCATCAACCGTCAGTTCAAGCCGAAAAACGCCTTGCTGGTCACTCACCTGCCATTGAGCAATGGCGGCCAAATGGCCGTGTTCAATACCCATCTGGAACGTGCCACGCCCCCGCTCGACGAAACCTTGCAACGCCAGGTGACAGCCGTGGCCAAGGTCCTCGACAAATATGAAAGCCGCGGCATGCCGTGGCTGATCGGTGGTGACTTCAACCTGTTGCCGTTGGGCCAGTACCGACGCTTACCCACCGAGCAACGCACGCCCTACTCCGCCGACAGCGCGCTGCATGTGCTGTGGGACAAATACCCGATGATCCCCACCAACAACGAAGCCAGCGGTATCGACCGGGCACAATGGCTGACCCACTACCCGAATGACCCGGGCTTGAACGGCCCGGACCGGACCGTCGACTACCTGTTTTACAGCCCGCACCTCAAACGGGTCCAGGCGAGGGTGAGGCAGGACGATACGTTGCGCATTTCCGATCACTTGCCGGTGATTGCGCGGTTTCTGTTGCCGGCAGCGCCTTAGGTCAAAAGCTTCGCGAGCAAGCCCGCTCCCACACTGGATCTCGGTGGTACACAAATGCTGTATTCACTGAAGATCTAATGTGGGAGCGGGCTTGCTCGCGAATGCCGCACCATTGATGCCACTGACTACTTACGCGGTTTGATCCGCGCCGTCGCCTCGGCCACCAGTGGATCATCCGGCCAGTAGTCAACTGTATCACCTAGCGCGACCTGAGATTGACACCGTAGACCGACCGGAAATTGAGGGGATACCGCCCGAAACGGTTGCTGGCCGTTGACTGTCAATCCTGTGATATCTGATTGACAGAATCGCACCCCCAAATAGTCAACATTGACAACCGCTCTGTTCGCACCCTCGCTTGACCTGCGGCATAGATTGACATCTTTCGGTCGCAGGGAAAAAAAGTCGTCCTTTTCACGCTTGCTTTGAGCGACCGAGTTGCCTCGCAATTTAGGCATTGGCAGTAAAAGCTCGTTGATGTCCCGGCCCGAATCGTGCCGAATGCACCAGCGAAGCGGCCGGGCACTCGAAACTGCTTCAGACGGCGTGATAAAACTCGTTCGGCGCGATCAATTATCCTGCCAGGAGTATCTTCTTCAGATTCTGAGCGGTGCACCATCGTCAAGGGGCGGCGGCTTTTGAAAGAGATGAACACTCCACCTAGGAAGCAGCTCTCCGACAGGAGGCATTGCGCCATCAGGTCACAAAACGGATAATCGACGGCTTTGCAAATTCAATCGCTCGAAATGATCGAATCAAGGACGAACTGATGGCCAGTAAGAACCCCTATCAAGACCTACACTTGGACATGACGAAGGTCGAAGGGTGCCTACTGACCGCTGGGGCCACAGAAATCGTATTTGATGAAAGGAATGCGCGCGAACTCAAATTTAGCTTCGTATTTGAAAATGACCGCACGATGCTAAAACTTTTTCCAAAGATTGGTGGTTTGTATACCATTGGCAAATCCACAGGCCTGACTGCTCATTTTGATAAATTTGCCGAGGCCGTGAAAAATGAGTGCTGCGTTAGTAATCAAATAAGGCTTGAGTTTACGACCAAGCTGGAAGATGACGAACTTACGGGGTTGTTCAGCTTTCTAGAATCCGAAAGAGTGAACATTGAAGAGCTGAATGAGGAAGCTCATTGCAAAGTTTTCGCTGTGGTTGGCGCGCATGGAGACAAGGTTAGGATTAAGAAGTTCAAAAATAAATCTGTGCAATTTCAGGGTAGATACTTAAGCACAGCCATTTTGATTAATGACTTCCTTTGCAATGTTTTAAGCGTCCAAGACCTGCTCACTCAGCAGATCGACACGTTTAAGATCCCTATTACGAAAGAGCAAATTAGCGCCGAGCTTTTAGATAAAATCCCAGTATCTCACGACTCAATTCATGAGCAAGTTAGAAAGCAGCTGGCATGCTCATTAGCTCTCAGCAAAATTGACATTGAGCTTGAGGACTACAGCGCTATCTCATTTCCGGCGCTTCGCGCTCTGGAAGGTTACCTTTTTGAGGTGCTTTCAGGGAACTTCAAACCGGAAAACTCCTCAAAAATGGGAGAGTATTTTGAGAGGAAGCCAGACGGAACATATGGTTTGACGGCCCTGCACGCGGAGGTCTGCGGTGAAGTCACGGCAATGGTAGCTGGGGAGTGCTACACTTATTGGCACGCAGAGCGTCATGGGACGTTTCATATGAGCACAGTTCTCGCCGCCACCAGAACGATTTCATTCGAAAATGCTCGAAGTATTTGCAATAGAGTTTGCGAGTTGATCGAAACCGGCAGCAGGAGACTTTCATTGTGAGAAATATCTTTTTGGTCGAAGGCCACCCAAGTGAGAGTTGTGAAATATCGGCGCTTGTCCTTGCTGCCGATATTGAGAGCCCACTTGAACACCTACATGATGTCGAAAAAAAGCTAACCGAATTCAATATTCATGGATTAGTTGTATTCGATCTTCTCGTGAGTCATGGCAACAAGAGAAATAGATTTTTTTCTGCCTTCTTCAACGGCAGTAAATTTGCTGATCACAACTTTAAATCTGAGCAAAACTCCTACTCCACTTATTCCCAGCTATCAGCGCCACACTTAAAAAATCACTCAAAAGAAATAAACCACATACTTTTATCAAGCGCTATGAAATACGCTATAAAAGAAGGTATTCCACTTTAAGCGATATCAGCACAGCTTTTGTGCATTCGTATCACCTCCATCCTGCAGCTCAGCTCTCTTCCCATCGCCCAAAACTCCACTTATTATCCGAGCAATACAGTCACGCTTAACTGAGTACACTCTCAGAACGCAAATCAAAACGTCATACTGATAAAGCCGGTAGAGAAAATACGGTTCACTCCATCGGTGAACGTTTTTGTCCAGTCCCATATAAACCTCATCGCGCGCGCCCTCACGGCTCACAGGCGTCGAACTTTAGGCGTAGTACCTCTCGGATTTTACGCATGAATTCCTTGCCCCAAATATAAGGCTCATCGAAGATAGGATTCGCACAAAATCGAGCAAGTTAGTTGAGCTTCTTCGCGACATCAACGCTCTATTTACAAAACTTTTTATTCGATCGTTACCGTCCGGGCATCCAACCATGCGCTGAGACGCCAAGGATTTACTGATCTTTGCGATCCGACGATCCACCGGGTTTTGCTTACCAAAAAATCAGCTAAGTCCTCACCAGCTTCCTCCGCCAATAAGCCGGCAACGACTTTAATGTCTGCATCCCGCAGCATACTTATGCCCGCTGGAGGGGGGTGACCGAACGGTTACCATAATCACACCATAGCCCTATCAACATGAATCAGCCCCGTAGTCAGCCTGATCTAACATCCTTGAAGACCTCGCTGATCTGAACAGCTGCGGCTCGCCGATCACCTAGATCTACCAGCGTATCCAGTCCACTTAATAGTACCTGGGCCACAGACACAGGAATAGGTTGAGTCCGCTCTGAGAATCGCTGAATCAGGCCTGCTAGCCGTGCTGGAAGCGTTGTACCACGCCAACCGGGTGGCATCCCGTCAGTTCGACCGAGCACATGGCCAAGGTGAGTCACAAAATGCTCAATAGGATAGGTGTCAAAGTTCCGCTCGCAGCGGGTCACAAACGAGGAAGCTACTAACGGTATCCTTCCATGATGCGCCAATAACGGGTCAGTCAACGCCAGAATCAGTGCAACATCGCTCCAATCGCCATTGGTAAACCTGGATGCATTTTGTGATTTCTTGATATCGACAAAAAAGAGAGCCCTAATCATTTGTTCAAGCTCCGAACAGTGTAAGCGTCCGTCACTCCACACCGCACTTTTCCAATCTGCGCATTCTAGAATCCGAGAAACGATTTTCTCAAGTAACGGTAAAGCCATTGTCGGAACAGTTGGCTCACTCCTGATTTTATTGACTAAGTAATCAACAAAACACTGCAGCAGCGTACAGAACGTTTCGTCATCCTTCGCCACCATCGGGGCGATAAAGCGACGATAACTTACCTCAGGGTCAAGGCTCATCGAGATACGAGCGAGGAATAGATACAACCCGTTTCGCCATTCGAAATAATCGTAAGATTTCGCCTTAAAATCTTGGCTGCCTGCACCACGTGACCAGTTGGGACAAAGGCGTTCACCGGTCCAGAGGACGAGCGAATCACACCACGTGAGAAGCAAATCCCTGGTCACGGTGTCGGCCATGAATGTCGAAATCGGTACGAGCTCAAGCACCTTTGAAAGCCATTCGCTATCCGGCTCAATAGGCGGGTACTCCCATTCCACCGTTACTGTGCGAGGCTTTGTGTTGAGCAGGCTGAATGTATTAACTCGTCTAACCTTTGGCACATCAAGCTGCAACCATGCAGGCGGCATTTCCGGCAAAGCCGCAGGTACTTTCGATTCCATTTGCTGTAGAGCATCATCAACGGCAGACGAAATCTCCGCATGGTAACGAGCCTGGTCCTCCGAACTACCACCGTGAGAAGGTCTGACCATCGATAACGAAATGGCGAGACTCAACGCCAGCCAAGCGCCGCCTGGACACGCCTCGTCAGCGCGTAACATCGCCCCCAAGGCCTCAAGCCCTATTTCTTCAAACGGGTGAGCCATGAGCTGGATAAGGCACACCTGAGCGTCAGCTTGGAATGACGGATCATGCAATAGCGCACCTAGGGCGTGAACGGTATAGAGCACAGGATGGTGGAGCAGTTTCGAGCTTCGGGGTAGGCCCAGCATAGACATAGGCATCTGGAGGACCCGCGAACAAACATCAATTGCCCAGTCAAGGTCGGCAGCATTCGCCTGACCTTGTATCAAGACCACTGCTGCTACACCGGCAATGGCGCCTTGCTGCTGAAACTCAGTAGATGTGAAGTCTGCGACGGCGGCGAACAAAGTCTCCGAGTCCAGCTGCTTTGCCCGCTCTATGGCTTGCTCAACACTTATAGCACCGTTCTGTCGGCTTTCTAGAAACTTGTCTACCCAAAGGAGCAGTTCGAAACGCCCCATCATTTCCGAACGCTGGCGGCTGAGTGATTCGATTTCGGTGCCCTTCGCCTTTGGATTGACATGCTGCACGACAATCGCAGAACCGTCCTCACTACGATGGGCAGTATAGTTTTCTATCTTTCCGATCTCGGCCCAAAGCACTGCTCTGCGTTTTAAGCTTTCCACCACAGCAGGGTTTGAACGTTCTTCCTCATAGTCAAATGACAGATCCGCAGGAAATGCCTTGATTGCCCCGGAGAGACGCAGACTCAATTCGCTCTCACCAAGCACGTGCATGGAAGCAATTGACCGCAGTTCTTGCTTAAGGCATGGCCGCGCATTCATCGCTTGCACTGCCTTTGAGTGCTCTCGATCCGTCCCTCGAAACCCGATTAGATTAGCGCCTCCAGACACCTTCGACTTGATGTCCCAGTACCAGAGCCGCTGATTCGCCAAAAGAGGAAAACTACTTTCGGAGAAATGTTGAGTTTCAAGAACAATTGCCACTGCAATAGCCAATACAGCAACGCTTTGGTGGCCTTTCAAAACATCTCTAAGGACATCATCCACGGCTTTTCCAGCCTTCAGCTGCGTAAATGCCCATGCCTCAAGCGCCATCAACCCTGTACCTAAAACGTACGACCCTGTCCCGCCTTTTACCAATGCGTACTCTCGCTCTGTTCCCCAAAACACTTGATCTCCCCAGGGAAAGCTAAGTGAAACGGGGATGGGGGTACGACATTCCTCATGGGGCAAGCACTGAAGTTGACGCCACGCCTGCGTGGCATGATTTATAAGTTGACCGACTAACGCCAAAGCTGACGCTGGCGCCATGGAAAACATCGAGTGGAACGGTTCTCTGGTCGGCGCGCTCGGGAAAAAACTACGGTGGTCAGCGATACATAACGTCCGCCAGTTATTAGCAGTATGCCCGGCCCTCCAGTACTCGCCAGACTCCTCAGAACGGCGTACGACTTCATCAGGTAGAGGTTCGAGCAGAACTCGTAACGTAAAAGCAGCCAGTTGATCAGGGCAAATGACACTTAGTCTTGGCGCAAATGAGAAAACCGCATTACTGACTGCTGCCGGCACCTCATCATCTTCTGCTTCCCAACGACTCAAATATTCTCTCGCGAACTCGGGATAGGTTTTGCTTGCTTGCAGAAGCATTTTGCGCAGCCTCGACTCGAGTTCTCTCGCCTCATCACGCTTCAGGCACTCCCAAGGACTATCTTCCGCACGTCGTTGTCGTGAGTGATTGTAAATCTCAACATCAGCAAGCCAGACGTCCACTTGGGAGATGATGGCTGCTGACACAACGTTTGGCACATGCAGTAAAGCGTTTTGCCATACCTCGAAAACGGAAGTTAAATCTGGACGAATCGAAGCAGGAAGATTACCCACAACGCCCATCAACCACTGACAGAAGCAGCGCCACGAACTGAAATCAGACGGGAATGCCATCAGATCAGCTGCCAGTAGCCGATCAGCCATATCCAGATCCGGGAACAGTTCCATACTGAAGGCCATGGGATTGGGCTTGGTCTTTTCGGCTTGAAACCAGACCGCTAGCTTCGTAACTCTTTGAGCCTCATCAGCCAACAACACCCTGCTATAGGCCGCTTGATGCGTTGCGAACGTAGGAAGTCCAAAAGGCCCCAGCATCCAGGCCCGCAACCACTGTGATCGGATGCCCTCTGTTGCTTCCAACTGGTGCAGATAGGTTCCCCAGGCCTCGCCATCCCGAAGTTCCGACTGAGATAACAGCTCTACCACCCGCCCCAGAACAGGTGGTTCTCCCACTTCTTGAATGACGGTCACCCAATCCCCTTCCTTCGAAATGAGGTACTGAAGAAACGCCCATTCAAAGTAAATATCATGGACGAATCGCACTGTTTGACCAGCACGGACAGGTCGCACGATACCGTCGGCCTCAAGCTCGGCAAGCGCTTGCGGATCGAGATCAAGCGAAGGTATGGATCGACCAAGTTTGCTTGCTCCTGCACGCGCAAGCTGCACCAGTGCATTGCGCCGTTGGCCAGCACGCGCCGCTTCGGCGCCGTACCCGCCATTCGCCCACCATCTCGTAGCGAGTTCCACCTCGGACCGAGGAGAGCTATCATC
Organism: Pseudomonas sp. PDM09; assembly: GCF_014852305.1. Classification (NCBI taxonomy): domain Bacteria; kingdom Pseudomonadati; phylum Pseudomonadota; class Gammaproteobacteria; order Pseudomonadales; family Pseudomonadaceae; genus Pseudomonas; species Pseudomonas sp. PDM09. The sequence continues at coordinate 180,269 of NZ_JACVBI010000008.1, read as the reverse complement.
TGCGCTGTTTCTCATAATGAGAATGCCAGCAAAAAATGGACGGCGAACGATCGCTTTAACTTGCTCACTGCCGAACAGCAGCGACCTGAGAGCAGGTTGAGCGCTAGCTAATAAGTGGGCTTCGTCATCGTTGAATTCGTCAACATCAAGCACCTGAACCCCTCTGTCGAATAGCGCCCTTGGCAGCCAGGTTCGCACCGGCTCCATGCCGGTATCTCTAACAGTGGCAACCACCTTCCAGGAACTCAACAGGGGTGATGCGAGGATGGTGTTGAAAATGTCCAGTAAAACTCGACGCCCTCCCACCTCAACTCGATCAATACCGTCGATAAATAAAGTCGCCGTCCCTACTGCAGAAAGCTCGACCAGCAGATCTTCCAGCGCATGGTTTCCAATGCCACTGGCGACGGCGTACTGCGCCCACGACGCACCACTGATGCGGTCCGCTTTAAGAAAAAGAGCAGGCCCAGCTAATAGCGCGTCCTCAACGAGAGCCCTTAGCACAACGGACTTACCTGCCCCAGGCAGACCACCGATCAGAACGAAAGCACCTCGCTCCAAGGCTACGTGGCTCTGCTGAACAAAACGCTCCCGCGGGATACTTACCCCCGCAATGGTATTGATAATTTCTGAGGCAGCCAGGCTCGACTCTTCTGCAATGCGCGACGTTGCAATTCGAAAAGATGGCGCGGCCCTCAGTCGAAACGCACCGTTCAGCCTCGCTATCAGAGTTTTTCGATCAAACGAAGCGGCCACACCCTCCGAAATGCGCACCAACGCAAGCAAGCGTCTCCACAGGTCATCTACACGAAAATGCTCAGCAGGATTAAGGCTACCGGCGAGACTTACCACCGCATTGGCTTCGGTAGTGGAACCCTCGTGGAGCATCTCGAACCGCATCAGAACAAAGTGCGAGAGCAAACAGTGAGTGGCTGAATCCAACATCTCTTTTTCAACCAGTTCTCCAAGGAGCCCCCTTACGACAAGGAACTGTTTCTTTTTGTCGCCGGCAATCCCCTCAGTCATCACTTTGTTTACAAAACTGGCCGTCTCAGCATCAGCGCGTGCCCACTCACAAAGCGTCTCGAACACACGCTTGTTGGCGTCTGTGATTTCGTTAACGATCGCCCCCACACGATCAAGCCCTTTGCGGAACCCGGCAGATGCCACAGTCAGATGAGCGCGCTGGATTGTTTCTCTAAAATCCGGATTGGTTTTTGCGCCGCTGATAATCAGCTTCCGTTTGACTTGAAGGCTGAGGCGCATGTGCACATCATCAGCTCCTTCAGCATCGACGATCAGATCATCCAAGGGGTGGCCCAACGCTCCTTGCTGAACTGAAATCTTTTTGACAATACGGCCAGGTAGGCCCGCTGCAGTTGTTTCTCCCAAAAGCGCCACGGCGTAGACAGCAACTACGCCATCTTCAAAGGTGAAGCCCGCTCCACCCGTTAACTCAGGACTGGCAGGGGCTGCCTGGCCTTGGGGCTGACCTGCTGAAGACGGTTCATCAGAACATTCCGGGAACTGATCATCTATTGTCATTTTTCGTCACTTATTCGCCGCGCCCATGGGAATTCAAGAGTTTCACATACATAGTGTTTAACAGCTAACCCTCTCCCTAGCATGGATCAGCTATTCACTAGCACATCAAACAACGTTTTGTGCCCCCTTCCATTCAAAGCTTGATGCCCAATCAGTCTGCGCGAACCAATGTATTGAGCTAACGCTGCGACCAACACTTGGCTTGCTGCGATACGAAATCCGTATGCGTCCGGGCATCACGCCTTGCATGATTAGACCGGTTGCCGCGGTATAAAGGTGCGATCCTTTCTAGTGATAGAATCCGAGGCGTGAGTGCTGGATAGATCACCGTTGAGATGAGACATCTAATCGAGCACTCCCACAGCCCCGGTTTAAAGGGCTAGACCTACAGTAAGGCGTCGTTTTCGCCCACGATAAGGAAAGTATGGATATGTCAGAAATTGAGCAGGCAAAGGCGCATCGCGAGGATGGCAGCGGTGCTCAAGACCGTCGCCACGAAGAGTCAGGACAGTACCGTCGCGAGCAAGTAAGTGAAGCCGCCGAGGCAGTGGCACAACAGAGAAACCTGATCGCCAGTCTGAAGTGAAAGAGAATGCCGATAGGTTGAACAAGAACCCGCATAATGCGGGCCCTTTTTTAATTAGTGAACAGGTTTTCAATTCAACGTTAGCAAATGCCGTCTCGCAGTATTTTCAAGCCGCATTAATTTCGAAAGCCTAAACTTGCAGGCTATACAGCGAGTGCCACTCGGAGTCGATCTGGAACCTCAGCATCAAACGACACCAGATATCATTCATGTACGTGGGCTGCGAATCATTCGGTAGCCTTCAATGCAAAACCAATCCGAGTCTCTGAGCCCTTCGTACAGCGCCGTTCTCCAAGAGTTGGCGTCTCGGGCGTATCGTGATCGAAATTGTTCATCAAGATGTTGGCGGACGCCATTTGGGCCTGCACTGGCTCCCACGTTCTCAAGTGAGTACGAGATGTCTGCCATTTCGCTAGCCGCTTGTGCGACGTAAAGCTCGTTGATGCCCATCACGCGAAAGTGGTGCTGTACTCTGGCTGCGAGCACTGCACCCCATACCCTCGGGGATCGTATTGCGAAAGAAATTGTTGGAGGAGAGGATGCCTGGATCTCGACAACAAGCCACCGCTCACTTCCCAGGTCGTCATAGTAGGGGTGAAGGGTTTGTTCCTCCGCTCTTGTAGCGACTCCCGCTAGTTTGCGTTTATTGCAGTCCGAACACGCAGGAACAAGATTTACCGGTGTCAGATTGAGCTTCGGGTGGCGAGTTTGAGGCAAGTAATGATCAACTGTAGCGACAATCCTCTGAGCACACAGCGGGCAGATGCCGAACTCCGGAGCCATCCTGATCTCTTCGTAGAGAGATCTCGACGGCGACCCTTTACGGGCAAAGTGCGACTTATAGATTACCCCCATCAAATCTGCACTGAGTTGTGGGGTGACCGTAGTGCTTTCGGCGATTTCAAATAGGCGTGCGGATGAGCCTAGCTCTCGATATTCAACCTCCGAGGCTTGAATAACGGGTAACGCATCCATCAACGCTTGAGCTCGTTCAGGGATGGAGATGCCAGCAGCGCAGGTCTCGACGGTCAACGTGGCGCCAAACACAGGCGGATTTAGGCGTTTCACGGCACATCCCTTCGAGTGGTAAGGCTTCGCGCAAGGGCTCGCGCCTCGGCTCCTAACTGTCCTCTAAAATGGGTTTCGACGGCTTCAAACGTTTGACCAGGTTGGCGAGCAACGGCAGTGATGAGTTGATGAAAACCTGAATCAGTGACCTCTAAACCGAACACTTCTCGAGTTAAGACACCGGCACTTTCTCCGAAGGTCTCAATGGATGGGCGTTCAACCGCTGAATGTGTGCGGGTTCTTCTCAGCATCCAAACACAGCTTCGCGGGACTTCTTGCAGCACTACAGGAGAATGTGTCGAAATCAGGGCAACACCATTCCGAGCGACTAGGAGATCAGCTACAGCTCGAATAAAAGCCGAGAGCAACGGTGGATGCAAGTGACCTTCGGGCTCGTCTAGAACCACGAGAGTGCGCTCATCAACGAGCTCGACGAGTCGAGTGGTTGTGAGCAAAACAATGGCATGTCCCGAACTCAGCAGTCCAAAAAAGCGACTGGCGCGGCCATGCCAGTCCTCACTCTGCTCAATGAGAGTTTCAACTGCGTTTTCTGCAAAAAGTGGATCGGTGGCTAGGCTCGCTATAGCGCGTAGCCAGCGTGCCCTTTTAGGTTCGCTTTGGCATCTTTCCAGGCTTAAAACAAAATCGTTCGCTAATTCTTGGGAGCTTTTGAGGTGTTCAACAATGCGCCCATCTACTTCTCTTTGCGATCGCAGGCCAACGAAAACCGCGTTGAGCCGCATAGCAGCCGGGGGCGGCAACTCGAAGCTATCAAAAGCACTGAACGATACCGAGACCAGCCCCGAGAATGTCCATTCATCTTGATTCGTTCCTAGCCGTCGTAGTACTCCTCGTGGCGCAGATTCAGTATCTCGCTCCAGCAGAGTATTAATGATGCCTTGTACACAGCGTGTTTTACCCACCCCGTTTCTTCCTACGAGCACGTGAAGATTCGTAGGTGGTTCGGCGTTAGGAATCACTTGGAATTGCATAGTTGGTGGCGGTGGCGCTGGAACACCGCCATCTATAGGCGCCGGTGGCAGTGGAAGCGTGTATTCAAATTCAAATCGGGTCAGGACCGCGTTGCCATGTGCTAGACGGTTCAGGCGATTGCGCACGTTTTGTTCTGTCACTGAACGGAGCAATGACTCGCCCATCACCTCTTCGTTGCGATGGTTATTGAAAATTTGGAGGTCAAAGGCGCAGTCACATAGCCCTCGTAAAATAACCGCGCCAAAGCCTTGGGGTAGCGATGCAAGAGTGGCGTAATAATCCTCATCCAGGCCTAGCGAGAAAAACTGCACTGGATCGAGAGCTGGAAAACTAACTGGTAGATTCGGAGTGCGGGTTCCTGGTGGAAGAACCGAACCGCCTCGCGCTGGGAGCAGGCTAGCTTGGCCAATTTTTACGGATCCGGGAATATAGCGAACTCCCGCCGCGTCAAAAACGATAAGCCTAAATGTCGTCCGGAATTTGAACCAATCATCCCAGTGATCCACAAGAAGAAAAACTTGGGACACTACTTGAGGAGGGATCCCCTGCACTGAATCAATGACCGTAAACATGTTCCCAACCTGATGTCCATGGTTTGAGTCTTACGATCTGACGAAGTGTTTTCAATTCTCGGCTAGATCGACCCTTCCCTATACCTGGGATTTGCTGGCCCATTGTTCGCCTAATGCTAAGCCTCGGTCAATTCCGGTCGTTACAGCATTCTCATGACCTGATCACGTTCAAATCTCACTTGGCATTGGCTCGCTGTCGATTAGCCGCATTTGTTTCGAAAATCTCGCAATCATCCTTAGCCTAAAGGGCGTACCTCGACGCGCTCGCCTAATCGTTCGAGTGGACGTACCATGATGGCTAACCAGCATTATGTTCCAAGGAGAGGAAATGCCGTCCCAACACCCTAGCCACCCACCCTACATTCCCGTCATCAAATGGCAGAAGGCTGAGCAGAAAGCGCTTTCAGCTATAGGGGAGGAGCTCATCGATCACGTATGGCCATGCATTGAAGTGCGTGGTGTCACGTATCACGAACTGTTGATGTCTGAGGTGTATCACTACTGGAAAGGGACAGTGCTCGTCGACTATGCCGATCCTTCCGGCCGATTGGATGGCCGCCGGATGAAGGAGTTTGAGTCTTTCTTGGCCGTCGCCGGCGACAAAACCTATCCCATCATTCCGGTCATCGATTCCCGCGATGCTTTGGAGCTCAACGATAAAATGCAACAACTGCTCTCGACATTCGAGACAGTCGTTGTGCGCTTGAGAGCAGAAGGCTTGACCTTGTCGCAGAAGCATTTTGACCAGACAGGAAGCGCCTTCACGATGTTGAGCGGACTTAATGTGTCGCCGCGGCTGATGGTAGATCTCGGTGAGTCTCCTTCGTCATGGACCCCTGAGGTGCTGCAGTCGTTCGCGGGGAGCCTGCAGAAGCTTAAGGCCTTCGGGTACACGACCGTGCACCTTACCTCAGGTGCCTATCCAGAAAGCCTGGTCGATGTAGCGACGATGGCGGAATATGATCGAAATGACTGGAAGCTGTGGAAGGAACTGAATGCCGTCGCCCCTGAGCTTGCCCTGGGTTATTCCGATTACGGCATCCTGTCGCCGAAGTGGACCGAGGACATCCTGAAGAAGATTGCCAAGAAGGTGGCCATCAGATACACCAGGGCGAAGGACTGGCTGATCCTTAAAGCCACCGGTAAGCGCAAGCAAGACTCTATCAACCTGTCCGTCATTTTGGTCAACACATACGCTGATGACTTCAAGGGAGCGGAGTTTTCTCTGGGTGACCGTCAGATGGCGATCCGAGCGGACGACAGCGTACCAGACCGAAATAAGAAGTCAGGTGCGTCCTCGCACCTCACCGAGGCCTGGATTCATCACATTTCCTACGTCGTCAAAGAGCAGTACTGAACAGGTCGTAAGGTTCCCTTTCAACAGGAGCCTCCCCACGCCTCATTAGGAAGCTGCGAACTGTTTCCCTGAGCTCGTCCAGCGTGAGCAGTTCCGCCACACGCTCTTGAAGCATGTATAGGCTCTTGCCTCGCCACCCGCGAATAGATCCACGCTGCTCCAGGATCGACATGCACTCTTCGCGCTTAAGCAGCGTCGCGAGAACTTCAGGCTCATGCCCTTTGTTGGGCTTGGCGACTCGCACCTGCTTAAACTGGTCATCTTCATGTTCCGGGACGAGAAGGATTCCCCACCACTTGGGAAGCATGGGCATTGCCTTTTTCAGGTGACGCTCAGTGGTGACCAGAGTGACGTGGTCAAACACCCGCGCATAACGGCCGCCCTGGCCTAGCAACCGCTTAAGAGAGTCGCCTTCGCTTTTGATCTCGTAACAGTGCATGTCATGCACATCGACAACATCCGCTCGGATCTCCCCTCCGCTGAGCTGCAGCTCCTCAAGAATCATGCTCGACACGCTGTCACGAACACAGTCCAAGTGGTGCGCCAATGCTCGCTTGATCTCTGCCTCACGCATCGATGTAGCCCTGATATAAGAAATATCGCCTGTAAATAGCCGTACAGTTTAACCCATTGGATCATGTATGCCTCAATGATAAGCCAGCACCATACTTATGCAAATATGCTAATATTTAAGTATGAATCGCATAAAAGACGTCCGCCAAATTCAGCACGAGCTTCGCCAGTTTTTTGAGCGGCGGGGAGTAGTTTCAAGTTCAGGAATATCAAAGGTTACAGGGATCAACCAGTCCCAGATTCTCCGTAACCTGAACCTACAGCCGCAGCGTGTGACTAGCACACTCAAGCGCCTATGCATTTATGCAGAAATTTCAATTTACGCCGAGCAGGCTGACCCGCGCACTTCGTCTATTCTCATGGACGCCCTGACGACGGTCTGGGACGGGTCCGATCAGCATGCAAAGCGACTCGCGCAATTGCTATTTGCCCACCATAAGGCGTCTCTGTGAAAATGGTAGCTTGCAAAGCGGTAAACAGGAGGAGCTATGGATGAGGCTTCCGCCCCAGTGACAGTGAAGTCAGCGTTCAGTAGCCTGAAGGCTGCGGGGTACCCGCGATCCTATATTGAGAAACTCCTGCCCGACTGGTGGGACAATAGCCTGTTCAAAACCAGCGCCGGCGCCCTCCAGTTTGCTTTGATCCTCAAGCAACGCTTAGGGTTAGAGGCCAGCTTTGGGCTCGATGGCGAGCTGCACATCCAGGCGGATGCGCGCGGAGCTAGGTTTAAGCGCCGCTCGGATACCAAAGAGTCCGAACTCAATGTTTCTACAAGTCTGGGCGTCGCGATCGCCAAGCTGGCTTTGTTTTGTGTGAAGACGGGGTATACCCCCCCGACGACAGCCCCTAAGGCGTTGCGAGAAGAAATTCTCGAGCTAACCGGCAGAAATCATGTCGACTTCGAAGGTCTGCTCCAGTTTTGCTGGGCGCATGGCATCCCTGTGCTGTATCTGAAGGATCTCCCCAAAGCCAGCAAGCGCATAACGGGTATGGCGGTGAGCATTGATGGCCGACCGGTCATCGTCCTGGGTTTCAACAGCCCACAGCATCCGCGGCAGCTTTTTGTCCTAGCACATGAGCTTGGCCACATCCTTTGCGGTCACTTGGGTACAGACGGCGTACTGATCGACGAGGATCTCGCCGAGGTTACAGACTCACTGATCGAGGTAACGAACCAGCGCAAGGACACAGAAGAGCGTGAGGCAGACGCGTTCGCGCTGTCCCTGATTCGAAATGGGCATACCAAGCCCTTATCGACAGTGGGACGCCTAACATCGGGTACAGCGCTCGCTGCCAAAGCAGTCGTGCTTGGGCGGGAACTTGGTATAGACCCTGGGCACCTGATTCTTTCCTACGCTAAAGAGCACAATGATTGGGCTCGTGCGAATCAGGCTCTGGGATACAGTCCTTCCCAGCCCAATGCGATAGAAGTGATAGAGCGGTACTTTCGAGATGGCATCTCACTTGACGAGTTGAGCATCGAGAATCAGGAGTACCTTTTGACGATCCAGGGATTTGGTGAGTAAGCGCTTTGTACCTTATTGACAGTGACGCAGCTCGTAAGTTGTGCCAGTACCAACTCATCCACGAGCTAATCCGCGCGTTGGATTGTCGGCTGACGGATCTTGCAGTACTGCCTCAACTGCCCTTTCAGCTTCGGCTAAACAATCCGCCGGCGGCGCTGAAAAAGCTCGGCTCAGAGGAGGCCGTAGAGCTTGCCAAGGAGCTGGTTCGCCATGCCAGCCTCGTCGAGGTGCGAGTTGAGCAATCGAACTACTTTCTTGATGTTGAGCGACCAGACATTGATTCCGGAGAGGCCGTTCTGTTTGCTGCCATGTATCAAAGTCCTAGCGATTGCATGGTCAGCGGTGACAAGAGAGCATTCGTAGCACTGTCAAAAATAGACAACCATGCAGCCGTAGCAGGCATCTGGGCGCGTCTGATTTGCCTTGAGGAGGCGATCATGCTCATCCTGGAACATGGAAATTTTGACGATGTGTCAGCGAAAGTCCGCGCCCGAAATGATGTCGATAAGGCGCTTAGCTTGGCATTCGGACATTCTCGGACTGCTGATCACGCCAGCGTGAAAGAGGCCCTGAACAGCTTCGTAGCGGATCTGCAACGCGAAACGGATGGTCGATGGGTACTTCTGGAGCTCAAAAACTCGAGCCGGCGTCACACCCCGGCTAACGCTTCGGCCTGAGCCTCAAGGCTGATTGCATCACTGGAATTGAGTCGTGTTGAAGACACCTCATCAATTGAGTTTTTCCAAATGGTTTCAGCCTGGCGATTCTTCTTGGCGACTCATAGGAGTGGCGACCTATCGCATCAGTCGTTTCGCGTAACCCAAGCCCAAGCTAACAAGGCAAAGGAATGTTTTCTTTGTAAGCGTCTGCCCAACACACCTTGCATGGCTAAACGAATGTCCACTTGTGCGGCAACAGCTCAGCAATCTCGCTCGCCCGCTGCGTGGCGAGCCTGTAAATACCCCCAGTTCGAGCGCCCAAGCGCCCATGGCCGGACCTGATTTTCTACGTTCATGCGTATACGAAACACCTGACAGGCCACGATCCATAGGTCAGAAGTCGATCCTAGACTGGACGATAGCAAAACAATGGCTACAGTCTATTTACTGGCGGCCTGATCTTATCCTCGTCCATCTTCGTAGGGCTGCCGCATTCATTTAGGAAAATCATTCTTCATCTAGGGATGGGTTGAGCTATGTGGATATCGCGAATCACGCCCGTAGGTGCAATGTTGATGGGAGTTGCTGCGTTATCTGCCTGCACCGTCGACCCGACGGTCCGCTACGTAGAAGCAACTGCCCCGGGCGAGACAGCACGTCAGCCGAAACTAATCGATAGTTTCTATCGCCAGAAGAACGAGCTGACAATCGAGCTGAAAGTCGCTAAGGCCGGAGATAAACCGCCGGCGGAACCATTTGTGGTGACCAACCGCCGGCTTGAAGATACGACGCGCCGGGTCATGATACTTGGCGCCGACCCTTTTTGGACCAAGACCACGATCAACCTCACGAAGGTACCCGACACGGACTTGATAGCTACGGCGAGCTCCGACGTCACCGACCAGCGCACTGAAATTATTACGAACGTAGGCAATGTCCTGAAGGTCGTTGTACCGCTCGCAGTCGGCGCGGCCGCCAAACCCGACGGACAGCCGTGTGATGCTCTGACCGTTCGCCCCTGTGTTTGGGCTTTACCGCGAGACGATCGCGGCAACAAGAACGAGATAACCCTCAGCCCTGGTCTAACAATCGCTTGGGGTGCGGCACCAAAAACTGCCGTCCCGGTCCAAGACCCAAGTTATCAGGACTTCCTAAAGAATCCACAGCACGGGATCTTTTATTCGGCGTGCCGCGAGGTAGCCCTCACTTATGTCTCCACCGACGCCACCAATAGGACTGTATATAGCTGGCGCGGTAAAGTTGCCGACCCGAATTTCGTCGACTTCGTGGCCTTCCCTAGGACAGGGCATATTGAATTCCACAGTCAGTGCGGCGTCTCGGTGAAAAACGAGAAGGACTCGGCGGCCACGGCAGACGCCTTGATTACAGCCGCTGTGACTCAAGCGGTGGCCATCAAGGACGCCCTCGACAAAGCGGAAGAAGCCAAGGAGGCGGAGGCTAAGAAAGCGGTCGCCAAGAAATAGGAGGTCAAACATGGCTCGACCCAATGCATTCACAATTTTCTCTGCTCTGATGTTTGCAGCCATCGTAGGCTTGCCGTCCGACCGCGTCGCGCTGGCGGCTGAAACGATCAAGATAGGCCCACCCGTTAAACCTGCGGACGAAGGGCTAATGGCTCCAGTCTGGGCGCCAGGTCACCCCCCAAAAGCTGGACAGAAGCTTTCTTTTAGGTCTCTTCCGCTGAAGCTGGGGGTTACCAAGATACAACTGTCGGGCGGAACCGTTGTCGTCGATCTTCTAGACTGGCGAGCTGTGGCAGTCTCCGATATTTCAGATGGGGAAATGTGCTCGCTGACCTTAGTGGGGCCCCGTACTGTTCTGCTTGCCGCGCACTGCGTGGACGCCCACCTAGCGCCCGGCGAGGACGGCGAACCGGCGCTAACCGCCGAGGTGCGCTTTGTCGCAACTGGCAATCCTTACAAAATGAACTGCGACCTAAGCGAGGATTACTTGCGATGGAGGGTCAATGATTCGGGAGTTCCCCGCTCTGCAGCGGATTATGCGCTGTGCGAGCTAGACCGGCGCGTCGAGGACATTAAGTACGAAATGATCGCGTTAGACACAGACCTCAAGATCGCGGAGGTTGTGACGCTCGTCGGACACGGTTGCGACAGCCTCGGCCTTTCCAACGACGAGACTCACTATACCTATAAGGACGGTCACCGAGTCCTGCGAATTGGAGAGCGGCCGATCGAAGCTACTACAGTGAGTCTCAATGTAGGGAGGCCCGCTCTTTACTGGCGTACGCTTTCGGAAAGTGGGCGCGAGCCGGCTCTATGCTATGGGGACTCCGGCGGGCCGGTGATGTTTCCAAAACAGGGCGGAGCTAGGCGTGTGATCGCCGTGAATTCCGCCTTGGGAGCCACACCCACCGCTACCCATCTTCAGCCAGCTTTCTATTCCTACCTCTCACCACTTAGCACCAAGGAATTTAGAAGTTTTGTGAAACGCTGGACTGCAAAAGGTGAGGGGAAGAATCCAGCACATCCACGTGTCATTTGCGGCTTTAACCTACAATCCGGAAATCAAGGCTGCCGTATCTAGAGAGCGAACCTATGCCAGCTTCGCCTAAGTGTATGACAATACTGCTAGCCCTCCTTTTCATGGTGAACTCAAACCTCCGTGCAACGGAAGATATCCGCGTCGTTGCTAGAGCTGTCGGGGCGCTTCCGAATGCCTCTGTGGTAGCGTTTATTGCAAAGCACAGCAAGCCCACCCAACTGAATGCGAAGGAGTTTCCTGAAGCGGCCGATATGACCGCCGAGCAAACTGCGGTCCAGCTTTGTGGCATCGTAGAGGACGGTTATCTTGATCAACTGGATAACGCGAACAACTCTGTGTTGATCCCGCGCGGAATACGACTTGGTCCTCTCACTTACAACCTACTGTGGCCTGCTTGCCTACGTGTGGGCGGACCGCTCAAATACACAGCGCGCAAAGGAGATAGTTTCACTTCCATCAGGCTGCTGCTGACTGGCGAGTACGCGAATGGCCCTGGACTTAAAGCCTATTTTTTTGATAGTGGCATTAAAGTAGGCCAGACTTTTTCCTACGGTACGGTTCTGACTTTTCCTTTCGAAACTTACAGAACCTTGCTGAGGGTCGCGCCGACGCAACTTGCGGAGTTCAGTTCTGGCCTGAAGGCTGCTGGCGGGCGCGAGGTGATGGTAAAGACTGATCCTATCCGAGTCGGCCGGATCGCTCCTATAGGTAGCGGAGTGATTCAAGGGGGGAACAGTGACTGCTCATCGGATGGGACCCTGGATTATCCATTCAAACCCGAGGCGGTAGTGGCTGCCATCGAATGGTTAAAGGAACAAAACATCGACTTCAATACAGCCACGGTCGCTGTAGCAGACAATGGCTTCTTTGGCGTTCCTTGCCATACTGCAAACTGCCCGGCTATGGATGGAGACAATTTACAGCCGTCCGAACGTTTTCCTTCTGAAATATTCGCTCCTTCCGGCTTCTATGCTGGTGCGAGGGAATGGGTTGGCCCCAGATTCGTCCAGTCATCCCTCCACCCAATTAACTTCGGCAACGGTTATACGGCCATCGACGAGATCGACGAATACAGCGGGCATGGCACCCATGTAGCTGGTCTAGTGCTGGGTGGCCCGAGCTTTCAGATGCCGTCTGCCATAAATGGAAAGGCCCCACGGGACACTCTCAAGATTGGCAGCGAATTTAAGTTGCGATTGTCAATTTTTGCCTTATCTCAAGGTACCGAGGAACTGTCTATCGGCGCAGAGCAATTGCTCGACAGCTATATGCGACAGGTCAATGGTCCAGCCGTTGTCAACTTAAGCCTTGTCTTCGACACATCCTTGGAAGACTCTGTCGCCCCGACTTTCGATCGTTTGATCTCTCAAAACGGCACACGCGTTCTTTTTGTTGCCGCCGCCGGGAATCAGACCATACCTCTAGACGATGGGCGTTTACTCCCTGCATCACTTGGAGGCCCTACCCGTACAAATGTACTAACTGTGGCCTCTGTGGATGCTGACGGAACTTTGTCGGAGTTCAGTAATCGAGGTAAGGAGCGTGTAGATCTTGCCGCGCCAGGCTGCCATATTTCCTCCTGGCTCGACGCCACCAGCGAAGAAGTTCCTCTAACGGGTACCTCTCAATCCGCGGCACTGGCTTCCTTTGCGGCTGGCTTGCTCGCCGTGGTGAAACCTTACAATTTAGCCCGCGAGATCAAGAACCGATTGATAATCAGCGGTGACTTATTAGCCAACGAACCGAGCCGCAACGGGGTCGCTTCCATGTCGAGGCTAAACATCGCCAAAGCGCTGTATTTCAAGCAAGACTACATCACCTTCAAAACGCCCGAGCAAACAGAGCAGAGTTACCTTGGTAAGGTGACCCTTTTTTCGGGTGCCATGTGCAACGGCAAAGAGCGGGACTACCGGCGTTTGCGATCCTTGAAACGGATAGACTCTAGATCAGTCGTGATCTTCTCGGGAGAGCTAAATGGAGAAGTGGCCATATGTAAAGGCATCCTCAAGACCACTTTTGATGGCGTAGAGAACTCCATTCACTTTGAACCCAAGTGGGTGAAGGTCGGGGACATGTTCATACCAGTAGCGACAACGCAGGGTGCGCTGGATATCCCGGCTGAACAACTTATTGAACTGGTTAAGAAAGATCCGGATTAGTTCTCTACAAGCACCAAACGACGATCAGACTTCAGTCTAAAGGCAAATCCTGTATTTGCACGTCGACCTTCGCGGCACCAGAATTTGGGGAACAGAGACTGATCGAGGCGCTCCCGCCGGCGATTTGCACGTATCGCCGACTGTTTTTTTGGTAGACGTTTCCAAGCGGATATGAACAGCACGTCGATGTGAATCGCCCCGGGTTTCGTAGGCTACTTCGAGCTTCGAGGTAACGTCCCATAGCAGGCCCGCCACGGGGCATCTGCGTTATCTTGATGAATTTAAAGATAGAAGCGAAAAAGTCGCTCAGAGTTCTAGACTGCGGAAGACTCTGCGCTAGAGGTTCCAGCCATTACCCCTACGGGCTCAGCGCTGCGGCCTATCTGGATGGCGACCCGAACGAACCGCTCTTGATTGGCCGACCTCGTGCCAGCCAAAGCGAGAGCTTCAGCTTCGAACTGAGCGCACAACTGCCACTTCTGGGTTTTATCCTTCCTTCGGCCTTTCATAAACACTCCTGCGCTATTCAATTTTTACCTGACACGTAGTGAGGGGGAATACACGGAAACTTATCCTATTCCCATGTCGCACCTATAGAAACATCCGGTTCGACACCTGGTTGCGAAATTGCAATCCACTTGACCACCTGTTTGCATTCGACCTGACCAGTCATTTGCATTCGTTCTGACCACCGATTGCATCGGATTTGACCAGCACGCTTTACCATGATCAACAGAGAACGGCCAGAAGCGCGCTCTCAACTAACACGACGAACCTGGGCGAATCTGAGTTTCCCAAGATCGTCCGCTCCCTTCGAAAACGCCTTCTCTTGACTCATACTTCACTGAAGAAGCGACTACCATTGTGCTTAAGTAGCTCAATCATCGCCTTCGGCGCAGGGGTGGTAAATAGCAACTGCCACCCTCGGTTCTCGAACGGCCAGGCATACCAGAGAATCAATCAACCCTGAATGTGCCCCCTGCCCTGGTGCTCCGAGGAATCCGCCGAGAAAACTGGCATACGCAATTTTGGAATCTACAATTCCCTTACGAGCGCTTTTGACAATGTAACGAACCTATTTGCTCACCAGAACAAGCTGTTCGATTCGTAGCGTCCTCAGCGCATCTCGGCCAAGCTAGCAATGACTTGGCACGCTATGGAACCGCCTACAAAAGGAACATTCGAATGTCGAGACTTATTCTGGGACACACTACGGACACGACCGCCAAGATCTGGATTAGAGCATCACAACGCTGGCCAGTCGCTTTCGTTCAGTTAATCAACCCTACCAACGACAAGAAACTGGACGAGATTTCTATCCAGACCCAGGAGCCTGAGTTTTTTACCGCGGTTCATGATTTCAACGGATTGACCGCTGATACTGATTACAAGATCAAAGTTGCCTTTGCAAAATCACTTAAAGACCCGCCAGAAGCACGCATTAGGGAAGCCTATACCGAAGGCCGGTTTAAGACATTCCCGAAGACGAACAAGCAGCCTTTCACCTTTCTGCTCGGCTCCTGCAACCTGCACTCACTCGGCGTCCTGGAGAAGCCAGACGAGTCCTGGGTAACCATCTCCAGAGTCGCGGCAAAAACCCAAGCGCGTTTTATGATTCATGCCGGAGATCAGATATATGCCGATATTCCGCTCAAGCCTGAGGCCAGTCTGGAGCATTACCGGGACAAGTATCTGGACGCTTGGGATGACTGCGTCCCCGCCAAGCGGGTACTAACGGAGTTGCCGCATTACATGATCCTGGACGACCACGAGATCATTAATGACTTCGAAAATGATCGCGGGGGACTCGGCAGTACCCTGCCGCGCATCGCACTCAAAACCTATTGGGAGTTCCAGCACTCCCACAACCCGTTGACACTTGGCGCCCCCGATCAGTATTACTACAGTTTCAACTATGGCGACGTTCAATTCTTCGTACTGGATACCCGTACCTCACGCATATCCAGCCTAAACCAGATGATCGATGACAAGCAGCTCAAAAGCTTGCTCGCCTGGATGATCCAGTACAAAAACAACACTAAGTTCATTGTTACCAGCGTGCCCTTCGTGGGTGTTGTGAAGAATCCAGGGCAGGATAAATGGTGTTCCCCAGCCTATACGGCCCAACGAGAAAAAATCCTGGGACACATTCTGAAGAATGGTATCAGCAATGTTGTGTTCCTGACCGGCGATATGCACACCTCGTACTGCGCCGACATGGAAATATCTGATAGCAACGGTAACAAGGTCGTTATCCAGGAACTCATGTCCAGTCCTATCAACCAATTTACACCCGACCTTCCCTTGGAGTTCCACTATGAACCCCCCAAGACAGAATCCAGCGGTGGACTTCAGTACAAATCCACGATCAGGAAAAACTCCTACTACGGTGCTCACTCGAACGTCATGAGCATCACTGTCACCAGCGGGCAGCCCATCGAATTCGGCATTTACAGAACTACAAACGATTTGTTTAAGCCGGCGACTTCGATAAGACCTGCGATCAAAGGAAAGCTCTGAGCCGAACACAGGGTGGCTTGATGTACCGCAGCGACGAGGTATCCCGCAACTAAGGGCCACCGGTGACTCGCTGCCCCAAGCTGCAGAACCCTGACTGTTAGGACGGCGTACTGTGTGCTGTCCTGGCCGGCCAGAATCGCCGCCGACTGCTCACCAGTGGTTCGGTTCCAGATTGGGCATTCGGGCGTCCGAATGGCAAGCACGAGGGAGTGCCAATGCTGTTTGCCAGATCGGACTCGGCCCCGATTTCGACGATGGTATGCCGATGACATAGGCCAATACCAGAAAGCAGCCAGCAGCAGGAAAGCCGTAAAGTCATCCGCTGGCACGAGTAGAGTCGTCAGTCACCATCGGGTTACCGCCGGCGCGGATTTTACTCCTGCTTTGGCAGAGGTGGCAGAGCAACGTCGGTAAGCGGATAGGGTGCGACGTCGGGATATTGCAGTTTCAGGCGATCGAACAGAGGGGTTAATCCCTTCTGTGCACGCAGCAATTGCGGGTGGTGCGGATCGTTCCCGAAAAAATCTTCCCAGTGCCCTATGAGCAGCTTCCGGGGCTTAGTGATCTTCAGCAGAGCCTCGGGGTACAACTCGACCTGGTCTGTCGACGCCCCGCAGATGATCTCCACATCGACGCCCTTATTGTCCGGCAGAATAGGTGGAAAACCGTACGGTGGATTACTGGCTGAGTCCTGGTAGTGGATGCGGTAGATTACGGTCTTGAGATCATCGTCCAACAGATCGACCAGCCAGGCCATGGTGGTGCCTTCGCGCCAGCCGAACACCGTTTTGGGGAGTGTGCTCAGTACCTCATGGTCATAGTCTCCTGGCAGGAGATCGATACCTGCAAAGTGCGGTGCGTGCTGAGAGTGGATGGCAAGGAATCGGAAGTGCCCGTTACGTTCCCAGCGCTCATCATTGGACTTCACAACGACAGGTACGGCACGGCCATCCCGCTTGACCGGGATCATCTTCGCTTCCATGTTCACGAACCGACTCTTCAGTGACTCGGCGGCGAGGATGTGGCCAGCGGTGACCGGACCGTAGGCGATGGCATTGGGTGTGTACTTCTGCATGATCACAGGGACATCGAGTAGATGATCGTAATGCGAATGACCAATCAGCAGAACGGTTACGTTCTTCGTCTTCGGCATGTACTCATCGATGCGCTTATGATTGGCAGCGACCAGGATTGGCGGAAAACTTGGATTGCTGAAAGACGGTGCGAAAAGCAGTTCCTCGCCTTTCCACTTCAGCAGCCAGCCACCGACGCCGAGGTAGGTTATTTTCGGTTCGGCGAAAATTTCATGTGTGGTTGGCTCCTTTCCAGTGAGATCCTTGGCGCAGCCACCCAAGTACAACACCACAAGCAACATGACCAGACGCATCGCTATCTCTCTCTGGATTCTCCTAGAAGACTAGCGCAACGCCAGCAGAAAACCGCGTCAACCTATCAGGTGGTTCCCTCAATTTCCATGATCATGTAACAGGTCATACTTTGTCGTCGGTCATATATTCGTAGTCGAAGCGGTTTTCCTTGTCGCGGATCGACTCGCTGCCCATGCCGCACCTATAGAAACATCCGGTTCGATACCTGGTGACTTTCCACCGAGTAAGACAAGTACACCCACTTGTGACTGAGCAACAACCGGATCAACAATCCCTTAACGAAGCGTCCGAAGCTAAGCAATCGTTTGTGTCTCCGTTCGCGGCTATCAGCTCGGAACGAATTCGGGCGATCAGATCATCAATTGACAGCGTGTCATCGAGGGTCAGGTAGTAGGTCGTTAACAGAGACAATGGGTGCACCGAAAGCACTGAGGCGATTTCGTTAACTTTGTCTAGCGTGGGATTTTTGAGCCCTCGCTCAAGCGTACTAATGTACGTTCGACTGCTCACAGACGAAAAGGCCTCCTGAGACAGCCCTGCTCTGATTCGATAACGTCTCAATGTAATCCCAAAGGCTTTTCCCAGCTCCATCGATACGTCCCACAAAAGGAACGATAGAGCCCCATTGCACACCATAGAGCTACAATCTATAGTGTTCATTTCACAAGGAAAATCGCTCGTGTTGGTGACATACGCACAGGCTGAGGTACCTTTGGGGCTAATGGCTGGTAAGTCCGACATACGCCATTGGCGCTATGCAGAACTCTCATTCGCCAGCATCTGGCTTTACGTTTCTATTGGATATGTGCGCTCCGGGCACCAGCGCCAATGCACACTCCTTATGCCGGAGTTGCGCGAATTCGAGCAATTGCTCAATGATTGTGGTGACGCACTGTGGATCAACGATGTCATGGTCGTCAGTCCAGGGGACGTTAACGACAGTGGGGCGTGGATGATGGAGCGTCTCGGCACCTTAGAAGAAGCAGTCGACAAGCAGACGGGAAAATTCGTTTACATCTACGTGCTGGAGAATGGTAGGCGGTACCCCGAATCCGAACTAATCCGAAGCGATAAGCTTCGGGATCAGCGAGTGCTTTATCAACGCTAGTCGCAGCCTCACTTACTCTATGTAGATTCTGATGCGATGCCCAGTCAGTACAAATTGTATGATTGAGGACTCGACATCCCGATTTACGGCTTCGACCTAGACTCCCAGTCACTCACTGCCTTGTCTCGGTTGTCTTGATGCGTAAAGTCGAATGGGATAGTGAATTCCTGTCGTGTTCCTGCACCACGAGTTCGCAGACGCTAGGCTGATAGCCAAGCATGCTCGCAAAAGGTAGCGCAGCCATTACTTACCGGACACAAGACAGTTTGGAGGTGAAATGACAATGCCGCATGAGCGCACCCGCTCAGTGATCCAGACTCGTGACTTTCTAGTCGAGTTATCCCGCGACATGTCGTTACCAGAGCGTATTCGTCGTGACGCTGAATTTCTTTTACGCCACTATCCGACCAGAGAGGACATGGTGACGGCGGGCCGTGTCGAGGAAGACACAAACTCATTAGCAGGGCTGTTCGGGCCAGTCTTTAGCTCGCCAATTGAAGATTAGCCCCATGACACCAATTGGCCGCGCCGCAAAAGGAGCACCAGCACTTTTCGAAACGACGGGAGCCTCGTAAGCGTCCCGCCAGCAGTCGTTCAAAACTCCAGCGATAAAATCGCAAATGTGCGCGTAATAGACGGATACCATTAAGCGCTAAGCGAAGGTCCAGGAAGGTATGATTGCTGACTCTCAGTCCCGACCATCGTCAGGTAAGGATCAGCGATGCAGCCGAACCGGAAGGTTTTTGCTCTGGCGCTCAGCTAGCTCCAATTCTCTCAACCTCTCCCATAGCTGAATATTTTCCGTAAGCACACGGTCACGCTGTGTACGAACCATTACAAGCTCTTTTTCTGAAAGTGCCAACTTACGCTCCAAATCAACCATGCCTTTGGCGTCCGACGAACCGGAACCCTTATTACACTCAGCACGAAGAGCAACAATCCTTGCGAGCAGCGGTAAATGAGCTTTGCGCGACCTCTTGAGGTAGCCTCGGTCAAATCCAGCCTCAAGACTGACAATGCTGGCTGTGAGCCTGGATAGATTTAAACCAATATGTACGGGCATAACAGGCTTACCGTCTACGAGGCGTTGCAGTGCTTCCTCACAAGCAATCAACCCGGCACTCAAATTCTGACCAGATGCCATCATTAGAGCTCCACTGTATCGATAAGGCGCGATTTGAAGGCTGACATCCTTTTGATGTCATCATCCACAACTTGATATTCTCCAGAGCCTTCGGCGTAGAAAGATAACTCTTCAATCGCTTGTTCAATAGCTACCATCAATTTTTCCGGTTTAATGATTGCACCTTCACAGGACAAACATTCTGCGTAATCTCCAAGAAGAAATGAATTACAGCGGCCGACCTTCGTGCAACCACCGAGAAGAGTAGGACGGTAGCTAATCGCACCATCCTTCACGCGCTGTTCCGTATCAGCACGGACATCAAAAATGTTTATTTCACCAACTTGAAGTCGTTGCTTTTGCTTCTGCGCATATGAGCCAGTGCCGCCAAACAATGGCTCCTCACTGAAGAGCAGATCAGCAATCAACTGGTTTGCAACAGACATTGGCATCGCCATCTGAAATTCGAAAGCGAAGTGATTACTCGGCAAAACAAATTCGTTCTTCATATCGTCGTAATAACCGAAAATCGTGCGTAGACGGTCAAAATTATTGCTATAGTATCGCGCCATTTCAAGAGTCATGTGCTTAAATTGAGCTCGAAGAGAAGGAAGCGAAATAAAACCGCTGCTGCTCCCGTAAAAAGCTAAAGAGCGCCTAAATTGATGACTAGCAAATGACCAGGGCTGACCGACTGCAAATTCTTGCTCACTATAAAAATCACGGCAGGGGTCGCTCTGAGCCAACTCCGTTAAGTCCTCGGGCTTAATTGTTAACGCATTCAGCATGAGCAACTTGGTTTTTTTGAATGTAGGAGCACCGACCTCATCAAACCTCCTACTGTACCCCACTATAGTTGGATTTAGAAAAAGTGAACAAGGACCTTCTAACTCAACTGAATAAAGTTTTGCGAGACCGCGACAAATAGATCTGAGAACTTCGACCGCTTTGACAACTTCATCCGAAGCGAACCATGCACCGCCTTCTTTATAACCGGAATATTTTGTCGTCGTCGACAATACACTTACTATTTGCGACTGATCTCGCACTACCCCTTGATCATCCATTAGTTGATCTCTAACAACTTCCTGACGCAAGCAGTTATACGGCATTCGCGTGACTTCCTGATCGCGCATCCCGGTATAAAGGTGGATGACCGTCTTCGCCACATACTGGATTTTCAGTAACGCTGTCTGAACTTTGCTTTTGGAAGCACAACTAAACTCTCCAATGAACACCTCATCAAGAGCATGATCATTTATTGCTTCCGCAATAGTAGGACGAAAGTTCTTTCTTCCACCTAGCTTTTGACCTTTTTGATGTGCGAAGCTCATCCCATAATTGGGATCAGCAAAACATTCAATAAAAAACTCATACCCCTCGACTCCTTGATAAGCCTGATTAAGCAAATCGCTTAAGATGTTAATAGCATTCAGGTATATCCGTGTAGGAATTAGCGGGGTTTGCCTATATTCAGGATTCTTCAGCTCAAACTCATAAGGATTTAGTACTTTATAACCGAGCCGCGCTTCGCCTACACTCACCAACTTGAGGAGCATTCCAGATAGCACGCCTTTATTAAAACCAGTGACTTGCTCTCGAATGAAGGCCGACAGATAGGTAGGCACAGTAAATAACTGCTCTAAAGTTAAAACACCAACTAACGGCTTTTGTTTTTGCGCATAACAAAATAGCATGGCCCTGCGTAAAATCCTCCAATAATGATTGATCGTGGAGTGACTAACCTGACCAATACGTCCACCACCGCCAAAATAAATAATACAGTACAGTAGATGCTTTGCATCACTTTTGAGCGCTTTCTGCTCTTGGCCGCCGACATGAAAAACTGCATCAAAGCGTATTTTTGAAATTCTTTTTGCGGAAGGCCTGTACGGATTGAAATCCCAAACATCATCGCCGTACACTGCCGTCGCATTTCCTTTTTCGTCACGACAAAGTACGAAATTCGGGGCTGGCCCAGCATTATGCTCTGGAGCGTTATCGGGCTCGTAATGACTTAAAAAGATTTCCGTGCCGAAAACTGTTCCGACGGATTCGATAGCTGCGCTCAAAACACTACCCCCATGCTTTCATAGCGACTGAGACGCCTCTCCCAAAAAGGCGTTAGAACTCCGTTATTAAATACTTTATATTTAACAGTCTCAACGAGGCTCTTTATAGATTCGGAGCGCCTACATAGCGCGTCAATAACGAATTCAATTCTAATTGACAATTCTTTATATAACACTTCAGCATGTGAAGGGTCTGAAGCCGTCGCACGCACTGCATTTATTACATACTGTAAGCTCATAAGTTTGTGCAGGTCCTCCTCATCTGCGTGACAGGCATAGTATGTGCAGTAAAGACAGCCGTACTGGGTGGAACAGTTCGGCTCAAGCATAGTTGCCTTGATATCACTTATCGGCTTCGGATGCTTAAATCTGTCACAATGGCCCGCCGCCACCGAGACTCTATTATCCGAAACATATTCGCCGCGCTCTAGAACCATGGAGGCGGCAAGGCGCACTGATTTCCAAAAGCGGCTGAACTCAGCATCTTGCTGCTCGGGCGATGCTTCTGCATAAGTCGAAATGTTCATAGCCTCGGTGTGATTCAGCGATTGCGCTACAGTTGCGAGAGATAAGCCAGCCGAATGCTGTCCGACGCTTTTATTCTTACGCATTTCACGAGCCGAAAGATTCGGCACACTAGATCCAACAAAAACCCCAGAAATAGATCGATACAACTTAGACATAATCTCCGAAACTTTAAAATCATTGAAACCAATTAGTACACCAGCATCGTCAAAAACTGATGTTGAAAAAAACAATTGTTCAGCGTGCCTTCCATTCAGAATCCAGTCACGGAGTTTGAGGTAATCCTTTAGTAACGGCAGACCATTTTTTTGCCCAATGTTATATAGGGTAGTTTTTCCTCCGGCGCGAAATTTTACCGCTGAAAGCTCCTTCTTGAGAGGAGACCGTTCAACCTCTAAAGCATCACGATAAGTAAACTGGGCGAACTCAGCTGGCGTCGCTCCCGTAATCAACAAAAAAAGCCCAGCATAGGCTTTCGCCGCAAGTTCAGCCATGTAAAGTCTGTGCCAGTGACGATCATTATTATTGGCATTGATAAGCTTTGCCTCTGCGGACTGAATAGCACGTACAATATTGGACTCTCTTGATTTCCTGCGTCCAATTTTCTGAGCGAAATCCTTGTACTCTTCAACGGTTGCGATTCGACGCTCCCGACCATTGTAAATAGGAACTGCATTGCGAAAGGGTGTGACAGCACCACAAGTGGAAGGAAACATAACCACTTCATAATCCCTGACACTCACAACACAAGGATATGGTTTATTTCTCAAAACAAAATCACTACCGATCTGGGCAATTGACAAAAAAACGTCTTTGTATAACTTAACATTAGCATTACTTCGTACTGCGGCCCCTCGCCGAGCAACTATTTTAACGGCAGCTAGCAGAATGTAATGAAATCGCTCTGGAAATAATAATTCAATTAACCTAGTAGCCGCTCTTTGATAGCCGGAAGCAGTAACAGGGCTAATCTCTTGCATTTTTATACGATGATTGAGGTACGCCGTGTAATCTCTATATGCCTTTTGAGCTTGAATTTCGCCACCAAAAATCTCTCGATACTCCTGAGTATCTAGCCAATCAATGAACATCTCAGTTTTCTTAAACCAAAGCAGAACTGACGTCTCTCGCAAACCTACAAATGATAGTAGTAATCGAACGATTAGTTCACGGCGACTCTCAATGAATGAGGAGATCAGGACTGGTGTACCGCGATCATCTTGGCAAGCAACATTTCTACCACGAGAAGAATACGCAAGACTACCTAGATCTAACGGCTTCTTTAGTAGCCTACGCGACAATTGCACCTGTATAAGCTCAGGTTCGGCAAACTCCTGCAAAACCTCATTGAGCGTTATAATCTTCGTATTAGCGCGGTGCATTAACTGACCTTGACTATTCAATGGACTCACCTATTTTCAAAGCTTCGTAAGTCCCATTAAACAACGCACCCTCCCATACTTCTTGAGCGATTACTTTTTCATGAGTCATCGTAAACAACTTTAGATAATTTTCAGTCGTCACTCTGGACTGATGATGCATTCGCTTCTGAATAAAATCTATGTCTTCGCCTGGACGCAGCAATCCTTTTTTCACCAAAACTTGTAAGCGTTGGTAAAGTTGATAAGCGTAGGTCGCCCGCAACCAGTGAAAGGAAAAATCTTTCGGAAAATCGCCAGTAATCTTTTTAGATAGTTTTCGTTTTAGCGTATCTGTTACCTGCCCGGTCTGGGGCGATCTGATAATCGAGTATTTCGGATCACTTTTTGCCATGTAATAGCAACTGCCTTGATCCGAAAGAAACAAATACACATCCTCATCCACCATTGAAATGCCAGAGTAGCTCATCTCCAAATGCGCACGCAGCTTTCGCCTACGCTTCGACATCATTGGACTTCTAGCTAGAGTGATCAACTCTTCCGCAAGCTGCCTGGGAAAATATAACGTCTGTGCACTGTCGTTTTTCGTATCAATACCAGTACCCGGCCCAGCATGTAATTTATACGTTCCCTCGGGTAGCAACTTTTCTTCTTTAAATGCATTAAGATGTTTCAAACGCATGGTCAGAACAGTTTGCTTGCGAGCCCCAGTCATAAGCGAAGTAAGCAGAATCAAACGCTCCACTGAAGACCATTGCTTTTCGTCACTAATGGTATTCATAAACTCTCCAAGCTCTGAATTTGAAAGCGGTCTAAGGTCCTCGCCGTCTTCTCGAACGAACCCAATTGGCACTGCGCTAACCCCCGGTGTGCGCCGTGTTTGGCTGCGCTTTTCAGCCTCTATTAGCCTCGACCCTTTGGGACTATGAATAAGGAATCGGACTTGTTTTATCGTGTCGACCCTACCCATATCCAAGGCATACCAGAATTCGGAAACGTACTTATAAAAATGGTATACAACAGAAGTATGCTGATTGATCACTGCGTTACTGCGAGTACCATCATTAATCAAGTGATAGAAATATTTATAAGTAGGGCGTAGGGGAGGACGAGCACCAGAAAAATCCAGCCAATCCAAATTACTATCTTCACAGAACAAGAGATAGCTGAGAAGCTTGCTAGCACGACGCCTAACATCATCGGTTCGACGACTCAAAGGCGATTTGTTGCGCAAAAGACTTAGCAAATAGGCATTTGCTTCTTTCCAGGGACGACCATCGGTGTGAAATAGAAACGGCAGATGATATAGATCGCCGTTATCCTCTGCGCCTACTTCGTTAACCTGATACACAACCTCCGACTTAGCACCTTCTAGTATTAAGCCTGCTGCACCTGTAGTTTCGTAGACATACAAACTGGAAAAAGCATCTCGGGCCAGAGTGATGAGTATTAGACGACCTTCGTGACGCGGATTGGTAAAAGACATGACTCACCTTTGATTTGAGTGAGTCAACATTAGAGAGTCGGCCTACACGATGCATCCCTACTCGATGCACTTACTCATGGCATGAAGTTCATGCCTTACTCAGAGGGCCACGTATCAGCCCCGGTACGGTGCAACGTAACCGTCAGGCGCCTTGGATCGAGATCCTCCAGTCGTGCACTACACCGATGGACCATGGCAATCTTTTCGTGAGCATCAGGCTTAGCAATTGGCCTACGCTCCCTCCGTCGCCATGAGGGAAGCACCCAAATTTTCCGAAACTGCACACCTTGAAACCGTCAATGGCAAGCGTTACGGGGTAAGCATCCGACGGACAACGTCAATCATTTTTTGTTAAGCGATTCAACCCATGGATCAAGCTTATGGAATAGCTTCGGATACCGTCCCTTCAAATCCTTCTTCACCTCGGCATACGTACTGCGCCAGAAGTTCGCCAGATCCTGCGTCACCTGCACCGGCCGCCGTGCCGGAGACAGGAGGTGCAGCTTGACCACTTGCCGGCCACCGGCAATGCGCGGCGTCTCGGCCAGGCCGAACAACTCCTGCAAACGCACCGCCAGAATCGGCGGCTGTTCGCTGTAATCCAGACGAATCGATGAACCCGACGGCACGCTCAAATGATGCGGTGCAAGTTCTTCGAGCCGTTGCGGCAGCGGCCACGGCAACAGGTTATGAACGATGCTCGACAGGTCCAGATTGGCGAAGTGACTGAGTCGCGAGACCTTGCCCAGATACGGCATCAACCAGTGTTCGAGACTTTTGAGCAGTGCTGCGTCGCTGACATCCGGCCATTCACTCTGCTCCTTACTGCCGAGATCCAACTGACGCAACAACGCAACTCGTGCCTGCCACTGACGCAGTTCCGGAGTCCACGGCAACAGCTCCAGACCTTTACGCCGCACCAGATTCACCAACGCCTGACTGCGAGCGCTTTCATCGAGCCCGGTCAGCGGTTCGCGGCTGAGGATCAATTCGCCGACCTTGCGCTGACGCTCGGCCCGCAGCACGCCTTCGCGCTCATCCCAATCCAGTTGATCGACGCAACGCACCTGCTCGGCCAGCACCGAATCGAACAACGCCGGATCGAAATCCGTCGCCAGATAAATCCGTTCTTCACGCTGGCCCTGGCGACTGCCCAGATCAGCGATCACCAGCCACGGTTGCTTCATCAGGCTGTCTGCCTCGGCGAACAACGCTGCACGACCGTTGGCCAGACGATACTCCGCGCCACCGGCACGACGCTGTTGCGCAACCCGGTCGGGATAAGCCAACGCCAGCAACGCGCCGAGCCAGCGCGGATGTTCAGGATCGCTGACCGGCTCCGACGCTTTGCCCCGCAGATAACCGCGATACTGCCGCGACAGTTGCCGAGCCCGTTGAACACCACCCTGGACACCACGAGCAGCCCGTTCTTCGCCGGACAACAGCACCAATCGGCTGTGCAGATCCGCCCCGGCACCACGCAAGATATCCCGCTCACCGAGTAATGCCGCGACATCGCAGGCCATGTCGGCGAGATCGAGCGCCTGGCCACGTAACAGCAAATGAGCGATCCGTGGATGGGCCGGCAGTTCAGCCATGGCCTGACCGTGACGGGTCAGCGCCTCGCCCTCCAGCGCGCCCAAACGTTCAAGCAGATCTTGAGCCTGTGCATAAGCTGCTGCCGGAGGGACATCGAGCCAAACCAACTGCCCCGGCGTCACGCCCCAACGACCCAGTTGCAAGGCCAGTCCGGCGAGGTCCGCCGAGAGAATTTCCGCACTGGCGTAAGCCGCCAGTTGCTCATGCTGATCCTGCGACCACAGGCGATAACACACGCCGGGCTCCAAACGCCCTGCCCGACCTGCGCGCTGCGTGGCGCTGGCTTTGGAAATCCGCTGAGTATCCAGGCGCGTCATGCCGCTGCCGGGATCGAAACGAGGCACTCGCGCCAGCCCGGCATCGATCACCACGCGCACTCCGTTGATGGTCAGGCTGGTCTCGGCGATGTTGGTCGCCAGCACCACTTTGCGTTTGCCGGCGGGCGCCGGATCGATCGCCGCACGCTGCGCCGTCAGATCCAGTTCGCCATGCAACGGGCAGAGCAACACCTGTGTGCTATCGCCCAGCGCATCGGCGAGTTGTTGATGCACCCGACGAATTTCCGCCTGCCCCGGCAGGAACACCAGCAGGCTGCCGGTCTCATCGTTCAGCGCGTCGAGAATGGTCTGCACCACCCTTGGCTCGATAAATTCACCTGGCTGAAACGGTCGCCCCCAACGCATCGCCACCGGGTACATGCGACCTTCGCTGCGCAGGATCGGCGCATCATCGAGCAACCCGGCCAGGCGTTCACCTTCCAGGGTTGCCGACATCAACAGAATTTTCAGCGGTTGGTCGTCGCGAAACAACTCGCGGCCATTGAGGCTCAGGGCCAACGCCAGATCGGCGTCGAGACTGCGCTCGTGGAATTCGTCAAAGATCAGCAGGCCCACGCCTTCGAGCGCCGGGTCGTCTTGCAAGCGCCGGGTGAGGATACCTTCAGTGACCACTTCGATGCGGGTGTCGGGGCCGACTTTGCTGTCGAGACGAATGCGGTAGCCAACGGTTTCGCCAACCTTCTCACCCAGCTCACTGGCCAACCGCTCCGCCGCCGCCCGCGCAGCCAACCGGCGCGGTTCGAGCATCAGAATGGTCTGCCCGGCCAGCCATGGCTCGTTGAGCAAGGCCAAGGGCACGCGGGTGGTTTTACCGGCGCCGGGCGGCGCTTCGAGCACGGCTTCGTGGCGTGTAGCGAGGGCTTCACGCAGGGCGGGTAAAACTTCATCAATCGGCAAAGAAATCATGCTGGCTCCCAAACAGAGGGCCGAGTATAACGGCGTTCGGCGCGGTCCTAATTCATATCGACGATGCTTCGTTTCCAGATAACCCAGGAGATTTCATATGCGTGCTCCCTTTCGCTTGATCGGCGGTGTATTGGTCGCAACTTTGCTGACCCAGGTGACCGCCTGCGGCTCGATTTTCTACCCGGATCGTCGCGGTCAGATTGACGGCAAGATCGACCCGGCCATCGCCGCGCTGGATGCCGTGGGCCTGCTGTTTTACATCATCCCAGGCCTGATCGCCTTTGCGGTGGACTTCGCCACGGGCGCCATTTACTTCGAACCGGGCCGCACTGCTCAGGTGGCCCCGGAAAAACTCAAGGAAGCCATCGGCGCCGACGGCAAGGTCGATAACCACAAGTTGCAGACTATTCTGGAAAGTGAACTGGGCCGCAGCTTCCCGCTGGACGATCCGCGTCTGATCCAGCACAAGGGAAGCACCCAGCAACTGGCCATGTTCGGCCTGCAACCGGCTGCATAATTCGTGCATTTGAAGGAATCACAGCACTGATGACTACCCCTACCGAACACGCCCGCCTGCTGCGGCTGGCGACGCGCGCCTCGGTGGCGGTGGCGTGCATCTTGATCGTCGCCAAAGCCATCGCCTGGTGGTTGAGCGGTTCGGTGAGCATGCTCGCCGGGCTGACCGACTCAGCACTCGATGGCGTCAGCTCGCTGCTCAATCTGCTGGCTGTGCATTACGCCTTGCGCCCGGCCGACGACGATCATCGGTACGGGCATGGCAAGGCCGAATCATTGGCGGGCATGGCTCAGGCGCTGTTCATTGGTGGCAGTGCGGTGCTGATTGCCTTGCAGGCGATCGAACGGTTGAAACATCCGGAGCCGATAGGTGCTGCGTGGCTCAGCATCGGGGTGATTGTGTTTTCCCTCGCCCTGACCGTGGCCCTGCTTATGTTGCAGCATCGGGTGATCAAGGCTACCGGTTCCAACGCCGTGAGTGCCGACTCCCTGCATTACCGCTCAGACCTGCTGCTCAACGGCAGCATTCTGGTGGCGCTGGTGCTGGCCGGGTTTGGTTGGCATCAAGTCGACCCCTGGTTTGGGTTAGGGATCGCCGCCTACATCCTCTGGAGCGCCATTCATATCGCCCGGGAAAGCTTTGCGGTGCTGATGGATGAAGAGCTGCCGCCGGATGTCAGCCAGCACATGCTCGAACTGGCCTGCAGCGTGCCGGGGGTTTTGGGCGCCCACGACCTGCGCACACGAATCTCCGGCAACCAGTGGTTTGTGCAATTGCATCTGGAATTGCCGGGGGAGCTGACGCTGTCAGTCGCCCACGGCATCAGCGATCAAGCCGCCGATGCGATTCACGCCGCTTATCCGCGAGCCGAAGTGCTGGTGCACGCCGACCCGCAGGAAGTGGTGAAAGCCGCCAAGGCTCAGTAGCTCACCTGATAACCGCGACTGCTCAGGCAGTTGCCCTGGGCCTGTCGGTAGACTTGCACCACCGACGGGGCCGGTTGGTAGGTGACGGCACGCGGATCGAGACCGCTCTGCTCCACGGCCCAGCGATAACACTCGTAACCGTCCCGACTGACCTCCTCCGGCGACTGGCCGTTGGCCGGATACGCCACCACGTCATAACCACTGCTCACCGGTTGCGGCTGCACCGGTGGTTCGACCACGACGTAATCCCGAGTGCTCTCCTGATAGGCGTAATACGCGCCGGCCGCCAGGAACAACAACGCACCGCCAATCCACACTTCACGCGCGTAATCGGGCAAGTAGCTGACCCGAATCCCGCGAGGTGGCTGAACCACCACGTAACGCGGGCCTTGCGGGCGATACCAATAACCACCGGAATAGAAATAATCCTGGCCACGATACGGCACGCGGTAGTTGCGCTCCGGGAAGCGGTCGATCACGTACCCCGGGCGATACTGTGGGCCGGGGCCCCAGCCATTGCCGCGCCCATCCGGGCGACCGGGCCAGCGACGATCATCATGACGTGAGCCCTGCCCGCCACTCTGCCAGTGCTGGTTGTCATAGTTGCGCGGCTGCTCGTCCTGATAGTAGCCACGCCGGGGTTCCTGGGTCTGGCGCACGGTGTCGGGCCGGCCCTGGATCGGCAGATTGTTACCGGGTTGTTGCGGCGGTCGGCCCTGAACATTGGGATCGTGCGACGGACGGTTCTGACGCTCGCCGCCCTGATTCTGGTCGTGGGGTTCGAACTGGCGGCTGTTGTCACCACGAATGATTTCGTTGTTCTGCCGGTGTGACTGATTGTTACCGTCATGCCCCTGACCTTTGCCCTGATGATCCGGCCCGCGTTGGCCGCCATCAGGCCCACGGATTTGCGGCTCATCGGCCAGCGATTGCGCAGTGACACTCACACATAGCAAACCAACACCGGCCAAACGCCAGATGCGCGACTTCATGCTTTTCCTCACTGCGGGTTAGGGCCTGTACGTAAGACTGGGAAAGCACAGGCCGGTTCTGCAACAGGTTATCAGTCACGCAACTTATTTATTGAGGGTCGCCCATAAATTCCGGGCAAGAAAAAAGGGAGACCCGTCGGCCTCCCTTTGAGAACTTCGTCCGTGCTCGACGCTTATGACGTCGGCTCACCTCACGCCGTCTTCTGGACAGTGTGTAGCTCGGGGGTCAACACATCCCTGGTGGGGGTGGCGACCGCAGCTGGCCTGATTGGGCGAGCCGCACTGGACTGTTTGTCCGAGCAGTGATTCTGGTGATAAGAATAGGCCCGGAGCACCGGCAGAGGATTGCGAAGATTGCTCAAATAAACATCACTTGCGCAATTTTTAACTCAGGATAGATAATCCGCCGCAATAGTTATGACAAAGGCCTGATTGATGAGCAAACTCGACCGATACGACCTGAGCATTTTGGCTGAATTACAGCGCGACGCGCGCATCTCCAATCAGGAGCTGGCCGAACGCATCGGCCTGTCGCCTTCGCCTTGCTCGCGGCGGGTCAAGCAGCTGGAAGACGACGGTTACATCACCCGCCAGGTCGCCCTGCTGGACCGCAAGATGCTCGGCCTGAGCCTGACCGCCTACGTGCTGATCGGCATGGACCGCCATACTCCCGAGCGTTTCGAGAACTTCGAAGCCGCCATTCGCACCTTGCCGCAGGTGCTGGAATGCAGCCTGGTGACGGGGATGGATGCCGATTATCAGCTCAAGGTGGTGGTGCCGGACATGGATCACTATCAGAAACTGCTGCTGGGGCATCTCACCCGGATTGAAGGGGTGACCAGTGTGCGGTCGAGTTTTGTGCTTAATCAGGTGCTCAACAGTACCGAGTTGCCGCTGACTCATCTGCGCAGCTGAGGACGCCTTCGCGAGCAAGCCCGCTCCCACAGGGGAATGCATTCCAAATGTGGGAGCGGGCTTGCTCGCGAAGGCGCCGGAACAGGCGACGAATGACTGCGACACACCGACGCAGGTCAATACTCCGCCAATTCGTCGTGGCGTATACTCCAGCGCCTTTTAGCCCCGCCCACGCTGGAGATGTTCAATGGATCCTGCAGTACTCGAAGAGTGGATGATGACTGGACTGGTCAGCATCCTGATCATTTTCATGGGTTTCATCGTCTGGGATCTGGCGAAAAAATCCAAGGCCGGGCGCTTCGGCTCGTTCATTCTGTTCTTCGTACTGGGGCTGGGCGTGGCCGCGTTCGTGATCAAAAGCGTGGTCATCGGCCTGATCGAATCCGGCACTCTATAAGCGCGCCGGCACTTCCTTCCACTGGCCTTGATCGAGCCCCTCGATCGTCCAGTCACCGATTCTGACCCGCACCAGACGCAACGTCGGCAAGCCGACCGCCGCGGTCATGCGTCGTACCTGACGGTTGCGGCCTTCGCGAATCACCAGTTCCAGCCAACTGGTCGGCACGCTTTTACGAAAGCGCACTGGCGGGTTGCGCGGCCACAGCTCAGGCTCATCCAATTGCCGCGCTTCGGCCGGCAACGTCATACCGTCGTTCAGCTCGACGCCATCGCGCAATCGCTGCAACTGCTCAGTGGTTGGTTCGCCTTCTACTTGCACCCAGTAAGTCTTGGCCAATTTGTGTTTCGGGTCGGCAATTCGCGCCTGAAGCTGGCCGTCGTTGGTCAGCAACAGCAAGCCTTCGCTGTCGCGGTCCAGCCGCCCTGCCGGGTAGATTCCCGGAATCTCGATGAAGTCCTTGAGCGTCGCCCGCCCTTCGCCGTCGCTGAATTGCGTCAGCACATCAAAAGGTTTGTTGAACAGAATCAGCTTCGGCTCGGCCGGCGGCGCTTTGGCGACACGGCGCGGGGCTGATTGCGGGTTGTTCGCGCCAGGGCGACGAGAGACGGGACGAGGTGGACGAGGCATGGCGAAAAGAACATCTAACGGTCAGGGCTGCCAATGCTAGTGCCCTGACCATCAAATGACCATGAGAACAATCAGCGGAACGGCGGCTCGTCGAAGCTGCGCAGTTTGCGCGAGTGCAGCGAGTTGAGTTCGGTGCGCAACAGATCCACCGCTTCGATGCCGATCTTCAAGTGCTGGCTGACCGCGCGCTCATAGAAAGCGTTGGCCGAACCCGGCAGTTTGATTTCGCTGTGCAACGGTTTATCCGATACGCAGAGCAACGTGCCGTATGGCACCCGCAAGCGGTAACCCTGCGCGGCGATGGTGCCGCTTTCCATGTCCACCGCAACGGCGCGGGACAGGTTGATCAGCGGACGCTCCTGCGCCCAGCGCAGCTCCCAGTTACGGTCGTCATAGGTCAGCACGGTGCCGGTGCGCAGGCGCTTCTTCAGCTCGTCGCCCTTCTCACCGGTGATGTTGGCCGCCGCTTGCTGCAACGCCATCTGCACTTCAGCCAGGGCCGGAATCGGAATGTTCGGCGGCACGACGCGATCGAGAATCCCGTCGCGACGCATGTAAGCGTGGGCCAGCACGTAGTCGCCAATGGTCTGCGACTGACGCAAGCCGCCACAGTGACCAATCATCAGCCAGCAATGCGGACGCAGTACCGCCAGGTGGTCGGTGATGTTCTTGGCGTTGGACGGGCCGACGCCAATGTTCACCAGGGTCACGCCATGGCCGTCGCTGGCGATCAGGTGATAGGCCGGCATCTGGTAACGGTGCCAGACCACGCCCGCGGCAATCGCCGACGCCTCGCCGTGGTCCATGCCCTTTTCGATGATCACGTTACCGGGCAACACCATGCGCACAAAACGCGGGTCGTTGCGCAGTTGCTCCAGGCCATGAACGATGAACTGGTCGACGTAGCGGTGGTAGTTGGTCAGCAGAATCCACGGCTGCACATGGCGCCAGTCGCTGCCGGTGTAATGCACCAGTCGGCGCAGGGAGAAGTCCACCCGCGCGGCGTCGAACAGGGCCAGTGGCAACGGGTCGGTGTTTTCCCAGTCGTACAAGCCATCGGCGATGCCATCGGTGGCGGCCGACAAATCCGTACTCGGGAACACTCGCGCCAGCACCGCCGCCGTAACGCCGGAACCGGCCAGCTCATCGCCCTGCTCGACCACGTACGGATAAGGAATGTTCTGCTGGCTGACGCCGACTTCCACGGTCACGGTGAAGTCGTGCATCAACGGGACGAGTTGTTCCAGCAGGTACTTACGGAAGGCTGCCGGATGAGTGACGGTGACGCTGTAGGTCCCCGGCAATTGAACCTTGGCATAGGCGCGAGTGGTCTGTGGGACTTCGCCCTGGCAAAGGTAGGTCAGACGCAACTCGGGATAACGAAACAGAGCCCGCTGTTCAGCGTCCGGTTCGACGCGATCCTTGAGATAACGCTTGAGCGCCTGATTCAGCGCGGTGGTTGCACGCTCGTGCAAGGCAGCAAGCCGATCCACGGCTTGCTCGGCGGTTTGAACGACAATAAACGCTTCGGTCACGATCAGCTTCCTGTGTTCTGACTTGCAGACCTTCATCTTGCCTGCATCATCGCTTCACGGGAACCCTGTGGGAGCGGGCTTGCTCGCGAATGCGGTTTATCATTCAACAATGATGTTGACTGACAGGCCGCATTCGCGAGCAAGCCCGCTCCCACATTTATTTGCGTCGATCACAAAGGAGTGGTCAGAATCCTTGCGGCGTCGACCGGGCAACAATCGCTTCCACATCCAGCCCGCGCGGCAATGTTCCATACACCCGACCGGCCGAACCCAGACGGCTGGCGATAAAAGCATCACTGACCGCCGCATTCCCCGCCTCCAGCAACAACTTGGCCTGAAGCCCCAAGGCAATGTCTTCGGTGAGCTGGCGGGCGCGGTATTGAATGTCGTCGGTGTCCTTGAACGCCGCCTGCAATTGGCTGATGTGCGCCGCCAGACGTTTGTCGCCATGACCGTCGCCCAACTCGCTGAACAACACATCGAGCACGCCCGGCTCTTTCGACAGCGCTCTCAGCACGTCGAGGCATTGCACGTTGCCGGAACCTTCCCACGTCGAGTTGACCGGGGCCTCACGGTACAGACGCGGCAGGATGCTTTCTTCGACATAACCGGCGCCGCCCATGCATTCGGCAGCCTCATTGATCATCGCGGGCGCGCGTTTGCAGATCCAGTACTTGCCCACCGCCGTCACCAGTCGGGCGAATTTCGCTTCGTGATCGTCATCCAGATGATCCAGCGCCCGGCCCATGCGCAAACTCAAAGCCAACGCCGCTTCGCTTTCCAGGGCCAGGTCGGCCAGCACGTTTTGCATCAAGGGTTGCTCGCTAAGCAATTTGCCTGCGACCTTGCGGTGGGCGCAGTGATGGCTGGCCTGGGTCAGGGCCTGGCGCATCAGCGCACTGGAGCCGACCATGCAATCGAAGCGGGTCATGGCAACCATTTCGATGATGGTTGGAACACCCCGGCCCTCTTCGCCGACCATCCAGGCCAGGGCGCCGCGGAACTCCACCTCGCTGGAGGCATTGGACCAGTTGCCGAGCTTGTTCTTCAGCCGCTGTATGTAGAACTGATTGCGTGTGTCGTCCGGGCGATGACGCGGCAGCAGGAAACAGGTCAAGCCTTTGTCGGTCTGGGCCAGGGTCAGGAAGGCGTCGCACATCGGCGCCGAACAGAACCACTTGTGGCCCACCAGTTCATACGCCTGGCCCGGGCCACTGGCGCCGACCGGATACGCCTTGGTGGTGTTGGCCCGCACGTCGGTGCCGCCCTGTTTCTCGGTCATGGCCATACCGATGGTGACCCCGGCCTTGTGGGCCATACCGACGTTGCGCGGGTCGTATTCGGTGGCGAGGATTTTCGGCAGCCATTGTTTGGCCAGATCCGGTTGCAGGCGCATCGCCGGGACGCTGGCGAAGGTCATGGTCAACGGGCAACCACTGCCGGCTTCAGCCTGACTGTGTAAATAGGTCATGGATGCACGGGCAACATGGGCGCCCGATTGCGGGTCGGTCCAGGGCAAGCTTGTCAGGCCATGCTCCACCGCCGTGCGCATCAATTCGTGGTAGGCGGGATGAAACTCCACCAGATCGATGCGATGACCGTAACGGTCATGACTGACGAACACCGGTTTGTTCTGATTGGCCGCAAACCCCGCCTCCATCAGCCGTCCGCCGGCCAATGCGCCATAAGCGTCAATTCGCGACTCGGCCCAACCGGCATCGAAACGCCGCGACCACTCCTGCAAAGGCAGGTCGATGCGATAGAGGTTGGCGCCGTCCAGCGACGGCGGCTGATTGGTGACTTCGTGGGTTTCGGCGAACTGATGCAGGTTCATGACGGGGCTCCTTTGGTCAGCCAAGGGACTTTCAGTTAAGCACCGCCCCGAGGTTGAACAAAGTGGCATATCTGCCTAACTGTCGGCGCTTTCGCCTTGCCCTGGACAGAGCACCCGCCGATAGAGCGCCGCCTGTAAATCTTCGAATTTCACCGGTTTGCTCAGGTAGTCGAGCAAGGTGTCGCTTGGGCAGTAGGCTCGATCCGCACTCTGGGCGATCATGAACACGGGTAACTCGGCACAACCCGGCAAGGCGCGGATCCGACCGCAGATCGAGACGCCATCCAGTGGCGGCAGCTGACAGTGGAGCAGCGCCGCATCAACGGTTTCACGCTGCAAGAGATCGAGCGCCGCGACGCCGCTGTCAGCGGTGCGCACGCGGAACCCAAGCTTGAGCAACATGCCACGCATCACCAATTGATTGATGCTGTTGTCATCGACCAGCAACACCGTGCAGTCCTGAGGCAAACGCAGGCCGGTGGTTTGCCGGGTGATTGCGGGTGCAGATTCCACCACCGGCAACGGCAGCTCGAACTCGACGTCCAGTTGAAAGCGACTGCCGCGACCCGGTTCCGAGCGATGGCTCAGGCGCCCGCCGAGCAATTCGACCAGTTGCCGACAAATGGCCAGGCCAACACCCAAACCACCGTATTCACGGGTCATCGAGCCGTCGACCTGAAAAAAGCGTTGATACAGCGTTGCCTCGTCCAAATCGGTGAAGCCAATGCCGGTATCGATCACCGCAAAGGACAGCGCCAGCCGATCGGGCGCTACCGGTTTACCCGTCACCCGCAGCGCCAATCCGCCGACCCGGGTGAATTTGATCGCGTTATCCAGCAGGCATTCCAGGCATTGCGTCAGCTTGCCGCTGTCGCCGTGCAAACGATCCGGCAGCCCGGATGTCACCTCGACCTTGAAGTCCAGCGACTTGCTCGCCGCATTGCCATCGAACTGCAGACGCAAGGCCTCGACCACACCGCGCAAACTGAAGGTGTCCGGATAGACCTTGAGCTTGCCGGCCTGCAATTCGGTCAGGGTGAGGATGCCGTTGACCATGCGCATCATGTCCCGCGCCGAACCTGCAGCCGTTTGCTGATATTGCTCCATCTCAGGGTTCATCTCGACGGTTTGCATCAACTCCAGCGAACCGATTACACCATTCATGGGCGTGCGCAGTTCGTGGGTCAGGGTGGCGAGGAATTCGTCCTTGAGCTTGTTGCTGTGAGCCAGTTGCTGGTTCAACACTTCGAGCTTCTGACCGGCATCAAACAGCGTTTGCGCCTGTTGCTCGCGCATGGCGTTGATGCGATCGGCCAGGGCCAGGGACAGCAGCGCCACTTCGATCGCCGAGCCGATCTGGCTGGCGTACATGGTCAGGAATACGTTGGGCAAATAACCCAGCACCATCAGGGTGTTGACCACACCACCGAGCAGGAACGCCGACCAGGCAATGATGAAATACCGCGCGACCCGCAGGCCACGCCACCAGGCGAAAATCCCGGCGGCGAAAATCACCACGGTGAAAACCAACGCCAGCAACGTCGCCAGACGCAGGGCCAGGGCGTAATTGGTCATCAATGACAACCCGACCACCAGCGCACTGAACGCAATCAACGCCAGCAGCAAACGGTCGAGCCAGCGACTGTGGGTGGCCGTCTGCAAGAAGCTGCGGGCGAACTGGCTGCCGAACAATCCCGAACAGCCGATGAAGAACGGCGTCGCGGCGTTGGCCCACCAGGGGTTGTTCGGCCAGAAATACTCCACGGCCGCGCCATTCACTGACAGCTGATACAAGCCGAACGAGGCGATATAGACGATGTAATAGAAGTAGCTGGTGTCGCGCACGCTGAGAAAGATGAACAGGTTGTAGACCAGCATCCCCAGCAACACACCATAAATCAGCCCCAGCACATAGAGCCGCACCGGCTGCTCTTCGAGGTAAGCGGTGCTTGACCACAAGGTGACGGGCGCCTGAATCGAGCCTTGGCTTTGCAGGCGCAAATACACGGTTTGCGCCTGCTCGGGCGCAAAGTTCAGACCAAACAGATAGTTGTTCTGGCGGATCTCGCGAGTGGCGAACGGCAACGCATCGCCGGTCTGTCGGACCAATTGATAGTCACCGCCAGCATCGGCCAAGTACAGGTCAAGGTGATCGAGAGGCGGATAAGCCAGTTCCAGCAACCAGGTCCGTTGCGCCGACGGGTTGGTCGGGCGGTACTGCAAATCGATTTTCAGCCAGAACGCCGAACGCGAATAACCGGCGTTCAGGGTGGCTTTATCATGAGGCTTGAACTGCCCGGCCGCCGCTTGCGCACGGACATCGGCGATGGTCGCCTGACCGCCCGCGTCTTCATAAACCTGCATCGTTCGGCCCAGGGGAAGGCTCTGGGTGAACTCGTCGAATTCGACGGCGCTCGCCAGGAGGGGCAAGCACAACAGCAACATCAGCAAATAGCGCATTTAAGCCCCAGCGTGGCCTGTCCGGTTCTGTCAGGAAGCCCCCCATTCCTTTTGAGTAGACGTAAAAC
The DNA here is from genome assembly GCF_014852305.1 of Pseudomonas sp. PDM09. Lineage (NCBI taxonomy): Bacteria > Pseudomonadati > Pseudomonadota > Gammaproteobacteria > Pseudomonadales > Pseudomonadaceae > Pseudomonas > Pseudomonas sp. PDM09. The sequence goes on along the minus strand of NZ_JACVBI010000008.1, from coordinate 141,990 downwards.
CGGTATTACCTGTTATTGGTTTGGATCCACTCTAGCATAGCCGTTGATGGCCATTGAACACCATTGAAATTTTTCCTGAAAAGGCTCTAGAACAAGCGTTCCAGCTCTATACATTGAGTTAGAGCTGTTGGCTTGGTCAGGTTGTGACAAGGGTACCCGGCACACATCCCTCTGTAGCAGCTGCCGAAGGCTGCGTTCAACGGCGAAGCCCGTTGCAAAATCAATCACCGTAGTGCATCAGGCTAACCGTGAACACAGGCTTGACGACCGCTACGCGGCCGAACGCAGCCTTCGGCAGCTGCTACAGGGACCGCGTCACGGTTCACGGGCCGACACCCGAAAAAACATGTTTGGTGGTAAGCTCGCGCACCATGAATATCTACAGCTCTCGCCCCGTTGTCCTCTGTCTCTCCGGCCACGACCCTAGTGGTGGCGCCGGCTTGCAGGCAGATATCGAAGCCCTGCTCGCTCAGGGTTGTCATGCGGCTCCGGCCGTCACCGCCCTGACGGTGCAAGACACCGTCAACGTCACTGACTTCCGCGTTCTCGATCGCGAGTGGGTGTTGGCCCAGGCCAACGCCGTGCTCAATGACTCCGAAGTCGCCGCCGTCAAACTGGGCATGCTCGGCTCCCTGGAAATGGTCGACACCGTGGTCGAACTGCTTTCAGCACACCCGCATTTGCCGGTGGTCTGCGACCCGGTGCTGCGCGCCGGCGGCGGCGGACGACTGGGCAAGGACGAAGTCGGCTACGCCATGCGCGAACGCCTGTTGCCGCTGTCGATCATTGCCACCCCCAACCTTCCCGAAGCTCGCATTCTCGCCGAACTGCCCGAAGGCACCGCGGACGAGTGCGCTGAAAAACTTCTGCCATTCGTCAAACACCTGCTGATCACCGGCGGTCATGGCGACGAACACGAAATACACAATCGCCTGTACAGCCGCGACGGTCGCCGCGAAACCTTTACCTGCCAGCGCCTGCCCGGCAGTTATCACGGTTCCGGTTGCACGCTGGCCAGCGCCCTCGCCGGTCGTCTGGCCCAGGGCGAACACCTCGCCAGTGCCGTGAAGAGCGCGCTTGACTACACTTGGCGCACCTTGCGTGATGCGGAGCAGCTGGGCAAAGGCCAGTTCGTGCCGCGCCGCTTGCCACTGGACTTCTGTTCGTAACGCCATGAGGCTTGTCCGATGAAACTACGTGGCCTGTACGCCATTACCGACAGCCAGTTACTGGCCGGGAAATTTCTTTCGTACGTGGAGGCGGCGCTCGAAGGCGGCGTCACCCTGCTGCAATACCGTGACAAGAGCAGCGACGAGGCCCGCCGCCTGCGCGAAGCCGAAGCCCTGCGCGATCTGTGCGAACGTTACAAGACTCATCTGATCATCAACGATGACGCCGAACTGGCCGCACGCCTGAACGTCGGCGTGCACCTGGGCCAGACCGATGGCCCGCTGATGCCGGTTCGGGCGCTCCTCGGTCGTCAGGCCATTATCGGCTCGACCTGCCATGCGCAACTCGAACTCGCCGAACAAGCCGCCAAAGAAGGCGCCAGTTACGTCGCCTTCGGCCGCTTCTTCAATTCCAATACCAAACCCGGCGCACCGGCCTGCGGCCTCGAACTGCTTGATCAGGCCCGCAGCAAATTGCATCTGCCGATCTGCGCGATCGGCGGCATCACGCTGGACAACGCTGCGCCACTGGTGGCCCACGGGGTCGACTTGCTGGCGGTGGTGCATGGCCTGTTTGGCGCCGACAGCCCGGCTGAAGTGACACGCCGCGCCCGCGCCTTTAACGAATTGTTCAAATCCTGATTTTTGAGAGCCCGATCATGTCTCGTTCCGAAACCCTGTTTGCCAATGCCCAAAAACACATTCCCGGAGGCGTGAACTCGCCTGTTCGTGCGTTCAAGAGTGTTGGCGGCACGCCGCTGTTCTTCAAACACGCCGAAGGCGCCTACGTCACCGACGAAGATGACAAGCGCTATGTGGATTACGTCGGTTCCTGGGGGCCGATGATTCTCGGCCACAGCCATCCGGACGTGCTGGACGCGGTGCGCAAACAGCTGGAACACGGCCTGTCCTACGGCGCCCCGACCGCGATGGAAACCGAAATGGCCGATCTGGTCTGCTCGATCGTGCCGTCGATGGAAATGGTGCGCATGGTCAGCTCCGGCACCGAAGCGACCATGAGCGCCATCCGTCTGGCCCGTGGCTTTACCGGCCGTGACAGCATCATCAAGTTCGAAGGCTGCTACCACGGCCACTCCGACAGCCTGCTGGTCAAGGCCGGTTCCGGCGCCCTGACCCAAGGCGTACCAAGTTCGGCCGGTGTACCGGCGGCGTTCGCCAAACACACCCTGACCCTGCCGTTCAACGACATCGACGCGGTTGCAACCATGCTCGCCGAAGTCGGCCAGGACGTGGCCTGCATCATCGTCGAGCCCGTGGCCGGCAACATGAACTGCGTACCGCCGGCACCGGGCTTCCTTGAAGGCCTGCGGACCCTGTGCGACAAGCACGGCGTGGTGCTGATTTTCGACGAAGTGATGACCGGTTTCCGTGTCGCCCTCGGTGGTGCCCAAGCCCACTACGGCGTCACGCCGGACCTGAGCACCTTCGGCAAGATCATCGGTGGCGGCATGCCGGTTGGCTGCTTCGGCGGCAAACGCAAGATCATGGAGCAAATCGCGCCACTGGGGCCGGTCTACCAGGCCGGCACGTTGTCGGGTAACCCGCTGGCGATGGCGGCGGGCCTGACCACGCTGCGCCTGATCAGTCGTCCTGGTTTCCACGCCGAGCTGAGCGACTACACCAGCCGTCTGCTTGATGGTCTGCAACAGCGCGCCGACGCCGCCGGCATTCCGTTCGTGACCACTCAGGCCGGCGGCATGTTCGGTCTGTACTTCAGCGGCGCCGACGACATCGTGACCTTCGATGACGTGATGGCCAGCGACGCCGGCCTGTTCGGGCGTTTCTTCCACCTGATGCTCGAAGGCGGCGTGTACCTGGCGCCAAGCGCCTTCGAAGCCGGTTTCACCTCGATCGCCCACGGTGAAACCGAGTTGAAACTGACACTGGACGCCGCCGAGCGTGCATTCGCCGCATTGAAATAAAGCTGCAACGCTGACGTTGGCCATTGCCAACGTCAGCTTTCACCTACATCCGCACCCTTTTTCCTGTTCATCTGCCAATAATTCCCCGCAAAGTGGGCGATATATTCCCCGCGCAGCAGAAAAACGAGTAAAGACTTTGTAAGGTTGGCCCTGCTTATTTCATAATGCGCGCTTATTGGATCCCCTCGATGGGTCCACGCGCCCCTCAGAGGTAAGTCGATTCCCATGAACCGCACCGGCCGCACCCTTGCATTGGGCTGCCTGTTGCTCCTTCAGCCCCTGCTCGCGCTCGCACAAGCAGGCGGAAACTCGTTGTTGATCCCGGCGATGGGTCGCTGCACCCTCAATACTCAGCCGCAAGACCTGACGCAAGCGCTCGCTGCCTGTCAGAAAGCGTCGGATGAAGGGGATGCGCAAGCGCAATACGAGTTGGGTGAGTTCTACTACGACGGCAAAAACGCGCCGCGCGACCTCAATCAAGCCCTGAGCTACTTCGAAAAGGCCTCGCTGCAAGGCCACGCCCAGGCGCAATTCAAACTTGGCACCATGTTCTTCCATGGCGAAGGCGTACCGGCCAATAACGTTCAGGCGTATATCGTGCTGAAAATGGCCGCGGTCAACGGCGCCGAAGAGGCGCTGGACACCGCCGACGAAGTCGCCGAAAAAATGCCCCGCGAAGATCTGGAAGTCGCTACCCAGGTACTGGGGCAAATTTTCCGTAAATACCTGATGGAATTGCAGAGCGCCGATGGGCGTACGCCGTTTTCGCCACTGCCCTGAATTCTGCGTTGGTCTTTCTGGCCTCTTCGCGGGCAAGCCTCGCTCCTACAAGGGCAGCGCGGGCCTGTAGGAGCGAGGCTTGCCCGCGAAGGGAGCGGCTCGGTCTTGAAGACTACTTCTCAGGCATCGGCATCGGAAACGGCATGACATTGCCGACCGCGCCACGGGCTTCGCTGATTTTCGGTGTGCCCAAGCGCTCGACCTCGTCGATGCGCACGATCGAATGCATCGGTACAAAACTGCGTACAACGCCTTCGAACTGAGCCTTGAGCTTCTCTTCGCTCGGATCGACGACCACTTGCGTGCGCTCGCCAAAGACGAACTCTTCCACTTCCAGGAAGCCCCACAGATCACTTTGATAGATCTGCTTGGCGTACATTTCGTACACCTGGCCTTGGTTGAGGAAAATCACCTTGTAGATTGGAGCTTCACGTTTGGTCATGGTGGGCGGGTAACACATCGGGGATAAAAATGAGGGCGCGAACTATAGCATAGCCACCGGACGCGCAACGGTAGGAACCTTGGTGCATGTTCCCTATAATGCGCGGTTCTTTGAATCACGTGATGACTCTATCCATGGCCAAGAAGCTTTACATCGAAACCCACGGTTGCCAGATGAACGAGTACGACAGCTCGCGCATGGTCGATCTGCTGGGTGAACACCAGGCCCTGGAAGTCACCGCTCGCGCTGAAGACGCCGACGTGATCCTGCTCAACACCTGCTCGATCCGCGAACGCGCCCAGGACCGGGTGTATTCCCAGCTGGGTCGCTGGCGCGAATTGAAACTGGCTAACCCGGAAATGGTCATCGCCGTCGGCGGCTGCGTGGCCAGCCAGGAAGGCGCGGCCATCCGTGATCGCGCTCCGTACGTGGACGTGGTATTCGGCCCGCAGACCCTGCACCGCCTGCCGGAAATGATCGACGCCGCGCGCCTGACCAAACTGCCGCAAGTCGACGTCTCGTTCCCGGAAATCGAAAAATTCGACCACTTGCCCGAGCCGCGCATCGACGGGCCGAGCGCTTACGTGTCGGTCATGGAAGGCTGCAGCAAGTACTGCACCTTCTGCGTGGTGCCTTATACGCGCGGTGAAGAAGTCAGCCGACCGTTCGACGACGTGATTGCCGAGATCATTCACCTGGCCGAAAACGGCGTGCGCGAAGTGACCTTGCTGGGGCAGAACGTCAACGGTTATCGCGGCACCACTCACGATGGGCGCCTGGCTGATCTGGCGGAATTGATCCGGGTAGTAGCCGCTGTCGATGGCATCGACCGGATTCGCTACACCACCTCGCACCCGCTGGAATTCTCCGACAGCCTGATCCAGGCCCACGCCGACGTGCCGGAGCTGGTGAAACACCTGCATTTGCCAGTGCAATCGGGTTCCGACCGGATCCTCGCGGCGATGAAACGCAACCACACCGCACTGGAGTACAAATCCAAACTGCGCAAGTTGCGGGCTGCCGTGCCGGGGATCTGCATCAGTTCTGACTTCATCGTCGGTTTCCCGGGCGAGACCGAAAAAGACTTCGAACAGACCATGAAGCTGATCGAAGACGTCGGTTTCGACTTTTCCTACTCGTTCGTCTATAGCCAGCGTCCGGGCACGCCGGCCGCCGATCTGGCCGACGAAACGCCGGAAGAACTGAAAAAAGAACGTTTGAACGCCCTGCAACATCGCCTGAACCAGCAAGGTTTCGAGATCAGCCGACAAATGGTGGGCTCCATTCAGCGGATTCTGGTCACCGATTATTCGAAAAAAGACCCCGGTGAACTGCAAGGCCGGACCGAGAATAATCGTATCGTCAACTTCCGCTGCGACAATCCGACCCTGATCGGCCAGTTCGCCGACGTGCACATCGATGCCGCGCAACCGCACTCGCTGCGGGGCTCGCTGATCCAATAACACCGTATTCCCCTTGTGGGAGCGGGCTTGCTCGCGAAAGCGGTGTGTCAGCCACACTAATGTCGACTGACACTCCCTCTTCGCGAGCAAGCCCGCTCCCACAGAGATCGCGTCAGACCATGAATCACATTGGTCGGTTTAAGAGCTTTCGTACCCAGGCGACTGGCGCTATCCTTGATTCATCATAATTGCCCCAGGGCGGCTAAATACGACCTTGAACGCACCCATAGAACCACATCGTTTCATCCTCGAGCCTTTTGAAGCTCGCCGCTTCGCCAATCTGTGCGGGCAATTCGACGAGCATCTGCGCTTGATCGAACAGCGCCTCGCGATCGAGATCCGCAACCGCGGAAATCAGTTCGAACTGATCGGCGAGCCCAAGCACACCACCTCCGCGGAAAACCTTCTGCGCCGCTTGTACCGGGAAACCAAAGGTACCGAGCTGTCGCCAGACATGGTTCACCTGTTCCTGCAGGAATCGGCCGTCGAGGAACTGGACAACCACTCCCCCGCCGAACCGTCCGTCGCCTTGCGCACCAAGAAAGGCATGATTCGCCCTCGCGGCTTGAATCAGGTGCGCTATGTGAAGGAAATCCTCGGTAACGACATCAACTTCGGCATCGGCCCGGCCGGTACCGGCAAGACCTATCTGGCCGTTGCCTGCGCGGTAGATGCGCTGGAACGCGAGCAGATTCGCCGTATTCTGCTGGTTCGTCCGGCGGTTGAAGCGGGCGAAAAGCTCGGCTTCCTGCCGGGTGATCTGTCGCAAAAGATCGATCCGTACCTGCGCCCGCTCTACGACGCGCTCTACGAAATGCTCGGCTTCGAATACGTGGCCAAGCTGATCGAGCGTCAAGTGATCGAAGTCGCGCCACTGGCCTACATGCGCGGTCGTACGCTGAACAACAGTTTCATCATCCTCGACGAAAGCCAGAACACCACCGTCGAACAGATGAAGATGTTCCTGACCCGCATCGGCTTCGGCTCCACTGCGGTCATCACCGGTGACATCACCCAGGTCGACCTGCCGAAAGGCACCAAATCCGGGCTGCATCATGTGATCGAGGTGCTCAAAGACGTTCCGGGGATCAGCTTCACCCACTTCATGCCCAAGGACGTGGTGCGCCATCCGTTGGTGCAACGCATTGTCGAGGCCTATGAGCGCTTCGAAAATCGCACAGCCGACGAAACGGCGAAGCCCTCTCCCAAGGACACTCGCCCCGATGCTTGAGCTTGACCTGCAACTGGCTACCGAAGCGTCTGCCCCAAGCGAAGCCGAATTCCGACAATGGTGCGAACTGGCCCTGCGCCAGCGTACTGCCGACTCCGAAATGACCATCCGTCTGGTCGACGAAGAGGAAGCCCGCGAACTGAACTTCACCTGGCGGCAGAAAGACTACGCCACCAACGTTTTGTCGTTTCCGGCCGATGTCCCCGATGAGTTTCTCGATATTCCCCTGCTCGGCGATCTGGTGATCTGCGTAGCAGTGGTGGAGCGCGAAGCGGCGGAACAAGGCAAGGAATTAAAGGCTCACTGGGCGCACCTGGTCATTCACGGCTGCTTGCATCTGCTTGGTTACGACCATATAGATGACGATGAAGCCGAAGAAATGGAAGCACTGGAACGAACGTTGCTTGCAGAGTTGGGTCATCCAGACCCTTATGCGGACGACGAAACAGACACATCCCCAATCGTAACAACAAAGGATTCAGAGTAATCGCTATGAGCGAAGATCGATCGAGCAACGGGCAGAAGTCATGGCTGGGTAAGCTCACCCAGGCTTTTGCCCACGAGCCGAAAAACCGCCAGGAGCTGCTGGAGCTGCTGCGCGATGCACATCAAAACAAGTTGCTGGACAGCGAAGCGCTGGCCATCGTCGAAGGCGCCATCCAGGTTGCAGACCTGCAAGTACGGGACATCATGGTCCCGCGCTCGCAGATGATCAGCATCAAGGCGACCCAGACACCTCGCGAGTTCCTGCCGGCCGTGGTCGACTCGGCCCACTCCCGCTACCCGGTGATCGGCGAAAGCCACGATGACGTGATGGGTGTGTTGCTGGCCAAGGACTTGTTGCCGTTGATCCTCAAGGAAAACGGCGACAGCTTCAACATCAAGGACCTGCTGCGCCCGGCTACGTTCGTGCCCGAGTCCAAGCGCCTGAATGTGCTGCTGCGCGAGTTTCGCGCCAACCATAACCACATGGCCATCGTCATTGACGAATACGGCGGCGTGGCCGGTCTGGTGACCATCGAAGACGTGCTGGAACAGATCGTCGGCGACATCGAAGACGAGCACGACGTCGAAGAAGACAGCTACATCAAGCCGCTGCCCAGCGGTGACTTCCTGATCAAGGCCCTGACGCCAATCGATAACTTCAACGAGTTCTTCGACAGCGAATTCTCCGACGATGAATTCGACACCGTTGGTGGCTTGGTGATGAGCGCGTTCGGGCACTTGCCAAAACGCAACGAAATCACTGAAATCGGCGCCTATCGCTTCCGCATCCTGAACGCCGACAGTCGTCGGATTCACTTGCTGCGTCTGACACCTATTGCCCGGTAAAAATTAAGGAAAGAAATGCACTGGATGACCCGCCCCGGCTGGCCCGGTAATTCGCTGGCCATGGCGGCCGGTGCACTCACCACTCTGGCCTTGGCGCCGTTCGATATCTGGCCGCTGGCATTGCTGGCGGTCGGTTTCTTTTACGCCGCTTTGCGTGAACTGAACCCCCGTCAGGCCTTGGGCCGTGGCTGGTGTTTCGGTTTCGGCCTGTTTGCCGCGGGCACTAGCTGGATCTACTACAGCATCCATAACTTTGGTGGCGCCTCGGTGCTGCTGGCCGGATTCTTGATGCTGCTGTTCACCGCGGCGATTGCCTGGTTCTTCGCCCTGCCCGCCTGGATTTGGGCGCGCTGGCTGCGCCGTAACGAAGCGCCGCTGGCCGATGCCTTGGCATTTGCGGCGTTGTGGGTGGGTCAGGAAGCCTTTCGCGGCTGGTTCCTTACCGGTTTCCCATGGCTCTATTCCGGTTATAGCCAACTCGACGGCCCATTGGCCGGGCTCGCGCCGGTCGGCGGAATGTGGCTGATCTCCTTCACCCTGGCCCTGACGGCTGCGCTGATCTACAACGCTGCGCGCCTGGTACGCACTGGCCGTAAAGGCTTCATCGCTGTCGGCGTGTTACTGCTGGCAGGCCCATGGTTGGCCGGCATGGCGCTCAAGGAACATGCCTGGACCAGCCCGGCAGGCGCACCACTGAGCGTCGCGGCGATTCAGGGCAACATCGAACAAAGCATGAAGTGGGACCCCTCGCAGCTCAATGCGCAGCTGGCGCTGTACCGCGACATGAGTTTCAGTTCCAAACGCGTCGACCTGCTGATCTGGCCGGAAACGGCGGTCCCGGTGCTCAAGGAGTCCGCCGAGGGCTATCTGAACATGATGGGAAGTTTCGCCGCCGAGCGTAAATCCGCGTTGATCACTGGCGTGCCGATTCGCCAGGAACTCCATCACGAGAAGCGCTATTTCAACGGCATTACCGTCGTCGGTGAAGGCGATGGCACTTACCTGAAGCAGAAACTGGTGCCGTTCGGCGAATACGTGCCACTGCAAGAAGTCTTGCGCGGCCTGATCGCTTTCTTCGACCTGCCGATGTCCGACTTTGCCCGTGGGCCGGCCGATCAAGCGCTGCTGCAAGCCAAGGGTTATCAGATTGCGCCGTTCATCTGCTACGAAGTGGTCTACCCGGAATTCGCAGCCAGCCTCGCTGCCCGTAGCGATTTGCTGCTGACCATCAGTAACGACACCTGGTTCGGCACCTCGATCGGCCCGCTGCAACACTTGCAGATGGCGCAGATGCGCGCACTTGAAGCCGGCCGCTGGATGATCCGCGCCACCAACAACGGCGTGACCGGCCTGATCAACCCGTTTGGCCAGATCACTGTGCAGATCCCGCAGTTCGAACAAGGCATTCTGTATGGCGAAGTGGTGCCAATGCACAACCTGACGCCGTACCTGCAATGGCGTTCGTGGCCGTTGATCATCATTAGCGTGTTGTTATTTGGTTGGGCGCTGGTGGCCAACCGGATGGCGAAGACCGTTTAAAAGCTTCGCGAGCAAGCCCGCCCCAACATTTGATCCTCTGTGAACACATAATGTGTGAACGAAAGAGATTGAATGTGGGAGCGGGCTTGCTCGCGAAGACGGCATCACAGGCACAACATCAATCAGCGTCAACATCGCCTCGATAAAACAACGAATACCCGATCTGCCCCACCGCCTCATTCATCAACTGCCCGCTCTGCCAGATCGATTTGAACTCCGGCATCCAGCCACCCAGCGGCCGGGCATTGTCCACGCCTAAAAACCCCACTGGCGCGGGCACTACCTCAAATCCGGCCTGCTGGAAACTCCAGACCGCTCGCGGCATGTGCCAGGCCTGAGTCACGACCACCACCCGCTTGATCCCCTCCGGCAACAACACCTGAGCGCTGAATTGCGCGTTTTCCCAGGTCGTGCGGCTGCGCCCTTCCTGCCAGCGTACCGTCACGCCAAAATCGTCGAGCAATGAGTCCGCCATCAGCTTCGCTTCGGTCGGTGGAGTGCCGTAATGCAGGCCGCCGCTGGTCAGAATCGGCAAGCCGGACGCCTTGGCCAGGCGCGCGGCATAACGCTCGCGCCCCAGGCCTACACCGGTCGGCTGATCAACGCCCCAGGCCGGATCGCCCCGCTCACGCCCTGAACCCAGCACCACGATCGCGTCCGCCCGTCGGCCCAAGGTTGCCCATTCCTCGCGCGCCAGCGGCGACTCGCGCTCCAGCGACTTGGCACTCCACTCCACCACGACCGGCAGGCTCATCAACCAGAAGCCGCCCACGCCCAAGATGAAACACACCCCCGCCAGCCTCGGCCTTGAGCGGCGCCACCACCAGGCAAGTACCAGCAGCAGCAATAAAATGCCGGGTGGCAGAAGAAGTTGTTTAATGAAATAACGAAAAGGCATCGGGCATCTCCATAGATGCCCGAAGCCTAGGTGGGTTGACGCAATGCGACAACAAATGTGGAAGGACTTTGTTTCAAAAAACCATTTTCCATGGCTTCAAGTGCCCTTACTTGAATTGCAAAGACCGGACCTTTCCCGCGCCTTTGCCGGGTGCCTTATCCTTGAGCCAGATGATCTTGGCCGAACGTGGTGCCTCGAGTTGCTTCACTGCTGCTGACAAGCATCCCTGCGTTTCACGTTCACTACGATCCAGATAGGCCTTGACCAGTTCAAACTCTGCGGGGCTCAAACCACGCAGCTCCAGCTCCAGGGGACGCTCATCACGCAGCCGTCCGGCAGTTTTGGCCGTATCCAGCGCCATTGCGAGACGGTCTATCAGTTTTTCGTACAGCTCCGGTTTTGTAGCTTTTTGCTGTGACTCAACCATCCATCACCTCATTGAAGATAAGACTCACTCCCCTTTTAGAGCTTAGCCTCGCTGAAAAAACCGGCTGAGTGCCGCGACCAACGGCCCTCGGAGCGGGTATTGGCCACGTCCTTGCGTGTAATCAGGGTTTCCCTCGGTAGAGTGCGGTCATGTATGCTACGGCGCTTCCTGTAACTCCACTTCCAGCTCGCCTGGGCACCGAAACGCCGATTTGGCGTTATCACCGTCCAGCGTTGCATTGAAGAGGATTAGGCCACCCCTATTCAGTTCAAAAGTAGCCATGCACGAACAATATCAGCCCCGTGAAATCGAAGCCGCCGCCCAGTCATTCTGGGACGAGCAAAAGTCCTTTGAAGTCAGTGAACAGCCAGGCAAGGAGACGTTCTACTGCCTGTCGATGTTCCCTTACCCCAGCGGCAAGCTACACATGGGGCACGTGCGCAACTACACCATCGGCGACGTGATCTCCCGCTACCAGCGCATGCAAGGCAAGAACGTCCTGCAACCCATGGGTTGGGACGCCTTCGGCATGCCGGCGGAAAACGCCGCGATGAAGAACAACGTAGCGCCCGCCAAGTGGACCTACGAAAACATCGCCTACATGAAAAGCCAGCTGCGCAGCCTGGGCCTGGCGGTGGACTGGTCGCGCGAAGTGACCACCTGCAAGCCTGATTACTACCGCTGGGAACAATGGCTGTTCACTCGCCTGTTCGAAAAAGGCGTGATTTACAAAAAAAGCGGCACTGTGAACTGGGACCCGGTCGACCAGACCGTTCTGGCCAACGAGCAAGTGATCGACGGTCGCGGCTGGCGTTCCGGCGCGCTGATCGAAAAGCGCGAAATCCCGATGTACTACTTCAAGATCACCGCCTACGCGGATGAGCTGCTGGAAAGCCTCGACGAACTGACGGGCTGGCCTGAGCAGGTCAAGACCATGCAGCGCAACTGGATCGGCAAATCCCGCGGCATGGAAGTGCAGTTCCCGTACGACGTCGATTCCATCGGCGAAGCCGGCGCACTGAAAGTGTTCACTACCCGTCCGGACACCCTGATGGGCGCAACCTACGTTGCGGTGGCCGCCGAACACCATCTGGCGACCCTGGCCGCGCAGAACAACCCTGAGCTGCAAGCGTTCATCGCTGAATGCAAGGGCGGCAGCGTTGCCGAAGCCGACGTCGCCACTCAAGAGAAAAAAGGCCTGCCGACCTCGCTGTTCGTCGAACACCCGCTGACCGGGGAGAAACTCCCGGTGTGGGTCGCCAACTACGTGCTGATGCATTACGGCGATGGCGCGGTCATGGCTGTTCCGGCTCACGACGAACGTGATTTCGAGTTCGCCACCAAGTACAACCTGCCGATCAAATCCGTGGTGCGCACAAGTTCCGGCGACACCAACCCGGCGCCTTGGCAGGATGCGTACGGCGAGCACGGCACGCTGATCAACTCCGGCGAATTCGATGGCCTCGACTTCGCAGGCGCCTTCGACGCCATTGAAGTGGCGCTGATCAAGAAAAACCTCGGTGCCTCGCGCACCCAGTTCCGCCTGCGTGACTGGGGCATCAGCCGTCAGCGCTACTGGGGCTGCCCGATCCCGATCATCCACTGCGACACCTGCGGTGATGTGCCGGTCCCGGAAGATCAACTGCCCGTGGTGCTGCCGGAAGACGTCGTACCGGACGGCGCCGGTTCGCCACTGGCGCGCATGCCCGAGTTCTACGAGTGCACCTGCCCGAAATGCGGCGCTGCAGCCAAGCGTGAAACCGACACCATGGACACCTTTGTCGAGTCCTCGTGGTACTACGCCCGTTACGCCTCGCCACACTATGAAGGTGGTCTGGTGGAAAAATCGGCGGCCGACCATTGGTTGCCGGTGGATCAGTACATCGGTGGCATCGAACACGCCATTCTTCACCTGCTTTATGCGCGCTTCTTCCACAAGCTGATGCGTGATGAAGGCCTGGTGAGCTCCAACGAGCCATTCAAGAACCTGCTGACTCAGGGCATGGTGATCGCCGAGACTTACTACCGTCGCGAAGCCAACGGTGCCTACACGTGGTTCAACCCGGCGGATGTCGAACTTGAACGCGACAGTAAGGCCAAGGTCATTAGCGCCAAGCTGATCGCAGACGGCCTGCCGGTGGAAATCGGTGGCACCGAGAAGATGGCCAAGTCAAAGAACAACGGCGTCGACCCACAATCGATGATTGACCAGTTCGGCGCAGACACCTGCCGCCTGTTCATGATGTTCGCCTCGCCACCCGACATGAGCGCGGAATGGTCCGACTCCGGCGTAGAGGGTTCGCACCGCTTCCTCAAGCGCGTCTGGCGCCTGGCTCAAGCGCACGTCACTCAGGGCCTGCCGGGCAAACTGGACGTCGCCAGCCTGAACGACGAGCAAAAAGCCATTCGCCGTTCGATCCACCAGGCCATCAAGCAGGCCAGCCACGACGTCGGCCAGAACCACAAATTCAACACCGCCATCGCCCAAGTGATGACGCTGATGAACGTGCTGGAAAAAGCCGCGCAAAGCACCGAACAGGATCGCGCACTGATTCACGAGGGTCTGGAAACCGTAGTCCTGCTGCTGGCTCCGATCACCCCGCACATCAGCCACGAACTGTGGCATCGCCTGGGTCACGCCGATCCGGTCATCGATGCCGGTTGGCCGGTGCTGGATGAAAGCGCCTTGGTACAGGACAGCCTGCAGCTTGTCATTCAAGTCAACGGCAAGCTGCGCGGCCACCTCGAAATGCCGGCCAGCGCCAGCCGCGAAGAAGTCGAGGCGGCCGCACGGGCCAACGAAAACGTCCTGCGCTTCGTCGATGGCCTGACTATTCGCAAAGTGATCGTAGTGCCCGGGAAACTGGTCAATATCGTCGCCAGCTAAATTGGATCGGGCGCCAGGTGATGCCTGGCGCCGAGTAAAACCTTTCGGGCCGCTTGACCGGCCCACATGGTTTCAAGGGGAGCAACATGATGATCAAACGCAATTTGCTGGTGATGGGCCTTGCAGTCCTGCTGAGCGCCTGCGGTTTCCAGCTGCGCGGCACCGGCACCACTGAACTGGCGATCAAGGAACTCGATCTGAGCGCCCGCAATGCCTACGGCGAAACCGTAACGCAATTGCGTCAGGTGCTGGAAAGCAGTGGCGTCAAGGTCTACAGCGGCGCACCTCATAAACTGGTGCTGACCGATGAGCAGGAAAGCCAGCGCATCCTCAGTTACGCAGGCGCCGGTCGTACTGGCGAGTACCAGATGACCATGGTGCTGAACTACGACATCCGGGGTCAGAGCAACCTGCCACTGCTGAGCGACAAGCTCGAAGTGCAGAAAGTCTTCATCCATGACGGCAACAACCTGGTGGGTTCCGACCAGGAAGCCAACGATGCCCGCAAGGAAATGCGTCGTGAACTGGTTCAACGCATGATGCTGCGCCTGCAACAGCTCTCCCCAACTCAGTTGGAACAGCTGCAGCAGACCGCTGATGCCAGGGCCAAGGCTGAAACCGACGCGCTGGAAGCGGCACAGAAAGCTGAAGCGCAGACGCCGCGTCAGTCGCCTGTCGAACTGCCGCAGCAATAAGCCTTACGGGGCGCTCAGGCGCCCCGTTTGCCTCTTCTTATGAAACTCGCCCCCGCCCAACTCGCTAAACACCTGCAAGGTGCCCTCGCGCCGGTCTACGTCATCAGTGGCGATGACCCACTGCTGTGTCAGGAAGCCGCCGACGCCATTCGCGCGGCTGCCCGCCAGCAAGGTTTCGATGAACGCCAGGTCTTTGCCGCCGACGCCAGTTTCGACTGGGGTACGCTGCTGCAGGCCGGCGCCAGCATGTCGCTGTTCGCCGAAAAACGTCTTCTGGAACTGCGTCTGCCCTCCGGCAAACCCGGAGACAAAGGCGCCGCGGCACTTATCGAATACTGTTCGCGCCCCGCCGAAGACACGGTGTTGCTGATCAGTCTGCCCAAGCTTGACGGCAGTGCGCAGAAGACCAAGTGGGGCAAGGCGCTGGTCGAAGGTCCGCAGACCCAGTTCGTGCAGATCTGGCCCGTGGACACCAACCAGTTGCCGAACTGGATCCGTCAACGCCTGTCCCAGGCCGGGCTTTCCGCCAGCCAGGACGCTGTCGAACTGATCGCCGCACGGGTCGAGGGCAACCTGCTGGCTGCCGCCCAGGAAATCGAAAAGCTCAAGCTGATGGCCGAAGGTGGCCAGATCACCGTCGAAACCGTGCAAGCAGCGGTAGCCGACAGTGCGCGTTTTGATGTCTTCGGCTTGACCGATGCGATTCTCAATGGCGAGGCCGCTCACGCCCTGCGCATGCTCGAAGGGTTGCGCGGCGAAGGCGTCGAACCGCCGGTGATTCTCTGGGCGCTGGCCCGGGAACTGCGTCTGCTGGCCAACCTGTCGTTGCAATACAGCCAAGGCGTGCCGCTCGACAAAGCCTTCAGCCAGGCCCGACCGCCAATCTGGGACAAACGCAAACCGTTGATGAGCAAAGCGCTGCAACGCTATTCGGCACAACGCTGGGCGCAGTTGCTGTTGGAAGCCCAGCGCATCGATGCGCAGATCAAAGGCCAGGCGGCGGGTTCGCCGTGGATGAGTCTGAGTCGGTTGACGCTGTTGATGGCCGGGCAGAGATTGTCGTTGCCCGCAGAGTAATGTTTTTGACCCATAACGGCCATTCGCGGGCAAGCCTCGCTCCTACAGAGATCGTGTGTATTCCTGTAGGAGCGAGGCTTGCCCGCGAAGGCGTCCGAAAGGTCCTACACAATGTAGGGACTAGACAAAAACTTTGCTTCGGCAGATTATTCCCCCCGCAAAACCCACTCACTTGCGAGAGATCATCATGAGCAAAAAGCCATCTAAACATGGCCCCAACAAGGCCAAATCCATCATCGCCCAGCCACTGTTCCGCAGCCGTCAGGAACGAGCCGGCAAGGGCAAAGGCAGCTACCGCCGCGAAGCCTTCCAGTCTAACAGCTGGGAGGCTTCTTACTTTCTGGCGGCCTGAAAGGCAAGCCATCGCTCAACATGTTAAGGTCTGCACCTGATTCGTATCCTCTGGACCTGTGCATGCCCCTTTGTATTTCCCGTCGTTGGCCTCTTCGCCAACTGATAGCTGCCTCCAGCCTCGTTCTGCTTGTCGCCTGCGCGGAAAAACCCACCGCTGCCGACGCCCAACCGCTTCAGACCCGCACCGTTGCGACGGCCCCTGCGGTCATTCCGCCGGTGGTTCCAACCGGTGAAAATCTCGACATCCTGCCTACCCAGACCTTTGCCGAATGGCAGGCGGGTTTCCGTAAGGACGCCCTCGCCGCCGGCATTCGCGCCGACCTGTTCGATCGTGCTTTTGCCAATGTCAGCGTGGACGACAGCGTGATCCGTGCCGACCGCAGCCAACCGGAATTCACTCGCCCGGTGTGGGAGTACCTCGATGGCGCGCTGTCGCCGCTACGGGTGCGCAAAGGTCAGGCGCTTGTCGGCGAGCACGCCGACATCCTGCAAAGCATCGAACAGCGCTACGGCGTCGACCGTCAGGCTCTGGTCGCGGTGTGGGGCATGGAAAGTAACTTTGGTCAGTTCCAGGGCAGCAAGTCGGTGATCAATTCCCTGGCGACCCTGGCTTATGAAGGTCGACGTCCGGGCTTTGCTCATGCGCAACTGATCGCGGCCTTGCAAATCCTGCAACAGGGCGATATCGCCCCCGAGAAAATGCTCGGCTCCTGGGCCGGCGCCATGGGCCAGACCCAGTTCATTCCGACCACCTACAACACCCACGCCGTAGACTTTGACGGCGATGGCCGCCGCGACATCTGGAACAGCTCTGCTGATGCATTGGCCTCGACCGCGCACTACCTGCAAAGCTCCGGCTGGCAGAAAGGTCAGCCCTGGGGCTTCGAAGTACAACTGGCGAGCGGCTTCAATTACGTCCTGGCCGATGGCGCGATTCGCAAGAGTGTGGCCGAGTGGCGACAACTGGGGGTAACCCTGCCCAATGGCGGCCAGGTTCCGGCAGGCTCCGAACACCTGTCGGCCGCCCTGTTGTTGCCAGCAGGCTATCGCGGCCCGGCGTTCCTGGTCCTCGATAACTTCCGCGCGATTCTCAAGTACAACAACTCTTCGTCCTACGCCTTGGCCGTGAGTCTGCTGTCCGAGCGCTTCAATGGTGGCGGTTTGATCAGCGGTCTATGGCCAAAAGATGACTTGCCGCTGAGCCGTACCGAGCGAATCGAGCTGCAAAACCTGCTGAGCGCCCAGAACTACGACGCAGGGACCGCCGACGGGATTATCGGCGCCAATACCCGCAAAGCGATCCGCAGTGCGCAGCAGTCGTTTGGCTGGCCGGCGGATGGTTATCCGACGCACAAGTTGCTGGAAGGGTTGCGTAGCCGATAGTAAGACGAATGGCTGATACCGCTTTCGCGAGCAAGCCCGCTCCCACAGTTGACCGAGTTCTTTGATGAAAACGCGGTCGAATGTGGGAGCGGGCTTGCTCGCGAAGACTGACTGTCAGGCGATGAATTCCTAAGCCTTGATCACCACATCCTGCTCCAACCCCAACGCCTTGTCCCCCGCATCCAGCCTGACCAGCGCGCCCATCGGCAGCGTCAAATTCGGATCACAATGCCCGCTACGCCATCCGGCCAGCACGGGGATGCGCAACGGCGCAAAGGTCTGCTTGAGCAACTTCTTCAGGGCGATCGCATCAACCCCTGCCACATCCCCCACCAGAACCCCACGCAGCTTGTGCAACGTGCCGGCCAGACGCAAATGAGTCAGCAGCCGGTCGATGCGATACAGCGGCTCGTTGATGTCTTCGATGAACAGGATGACGCCCTCGGCATCGATCTCGTAAGGCGTGCCCATGGTCGCGGCGATCATCGACAGATTGCCCCCCAACAAGCGCCCGTGAGCGATGCCGGGCTCGATGGTGGTCAACGGCCAGGCCACCGGGTGAGAAAGCACACTGCCCGCCTTCACCTGCCCGCGCAGCATGTTGAAAAACGAGAACTCGGTGGGTTGCTGCTTGTCACCCAGCAGGTCCGCGTTGAGCATCGGGCCGTGAAACGTCACGAAGCCTGCATAACGACTGATGGCCAAGTGCAGCGCAGTGACGTCGCTGTAACCGATAAACGGCTTGGCGTTGTTGCGCAGTAATTCGAAATCGATGCGATCAAGCAAACGCGGCGTACCGTAACCGCCACGCAGACAGAGAATGGCATCGACCTCTCTGTCGGCGAATGCGCCATGCAAGTCATTGAGCCGCACATCATCACTGCCAGCCAGATAACCGTCTTGCTCATAAACGCCGGGAAACACGCGCAGCGAATAGCCGCGAGCGCGCATCCAGCCGATGGCTTTATCGGTGTCCAGCGCTGCGGGGCCGGCGGGCGCGATCACGCCAATCAGCCCTGTAGGCGGCAAGGCCGGAACGGGGGCATGAGGACAAAGGGTGTGGGTCGGTCGAGCAGTCATCCATGATTCTCCCTGTGAACGCTTCAGCACACAGTAGTCAGGAACGGGAATAAACAGAAGAGGGTCAATCGCACCACGGTTTGCAGGAAAAGACTGTAATCGCCGTGGGCACTGCTAAAAAAAGGCCCGCAAGGCCTGGAAGCCTTGCGGGCCTTTTTTTGCTCTCAAAACGGGATCAGGACGACATCAGCTCGGCCTTGACCAGTTTCGCCTGCTCGTCAGCGTGGTACGAGGAACGTACCAGCGGCCCGGAAGCAACGTTCTTGAAGCCCATCTTGTAACCTTCCTCGGCGAACCAGGCGAAGGTGTCCGGGTGTACGAAGCGCTGGACCGGCAAGTGGCTGCGGGACGGTTGCAGGTACTGGCCCAGGGTCAGCATGTCAATGTCGTGTTCGCGCATGCGCTTCATGACTTCGATGACTTCTTCGTCGGTTTCGCCCAGGCCCAGCATCAAACCGGACTTGGTCGGAATGTGCGGCATCATCTGCTTGAAGCGTTGCAGCAGGGTCAGCGACCACTGGTAATCCGAACCCGGACGCGCAGCCTTGTACAGGCGCGGCACGGTTTCCAGGTTGTGGTTGAACACATCCGGCGGCTCGGCGGCGGTGATTTCCAGCGCGACGTCCATGCGGCCACGGTAGTCCGGGACCAGGGTCTCGAGCTGCACGTTCGGCGACAGTTTGCGGATTTCGCGGATGCAATCGGCAAAATGCTGGGCACCGCCGTCACGCAGGTCGTCGCGGTCTACCGAGGTGATTACGACGTACTTGAGTTTCAGGTCGGCGATGGCAATGGCCAGGCTTTCCGGCTCGTTGACGTCCAGTGGCTTCGGACGACCATGACCAACGTCGCAGAACGGGCAGCGACGGGTGCAGATGTCACCCATGATCATGAAGGTCGCGGTGCCGCCGGAGAAGCACTCGCCCAGGTTCGGGCAGGACGCCTCTTCGCACACGCTGTGCAGCTTGTGTTTACGCAGCAGGGCCTTGATGCGGTCGACCTCCGGGGAAACCGGGATGCGCACGCGAATCCAGTCGGGTTTCTTCGGCAGTTCAGTGGTAGGGATGATCTTCACCGGGATGCGTGCAACCTTCTCGGCGCCGCGCAGCTTGACGCCGGCTTCAACCTTGGCACGCGGGGCCGGACGCTCGGTGACATCGAGCGTCGGGATCATGGTTTGCACTGCATCAGTAGTCATATCAGTCGATTCCGCCCGTTAGGGTCGTCTGCTCAGCATAGTCGAGGTGTTTGACGAGCTGCGCGCGCAGCCGGGCACTTACCTCGGCAAATTCAATCGATCCTGCGTGATCGCTCAGCTGGGTCATCGCCAGCCCGGCGTAGCCGCAGGGATTAATCCGTCGAAACGGTTCCAGGTTCATATCCACGTTCAAGGCCAGGCCATGAAAGGAG
Organism: Pseudomonas sp. PDM09; assembly: GCF_014852305.1. Taxonomy (NCBI): domain Bacteria; kingdom Pseudomonadati; phylum Pseudomonadota; class Gammaproteobacteria; order Pseudomonadales; family Pseudomonadaceae; genus Pseudomonas; species Pseudomonas sp. PDM09. The sequence goes on along the minus strand of NZ_JACVBI010000008.1, from coordinate 121,880 downwards.
CAACCGTGTCGGATCCGCAGACCCAGAGAAGCGATTTTCGCGCCATCGACATAGACACCCGGCGCATCCGGCTTGGCCACCGCGGTCACGCCGTAGCTGGCCAGCAGCTCGATCAGGCATTGCTCCATGCGGCTGACCAGATCACGCACGCCGAACCCCAGCTTGCGCACGTCCAGTAACAGGTAGGCCACCAGTTGGCCGGGACCGTGATAAGTCACCTGACCACCGCGATCAACCTTCACCACCGGAATATCTCCCGGCAGCAGCAGATGCTCAGCCTTGCCGGCCTGCCCCTGGGTGAACACCGGTGGGTGCTCGACCAGCCAGATCTCGTCCGCAGCATCGCTGCCACGTTCGTTGGTGAAGCGCTGCATGGCATGCCAGACTGGCTCGTAAGCCATCTGACCGAGCTCGCGAAAGCCCAGCGTGCCAGACATCACAGCACCATGTGCACGAAGCCGGTAGCCCGCAACTCGCTGTTGATGTCGTACAGCTGTTCCTGGCCGGTGGCGATGATGTGCAACTGGATGGTCGTGTACTTGCCGTTGGTACTCTGCCGTTCGGCAAAGGTGTTGTGGTCAACGGTCGCGTGTTTCTCAAGGATCGCGATGATTTTGTCCCTGAAACCCACGCCGGTGTCGCCAATTACCTTGATCGGGTAATCCGCGCAGGGGAATTCGATTTTTGGTGCCTTTACTTCAGTGTCTGTCATGGCGTAACGGCCTCGTAAGCCGTGGCAACGGACATGGCCCCGCTCCGGATTGGAACGGGGCCATGCAGGTCCACACTAATTCAGTTGAACAAGCCGTAGAAGAATAGACGGATGCTATCCCACATGCGGCGGAAGATACCACCCTCGTCGACCGCGTCCAGAGCGATCAGGTCGGCGCTGTGCACCACTTTGTCGTCCAGTTTCACTTCGACTTTACCGATCACATCGCCCTTGGCGATTGGCGCGACCAGTTGCGGGGTCATGGTCATGCTGGCGGCGAGCTTTTTCAGCTGGCCTTTTGGCAGGGTCATGGTCAGGTCTTGAGCCAGGCCGGCCTTGACTTGATTGGTGGTGCCTTTCCAGACAGGTGCCTGAGCCAGCTCGGCGCCTTTCTGATAGAAGGTCTGGGTTTCGAAGAAGCGGAAACCGTAAGTCAGCAGCTTCTGGGTTTCAGCAGCACGGGCCACTTCGCTGTTGGTGCCGAACACCACGGCGATCAGGCGCATGCCATCACGTACGGCCGAAGACACCATGCAGTAACCGGCTTCGTCGGTGTGACCGGTTTTCAGACCGTCGACGGTCTTGTCACGCCACAGCAGCAGGTTGCGGTTAGGCTGCTTGATGCCGTTCCAGAAGAACTCTTTCTGCGAGTAGATCGCGTAGTGAGCCGGGTCTTCGTGAATGATCGCGCGGGCCAGCACAGCCATGTCGTGAGCCGACGAGTAGTGCTCCGGGTTTGGCAGACCGGTCGGGTTCATGAAGTGGCTGTTGGTCATGCCCAGGTCGGCCACGGTTTTGTTCATCATGTCGGCGAACGCGTCTTCGCTGCCGGCGATGTGCTCGGCGAGCGCAACACTGGCGTCGTTACCCGATTGAATGATGATGCCGTGCAGCAGATCACTGACGGTGACTTGCGAACCCACCTTGATGAACATCCGCGAACCGCCGGTACGCCAGGCGTTCTCGCTGACGGTCACCGGATCGTTTTCGCCGATCTGGCCACGACGGATTTCAAGGGTCGCGATGTAAGCGGTCATCAGCTTGGTCAGGCTGGCCGGTGGCAGACGCTGGTCACCATTGTTCTCTACCAGCACGTTGCCGCTGCTGGCGTCCATGAGTACATAGGCTTTGGCGGCCAGTTGCGGTGGCGACGGCATTATCTCGGCCGCGAAAGCCGCGGGCGAGAGAAGCAGCGGGACTAGCAGGCACAGGCGTTTGGCAAAGGTGGTGATGTTCATCCGTCTCTCGAAATCGCTAATGGAAACTGCCCTAGGGCAAAACTAATCAGACAACTCTCGAAAAAGTTGTCGCGTGTTCAGTTGCTCACTCTGCAACCCTTGCCGGGCTTTTGTTCTTCAACGAGCCAACAACCCGGTTCGCCCCCCAAACCGCAAGCGAACCGTCAAACAAGAACCAGGTACTACTCGGCGCTGACCAGGCTCGGCGAACCGAGATTGGCCAGCCGCACGCTGTTTTGCACTTGCTGGATTTCACCCGGCGAGCCGATCGGCCCCAGGCGCACCCGATGCAGTGTCTGTTGGTTACGCACGATCGAGCTGATGAACACCGGAGCGCTCACCATCCCGCTGAGCTTCGATCTCAGGAGCTCTGCAGCGTCCGGGTTGGCGAACGCGCCCACCTGCAGATACTGGCCAGAGGCTGGTACAGAAGCGTTTTTTTTTGCATCGATCTGCACGGGCACTACGGCCGCGGCGTGTTGCTGCGGCGGCGGCGTCCATTGCTCGACGGTGCCGGCCGATGCCGTCATCACCGGGGCACTATTTTGTGCGACTTTCGGCTCGTTAAGCATTAAAGGCGCCGGGCGCCCTTTGGCTGCCCACCATTGCTGCGGGTCGATGCCTTCGACCTTGACCCGCGCCGTACCGGTTTCGGCATAGCCGAGTTTCTTGGCGGCCGCGTAGGACAAGTCGATGATCCGGTCCGAATAAAACGGCCCGCGGTCGTTGACCCGCAGGATGACCGTCTTGTTGTTGTCCAGGTTAGTCACCCGAACGTAACTGGGCAGTGGCAGGGTCTTGTGCGCTGCGCTCATGCCGTACAGGTCATACACTTCGCCGTTGGCGGTGTTCTGGCCATGGAATTTGGTGCCGTACCAGGACGCAGTGCCCGACGCCACGTAGGTCCTGGATTCTTGCATCGGGAAATAAGTCTTGCCCAGCACCGTGTACGGGTTGGCTTTATAAGGACCGCTGTGCAGGGTCGGCGTGGCATCTGGAATGCGCGTTACGTCGACGTCCCACCAGGGTGCGCCATCCTTGTGAGCCCGGTTGATATCCAGGCCAGGTGCCGAACGAACGGCGGTCGGGGACTTCTGAGCCGGCGCGCGACTGGTCGAACAACTGGCGACCAGAACCGTCAACGCGGCGAATGCCATGAGCTTCAGGGGTTTATTCATAGGCAATGCCCGCATTACTTGACGCCCCGTGCTTGGACCAGCTGTTCAGACAGTTGATGTACGGCCATGGCGTACATCACGCTGCGGTTATAACGCGTGATTGCGTAAAAATTCGTCAGACCCATCCAGTATTCAGGGCCATTGTCACCTTCCAGGCGGAAAGCCGTGACCGGCATATCATCGCGCAGCGCATCATGACTCGACCAGCCCAGCGCCCGCAACTCCCCGACAGTTTTCGTTGGCTCGATACCTGCGGTCAAACCTTCATCTACCTGATCTCCACGCACATCGGCGCGGCTGACCACAGGTTCGCCGGCGACCCAGCCGTGACGCTTGAAATAACTGGCGACGCTGCCGATGGCATCATCCGGGTTGGTCCAGATATTAATGTGGCCGTCGCCGTCGAAATCCACCGCATAGGCGCGAAAACTGCTTGGCATGAATTGCGGCAAACCCATGGCCCCGGCGTAGGAGCCTTTGAGGGTCAACGGATCGACCTGCTCTTCACGGGCCAGTAGCAGGAATTCACGCAACTCCTTGCGGAAGAATTCGGCACGGGGAGGATAGTCGAAACCCAAGGTGGACAAGGCATCGATCACCCGGAAATTGCCGGTATTTCGACCAAAGAAGGTCTCCACGCCGATGATCGAGACGATGACCTGCGCCGGCACACCGTATTCCTGCTCGGCACGAGCCAGGATCGCTTCGTGCTGACGCCAGAAGTCCACGCCACGGGCGATGCGCGCATCGGTGATGAACATCGGGCGATATTCTTTCCACTGTTTAACCCGTTCGGCGGGCTTGGAGATCGCGTCCAGAATCGACTGTTTGCGCTCGGCTTCGCGGAACACGCCCATCAGCTGTTCACCGGCAAAGCCATAGTCGCGGGTCATTTCACCGACGAACTCGGCCACCTGCGGTGAGCCTTCGTAATCGCCGGCCCACGCTTGCTGCGCGGTACCAAGGATGCTTACCAGGCCGACCCACGGTGCGTATCGAGTCGCCCAGCCACGCATTACTTGCATTGAAATCTTCACCTTATTCAAACCTGTGCGATCCACTTGCGATGGGTATGGATCGACATCAAAACCCCAAACGCTGACAGTAGCGTCACCAGCGAAGTTCCTCCGTAGCTAATGAACGGCAACGGCACCCCCACAACCGGCAACAGGCCACTGACCATACCGATGTTGACGAAAACGTAAACAAAAAACGTCATGGTCAGGCTGCCCGCGAGCAATTTGCCGAACAATGTCTGCGCCTGGGCGGTAATCACCAGCCCGCGACCGATCAACAACAGGTAAATCAGCAACAATGCGCAGATGCCCACCAGGCCAAACTCTTCGCCCATCACCGCAATAATGAAGTCGGTGTGGCTTTCCGGCAGGAAGTCCAGGTGCGACTGAGTACCAAGCAACCAACCTTTGCCGAACACGCCACCGGAACCGATGGCTGCTTTCGACTGAATGATGTTCCAGCCCGTGCCCAACGGATCGCTCTCTGGGTCGAGGAAGGTCAGGATTCGCTGCTTCTGGTAGTCGTGCATGATGAAGTACCACATGCCGATCGCCACCGGCACAGCCGCGGCAATCACGCTGAGAATCCAGCGCCAGCGCAGGCCGCCCATGAACAGCACGAACGCGCCACCGGCGAGAATAAGCAGCGAAGTGCCGAGGTCGGGTTGACGCACGATCAGAATGAACGGCAACCCGATCAGAAACAGACTGACGCCCACATGCTTGAGTTGCGGCGGCAAGGTGCGCTTGGACAGGTACCAGGCGATGGTTGCCGGCATCAGGATCTTCATGAATTCCGAGGGCTGGAAGCGGATCACCCCGGGAATGTTGATCCAGCGCGTGGCACCCATGGCGTTGTGGCCCATGACATCCACCACCACCAGCAACAGCACGCCGATCACATAACCGACCGGCACCCAACGGGCCATGAAGCGCGGCTCGAACTGGGCGATGACGATCATCGACACCAGGCCGATGCCGAAGGAAGTGGCTTGCTTGGCCAGCAGATCCCAGCTTTTGCCGCTGGCCGAATACAGCACGAACAGGCTGCCGGCAGCCAGGGTCAACAGCAGGATCAGCAACGGGCCGTCGATGTGCATGCGTTGCAACAGCGTCGCACGGCGACGCATCACATCCTCGCTGGAGAGGATGCGATCGAAATTACTCTTCACGGGCCGTAGCCTCCGCACTGATAGGGCTGGCGTATTCGGCTTTCAGTCGGCCGTCCTGGTCCAGGAGCCAGGCGTCCATGACTTGACGCACCACTGGCGCGGCGACGCCGGAACCGGACTCACCGTTCTCGACCATCACCGACACCACGATTTGCGGGTTGTCGGCCGGCGCGAAGCCGACGAACAAGGCGTGGTCGCGGTGACGCTCCTGAACCTTGGAGCGGTCGTATTTTTCGCCCTGCTTGATCGCGACCACCTGGGCCGTACCACTTTTGCCGGCAATCCGGTATTGCGCACCAATGGATGCCTTGCGCGCCGTACCGCGGGCGCCGTGCATCACCTGCTGCATGCCGTGGTTGACCTTGGTCCAGTCCGACGGGTCGCGCAGAATGATGTCCGGCATCGGATTTTCGTCCACCGGCTTCGCACCTTCGAGGGTCTTGGCCAAATGCGGACGATTCCACACACCCTTGTTGGCCACCAGCGCCGTGGCCTGCGCCAACTGCAACGGAGTGGACTGCATGTAGCCCTGACCGATCCCGAGAATCAGCGTTTCGCCCGGGTACCAGGCCTGACGACGGGTCGCGCGCTTCCATTCCCGGGTCGGCATCAACCCCGGCGACTCTTCGAACATGTCGAGGGAGACCTTCTGACCAATACCGAATTTGCTCATGTAAGCCGACAACCGATCAATCCCCAGCTTGTGCGCCAGGTCATAGAAGTAGGTGTCGTTGGACCGCATGATCGCCGTGTCCAGATCCACGTAACCGTCGCCGGTACGGTTCCAGTTACGGTATTTGTGATCGTAATTGGGCAGTTGGTAGTAACCGGGGTCGTAGACCCGGGTCGATGCGGTGACCACGCCCGCATCCAGGCCGGCAATCGCCACCGCCGGTTTAATCGTCGAGCCCGGCGGGTACAGACCGCGCAACACGCGGTTGAACAGTGGCCGGTCGATGGAATCGCGCAACTCGGAATAGGCTTTGAAACTGATGCCGGTGACGAACAGGTTCGGGTCAAAACTCGGCTGACTGACCATCGCCAGGACTTCGCCGGTTTTCGGGTCCAGCGCCACTACCGCGCCACGACGACCGCCGAGCGCGGCTTCGGCGGCTTCCTGCAATTTGATGTCCAGGCTCAGGACGATGTCCTTGCCGGAAATCGGCTCGGTACGTTTGAGCACCCGCAACACGCGGCCACGGGCGTTGGTCTCGACTTCTTCGTAACCAACCTGACCGTGCAGCTCGGGCTCGTAAAACCGCTCGATGCCGGTTTTACCAATTTGATGGGTGCCGCTGTAACTCACCGGATCGAGCGTCTTGAGCTCTTTCTCGTTGATCCGCCCCATGTAACCCACTGAGTGCGCAAAGTGCGCGCCCTGCGGGTAATGACGCACCAGTTGCGCGACCACTTCCACACCGGGCAGACGGAACTGGTTCACCGCGATGCGGGCGATCTGCTCTTCGGTCAGCTCGAACAGGATGGGCACCGGCTCAAACGGTCGGCGCCCCTGACGCATGCGCTTCTCGAAAATCACCCGGTCCTCGGGCGTCAGCTCCAGCACTTCAACGATCACGTCGAGCACTTGCTGCCAGTCACCGGAGCGTTCGCGGGTCATGCTCAGGCTGAAGCTGGGCCGGTTATCGGCCACCACCACGCCATTGCGGTCGAAGATCAACCCGCGAGTCGGCGGAATCGGCTGCACATGGACGCGGTTGTTTTCCGACAGTGTCGAGTGGTACTCGTACTGGATCACCTGAAGGAAATACAGCCGCGCGATCAGCACGCCAATCAGCGCCACCACTGCAATGGCCCCGAACACGACGCGGCCACGCACCAGACGGGCGTCTTTTTCGTGGTCCTTGATGCGGATCGGCTGGGGCATGAGGGCAGAACTACTTGTGGTAAGGGTGGCCGGACAGGACTGTCCAGGCACGATACAGCTGTTCGCCGATCAGAATCCGCACCAATGGGTGCGGCAGCGTCAACGGCGACAACGACCAGCGTTGATCCGCCCGGGCACAGACTTCCGGCGCCAGCCCTTCGGGGCCGCCGACCATGAAATTCACCGTGCGCGAGTCCAGCCGCCAGCGATCGAGTTCGACCGCCAGTTGCTCGGTGCTCCAGGGCTTGCCGTGGACTTCGAGGGTGACAATGCGCTCGTTCGGCCCGACCTTGGCCAGCATGGCCTCGCCTTCCTGACGGATAAAGCGCGCCACGTCGGCGTTCTTGCCGCGGGTGTTGAGCGGAATTTCCACCAGTTCCAGCGCCAGCTCGGACGGAAGACGCTTGGCATATTCATGCCAGCCTTCTTCCACCCATTTGGGCATGCGTGAACCGACGGCGATCAGTCGCAGTCGCACAGCGGTCCCTTATTGCTGGTCTTTGTTGAGCTTGATGAAATGCTCATGGGTGTTTTCCGGGCTGTGGTGCGCGGCGCTGCCGGCACGGCTCTGCTCGGCACCCTGCCACAAACGCTCCAGGTCATAGAACTGGCGCGCGCTGGCAGTCATCATGTGCACGATGACGTCGTCCATATCCAGCAGCACCCAGTCGCTGTCGCCCTTGCCTTCTTCACCCAACGGCTTGACGCCCTGGGCCTTGACCGCTTCGCGGACCTTATCCAGCATCGCGCCGATCTGGCGGTTGGAAGTACCGGTAGCGATGATCATGAAATCAGTGATGCTCTGCTTTTCACGAACGTCGATCACCAGAACATCCTGGGCCTTGACGTCTTCCAGGGCCGCTACGGCCACCTTGACCAGCTCTTCGCCGCGCAGTTCCGGGCCGGTATTGGCCACTACTGGCAGCGGAGCGCTCTTGAACGTGCCCTTGCGCTTTACTTTGTTTACGTCTTTGTCAGTCATATAAAACTCGTTTTGCTCGTGTGTTCGGGCGCTTCGATACACGCATTCACGTGCCTTGAAGCGCGCCCTTTTTCAGTTCGACGCACGGTAAAGCCCGTGCGCATCGATGTAGGCCAGGACCGCGTCGGGCACCAGGAAACGTACCGACTTACCGCTGGCCAGCAGTTGACGGATCTGGGTGGCGGATACCGCGAGCGGTGTCTGCCAGACGAATGCAATCTGTCCGCTCGGCCCTTTGAGGGCCAGCGGGTCGCTCACCGAGCGCGCTGCCAGCAGGTTGCGCAAGGCATCCGGCGGTTCGCTGTCGGCATCCGGGCGTTGCAGCACCAGGATGTGGCAATGCTGGAGCAACTCTTCCCAGCGGTGCCAAGTGGGCAGGCCGCAAAATGCGTCCCAGCCCAAAAGTAGAAAAACCTGGTCCGGGGCGGCCAGTTCGGCGCGCATCAGTTCCAGGGTGTCGATGGTGTAGGACGGTTTGTCCCGCTGCAATTCGCGGGCGTCCACTACCAACGGTGGCACACCGGCCACCGCGCACTTGACCATCGCCAGACGGTCCTTCGCCGACACCTGCGGCGTACCGCGATGAGGAGGCCTGGCACTGGGTGTCAGACGCAACTCATCGAGCGCCAGCGATTCGGCGACTTCCAGCGCACCGCGCAAATGGCCGATGTGCACCGGGTCGAAGGTCCCGCCCAGTACGCCAATGCGTCGAGGCTGGGGCTCGCTGGCGGTCACCTGGGCTGACGGGTCGAGGTCGCCCAAGTCAGAGCGACTCCTGGCCGCGCAACTGACCGTCACCGACCACGATGTACTTCTCGCAGGTCAGCCCTTCGAGGCCCACCGGGCCGCGGGCGTGCAGCTTATCAGTAGAAATGCCAATCTCGGCACCCAATCCGTATTCGAAGCCATCGGCAAAGCACGTCGGCGTATTGATCATCACCGAAGACGAATCGACTTCAGCCACGAAACGCCGGGTATCGGCCAGGTTTTCGCTGACGATCGAATCGGTGTGATGGGAGCCGTACTTATTAATATGCTCAATGGCCTGATCCAGACCGTCGACCACACGGATCGAGAGGATCGGCGCCAGATATTCGGTGTGCCAGTCTTCTTCAGTGGCCGCAACGGCCTCGATGATCGCCCGTGTACGCTCGCAACCGCGCAGCTCGACGCCTTTTTCGCGGAACTGGGCAGACATCGATGGCAGGAAATCCTTGGCGACCGCTTGATCCACCAGCAGGGTTTCCATGGCGCCACAGATGCCATAACGGTAAGTCTTGGCGTTGAACGCGATGCGCTGGGCTTTCGGCAGATCGGCGTGGGCGCTGACGTAGACATGACAAATGCCGTCCAGGTGCTTGATCACGGGCACGCGGGCATCGCGACTGACCCGTTCGATCAGGCCACGACCGCCACGGGGCACGATGACGTCGACGTATTCGGGCATGGTGATCAGCGCGCCAACGGCGGCACGGTCGGTGGTTTCGACCACTTGCACCACGGCGGCCGGCAGCTCGGCCTCGGCCAGGCCGCGCTGGATGCAGGCGGCAATGGCACGGTTGGAATGAATCGCCTCGGAGCCGCCACGCAGGATGGTCGCGTTGCCAGACTTCAGGCACAGGCTGGCGGCATCGATGGTCACGTTCGGCCGTGATTCGTAGATGATCCCGATCACGCCCAATGGCACGCGCATCTTGCCGACCTGGATGCCCGACGGGCGATAACTCATGTCGCGGATCGCACCCACCGGGTCTGGCAGTGCAGCGACCTGCCGCAAACCGACGATCATGCCGTCGATGCGCTCCGGGGTCAGCGCCAGGCGTTCCAGCAGAGCAGGCTCAAGACCGTTGGCGCGGCCGGCGGCCAAATCCAGTTCATTGGCAGCGGTCAGCTCGTTGCGTGCAGCGTCCAGCGCATTGGCGGCCGCCTGCAAGGCGCGGTTTTTCTGCGCGGTGCTGGCACGGCCGATCACGCGGGAAGCTTCGCGGGCGGCGCGACCCAAACGGGTCATGTAGTCAAGAACGGACTCAGTCATGGTCTGCAATGGTCTTTGCTAAGGTCTTGGTAAAGAGTAAAGCGGCAGATTATAGCTGTCGCGTCCCGGGACTAACAGCGGTGACAGGCGGATGGTCGAAATGGAGGGCAATTTGCCGACGTTCAGCCGTGATTAAGCCGCATATTGTTATCATCACGACTCAATCAGCCCTGATAAACGCTGTTCATCATGACCAACTTGCCTGTTTCTGCATCCACTACGCGCCAGCCCACGGGGCTGCCGGATGCATTTTTCGACCGCGATGCCCAAACGCTGGCCCGGGATTTACTGGGCAAGATCATCCGCCATAAGGTCGGCGACCTGTGGCTCAGTGCCCGGATCATCGAGACCGAAGCCTATTACTGCGAAGAAAAAGGCAGCCACGCCTCCCTTGGCTACACAGAAAAGCGTAAGGCTTTGTTTCTGGATGGCGGCCACATCTATATGTATTACGCCCGCGGTGGCGATTCATTGAACTTCAGCGCTCAGGGCCCCGGCAATGCAGTGTTGATCAAATCCGCCTATCCGTGGGTCGATGAACTGAGCGGGCCAGCGAGTCTGGCGCAGATGCTATTGAACAATCCCGATGCCCGGGGCCGCCCTCGCCCCTCACAAAAGCTGTGTGCCGGGCAGACGCTGCTTTGCAAGGCGCTGGGGCTGAAGGTGCCGGTCTGGGACGCCAAGCGCTTCGACCATGAAGTACTGCTGGTGGAAGATGTCGGGCCGGCGCCCGGCCACATTATCCAGACCACACGCCTGGGCATTCCCCACGGGCGCGACGAACACTTGATGTACCGTTTTGTTGATGCGGCTTACGCACTTTATTGCACGCGCAACCCGCTGCGCCGGGGGCAGGTCGAAGGGCGCGATTATTTTTTGCTGACGTGAACGATGAAAATCCAGTGTGGGAGCGGGCTTGCTCGCGAAGGGGCCCTTTCAGTCGATATTAGTGCCGCCTGACACTCCGCCTTCGCGAGCAAGCCCGCTCCCACATGAAATCTGTGGTGTTGTGAAGATTGCGTTTGTCCCTTGAGGCCAATTGATTATTCAATGGAGTTGTTTTTATGGGCCCATGGCTCGATAGCGTGACCGGTTGGCTGACGGTCAATCCGCAGTGGTTGGCCGCGGCAGTGTTCATCGTGGCTTGCATTGAATGCCTGGCGATTGCCGGGCTGATCGTGCCCGGCACGGTCTTGTTGTTTACCGTCGCGGTGCTGGCCGGCAGTGGCGCGTTGTCATTGGGTGAAACGCTGCTACTGGGTTTCCTCGGCGGCGTGCTGGGTGACATCGTTTCGTACTTTTTAGGGCGCCATTTCCACCAGAACATCCGGCGTCTTCCGGGGTTGCGCCATCATCCGGAATGGATGGCCGGGGCCGAGGCGTATTTCCAGCGTTATGGCATTGCCAGTCTGTTGGTTGGACGCTTTATCGGCCCGCTGCGGCCGATGCTACCGATGGTTGCCGGGATGTGTGACATGCCCTTCCCGCGCTTCGCCGTCGTCAGCCTGTTGGCTGCCGCAGGCTGGAGTCTCGCCTATCTCCTGCCGGGCTGGGCCACCGGGGCAGCGATCCGCTTGCCATTGCCGGAAGGTTTCTGGCCTGAAGCCGGGATTGTCGCCGGCAGCATTGCGGTGATGGTCGGTCTGAGCGCAAACAGCAGCCTGCGCCGCCATCGCCGGGCGACCATCTGGATCAGCAGCATGAGCCTGTCGATCCTGATCGGCCTGTTCATTGGCTATCCGCACCTGACCGCCCTCGACCAAGGATTGATGACCCTGATACAGGAACACCGCAGCCCGCTGCTCGATGAAGTGGCCGTGGTGTTCACGCTGATCGGTGAATTGCGCAACATGTTTATGCTCAGCGCGCTGCTGACCGTCTTGCTGTTGCTGACACGACAATGGCGACACGCGCTTTTCGCCGGCGGCACTTTGCTTTTCACCGCGCTGGGCAACACCGCGACCAAGCACTTTTTCGCCCGTGTGCGCCCGGAAGTGCTGAGTGATCCACTGACCAGCTACAGCATGCCCAGCGGCCATGCCTCGGGCTCTTTCGCATTGTTCTTGACGCTCGCGGTGCTGGCCGGTCGCGGACAACCGCCGCGCATGCGCCTGACCTGGTTATTGGTGGGCTGCTTGCCGGCGCTGATGATTGCCTTGTCACGGGTGTACCTGGGCGCGCACTGGCCGACCGACGTGCTGGCCGGCGCGATGCTGGCGGCGTGCGTGTGCGCGGCCAGCCTTTGGCTGACTCAACGCCAGACTTCGCTCAACGCCATGCCGCCGAAAATCTGGTGGCTGGTACTGCCGTCGTTGGTGGCGTTGTTCGGTTTCTTTGTGTTGAGGCACATGCCGCATGCGATGTTGCGGTATGCGTATTGATGCCGTAACCCTGTAGCAGCTGCCGAACCTGCGAGGCTGCGTTCGAGGACGAAGTCCTCGCAAATCCTGCTTATGCGGTTTGCCTGAAAGACCGCGTTGTCTGGTTTTTACGACGGCTTCGCCGCCGAACGCAGCCTCGCAGGCTCGGCAGCTGCTACAGGTGCGATCTTTTAGCGGACGTCAGGCAAACAACTCACCCTGCAACTCATCCAGCAACGCCTGAATCGCATCCAGCCGCTGCTGCGGATCATCGAGTTGCAGCAGGTTTATCTTGTCCACCTCGGCAAACGGCAACAGGTACGCCAACTGGTTGGCCAGCGACTGCTGCCCCGTCGCTTCGGTGCCCATGTTCAGCGCTTCGACCATCGGATGTTCCGCCAAGGCCTTGAGCAGCGCGACCAGGTCGGCGTCTTCATCCTGTAGTGGTTGTTCGGGTTCATCTTTGAGCCATTCGACTTCGGCGACGATCAACTGGTCGCGCTGCACCTCGGTGCGCACCACATGAAAGCGTCGCCCGCCTTTCACCCGAATGCCCAGCAGGCCATTGTCTTGCTGATGGAAATCGGTGATCAGCGCCTCGCACCCTACCCGTGCGTAGCCTTCGGGGGCGATGCCGACTTCCTTGCCGTCGAGGATGCACACCACACCGAAACCGCCGCCCTGTTTCATGCAGCGACCGATCATGTCCAGGTAGCGCGCCTCGAAGATCTGCAAGTCGAGGATGCAGTCCGGAAACAGCACCGTGTTCAGCGGAAAAAGCGGCAGACTCATAGACATTTCCTTACACCACCATCGACACCGCCAACGGCAGGAACACCGCCGTGGCTACGCCCATCAGACTCATCGCCAGCGCCGCAAAGGCACCGCATTCTTCACTCTCCTGCAAGGCCACCGAGGTGCCGACCGCATGAGCGGTCATGCCCAGGGCCATGCCTCGAGCCTCTGGGCTGTGGACACCGAGACGGGTCAAAAGACTCGGCCCGAAGATCGCCCCGATTACCCCGGTAATCAACACGAACACCGCCGCCAGTGCCGCGACGCCACCAATCTGCTCCGCCACCAGCATGGCAATCGGCGAGGTGACCGATTTGGGTGCCATGGTCATCAGGATCATGTGTTCGGCGCCGAAGCCCCAGCCCAGCAACACACCCATGCCCGTGGCGACCACGCCGCCTATCACCAGCGTAGTAAATATCGGCCAGAACAACTGCCGGATCCGCCGCAGATTGAGGTACAGCGGCACCGCCAGCGCAACAGTGGCCGGCCCGAGCAAGATGCTGAGGATCTCGGTGCTCTTGCGATATTCGGCGTAGCTCAGGCCGCAACCCACCAGGACAACGATGACCAGCAACATGGAGACCAGAACCGGTTGCAGAAAAATCCAGCGGGTTTTCTCGTAGGCCGCCAGCACCAATTGATACGCGCCCAACGTAATGCCGATACCGAACAATGGATGATGAATCACCGCCGCCCAAGCGCCCTGCCAATCGAAAATCATTGGTCGTCCTCGCGATGCGCGTGACGCTTGACCAGGCGCTGCATCAATACGCCGGCGAAGGCCATCGATAGCAGCAGCGACAACACCAGCGCACCGGTGATCGCCCAGAAATCCGCGGCGATATCGGCGGCGTAAACCATCACGCCCACCGCTGGTGGCACCAGCAGCAACGGCAGATAACGCAGCAGGCTGCTGGCCGCGAGGTTCAGCGGCTCGCCGACTTGACCGCGAATAATCAGATATCCCAGCAGCAACAGCAGGCCAATGATCGGCCCCGGTAGTACCGGCAAAAACAAATGGTTGAGGGCGGTGCCGAGCAATTGAAAAAGCACCAGCCAGGTCAGGCCACGTAACAACATCCATTCTCTCCCACGCGTGCTCCCCACAAAGAAGGGACCCGGCATTATAAGCACGCCAACGCTATGAATCGGCATTCGCCAAAAGCATGGATAGTTGACCGGAGCAATTTGCCATGTTGATCTAAAGTGGTTCGCAGGGAGGTCAAATCCCCCCACTCGAAAACTATAAAACCGATGACCCAAGGAGAGTCTCAATGCCCTATGTTCCAGTTGCAGAGCTCAAAGATTATGTCGGCAAGGAACTCGGACGTTCCGAATGGCTCACCATCGACCAGGAACGCATCAACCTGTTCGCAGAAGCCACAGGTGATTATCAGTTCATCCATGTCGACCCGGTCAAAGCCGCGCAAACACCTTTTGGCAGCACCATCGCCCATGGTTTCCTGTCGTTGTCGCTGATCCCCAAACTGATGGAAGACATCCTCATCCTGCCCGAAGGCGCGAAGATGGTGGTCAACTATGGTTTGGACACTGTGCGTTTCATCCAGCCTGTGAAGGTCAATTCCAGGGTGCGACTCAAGGTTGACATGAACGAGGTCATCGAGAAAAAACCCGGCCAATGGCTGCTCAAGGCCACCGCCACGCTTGAAATCGAAGGGTCAGACAAACCGGCATATATCGCCGAGCCACTGTCCCTCTGCTTCGTGTAAAGCATCCCGGATGCGAAGCAGCTCACGCTGTTTCGCGCCGTGTCTGTGCCGTGTCTCTATAAATGCGACACATAGCTGCGGCATACTCGGTCGCCTAATTGCCCGGATCCCGCTATGCGCTCACTTGCACTCCTTGCTTTGACTCTATTGCTCACCGCTTGCGGCGATGGCGAATCGCTGTTGCCCCCTGATGCCCGCCTGCCGGATGGCGGACGCTATCGCGGTGATCTGGTCAATGGTTTGCTGCAAGGTGAAGGCCGCATCGATTACCCGAACGGCAGCTGGTACGCCGGCCAGTTCGACAAAGGCCAATGGCATGGCCAGGGCGAATGGCATGGCAGCAACGGCGAGGTCTATCGCGGGCAATTCCAGCAAGGGCTATTCGACGGCCAAGGCACGCTGACCACCACTGGCAGCAGCTACACCGGCGGTTTCAAGGCGGGTCGACGCGACGGTGAAGGCACCCTCAAAGAAAATGCCATGACCTACCGCGGCGAATTCAAGGCCGATCAATATTCAGGGCTCGGTCGTCTGGAACTCGCAGACGGCAGCCAGTACCAGGGTCAATTCGCCCATGGCAAACCCAACGGCGAAGGCCAGCGCAGCGATGCCAGCGGCAATCTGTTCACCGGGCATTTCGCCGACGGTCAGCTGGAAGGCAATGGCACCTTCAACAGCGCCGATGGCGATATCTATGTCGGCGGCTTCAAGAACAATCAACTGCACGGCAAGGGCCGCTACGAGAACGCCGATGGCGATGTCTGGCTCGGTCACTTCAAGGAAGGCGTGCTCAGCGGCAAGGGCGAGTTGATCGGCGCCGATGGCAGTCACTACATCGGTCACTTCAGCGACTGGCGTTTCACCGGTCAGGGTCGCTTGAACCTGGCCGATGGCAGTTTCTATATCGGCCAGTTCGACGGCGACAACTATCAGGGCCGAGGTACTTTGGTGCTGACCGATGGCACGGTGCAGAGCGGCACCTGGGTCAACAGTCAGCGCGTGCGCGACGCCGACGGCAAGCTGCTGCCCGACCCTCTCGAACTCGGCTTGTTGGCCCAAGGGCGCTTGCTCGACGATGCACTGGCCAACGTGCCGGCCTCAACCCCGGCGGTCGAACTGTACACCTTGACCCTCGGCGGCGATGGCAAGCAGAGCGTGTTCCTGCGCGAGTCCGACTACGTCGCCAACATGCTCGCCAGCCGTTTCGGCGCCTTCGGTCAGATCCGCCTGGTCAACCATCGCGATCACCTCGGCGACCGGCCGATGGCCACCCGGGAAAACCTGCGCCGCGCCGCCCAGACCCTGGCCGAACGCAGCGGCCCGGAAGACCTGCTGTTCATTTACCTGACCAGCCACGGCACCAGCGAACACGAACTGGTGCTCGACCAGCCACGCATGGAACTGGCCGACCTGCCCGCCGACGAACTCGCCGCCGTCCTCGCGCCCCTGAAAAAGCGCGACAAAATCATCGTGATTTCATCCTGTTATTCCGGCGGCTTCATTCCCGCTCTCAAGGACGAACGCACCCTGATCATGACCGCCTCGCGCGCCGATCGAGTGTCCTTTGGGTGTTCGGAAGAAGCCAACTTCACGTACTTCGGCGACGCGCTGTTCGCCCAGGCGCTGAACCAGACCGACGATCTGGAGCAAGCCTTCAAACTGGCCAGTGCCACCGTGGCCGAGCGCGAACTGGCCGACAGCTTCGAAGCTTCCGAGCCACAGATCTGGGCGCCGAAAACCGTTCTCAGCCACTGGCAGCTGTTGCGCAAACAACAGGCACGAAAGGCACTGCAAAGTGTCTCTATCAGCAAGGATGAAAAGAGCAACTAAGCTGAATAGTATCAAGGGGGAATGACTATGTACTTGACGCCTCAGCATGTATTGCTTGCCGGAGCTACCGGGTTAACCGGTGAACATTTGCTTGACCGTCTACTCAACGAGCCAACGATTACACGGGTATTAGCCCCCTCACGCCGGCCACTGGCCGAGCATCCTCACCTGGAAAACCCGGTCGGCGACCCGGCGGTGTTTTTGCCGCAATTGAACGGTCGCGTCGACATTGCCTACTGCTGCCTCGGCACCACGATCAAGCAGGCCGGCTCCGAGGAAGCGTTTCGCGCGGTGGACCTGGACATGGTCGTAACCTTCGCCAAACGTGCGCGGGAAATGGGCGCACGGCACTTGATCGTGATCAGCGCCTTGGGTGCCGATCGCAGATCCTCGATTTTCTACAACCGGGTCAAAGGCGAGATGGAACACGCATTGCGCGCGCAGAATTGGCCGCAGCTGACCATTTGCCGGCCTTCGCTGTTGTTGGGCGATCGCGTCGAGCCGCGACTGGCCGAGCGGGTTGCCGGCCCATTGTCGAAATTGATTCCGGGCAAATACCACGGCATCGAAGCCTGCCAACTGGCCCGCGCCATGTGGCGCCTGGCGCTGGAAGAGCAGGATGGCGTGCGGATTGTCGAGTCGGATGAGTTGCGCAAGTTGGGAAAATAATTCAGCGGCGCCCAAACGGACGCCTTCGCGAGCAAGCCCGCTCCCACATTGGATTTGTGAATGACACAGATCAAATGTGGGAGCGGGCTTGCTCGCGAAGGGCGCAACATCGATTCAACGCCGAGCGCTACAAACCACCGGTCGCTTGAAAACTCACGCCAATCACCGTCAACAACGACAGCGGCAACAGCAGCGTGTCGAGCAACGCACTGGCCGGCAGGTCAACACCCGGATAACTCGGCGCTTCGGCGCCAAATCGGTCCATGGCGCAGCAACCGCCGTTCATCGCATACAAATCCAGACGCGTCCCCGAATACACCACCGGCGCTCCAGGCTTGGCGGCATCGAGGGTGCGCGCGGTGGCGCAGCCCGCCAATTGCAAAGCCAACAGGATGATCAGCAGCTTATTCATCGCTGCTCAAATGGTGTTCGCCCCAACGCGGCAGCATGTCTTGCGGGATATTCAAACAGTTGAGAATTCGCGCCACGACGAAGTCGATCAAGTCATCGATAGTCTGCGGCTGGTGATAGAAGCCCGGCGACGCCGGCAAAATCGTCACGCCCATGTTCGACAGCTTGAGCATGTTCTCCAGATGAATGCTCGAATACGGCGCCTCGCGGGGCACCAGAATCAGCTGGCGGCGCTCCTTCAAGGTCACGTCGGCAGCCCGCTCGATCAAGTTGTTGCAGGCGCCGGTCGCGATAGCTGACAAGGTCCCGGTGGAACACGGCACCACCACCATCGCCGCTGGCGAGCCAGAGCCCGACGCCACTGGCGACATCCAGTCTTCCTTGCCATACACCCGAATCTGCCCGGCGGCGGCGCCGGTGTATTCCGTGAGGAAGGCTTGCATCATCTGTGGTTTGGACGGCAGCGAGACATCGGTCTCGGTGGCCATCACCAGTTGCGCTGCCTTGGAAATCAGGAAGTGTACCTCGCGGTCTTCACGCACCAGGCAGTCGAGCAGGCGCAAGCCGTACTGGGCGCCCGAAGCGCCGGTCATCGCCAGCGTGATGCGTTCCGGGCCGTTGTTCATTGCAACGCCTCGGCGAGTTTGCCGTGCAGGCCGCCGAAGCCGCCGTTGCTCATGATCACCACATGAGTACCGGGCTGAGCCTGGCTCTTCACGCGCTCGATGATGCCTTCCAGCGAATCGCTGACGATCGACGGCACAGTGCACAACGCCGCAGTGGCGCCCAGATCCCAACCGAGGTTGGCCGGGGAATACCAGATCACCTGATCGGCATCGACCACACTTTCCGGCAAGCCATCACGGTGCGCGCCAAGCTTCATGGAGTTGGAGCGCGGCTCGATGATCGCGATCAGCGGCGCATCGCCAATGCGTTTGCGCAGACCGTCGAGGGTGGTGGCGATGGCGGTCGGGTGGTGAGCAAAGTCGTCGTAAATGGTGATGCCACGCACTTCCGCGACCTTTTCCATCCGCCGCTTCACGCTTTTGAACGCGCTCAGTGCAGCGATACCCATCGACGGCACGACGCCGACATGACGTGCGGCGGCCAAGGTGGCCAAGGCGTTGGCGACGTTATGCTGACCGGTCATGTCCCACTCGACCACGCCTTGAACGGCGCCTTCGAACATCACTTCGAATTTCGAGCCGTCTTCACTGAGCAGTTTGACTTGCCACTGACCGCCGGCACCGGTGGTTTGCACCGGGGTCCAGCAGCCCATTTCGATAACCCGCAGCAATGCCGGTTCGGTGGTCGGATGGATCACCAGGCCTTCGCTTGGAATGGTCCGCACCAAATGGTGGAACTGCCGCTCGATGGCCGGCAGATCGGGGAAGATGTCAGCGTGATCAAACTCAAGATTGTTCAGGATCGCCGTGCGCGGACGGTAGTGAACGAATTTCGAGCGCTTGTCGAAAAATGCGCTGTCGTATTCGTCGGCTTCAATGACGAAGAATGGCGTATCACCCAGACGCGCCGACACCGAGAAATTCTGCGGCACGCCGCCGATCAGGAAACCCGGGCTCATGCCGGCGTGCTCCAGGACCCAGGCAAGCATGCTGCTGGTGGTGGTTTTGCCGTGAGTGCCGGCGACGGCCAGCACCCAGCGGCCTTGCAACACGTGATCGGCCAGCCATTGCGGGCCGGAGACGTACGGCAGGCCTTTGTTCAGCACGTATTCGACGGCCGGGTTGCCGCGGGACATGGCATTGCCGATCACCACCAGGTCCGGGGCCGGATCGAGCTGCGCCGGGTCGTAACCTTGGGTCAACTCAATGCCCTGGGCTTGCAGCTGAGTGCTCATTGGCGGATAGACGTTGGCATCGGAGCCCGTCACATGATGGCCCAGCTCTTTGGCCAGAACCGCCATCGAACCCATGAAAGTGCCGCAGATACCAAGAATATGAATGTGCATAGTCGACCTCGTAAAACATGGCCGCAGGTTAGCGTAGGGAGGGGAAATTCGCACTCAGAGTTTGAAATCACCGCAGAACCTGTAGGAGCGAGGCTTGCCCGCGAAGGCGTCCTCGCGTACGCCAAAAGCTTCGCGGGCAAGCCTCGCTCCTACAAAGTCAGGATCCGGTGTATCTAGCGGGCGATACCGTGTTTGCGCAGCTTTCTGTAGAGGGTATTGCGGCTCACGCCCAGCTGTTCGGCGGTGTGCGTCATATGCCAGCGCTGCTGTTCCAGCACCGTCAGCAATGCCAACCGCTCGGCATCGTCCAGCGGATACTCGGAAGGTTCTTCAACCGCCGACGCCGTCACCGGTCGGGCCTGGCGAATCGTCGCCGGCAAATCCTCCAGCCCGATCCGCCCGCCGTCACACAACGCTGCCAGGGTCCGCAGCACATTGCGCAGCTGCCGCACGTTCCCCGGCCAGGCAAAATCCAGCAAGGCCTGCCGCGCCGGGGCATCAATCAGCACCGTCTCCCCGCCCGCTTCTTCGGCCAGCAAAAAGTCGAGCAACTGTGATTTGTCAGCGCGCTCACGCAGCGCCGGCAATGCGACCTCCAATCCATTGAGCCGGTAATACAAATCCTCGCGAAAACTGCCGTCCTGCACCCGTTCAAGCAGATTGCGGTGGGTGGCGCTGATGATCCGTACATTGACAGGTTCCGGCTCACCGCCAATCGGCACCACCTGACGGTCTTCCAGCACCCTTAATAGCCGGGTCTGCATGCTCAGCGGCATGTCACCGATTTCATCGAGGAACAACGTCCCGCCATCGGCCTGCTGCAGCTTGCCGCGCATGCCTTCCTTGCGGGCACCGGTGAAGCTGCCGCCGCGATAGCCGAACAGTTCGCTCTCGATCAGGCTTTCGGGGATCGCCGCGCAATTGAGGGCAACGAACGATTTTGCTGCCCGTTGACTGGCCTGATGCACGGCTTTGGCGAAAGCTTCCTTGCCTGAGCCGGTTTCGCCATTGATCAGCAACGGCACGTCCCGTTCAAACACGCGCAAGGCCTTGCGGAAATCCTCCTGCAACGCGGCATCGCCCAGGCAAATGCCTGACAAGCGCGGACGCTCGGCGACCATCGGGCTTTGCACCACCGGCACCGGAATACTGCGCGGCTGCCCGCGCAATACGGCAAACAACCGCCGCCCGTCACGGGTGCGCAATGGCCAACTGGCGCTGGCATTGGCGCTCGCACGGCCAAGCAACTCATCCAGCGAGCAGTCGAAAAACGCCTCCACCGGTTTGCCCAACAGCCCACCACGAATATGCCCCAGCAAATTCAGCGCACTCTGGTTGACCGCACTGATCCGCCCTTCCCCATCGAACGCCAGCAACCCTTCGCTGAACAGCCCGACGGATTCGGCCTGCAGGTGAAAACGCAGCAACCATTGATTGTCGAAGTAACGCAGGAAATAGCAGCTCTCGATCATCTTCGCCGACAGATTGACCAGGGCCATGGTGTGGAACTGGCTCTGACGCGAAACCTCGTGACGCGCCGAAGACACGTCGAGCACCGCCAGCAGCTCGCCGTGCGGATCGAACACCGGGCTCGCCGAGCAGGTCAGGCCGGTGTGACGCCCCCGAAAATGTTCGTCTTGATGGATGGTCAGGGATTGGCGCTCCACCAGGCAGGTGCCAATGCCGTTGGTGCCTTCGCAGGCTTCGCTCCAGTCGGCGCCAAGCCAAAGGCCGGCGCGCTCGAAAATCTTCCGTTCGGTGGGCGCGGTGACGCAGTTGAGGATCACCCCGCGAGCATCGGTCAGCAGCACCGCGTGGCCAGCGCCGGAAAGTTGCTGGTGGAGGCTGGTCATTTCGGTGCCGGCGATCTGCAGCACTTGCTGCAAACGTTCGCGGCTTTCCAGCACACGACCATGCTCCAGCACCGTCGGCGCCATGGTCAGGGCCGGGTCGAGGTGATAATCCTCAAGACAACGCAGCCAGGAACGGGCGATGGACGGATCGCTGCCGGGACCGTGCAGGTGGGATTTGCCTTGGGTCACGGTCAGCACTTGCTGGGCATGGCGACTCAAATGGTTATCGTGCATTTCTTATTATTCTCCCCGAGCGGTTTACACCCCCTGTTGTGCCGAGCATCCTCCAGCGTGACGTGTATTGCAATGCTGGCGAGCCCGTCCCGTCACACGTTGCGCCAGAAGCGGTACAAAGTGTCACAGGGACCGTACCGAAACCGTCACAGCCAGAGTCCACCGGTCCGACAAAAACTGCGCAAGGCCTTGATTTACCTGACCTGCAACGCAGTGGCCCGACCTTTGCTCTACGCTTAATGCAGCGCTTTAGCGCGTCCTCCCTTATAAGCACAAAAGCCAAGGAGAAACCCATCATGCGTTACGCTCACCCCGGTACTGAAGGCGCTATCGTTTCGTTCAAGAGCAAATACGGTAACTACATCGGCGGCGAGTTCGTCGCGCCTGTCAAAGGTCAGTACTTCACCAATACCTCGCCGGTCAACGGCCAACCTATTGCCGAATTCCCACGCTCCAGCGCCGAAGACATCGAAAAGGCCCTGGACGCTGCCCATGCCGCCGCCGATGCCTGGGGCGCCACGTCCGCCCAGGCACGCTCGCTGGTCCTGCTGAAAATCGCCGATCGCATCGAACAGAACCTGGAGGTGCTGGCGATCACCGAATCCTGGGACAACGGCAAGGCCGTTCGCGAAACCCTCAACGCCGACATCCCGCTGGCCGCCGACCATTTCCGCTACTTCGCCGGTTGCATCCGCGCCCAGGAAGGCAGCGCCGCCGAGATCGACGGCAACACCGTGGCCTATCACATCCATGAACCTCTGGGCGTGGTCGGGCAGATCATTCCGTGGAACTTCCCGATCCTGATGGCCGCCTGGAAACTTGCCCCGGCCCTCGCCGCCGGTAACTGCGTGGTCCTTAAACCGGCTGAGCAAACCCCGCTGGGCATCACCGTGCTGATGGAACTGATCGGCGACCTGCTGCCACCCGGCGTGCTCAACGTGGTGCAAGGCTTCGGCAAAGAAGCCGGGGAAGCCCTGGCCACCAGCAAGCGCATCGCCAAGATCGCTTTCACCGGTTCGACCCCGGTCGGCTCGCACATCATGAAATGCGCCGCCGAAAACATCATTCCGTCCACCGTGGAGCTGGGTGGCAAGTCGCCGAACATCTTCTTCGAAGACATCATGAGAGCTGAGCCAAGCTTCATCGAAAAAGCTGCCGAAGGCCTGGTGCTGGCATTCTTCAACCAAGGCGAAGTCTGCACCTGCCCGTCCCGCGCCTTGGTGCAAGAGTCGATCTACGACGAGTTCATGAAAGTGGTCATGAACAAAGTCCTGCAAATCAAACGTGGCGACCCGCTGGACACCGACACCATGGTCGGCGCCCAGGCATCCGAGCAGCAATTCGACAAAATCCTTTCGTACCTGGAAATCGCCAAGGGCGAAGGCGCCGAGTTGTTGACCGGCGGCAAAGTGGAAAAACTCGAGGGCAGCCTGGCGACCGGGTATTACATCCAGCCGACCCTGCTCAAGGGCACCAACAAAATGCGCGTATTCCAGGAAGAAATCTTTGGCCCGGTGGTGAGCATCACCACCTTCAAGGACGAAGCCGAAGCCCTGGCCATCGCCAACGACACCGAGTTCGGCCTGGGCGCCGGCCTCTGGACCCGCGACATCAACCGCGCCTACCGCATGGGCCGCGCCATCAAGGCCGGTCGTGTGTGGACCAACTGCTATCACCTGTACCCGGCTCACGCCGCGTTCGGTGGTTACAAAAAGTCCGGCGTCGGCCGTGAAACCCACAAAATGATGCTCGATCACTATCAGCAGACCAAAAACCTGCTGGTGAGCTACGACATCAATCCGTTGGGCTTCTTCTAAAAACCGGAGGCGATACAGGTAGTTCTGTATCGCCCTTCGAACCGCCTTCGCGAGCAAGCCCGCTCCCACATAGGATTTCCGGCGTGCCCACTATCAGGCACACCACCCCCCCAATGTGGGAGCGGGCTTGCTCGCGAAGACGCCCTCAATGACACACCAATTATCGCCCTGATGCTCTGGCACGGGCTTTGCGTGCCCGAATTACACGAAAACGCCATACCCGAAAGTCCAACAGATCAAACAATAAAAAAGACAGAGAGGACTTATGACTTCTACTACACAGCTCAAACCCACACTCGGCACCCTGCACCTATGGGGCATTGCCGTCGGCCTGGTGATTTCCGGCGAGTACTTCGGCTGGAGTTACGGCTGGGGCACCGCAGGGACCCTGGGTTTTCTCGTCACCGCCCTGATGGTGGCGACGATGTACACCTGCTTTATCTTCAGTTTCACCGAATTGACCACCGCCATTCCCCACGCTGGCGGGCCGTTTGCCTATAGCCGCCGGGCCTTCGGCGAAAAAGGCGGACTGATCGCCGGCATTGCGACCCTGATCGAATTCGTCTTTGCGCCACCGGCAATTGCCATGGCTATCGGCGCCTACCTCAACGTGCAATACCCGGAACTGGACCCGAAGATCGCCGCTGTTGGTGCCTATTTCGTGTTCATGGGCTTGAATATCCTCGGCGTGAGCATCGCTGCCACGTTCGAATTGGTGGTCACCGTGCTGGCGGTCGCCGAGTTGCTGGTGTTCATGGGCGTGGTCGCACCGGGCTTCAGCTTCAGCAATTTCGTGCTCAATGGTTGGTCGGGTTCCAACGAATTCACCATGGCCTCGATTCCCGGCATCTTTGCGGCAATTCCTTTCGCGATCTGGTTCTTTCTCGCCATCGAAGGCGCCGCCATGGCCGCCGAGGAAGCCAAGGACCCGAAACGCACGATTCCCAGGGCTTACGTCAGTGGCATTCTGACCCTGGTGTTCCTGGCCATCGGCGTCATGGTGATGGCGGGCGGTGTCGGCGACTGGCGCCAACTGTCGAACATCAACGATCCGCTGCCTCAGGCGATGAAAGCCGTGGTCGGCAATAATTCGACCTGGATGCACATGCTGGTCTGGATCGGCCTGTTCGGCCTGGTGGCGAGTTTCCACGGGATCATCCTCGGCTACTCGCGACAGTTCTTCGCCCTGGCTCGCGCCGGTTACCTGCCCAAAGGGCTGGCCAAACTCTCGCGCTTCCAGACGCCGCACCGGGCGATTCTGGCGGGCGGCGTGATCGGCATCGCGGCAATCTACAGCGACGGCCTGGTCAACCTGCAGGGCATGACGCTGACGGCGGCAATGATCACCATGTCGGTATTCGGCGCCATCGTGATGTACATCATCAGTATGCTGAGCCTGTTCAAATTGCGTAAAACCGAGCCGAACCTGGAACGCACCTTCCGCGCACCGGGTTACCCGATCGTGCCGGGGATCGCGCTGTTTCTGGCCGTGGTGTGCCTGGTTGCGATGGCGTGGTTCAACACCTTGATCGGGTGTGTGTTCCTCGGGTTCATGGCGGCCGGTTACCTGTATTTCCAACTGACGGCCAAGCAGCGTTCCGATGCGCCGGCGGATGCAATGCTCGAAGGCGTCTGAGTTGCACCGGCGCCGGGCTGATTCCCGGCGCCTGCCATATTGAAGTGCACAGAGATCCAATGTGGGAGCGGGCTTGCTCGCGAATGCGGTCTGACATTCAACATGTGTGGTGGATGACACTCCGCCTTCGCGAGCAAGCCCGCTCCCACAGGGGCTCGGCGGTGCATTTGAGTTATTTACTGAATCAGGAGGACACCGCCCCATGGCCGTATTTGCCCATACCGTCGGCGCCCAGACCTACCGCTTCGACAGTCTCAAAGACGTCATGGCCAAAGCCAGCCCGGCGCGCTCGGGGGACTTTCTGGCCGGCGTTGCCGCCCTCAACGATGGTGAGCGGGTGGCCGCGCAGATGGCCCTGGCTGACATCCCGCTGACTCACTTCCTGCAGGAAGTACTGATTCCTTACGAGGCCGATGAAGTCACCCGGCTGATCATCGACACCCACGACAAGCAGGCTTTTAAAGCGGTCAGCCACCTCACTGTCGGTGGCTTACGCGATTGGCTGCTCAGCGACGCCGCCGACGAACAGAGCCTGCGTGCCCTCGCCCCGGGCCTGACCCCGGAAATGGCCGCTGCCGTGTCGAAGATCATGCGCGTGCAAGACCTGGTACTGGTGGCGCAGAAAATCCGCGTGGTCACGAAATTCCGCGGCACTCTGGGCCTGCGCGGCCGACTCTCGACGCGCCTGCAACCCAATCACCCCACCGACGAACCGGCCGGCATCGCCGCGAGCATTCTCGACGGCTTGCTGTACGGTAACGGTGACGCGATGATCGGTATCAACCCGGCCACCGACAGCATCGCTTCGATCTGCGCCATGCTGGAAATGCTCGATGCGATCATCCAGCGTTACGAAATTCCTACACAGGCCTGCGTGCTGACCCACGTCACCACCTCCATCGAGGCGGTGAATCGCGGCGTTCCGCTGGACCTGGTATTTCAGTCGATCGCCGGCACTGAAGCGGCCAACGCCAGTTTCGGTATCAACCTCAACGTCTTGCAGGAAGGCTATGACGCGGGCTTGAGCCTGAATCGCGGCACGTTGGGCCAGAATCTGATGTATTTCGAGACTGGCCAGGGCAGCGCCTTGTCGGCCAACGCCCATCATGGCATCGATCAACAGACCTGCGAAACCCGCGCCTATGCTGTGGCACGCCATTTCAAACCGTTTCTGGTGAACACCGTCGTAGGCTTCATCGGCCCCGAATACCTCTACAACGGCAAACAGATCATCCGCGCCGGCCTCGAAGACCATTTCTGCGGCAAGTTGCTGGGCGTGCCCATGGGTTGCGACATCTGTTACACCAATCACGCCGAGGCCGATCAGGACGACATGGACACCCTGCTGACCCTGCTGGGCGTGGCCGGGATCAACTTCATCATGGGCATCCCCGGCTCTGACGACATCATGCTCAATTACCAGACCACGTCGTTCCACGACGCCCTCTACGCCCGCAAAACCCTGGGCCTGAAACCGGCGCCGGAGTTTGAACTGTGGCTGGCGAACATGGGCATTTTCACCCAGGCAGACGGCCAAATTCACTTCGGCGACAACCTCCCGCCGGCCTTCCGCCAAGCCATGGCGCAACTGGGATGAGTATTGAGATGGATAAACCACCTGTCGATCCGCAAAACCCATTGCTGGAACTGCGTCGCCTGACCCCAGCACGTATTGCCCTCGGTCGTACAGGCACCAGTATGCCGACCAGCGCGCAGCTGGATTTTCAGTACGCCCATGCACAGGCCCGGGATGCGGTGCACCTGCCGTTCGACCACAGGGGGCTGAATTCGCAACTGGCCGAGCGTGGGCGTGAGAGTTTGCTGTTGCACAGCGCCGCCACGGACCGGAACAGCTATCTGCAGCGCCCCGATTTGGGGCGCAAGTTGAGTGATGAGTCGGCGCAGACCCTGCGCGACTACGCGCTGAGCCATCCTGGCGGCATCGATTTGGCCGTTGTGGTGGCCGATGGCCTCTCGGCATTGGCCGTTCATCGCCACACCTTACCGTTTCTGGCGCGCATGGAAGAACAGACAGCCGCTGAGGGTTGGTCCCTGTCGCCGGTGATTCTGGTGGAACAGGGCCGAGTTGCAGTGGCCGACGAGATTGGCGAGCTATTAGGCGCGAAAATGGTGGTCATTTTGATCGGCGAACGCCCCGGCTTGAGCTCGCCAGACAGCCTGGGGTTGTATTTCACCTATAATCCCAAAGTCGGACTGACAGACGCCTATCGCAACTGCATCTCGAATGTCCGGCTCGAAGGCTTGAGTTACGGCATGGCGGCACACCGCTTGCTGTATTTAATGCGCGAAGCCTGTCGGCGGCAGTTATCGGGGGTCAGTCTGAAGGACGAAGCCCAGGTTCAGACGCTGGAGTCGGACATTGGTGCGGATATGAAAGGTAATTTCCTACTGAGCCCGTCGGATACCTGAACCGTTTCCGCATTGCGTTTCTATTCAGGTTTCAGGCAGGATCGATGCACGGCCGCCAGGGTTTCCCGTCGCCGTCACCACGTAAGACAGCCACTTGAAGACGAGACCTACCATGCGGATTATTCAAGCGACCCTCGAACACCTCGACCTGCTGACCCCGTTGTTCGTCAAATATCGTGAGTTTTACGGTTCCCTGCCGTATCCGGACTCGTCCCGGGCGTTCCTCGAGAAACGCCTGCGCCGCAAGGAGTCGGTGATCTACCTGGCCCTGGCCGATGACGACAACAACAAACTGATGGGTTTTTGTCAGTTGTACCCCAGCTTTTCGTCTCTTTCGCTTAAACGCGTGTGGATCCTCAACGACATCTACGTCGCCGAAGACGCCCGTCGCCAGTTGGTGGCCGACAACCTGATCCGTACCGCGAAAAAAATGGCCAAGGAAACCAATGCCGTGCGCATGCGCGTTTCCACCAGCAGCAACAACGAAGTCGCGCAGAAAACCTACGAATCCATCGGGTTCAGGGAAGACACCGAGTTCAAGAACTACGTGTTGCCGATCAGTGAGGAGCTGTAAGCACGGGGCCTTTGTGGCGAGGGGGCTTGCCCCCGCTCGGCGGCGCAGCCGTCGTAAAACCTGAGCATGCGGTGTATCTGAAAAACCGTGACTACCTGGTTTAGGGGTCGCTTCGCAGCCCAACGGGGGCAAGCCCCCTCGCCACAAAGATTGTGCAATGCCAACAGGCCTATGATCGTTCCATCGACATCCCTCGCTACAAACTCGAGGCGTTTTTCACTTCTCTCCCCGTATAATGCCCATTCTTCCGGCTCGTAAGAAAAATCACACTTAGCTGTAGTCTTACGCGAAGCCATCCGCACAGGCCTGCAGAGTCGGGCCATCACCACAGGTGCTTTCCATGGATTTCAACCCGATCGACCTTATCCTGCATCTCGATGTTTACCTCGACCTGCTGGTAACTAACTACGGGGCATGGATTTACGCCATTCTGTTTCTGGTGATCTTCTGCGAAACCGGTCTGGTGGTGATGCCGTTCCTGCCGGGCGATTCCCTGCTGTTCATCGCCGGCGCCGTGGCGGCCGGTGGCAGCATGGACCCGGTGCTGCTGGGCGGCCTGCTGATGCTGGCGGCGATTCTCGGTGACAGCACCAACTACTTGATCGGCCGCACCGCCGGCGAAAAGCTGTTCAGCAACCCGAACTCGAAAATATTCCGCCGCGACTATCTGCAACAAACCCACGACTTCTACGACAAGCACGGCGGCAAAACCGTGACCCTGGCGCGCTTCCTGCCAATCATCCGTACCTTTGCCCCGTTCGTCGCCGGTGTTGGCAAAATGCCTTACCCGCGTTTCTTTGCCTTTAGCATCCTTGGCACCATCCTCTGGGTGGGCGGCTTGGTAACCCTCGGCTACTTCTTCGGCAACGTACCGTTCATCAAGAAGAACCTGTCACTGCTGGTAGTGGGCATCATCCTGCTGTCGCTGCTGCCGATGATTATCAGCGTGATCCGCAGCCGCCTCGGGAATGCCGCGTCCAAAGCCGAACCCCGCTGACTCACGATGTGGTCCCTTAGCGCCTGGCGACGCCGGCGCACCTTGGCCAGGCATCCGATTGCCGACGACATGTGGCAACGGGTGCGCCATCACCTGAGGTTTCTCGATGGCATCAGCGCAGCCGAAGACCGCTGGCTGCGCGAAGCCTGCGTATTGTTTCTGCAAGATAAACACCTGACCGCCCTGCCCGGCGTCGAGCTTCACCAGGAGCAACGCCTGCTGCTCGCCGCCCAGGCCCAATTGCCGCTGCTGCATCTGGGCGATCTGAACTGGTATCAGGGCTTTCACGAAATCATCCTCTACCCCGACGATTTCCTCAGCCCCCAGCGCCATCGCGATGCCAGCGGCGTCGAACACGAATGGGACGGCGAACACAGCGGCGAAGCCTGGCAGCAAGGCCCGATCATCCTCGCCTGGCCTGGCGTGATGGCCAGTGGTGGCTGGGAAGGCTACAACCTGGTGATCCACGAACTCGCGCACAAACTCGACATGCTCAACGGCGACGCCAATGGCTTGCCACCGCTGCATACCGATATGCGCGTCAGCGACTGGGCCAGCATCATGCAAGAAGCCTATGACGACCTCGACCGGCAACTGGACCGCAACCCCGACGCCGAAACCGCCATCGACCCCTACGCAGCGGAAAACCCCGCCGAGTTCTTCGCCGTCACCAGCGAATACTTCTTCAGCGCACCGGACTTGCTGCACGAGACTTATCCACAGGTCTATGAGCAGCTGAAGCTGTTTTATCGGCAGGACCCATTGGCCCGATTGCAGCAACTTCTGGCCGAGAACCCTGTCTATCAGGCACACGACTAAGGTCTACACGACCTCTGGCGCATGGCAACGGTGGCAGAATATGCCTATAATCGCCGCCACTTTTTGGTCAATCCGGCCAAGTTTTTCTGGTCAACTAACGGGGGCACCGCCCAATGAGCTACAGCAAGATTCCGGCTGGCAAAGACCTGCCGAACGACATCTACGTCGCGATCGAGATCCCGGCCAACCACGCGCCGATCAAATACGAAATCGACAAAGACAGCGATTGCCTGTTCGTTGACCGTTTCATGGCCACCCCGATGTTCTACCCGGCCAACTACGGTTACATCCCCAACACCCTGGCCGACGACGGTGACCCCCTCGACGTGCTGGTCGTGACCCCTTACCCGGTTGCCCCAGGCTCGGTAATCCGCGCGCGTCCAGTCGGCATCCTGAACATGACCGACGACGGCGGCGGCGATGCCAAAGTGATCGCGGTTCCACACGACAAGCTGTCCCAGCTGTACGTCGACGTGAAGGAATACACCGACTTGCCTGCGCTGCTGATTCAGCAGATCGAGCACTTCTTCGCGAACTACAAAGATCTCGAAAAAGGCAAATGGGTCAAGATCGAAGGCTGGGCCGGCGCAGATGCCGCCCGCGACGCGATCACCAAGTCGGTTGCTGCCTATAAAGGCTGAGAAGCCGCGGTAAGCTTCTAGCTGCGACGTTTGAAGAAGAACCCCGGTTGATCCGGGGTTTTTTGTGCGCGCTTGCAAAGCCTCTTTTAAACCGGTCGCTTAACGCTTGGGTGCATTGGTTTTTTCTCGTTTAATTTCCACTAAAAGCGCCTTACATCCAGTCTTAAATTTCCCTCGAAATTTGAACGGATCGTTTATTCAAACCCCCGTCCTGCGCCAGTAGACTCGTGTTTATGAAAAAGAACACTAGCGGCCCACGGTTTAAAGCACTCCTTGAAGCAGCGAAAATCACAACCACTGGATTTGCCGCTTTCTTCGACACGGAAGCGCAAAATATCCACAACTGGTACACCCGAGGTGTGCCCGCCTACCGCATGGAAGAGGTCGCCAGACTACTGTCTGTAAACAGCGACTGGCTGAAAACCGGTGAAGGCCCGAAAGAGTCCTCACGCCTGCGCGTACTCGACGAGTCCGGCAACACCTTCGATGCCCAGGCCATCCGCGGCATCTACACGGTGATCGAGCCCATCGACGTCGAATTGCCCTTCTATATAGAAACAGCCACCGCCCCGGGCTCCAACAAAACTCACGTCGTCAAAGACCCCAGCCAATCCGTCCGCCTGCCTCGCAGCCACCTCGACTCTCTGGAAATCAAGCACGCTGACGCTATCTGTACCCACATGATCGGCAACAGCATGGGCGAAAAGATTGAAGATGGCTCGACGCTTGCGATCGACCGTGGGCTGACTCAGGTTATTGATGGGGAAATTTATGCGATCGAGCATGACGGGATGCTGCGGATCAAATACCTGCACCGGATGCCGGGGAATGCGTTGCGATTGCGCAGCTATAACAAAACCGAGTATCCAGACGAGATCTTCAGTGCCGAGCAGATCGATAAGCAAAACATCAGGGTATTGGGGTGGGTATTCTGGTGGTCGACGCTCAACAAACGCCGGCCGTCGGTGCCGTTCCTCTAGCACGCAACCCTATGATCCATTGTGGCGAGGGGGCTTGCCCCCGTTCGACTGAGCAGCAGTCGCAAACCATTCAATATGGCGGTTACCGGGTTTACGACTGCTTCGCAGCCGAACGCAGCCTTGGGCAGCTGCTACATCTCGCCACAATCCGCTCTACTCCGCATGCCAAGCTGGGAATTCCTCAAAAAAATCAGTATGCTGCGCCCCACATTTGCGCATCGACCCTTCTTCAGGCTCCGATCGCACCGACAAGGCAGATGACTTTCTCGCCAAGTCCCACAGCCGGACGCAAGATCCGGGTGTACGTTTTGAAGGCTGGCGCGGTTTACCAAAAATAAACCAAGCCAGTCCCCGAGAAGCCGGCCACAAGCCGGCTTTTTAATGTCTGAAAATAAATCCTGAATATGCTTTGACCGGCAGCCCATTGCAAATGGGGTCGAGTCCAGACCGCGATGTTGCGCGATTCGGTCGCAGCCGGGCGTGGGCGACACCTGTCGATGGCTGGCCGGTGAGCCGAATGGCATTTTTAATCGGCCCATCCCAGTTCAACTATCCCGATGACTCAACAGATTAATCATGATCGATACCGCGCAGTGGCGAGGGGCTTGTCGGAACGACGCATCGCCCCGTTCGGCTGCGAAGCAGTCGCAAATTGCTGGATGCGGTATGCCGGAAGAAACGCGGTGTCTGGTTTAGGGGCCGCTCCGCGCCCCCAGCGGGAGCAAGCTCCCTCGCCACAGGGTGTGTTTTCACCCGGAAACTGCAGCGTCATAGACCCCACTCATTTGCCCATAACCCCTATGTCTGCTAGTGTCGCGCCGGTTTAACGTCAACCGGAAATAGCCGCCATGGCCCGCAAAAAAGCTGCACTGGATTTCGAACAATCCCTCGCCGACCTGCAAACGCTGGTGGAGCGTCTGGAGAACGGCGAATTGTCGCTGGAAGACTCGCTGACCGCTTTCGAGCAGGGCATCGGGCTGACCCGCGATTGCCAGGCGGCGCTGGCTCAGGCCGAGCAGAAGGTTCAAGTGCTGCTCGAGCGTGATGGTGAGCTGGCCGAGGAACCCTTCGACGCGGATCAGCCAGAATGATTGCGGCGTATTCGGCCACCAGCCAGGCTCGCGTTAACGCGGCACTGGAAACCCTGTTCAACCCGCCGAGCCCCGAGCTCGCACGCCTCTACGAAGCCATGCGCTACAGCGTGATGAACGGTGGCAAGCGCGTGCGCCCATTGCTGGCTTACGCCGCGTGTGAGGCGTTGGGCGGTAAGGCCGAGCAAGCCAATGGCGCGGCCTGCGCGGTGGAGCTGATCCACGCCTATTCGCTGGTGCACGATGATTTACCGGCCATGGACGACGACGATCTGCGTCGCGGCCAGCCGACGACGCATAAAAAATTCGATGAAGCTTGTGCAATCCTCGCCGGTGACGGCTTGCAGAGCCTGGCCTTCAGCGCCCTGCTCGACCCACGCCTTAGCAGTTGCGACGCCGAAACCCGTCTGCAGATGGTCAGCGCCCTGGCGTTGGCAGCCGGTCCGGCGGGCATGGTCGGCGGGCAAGCTATCGATCTCGGTTCGGTGGGTCTGAAGCTCGATCAAAAAGCCCTTGAATACATGCACCGGCACAAGACCGGCGCGTTGATTGAAGTCAGCGTCAAGCTCGGTGCCCTGGCCAGCGGTCATGCCGCGAAGGACGAACTGAAGTCCCTGCAGAGTTATGCACAGGCCATTGGCCTGGCATTTCAGGTCCAGGACGACATTCTCGACGTCGAAAGTGACACCGAAACCCTCGGCAAACGCCAGGGCGCCGACATCGCCCGGGACAAGCCGACCTACCCGGCCCTGCTCGGTCTCGACGCGGCCAAGGCCTATGCCCTGGAACTGCGCGACCAGGCCCTGCACGCGCTGCGACCGTTTGACGCGGCGGCCGAGCCATTGCGCGATCTGGCCCGGTACATCGTCGATCGCCGCAGCTGACGGCGTATCCGCCAAAAAAAACCAACGCGTGGGCAGGGGGCGATGCATCAGGTAAACTGCCGCATCTTTTATACCTATAACGATTCGCCTGATGCCCACGACGTTTCATGAGATTCCCCGCAAGCGCCCGACCACGCCCCTGCTCGACCGTGCCAACACGCCGGACGGCCTGCGCCGGTTAGGCGAAGCCGAGCTGGAAACCCTGGCTGATGAGTTGCGCCTGGAATTGCTCTACACGGTCGGTCAGACCGGTGGGCATTTCGGTGCCGGCCTGGGCGTCATCGAGCTGACCATCGCGTTGCATTACGTCTTCGACACCCCGGATGACCGGTTGGTGTGGGACGTGGGTCATCAGGCCTATCCGCACAAAATCCTCACCGGCCGTCGCGAGCGCATGAGCACCCTGCGCCAGAAGGACGGCGTTGCCGCCTTCCCGCGTCGTTCCGAGAGCGAGTACGACACCTTTGGCGTCGGCCACTCCAGCACCTCGATCAGCGCAGCGCTGGGCATGGCGATTGCCGCCCGCCTGCAACACAGTGATCGCAAGGCGATCGCGGTGATCGGCGACGGCGCACTGACCGCCGGCATGGCCTTCGAGGCGCTGAACCACGCGCCGGAAGTGGACGCCAACATGCTGGTGATCCTCAACGACAATGACATGTCGATCTCGCGCAACGTCGGCGGGCTGTCGAACTATCTGGCGAAAATCCTTTCCAGCCGCACTTACGCGAGCATGCGCGAAGGCAGCAAAAAGGTCCTGTCGCGCCTGCCCGGCGCCTGGGAAATCGCCCGTCGTACCGAAGAATACGCCAAAGGCATGCTGGTTCCCGGCACGCTGTTCGAAGAGCTGGGCTGGAATTACATCGGCCCGATCGATGGCCACGACCTGCCGACCCTGATCGCCACCCTGCGCAATATGCGCGATCTGAAAGGCCCGCAATTCCTGCACGTGGTCACCAAAAAAGGCAAAGGCTTCGCTCCGGCGGAAGTCGACCCGATCGGTTACCACGCCATCACCAAACTCGAACCCCTGGACGCCCCGGCCAACCCGCCGAAGAAAGCCGGCGGGCCGAAGTATTCCGGTGTGTTCGGTGAATGGCTGTGCGACATGGCCGCGGTCGATCCGCGCCTGGTCGGGATTACCCCGGCGATGAAGGAAGGCTCCGACCTGGTGGCCTTCAGCGAGCGCTTCCCGGAGCGCTATTTCGACGTCGCAATTGCCGAGCAACACGCCGTGACCCTCGCCGCCGGCATGGCCTGCGAAGGCGCAAAACCGGTGGTGGCGATCTATTCGACCTTCCTGCAACGCGCTTACGACCAGCTTGTGCATGATGTGGCGGTGCAAAACCTTGACGTGCTGTTCGCCATCGACCGTGCAGGCCTGGTGGGCGAAGACGGCCCGACGCACGCGGGTAGCTTTGACCTGTCGTTCCTGCGTTGCATCCCCGGCATGCTGGTGATGACCCCGAGCGACGAAAACGAACTGCGAAAAATGCTCAGCACCGGCCACCTGTACGACGGCCCGGCGGCGGTGCGTTATCCGCGCGGCACCGGCCCGAATGCGCCGATCGCGAAAGACCTCGAACCGATTGAAATCGGCAAGGGTGTCGTCCGCCGTCAGGGCAACAAAGTCGCCCTGCTGGTGTTCGGCGTGCAACTGGCCGAGGCACTGAAAGTCGCCGAGAAGCTGGATGCGACCGTGGTCGACATGCGTTTCGTCAAACCGCTCGACGAAGCACTGGTTCGCGAAATCGCTGGCAGTCACGAACTGCTGGTGACCATCGAAGAGAACGCCATCATGGGCGGTGCCGGTGGTGCGGTCAGCGAGTTCCTCGCCCGCGAAAACATCCTCAAGTCGGTGCTGCACCTGGGCTTGCCGGACATTTACGTCGAGCACGCCAAGCCTGCGCAAATGCTGGCCGAATGCGGGCTGGATGAGGCAGGGATCGAAGAAGCGGTGCAGCAGCGCCTGCAACTGCTCAACTTGTAAACCCGACCCCCTGTAGGAGCTGCCGAAGGCTGCGATCTTTTGATCCTGATCTTCGGCGGCTCCAAACCTGAAAAAACAGAATCAAAAGATCGCAGCCTTCGGCAGCTCCTACGGGGGTTGCGTCGTATCTGAATTCATCTCGGATCATCCATGAAACTCTCCCCTTTTGCCCTGGCGCTGACCCTCCTGCCGGCCGGCCAACTCTTGGCCGACACCTTCGAACGCGACCAGGCCCTGAAACTGCCGGACGTGCTGATCAGCGCCAACCGTCAGGTCGAAGCGCGCAACGACAGCAGCGCCGCCAACACCGTGTTCACCCGCGACGACATCGACCGTCTGCAGCCGAGCAGTGTCACTGACCTGCTGCGCCGGGTACCGGGCGTACAGGTCGGGCAAACCGGCGGGCGCGGCAGTCTGCCGGGGGTCTACATTCGTGGTACCAAGTCGGCGCAAAGTCTGGTGTTGGTCGACGGCCAGCGCATCGGCAACTCGACCTCCGGCGACAGCAACCTGCAACACATCAATATCGAACAGGTCGAGCGTATAGAAGTGCTGCGCGGTTCGCGTTCAGTGATTTACGGCAGCGATGCGATTGGCGGGGTGATCCAGATCTTCACCCGCCGTGGTGGCGAACAAGGCTTGCAACCCCGCATGCACGTGGGGGTTGGCAGCAATCAGACCTGGGAACGCAGCCTTGGATTGTCTGGTGGCGATGGGCAGACACACTTCAATCTTGGTGCCAGCCTCGATGAAACCGCAGGCATCAATCGCACTCACCAGTCTTATCCCAGTGATGGCGATCACGATGAATACCGCAATAAGTCGGTCAGCTTAAGCCTGAGTCACGCCCTCGCCGATGACATCGAAGTCGGCGCCAATCTGCTGGATAACCAGGGCAAAAGTGCCTTCGACAACCCGTTCGGCCGCTTTGACATGAACACCTTTGAATCGGTCCAGCAGCAGCCCTACAGCGAGTTCGCTGTGAGCAGCGTCAGCAGTTACGTCGATGCGCGCATCAACGACGGCTGGAAAACCCGCGTCGAATTCGGCCATAGCGAAAACCGTGAGAAGACGCTCGACAAGCTCAGCGACGAGCGCAGCGTGTTCAACACCTACCGCGATTCGGTGAACTGGCAAAACGACCTGACCCTGGATGAACGCAACAGCCTGATCCTCGGCGGCGACTGGTACGAAGACCGAATCAACAGCAGCACAGCGTTCGACGAAGACAGCCGCTGGAACCGTGCAGCGTTTATCCAGCATCGCTATCAAGCCGACAGCTTTTCTACCGAACTGGGCCTGCGTCGCGACCAGAACCAGCAGTTCGGCAGCCAGAACAGCTGGAGCGGCACGTTCACACTGCCGCTGAACCCGGACAACGATGTGCTGTTGACCTACAGCGAAGGCTTCCGCGCGCCGACCTTCAACGACCTGTACTACCCGGATTTCAGCAATCCGGATTTGAAACCCGAAACCTCGAAAAGTTATGAGTTGCAATGGCGCAGTCAGCTGACAGAAACCAGTCGCCTGGAAGCTTCGCTGTACCGCACCGATCTGCAAGACGCGATTATTTTCGGCAGCAACAACCGCCCGGCAAACGTCGCTTCGGCGCGGATCAACGGTTTCGAAGCGGCCTTGAAACAAGAGCTGTTCGGCTGGCAGAGCAACCTCGGCGTGGCGATCATCGACCCGCGGGATCGCGACAGCGGCCACACCCTCGCCCGTCGTGCACGGCGGACTTTGAGCCTGGACCTGGATCGGCAGTTCGACCGGCTCGGCCTCGGTGCCAGCTGGCAAGCGGTGAGCAGCAGTTATGACGACGAGAACAACCAGCAGCCGTTAGGCGGGTATGCGTTGTTGGGGTTGCGCAGCAGTTGGGCGCTGAATCGAGAGATCAAGCTGGAATTGAAGATCGATAACCTGCTGGACAAGGGCTACAGCCGGGCGTTGTACAGCCATGATGGCAGTCAGTATGGGTATCGCGAGGAAGGCCGGGCGTGGATGTTCGGGGTGACCTGGACGCCGGATATTTGAAGCCATCACCCGATCACTGTGGCGAGGGAGCTTGCTCCCGCTCGGTTGCGTAGCAGCCGCAATCCAAGCTGACTCGGTCCACCTGAAAAGAACTCGTCGGCAGGTTTTGGGGCCGCTTCGCAGCCCAACGGGAGCAAGCTCCCTCGCCACAGGTTAGAGGTCAGGCGCGATTAGCTGGCACAACTTGGCCGTCGCTTCGATCATCTGCCCACTCGGCCGCTCCAGGCCTTTGTCCGTCACCAACAGCAATTGCCCCCGCGCCACCGCGGTTACCTGAGGCCAGCTCTTCCACGCATCGAGCTGCGCCTGATCACTGGCCAGAATCACCTCGGGATTGCGCTGCAACACCGCCTCCACACTGACCTGCGGTGCAGGTTGCGTCAGGTCGGCAAACACATTGCGCGCCCCGCACACCGCTAGAGCATCGCTGATGATCTGCCCACCGCCCACGGTGTACAGGGGCCGATCCCAGACTTGATAAAACACCCGTATTGGTTCATCCCTTCGATAACGCTGGCGCAGGGAGTCGAGTCGTTGACGCAGATTTTCGGCCAATGAAGCGCCACGCTCCGGTCTTCCGAGCTGCGTAGCGATCACTTCAATCTGGGCGGCAAGTTGTTCGAGGTTGTGGGGTTCGGCGACATAGGTGGGAATGTTCAGCCGTTTGAGCTGCTCACGCTGGGCCGGCCCCACACTGCCCGGCCACAACAGCAACAGATCGGGCTTGAGGCTGAGCAGTCGTTCCATGTCCAACTGGCCGTAGTTGCCAACGGAAGGAATGTCTTTGAGCTCAGCGGGACGTTCGCCAGCATCCAGCACACCGACCAGAAGGTCAGCCGAGTTCAGCTCAACGACAATCTCAGAAAGCGACGGTGCCAGACTGACGACCCGTTCAACCGCAGCCGCCGAACCACTGACGGCCAGCAGCAACACCGCCAGCCAGACGCTGCGCATCAGCCGAGTTGACGCGGGATACGGTAGAGGTAGAACAGCACCGTGGTCGACAGCGCCAGCAGCACCAATGGAACGGCTTCAAGACCGACGAATACCGCCAGCGCACCAATCCAGGCGGGCAGGCCAGCGACCAGAAACGCAGCACGGCGTTTCGCGGCCAGGGCAATCCAGGCGCTGGGTTCTTCAGGAGTGTCGAGGGCTTTCTGGGTAGCGATCAGTGCGTGCTTGTAACCGCCAAAGAACTTCAGGCTGACGAACATCGAGGCCACACCGGCGATGAACAACGGCATGGCCAGCACCGGCAGAATCGCCTCGCTCTGGCCGAATACGCCGTTGATCACGAACAGCGGCACCAAAGCCAGCGCCAGGTATTGCCACCAGTTGACGGACAGTCGCCGCCGTACCTGACCGCGGGTCACGCCCGGTCAACCTCGCCCTGATGCTCGTTGCCCATCATATGGTCGAGCTTGCTCGCCTTGGTCGCCAGATAGAGTTTGTTGTGCGGGTTGTGCCCGGTGTGCAACGGCACGCGCTCGGCAACCACGATGCCCATGTCGGTCAAGGCTTTGACCTTGCGTGGGTTGTTGGTCATCAGACGCAGGGACTTCACGCCCAGGTGCTCCAGCATCGGCAGGCACATGGCGTAGTCGCGCTGGTCGGCGGCAAAACCCAGACGCTCGTTGGCTTCAACGGTATCGGCGCCGCCGTCCTGCAATTCATAGGCGCGGATCTTGTTCAGCAGGCCAATGCCGCGACCTTCCTGACGCAAGTAGAGCAACACGCCACGGCCTTCACGGGCGATCGCCTGCAGGGCGGCCTCGAGTTGCGAACCGCAGTCGCAGCGCTGGCTGAACAAGGCATCGCCGGTCAGGCATTCGGAGTGCAACCGGCCGAGTACCGGAGCACCGTCGGCAAACTCACCCAGGCTCAGTACGACGTGCTCGCGCCCGTTCTCTTCGTCGAGAAAGCCATGCATGGTGAATTGCGCAAAAGGCGTTGGCAGCTTGGAAGCGGCGACAAAAACGACAGGCACCGGTGTGCTCCTGATCTATAAGTACTGAAGATTCGCAGAGGCGGCATTGTAACAGCACGTTCCTACAGACGCTTAGGCTGAATTATGGGGCATAACGATCAAAAAGTTTGATCGTCGGGTCGACGCGATACATCCCTGTAGCAGCTGGCGCAGCCTGCGTTCGGCGGCGCAGCCGTCGTGAAACCTGTCGACTCGGTCAATCTGACACACCGCAGCGCCTGAATTTACGGCGGCTTCGCCGCCGAACGCAGGCTTCGCCAGCTGCTACAAGAGCTGCATTCAGTTCGAGTCAAACGGATAGGGTTGCTTCCAGCGTTCGAAAATCGGTTTCAACTGGCCGTTTTTTACCAGCACTTCCATGCGCTGATCGAACAGCGCCATCAACGTGCGAGCCCGAGGTGTATCGGCGAAGCACAGGTAAAGCGGCAATTCCGCAATATGCGTGCGGCGAAACTGCGACGTGTCCGTGACTCGGCTAAGGACGTAATCGACTTCGGTCAGTGCATCGATGTAATAGTCGGCGCGATTGTGGGTCAGCATGGACGCAATTCCCGTCCGCCGCACGACTTCGTTATAGCGCTGCACATTGGGTAGATAAGCCTGATATTTATAGCCGCGTACCCAGGCCAATCGGTAGCGGCCCAAGGTATCCAGGGTCGGCGCCGGATTGCTGGCCAAGCCCAAGGCGTAGATGTGGTCGGTATCGAAATTCCATCGTGGATAAAGCAGGTCGCTCGCCTCCTCCCGATAAGAACCGACACAAGCGTCCACTTCCCCACGCTGGGCCAAGCCCATGGCGCGCGTATAAGGTTCGGTTCGAATATCCAGTTTTACGCCCGCCGGCTCGAAGACTTTGCGTAATACCTCCCAGCCCAAACCCTGACCATCGGCGGCGGTAAAGTCTTCCCAGGCTTCGCTGGCGAGGTGAATCACGGAGGGCGTCGTCGGTGCATCCTCCGCCTGGGCGAACGAGCAAAATAGCGCGAAAACCATCAGCAGCAACCCGCGTCGCGCCACCCCCGGTTCTCTCACTTGGCGCCTCAGACGAAAAACCACACCAGCCCTTGCATCGCCAACCACGCAAATACGCCTGCCAGCACGTCGTCGAGCATGATCCCGACCCCACCGTGCACATGCCGGTCGATCCAGTGAATCGGCCAGGGCTTGAGGATGTCGAAGAAGCGGAACATCAGGAACCCCGCCAACAACCAATACCAACCTTCCGGCACCAGCCACAGGGTGATCCACATCCCGACCATTTCGTCCCAGACGATGCCTTCATGGTCGTGCACGCGCAAATCATCGGCGACCTTGCCGCACAGCCAGAAGCCGAACAGCATGGTGATGCCGAGCATCAGCCAGTAGCCCCAGTCGGGCAGCATCTGCCACAACGGAATGAAGGGTAACGCCACTAACGAACCCCAGGTGCCCGGCGCTTTTGGCAGGGTGCCCGAGCCGAAGCCGAACGCCAGGAAATGCCATGGGTTGCGCCAGACCGACGGCGGTACGAACTCCGCCGGGACCTGTTTGGGATGATCTGTCACGGTGTCTCCCGAAAATGTTGATAGCCCCGGATTGGCGGGGTGATGTCGTGTCCGTCGGCGTCCAGCAGTGTCACGCCCTGCCCTGCAACCACCTGCCCCAGCACATGGATCGGCCAGCCGTCCGCCAGCAATGATGGCAACTCGGCGGGCGGCAAGGTGAAGGCCAGTACGTAATCGTCACCGCCACTGAGGGCGGCTTGCTCAGCGCCAGACTGACCAAGGAAGGCCAGCAGCGCCTTCGACAACGGCAGCTTACTGCGCTCCACCTGAACCCCGACTTTCGACGCCAGGGCAATATGCCCACAGTCGGCGAGCAGGCCGTCGGAGATGTCCAACGCCGCAGTGGCTCTGCCGCGCAACGCCATGCCCAGACCAAGCTGCGGTTGCGGTGACCAGTAATGGGCGCGCAACGGATCAGCAATGGCTGCGTCAGCCATTCGCTGACCGAGTACCAACGGCAATGCACCCGCGCCGTTCCCCAACTCACCGCCCACGCAGAGCAAATCGCCCGGCTGTGCGCCGCTGCGGGTCAACGCCAGGCCGGCCGGCACCCGACCGAACACAGTCATGGTCAGGCTCAACGGCCCGCGGGTGGTATCGCCACCCACCAGCGCCACGCCGCAATTTTGCGCCATGAGGTTCAAACCACGGGCGAAGGCTTCCAGCCAATCGGTGGTCACCGTCGGCAAGGTCAGGGCAAGGGTAAAGGCAATGGGAGCGGCGCCCATGGCGGCCAGATCACTGACAGCCACAGCCAGCGAGCGCTGACCGAGCAGAAACGGGTCACAGGGGTCTGCGAAATGCACACCGGCCACGAGCGTGTCGGTGGAAATGGCCAACTGTTCCCCGGGAGGAACAGCCAGCAAGGCGCAGTCATCGCCGATCCCCAGAGCAACGCCTTCGCCGCCCTGCGCACAAGGCGCGGCGGCGAAGAAATTGCGGATCAGCTCAAACTCGCCCATCAGGTATCCTGTCTCACCAATGCTGTTCCTTTTTTAGCGGCGTCTGTTGTCGCCAGTCTGCGTTGCCGCTCCTCGCCATAGCCAGCTATGACTCGTCGCGGCGCCTTGTCTGACAACAACAGCCACTCGCCAAAAAAGGAACGCATCGGCGAGACAGGACACTGCTTCAAGCGCTGGTTAGCGCTTGAACGCCTTCACTTCGGCTTCACGCAGGCGCGGGGCCAGCTTGTCGAGCACGCCGTTGACGAACTTGTGGCCGTCGGTGGAACCGAAGACCTTGGCCAGTTCGATACCTTCGTTGATCACAACGCGGTACGGCACATCAACGCGCTCGAGCAGCTCCCAGGTGGACAGGCGCAGAACGGCCAGTTCAACCGGGTCCAGCTCTTCGATGGTGATGTCCAGGCATGGCGCCAGTGCGGCATCGATCCGGTCCTTCTGAGCCGGAACCCCATGCAGGATTTCACGGAAGTAGGCGCCGTCGACATCGCTGAAATCGTTATCGACCCGAAACTGCGCTTCGATCTCGTTCAGCGACTGCTTGGCCATGTGCCATTGGTACAGCGCCTGAGTCGCGAGCTGACGGGCTTCGCGACGCTTGACGCTTTTCGATGGCTTGCCGGCATCCGCAGGCTTTGGATCGCGCGGGTTGAAACGATCACTTTCGTCGCTAATCACTTGGCCTCCAACTGCGCCAGCAGGCTGACCATTTCCAGAGCGGACAGGGCAGCTTCAGCACCTTTGTTACCGGCCTTGGTGCCGGAACGTTCGATGGCTTGTTCGATGGAATCAACGGTCAGTACGCCGAAAGCGACCGGTACGCCGAACTCCATGGACACCTGGGCCAGGCCCTTGGTGCATTCGCCCGCCACGTATTCGAAGTGCGGAGTACCGCCACGAATGACTGCGCCCAGGGCGATGATTGCCGCGAACTCGCCCTTCTGAGCGACTTTCTGCGCAACCAGCGGGATTTCGAAGGCGCCAGGCGCACGGATGATGGTGATGTCGCTTTCGCTCACGCCATGGCGAACCAGGGCATCAACTGCACCGCTGACCAGGCTTTCAACGACGAAGCTGTTGAAACGGCCCACTACCAAAGCGTAGCGGCCTTTAGGGGCAATGAAGGTACCTTCGATGGTCTTCAGGGTCATTCGTTAGATCTCTTAAAGAGCCGGGACGCGTTTTCTACGCATCCCTCAGTGATGTGTTAACCGCGAATACAGGCCCGCAAATTGCCGGTCATTATTCGGAGGGCACGTATTCTACAACTTCCAGATCGAAACCGGATATCGCATTAAATTTCATTGGCGCACTCATCAGGCGCATTTTGCGCACG
Organism: Pseudomonas sp. PDM09; assembly: GCF_014852305.1. Classification (NCBI taxonomy): domain Bacteria; kingdom Pseudomonadati; phylum Pseudomonadota; class Gammaproteobacteria; order Pseudomonadales; family Pseudomonadaceae; genus Pseudomonas; species Pseudomonas sp. PDM09. The sequence goes on along the minus strand of NZ_JACVBI010000008.1, from coordinate 78,083 downwards.
CCCAGGTCGCGAAGGATCTGCGAACCGGCACCGACGATGCTGTAGGTGGTCGGTTTTTTCACTGCGCTGTGATCCGCGGTTTCGCGGATATGCGCCAGCAACACATCGCCATCGAGCGGGTGACCGAGCAACAGCACCACACCGCTGCCAGCCTCGGCAACCGCAGCCATGGCGGCGCGCAGGCTCCAGCGGCCTGGTTGCTTGACCATCAACAGGTCACGCAGCGGGTCCATGTTGTGAACCCGGACCAGCGTCGGCTCTTCGGCGCACACGGTGCCCAGGGTCAGGGCCATGTGCACGTCGCCTTCCACCGAATCACGGTAGGTCACCAGGTTGAACTGGCCCAATTCGCTGTCCAGCGGCTGCTCGGCAATCCGCTGAACGGTACGTTCGTGGATCATCCGGTAGTGAATCAGGTCGGCGATGGTGCCGATCTTGATGTTGTGTTCGGCGGCAAAGGCTTCGAGTTCGGCACGACGGGACATGGTGCCGTCGTCGTTCATCACTTCGCAGATCACACCGCTCGGCTCGAAACCGGCCATGCGCGCCAGGTCGCAGGCAGCTTCAGTATGACCGGCGCGGGCCAGCGTACCGCCGGCCTGGGCCATCAGCGGGAAGATGTGGCCGGGGCTGACGATGTCTTCAGCCTTGGCGTCTTTGGCGGCAGCGGCTTGCACGGTGCGTGCACGGTCGGCCGCGGAGATACCGGTGGTCACGCCTTCGGCGGCTTCGATGGACACGGTGAACTTGGTGCCGAAACCGGAACCGTTGCGTGGCGCCATCAATGGCAGCTTGAGCAGTTCGCAGCGCTCGCGGCTCATCGGCATGCAGATCAGGCCACGGGCGTGCTTGGCCATGAAGTTGATGTGTTCAGGCTGGCAGCACTCGGCGGCCATGATCAGGTCGCCTTCGTTCTCGCGGTCTTCGTCATCCATGAGGATGACCATCTTGCCTTGGCGGATGTCTTCAACCAGTTCTTCGATGCTATTGAGCGCCACAAGGCACCCCCCTTCTTTCGAAATTTGAGCTTCAGGATTTGAGGTAGCCGTTGGCGGCCAGAAAACTTTCGGTGATGTTACTGGACGGCCTTTGCGAAGAGTCAGACTCTGCGGCTTTATCGCCTAAAAGCAGGCGTTCCAGATAACGTGCCAGCAAGTCGACTTCAAGATTCACCCGGCGGCCTGGCTGGTACGACGCCATGATGGTTTCGCTCAGGGTGTGCGGAATGATGGTCAGCAAGAACTCGGCGCCATCGACTGCGTTCACGGTCAGGCTGGTGCCGTCGACGGTGATCGAGCCTTTATGGGCGATGTACTTGGCCAGGTCTTTCGGGGCACGGATGCGGAACTCCACAGCGCGAGCATTCTCGGTACGGGCAACCACTTCGCCCACGCCATCGACGTGACCACTGACCAGATGCCCACCCAGACGCGTGGTCGGGGTCAGGGCTTTTTCCAGATTCACCGGGCTGCCGCTTTTGAGGTCATTCATAGCGGTGCAATCGAGGGTTTCGCGACTGACGTCCGCCGCAAAGCCATTGCCCGGCAATTCAACCGCGGTCAGGCACACGCCATTGACGGCAATGCTGTCGCCCAGTTTGACGTCGCTCAGGTCGAGCTTGCCGGTTTCTACGTAAACCCGCACATCTCCGCCTTTTGGGGTCAATGCACGAATACTGCCGATGGATTCGATGATGCCGGTAAACATGGAGTCCTCCTCGAGAACAGAGCCAGCGCTAGAGCAATGGCCGGGAATTATACGCTCGCCAATGGCACAGGGATGGCAGTGACTCGCCAGTCATCGCCAACCGCGCGGATTTCGGTGATTTTGAGCTCGGGCGCGTCTTTCATCTGCGCCAGTGGCCAGTCCAGCAAGGGTCGGGCCGAGGAGCCGAGAAACTTGCCGGCAATGAATATCTGAAACTCATCCACCAGCCCGAGCTGGGCAAACGCGCCAGCCAGTCGTGGGCCGGCCTCGACCAGCACATCATTGACGCCACGGTTGGCGAGTTCGACCAGCAACCGATGCAGATCGACCTGGCCATCATCGCCCGGCACGATCAGGCATTCCGGGCCGTTGGCGTACTGTTCTTCCACCGCGACACACGTGGCGACCAATGCCGGACCGGCCTTGAAGAACGGTGCATTCAGCGGCACCCGCAGGCGACCGTCGATCAGCACGCGAAGCGGCGGACGGCTCATGGCCAAGGCCGTTTGTTCAGCGTCCAGACCCAACTCGTCGGCACGTACGGTCAAGCGCGCATTGTCCGCCAGTACCGTGTCGGCGCCGGTCAGCACCACGCTGGCCTGGGCGCGCAAACGCTGTACCGCCGAACGCGCCGCCGGCCCGGTGATCCACTGGCTCTCGCCGCTTTCCATCGCCGTGCGACCGTCGAGGCTCATCGCCAACTTGACCCGCACGAACGGCAAGCCATGTTCCATACGTTTGAGGAAGCCTTGATTGAGCTTGCGCGCCTCGCCTTCCAGCACGCCGCTTTCAGTGGCGATACCGGCCTGGGCCAGACGCTGCAGACCGCGACCGGCGACTTCCGGGTTCGGGTCCTGCATCGCCGCAACGACGCGCGCCACACCGGCATTCACCAGCGCATCGGCGCAGGGCGGCGTACGGCCGTGGTGGCTGCAAGGTTCGAGGGTCACGTAAGCCGTGGCGCCCCGCGCCTTGTCGCCAGCGACGCGCAGGGCGTGGACTTCGGCGTGCGGTTCGCCGGTGCGCACATGCCAACCTTCGCCGACAATCTGCCCGTCACGCACCACCACGCAGCCAACCCGGGGGTTGGGATGCGTCGTGTAATGACCTTTGCGCGCCAGTTCCAGGGCCCGGGCCATGTAATGCGCATCGAGGATGGCTTGTTCGGGAGGTGTGGTCATTCTTTCACCGGCTCACGGGCGAGGCGATCGATCTCTTCGCGGAACTCGTTGAGGTCCTGGAAGCGTCGGTACACCGAAGCGAAGCGGATATAGGCGACTTCATCAAGCTTCTTCAGCTCGGCCATCACCAGTTCGCCGACCACGAGGGATTTGACCTCGCGTTCGCCGGTGGCGCGCAGCTTGTGTTTGATGTGCACCAGCGACGATTCGAGGCGCTCGACACTCACCGGGCGCTTCTCCAGCGCCCGCTGCATACCGGCACGGAGTTTTTCTTCGTCGAACGGCTGGCGACTGCCGTCGGTTTTGATCAGGCGCGGCAACACCAGTTCAGCGGTTTCGAACGTCGTGAAACGTTCGCCGCAGGCCAGGCATTCACGCCGGCGGCGCACCTGTTCGCCCTCGGCGACCAGACGCGAGTCGATGACCTTGGTGTCGTTGGCACCGCAGAAGGGACAGTGCATGGTGGCAGGCAACAAAAAATGGGAGGGCCATGGTAGCGCATCCCCGTGGCAAGACAAGCCATAGGGTTTGCGGTATACAGACTGGCTGTCTATGGATTTCGCTTGCTGGAGCCGCCAATGTCTTTACGACCACTCATTTTGCTCAGTCTTTTCAGCCTGTTGGTGGCCTGTGGCAGCGATGCGCCCAAGCCCCAGCCACCAACGCCCGGCCCTGCACCGCAACAGGCGCAGAAGAAAGCCAAGGCCTCGACCGAACTCGGCCCCCTGCCGGCTTATCAACGTGAATTGAGCGGCACTCTGCAGGGCGTGCCGGCCGGTGCCGAAGTCGAACTGGCGTTGCTGGTGATCGACGAAAAGGATCGTCCGCAACTATTGCTCGCCAGTGCCAACCTGATCGGTACCAATCAAGTGTTGCCATTTCGCCTGCGCTTCAACCCCGAGTCCTTTCCAGCCGGTGCCCGTGTCGAGCTTCGTGGTCGCGCCAGCCAGTCCGGACAGTTGATTCTGCATCTGCCGGCGCAAATGATCACACAGCCAACCACCCAGGCATTGGGTCAGCTGCAATTCGTCAAAGCGCCATGATTGCACCGCTCGACCTGCAACAGGCGTTGGGTGAACTGCTTGGTGATGCACAGCTTGTAGCCTGTGAGTTACCCGGCACCGAGCTGAAACTGTGGCTGATCGATGGCGACAATATGGATCGCGCCTTCAGCCCGGAAGAAACCCGGCGCATTCTTCACGAACCGCCGTATTGGAGTTTCTGCTGGGCCAGTGGGCTGGCCGTGGCTCGCTATCTCGCCGAGCACCCGCAATGGGTCGAAGGTAAACGGGTGCTGGATTTCGGCGCCGGCTCTGGGGTCGCCGGGATTGCGGCGGTGAAAGCCGGGGCACTGGAAGTGGTGGCCTGTGACCTGGACCCGTTGGCGATTGCCGCGTGTCGGGCGAATGCCGAACTCAATGGCGTGCAACTCAGCTACTCGACGGACTTTTTCACCGAGGCCGATCGGTTCGATCTGATTCTGGTGGCCGACGTGTTGTACGACCGGGAAAATCTGCCGCTGCTCGATGAGTTTCTCAGCCGTGGCCGGGAGGCGTTGGTGGCGGATTCGCGCGTGAGGGATTTTCGCCACCCGTTGTATCAGCGCATTGAAATGCTGGAGGCAATGACCTTGCCGGATCTGGCCGAACCCGAAGAGTTTCGGCATGTGAGCCTCTACCACGCGCGGCGCGCTTGAAGTCGCCAAAGGATCGCAGCCTTCGGCAGCTCCTGCGCCGTTCGCGTCTTACCCCGGCCGTATGCGTTCCGCGTCGTGCGCGTGTGAACCCGATCCTGTAGGAGCTGCCGAAGGCTGCGATCTTTTGCGCCAGCCCTTATAGTGAGCATATTCACGCTTCCAAAGAGATCCCCCATGAGTCAGGAAACGCCGTACATTTTCGACGCCACGACTGCCGATTTCGACCAGTCGGTGATCGAGAACTCTTTTCACAAACCGGTGCTGGTGGATTTCTGGGCCGAATGGTGTGCGCCGTGCAAGGCCTTGATGCCGATGTTGCAAACCATTGCCGAGAGCTATCAGGGCGAGTTGCTGCTGGCCAAGGTCAATTGCGACATCGAGCAGGACATTGTTGCGCGTTTCGGCATTCGCAGTCTGCCGACTGTGGTGCTATTCAAGGACGGTCAGCCGGTGGACGGTTTTACCGGTGCACAACCGGAATCGGCTGTGCGCACGATGCTCGAACCCCACGTGCAAATGCCGCCGCCCGCCGCGGCCGACCCGTTCGAACAGGCTCAGGCGCTGTTCGATGACGGCCGTTACGCCGACGCCGAAGCCACCCTCAAAGTATTACTGGCTGAAGACAACACTAACGCCAAGGCGCTGATCCTCTACGCCCGCTGCCTGACTGAGCGCGGCGAACTGGGTGAAGCGCAAATCGTGCTCGACGCGGTCAAGACCGATGAGCACAAGGCTGCCCTGGCCGGCGCCAAGGCGCAGATCCAGTTCCTCGGTCAGGCCAGGGATTTGCCGGATGCAGCAGACCTGAAAGCACGTCTGGCAAAAAATCCGCAGGACGATGAGGCCGTCTATCAACTGGCGATCCAGCAACTGGCCCGTCAGCAATACGACGCGGCGCTGGATGCCTTGCTGAAGCTGTTCATCCGCAATCGCAGCTACAGCGAAGGCTTGCCGCACAAGACCTTGCTGCAAGTGTTCGAACTGCTGGGCAACGATCACCCGCTGGTGACCACGTACCGTCGCAAGTTGTTCGCTGCTCTCTATTAACGATCAAAAGATCGTAGCCTTCGGCAGCTCCTACGCTGGCTTATGCCAGCTGTACAGCGGCGTATCCCCGCCGCTCACCACTTTGACGTCTGCACAGTGGCGCAAGCGCACCAACAAGCGCTTGCCCGCCGCTGCGCTGCCCGTCAACCCTTCCAGTTGCTCCAGCAAATCCGGCCCGCTCAATTGTCCGGCCTTGCGTAGCAACTCTTGGGCGATCTGCCACAGCGCATCGTCCTGATTCACCGGTTTGGCGGGCGCAACACTGGCCTCGGGTTTTGCTGCCTGCAACTGCGCACCGAGTTGCGCCCAGTCGCCTTCATCGAGCTCCAGTGTCAAATCCACCGGCCAGTCGCCGATGCTTCCGCGTATTCGCAACATAAGTCTGCTCCTGCCCATACCTGACTCCCATGCTCCCATGGGTCTTGCGCAACGCCAAGCAGACGGTCAAACTCTCCGCACTTTCGTTATAAGATTACATAACAAACTTTTCATTTTACTCTCCGGAGATCCGTCATGCGCCGTCTGCTGCTCGCTTTGCCGTTTGCCTTGTTGCCGCTGGCTGTCGCCCATGCGGCGGTCGAGCATGATCACGATCATGATGAACATGGCAGCCTTAGCGCCCACGAACATGGCGTCGGTCGCCTGAATGCGGCGCTGGATGGCCAGACTCTGGAGCTGGAGCTGGAAAGCCCGGCGATGAATCTGGTGGGTTTCGAACACGCCGCCACCACTGACGCCGACAAGGCCAAAGTCACCGCCGTCCACGCGCAGCTGGAAAAACCGTTGGTGCTGTTCAACCTGCCGAAAGCCGCCGGTTGCGTGGTCGCGACTCAGGAACTGGAAAGCCCGCTGTTCGGTGACAAGCCGGATGCCGATGACCATGATGAAGAAGAGGCCAAGGATGGTCATGAGCATCACCATGACCACAGCGAAATCCATGCCCATTACCAATTCAGCTGCTCGGCTCCGGGCGCACTGAAGACCCTGGACCTGGCGAATATCTTCAACACATTCCCGGCCACCCAGAAGATTCAGGTACAACTGATCAGCCCGAGCGGGCAGCAAGGGATTGAAGTAACAGCCAAGGCTGCCGCCCTGAAATTCTGATCCGACACTAATCCAATGTGGGAGCGGGCTTGCTCGCGAAGACGGCAGCACATATAGCAATGATGTGACTGACACACCGCTTTCGCGAGCAAGCCCGCTCCCACAGGGTTCACCACCAACCTGACCGGTTTCACATGACCCAAGCACTCATCGAACTGTCCGGCCTGAGCTTCAGCTGGCCCGGGCATCCGCCGTTGCTGGACATCCCGGCGTTCCGCCTGGAACCCGGTGAAACCCTGTTCCTCAAAGGCCCCAGCGGCAGCGGCAAGACCACCCTGCTGGGCCTGCTCGGCGGTGTGCAAAAGCCTGATCGCGGCAGCATCCGCCTGCTCGGCCAGGAGCTGACCGAACTCTCTGCCGGTGCCCGCGACCACTTCCGGGTCGATCACACCGGCTACATCTTCCAGCAGTTCAACTTGCTGCCATTTCTCTCGGTACGCGAGAACGTCGAGTTGCCCTGCCACTTCTCCAAACTGCGAGCAGAACGGGCGAAACAGCGCCACGGCAGCGTCGATCAAGCCGCGGCCACCCTGCTCGCCCACTTGGGCCTGAAGGATGAAAACATCCTCAGCCGCCGCGCCGATTCGCTGTCCATCGGCCAGCAGCAACGGGTCGCCGCCGCACGTGCGTTGATCGGTCAGCCGGAACTGGTGATCGCCGACGAACCGACCTCGGCGCTGGACTACGACGCCCGCGAGAACTTCATTCGCCTGCTGTTCGCCGAATGCCGCGAAGCCGGGTCGAGCCTGTTGTTTGTCAGCCATGACCAGAGCCTCGCGCCGCTGTTCGATCGCCACCTGTCGCTGGCCGATCTCAATCGCGCCGCCACCCCGTCCGAGGTTTGAGATGTATTTGTTTCGTCTAGCCATGGCCAGCCTGGCTAACCGTCGCTTCACCGCGATCCTCACCGCGTTCGCCATCGCCCTGTCGGTCTGCCTGTTGCTGGCGGTGGAGCGAGTGCGCACCGAGGCCAAGGCCAGTTTTGCCAGCACCATCAGCGGCACCGACCTGATCGTCGGCGCGCGTTCCGGCTCGGTGAATCTGCTGCTGTATTCGGTGTTTCGCATCGGCAATGCCACCAACAACATCCGCTGGGACAGCTTTGAACATTTCGCCAACAACCCGAAAGTGAAGTGGGCGATCCCGATGTCCCTCGGCGATTCCCATCGCGGATATCGGGTGATGGGCACCACCGAGGCGTACTTCGAGCATTACCAGTACGGCCATCAACAGCACCTCGAACTGGCCGACGGCCGTGCCTTCGCCAGCGATCCGTTCGAAGTGGTGCTCGGCGCCGAAGTGGCCGATGCGCTGCACTACAAGCTCGGCGACAAACTGGTGTTGGCCCATGGCGTGGCGGTGATCAGCCTGGTCAAACACGACGACAAACCGTTCACCGTGGTCGGTATTCTCAAACGCACCGGGACCCCGGTGGATCGCACGCTGCACATCAGCCTCGGCGGGATGGAAGCGATTCACGTCGACTGGCACAACGGCGTGCCGGCACGTGGTAACGGGCGGATCAGTGCCGATCAGGCGCGCAACATGGACCTGACGCCACAAGCGATCACTGCGTTCATGCTCGGCCTCAACAGCAAGATTTCGACGTTTGCGCTGCAACGGGAGATCAACGAATTCCGTGGCGAACCGATGCTGGCGATCCTCCCGGGCGTGGCATTGCAAGAGCTGTGGAGTTTGATGAGCACGGCGGAAAAAGCCTTGTTCGTCGTCTCGCTGTTCGTGGTGCTCACCGGGTTGATCGGCATGCTCACGGCGATTCTCACCAGCCTCAATGAACGACGCCGCGAAATGGCGATTCTGCGTTCGGTGGGCGCGCGGCCGTGGCATATTGCGACCCTGCTGGTGCTGGAAGCCTTTGCCCTGGCGTTGTCCGGAGTGATTGCCGGTGTGGCGCTGCTGTATGTGTGCATCGCGGTGGCGCAGGGTTACGTGCAGGCGAATTACGGCTTGTACTTGCCGCTGGCCTGGCCGAGTGAATATGAATGGACGTTGCTCGGTGGCATCCTGATCGCCGCGCTGCTGATGGGCAGCGTGCCGGCCTGGCGTGCTTATCGCCAATCCTTGGCCGATGGCCTGTCGCTCCGACTATGAGGACGTTAATGATGCCCCGCGCTGTGCTTGCGCTATTGATGCTGGTTGCCCTTCCGCTGTGGGCGGCCGAGCCGAAGGACCTGACCTGGTCGGAAATGATCCCGCCGGATGCCGCGCCAGAAGTGCCGAACATGACGCCGCTGCATGACCTGTCGAAGATGAGCGATGCGTTGTCCGCAGAATCGGCCCCGGCCGCCAAGCAGGACATGCCGAATGCGCCGGTGGTGAAGAGCCTCGACGGCAAGAACATTCGCTTACCGGGGTACATCGTGCCGCTGGAAGTCAGTGAAGAAGGTCGCACTACCGAGTTTCTGCTGGTGCCATATTTCGGCGCCTGCATCCACGTACCGCCGCCTCCGTCGAACCAGATCGTGCATGTCAAAAGCGAAGTCGGCGTGAAGCTTGATGAGCTGTATCAGCCGTACTGGATCGAAGGGGCGTTGCAGGTGAAAGCATCCACCAGCGAGTTGGCGGATGCCGGGTATCAGATGGAGGCGGACAAGATTTATGTGTATGAGCTGCCGGAGTGAATCCGGCAATTCTGTGTCGCTGTCAGGCCGCCAATCGCGAGCAGGCTCGCTCCCACAGGAGATTTGTGTTGATGCACAGATCCAATGTGGGAGCGAGCCTGCTCGCGATGAGGCCCTTGAAGGTTCCGCAAAAATCAAGGCCATCACTGTTTCATTGAGCTGAGTCAAAAGACCGTATCAGTTGGATCCCTACCATTGGACATCGAACATTTTTAACGTCCTTTGGAGCCCCCATGCACAAGTCCAAGCTCTGCGCTTCGCTGTTCGCCCTCGCGCTCGCAGCCCCGCTCGTCCATGCTCACACCGCCGGTGACATCATCGTTCGGGCCGGTGCGATCACCGTCAACCCTGAAGCCGACAGCTCCAGCGTCAAGGTCGATCAGGGCCCGCTGAAGGGCGCCGATCTGGGTGGCAAGGCCACCATGAGCAGCGACACCCAACTGGGCTTGAACTTCGCCTACATGATCACCAACAACCTGGGGATCGAACTGCTCGCGGCCTCGCCGTTCGAGCATGACGTGAAGCTCAAAGGCACCGCCCTCGGCGCCGCCAACGGCAAACTCGGCACCCTCAAACACCTGCCGCCGACCCTGAGCCTGGTCTACTACCCACTGGATTCCAAGTCCGCGTTCCAGCCGTACATCGGCGGCGGTATCAACTACACCTGGATCTACGACGAGCACGTCGGCAGCGAAGCCGCCGCCAACGGCTTCAGCAACTTCAAGGCGGAAAACTCCTGGGGGCTGGCCTGGCAGGTCGGTGCCGATTACATGCTGACCGAAAACGTAATGATCAACGCCCAGGTGCGCTACATCGACATCGACACCACCGCGACCGTGGAAAACAACGCCGTCGCACCGGGCACCCGGGCCAAGGTCGACGTCGATGTGGACCCGTTCATTTACATGGTGGGTTTGGGTTACAAGTTCTAAACCCGTTGCAAAAAAGGCGCCTCGACAGGCGCCTTTTTCATTGATCGTTCCCACGCGCAGCAAAGGAATGCCTCACCGGACGCTCCGCGTCCGCTCTTGGGACGCGGAGCGTCCCTGTTTGCATTCCCCACGCGGAGCATGGGAACGATCTATCGTCCCAGCAACCGCGCCAGGCCGACGCTCATCGGCGTCTGCTGCGGGTAGGTAAAGCGCTCCAGCAAACGCCGGTTATTCGCCCGTGAATGGCGGATGTCGCCGGAGCGCGCCGGGCCGTAGCTCACGGGTGGCAGCTTGCCGACCACCGCTTCAAGGGCTTCAAGCATTTGCTTGAGGGTCGTCGCCTGATTCCAGCCGACATTCACGGCGCCAACCTCGACCTGTGGCTTCTCGATGGCTTGCACCAACACGTCCACCAAATCCTCGACATAGACAAAATCCCGAGTCTGCTCGCCATCGCCAAACACGGTGATTGGCAAGCCTTTCTGCGCGCGCTCGCTGAAAATGCTGATCACCCCGGAATACGGCGAGGATGGATCCTGGCGCGGGCCGAAGATATTGAAGAAGCGGAAAATCACCGGTTCCAGACCATGCTGGCGACGATAGAAATCGAAGTAATGCTCGCTCGCCAATTTGTCCGCCGCGTACGGCGTCAACGGCGCCTTGGGCGTGTCTTCGTCGATCGACTCGCCTTCGCCATTATTGCCGTAGACCGCCGCGCTGGATGCGAACAGCACCCGTTTGACGCCGGTCTGACGCATGGCTTCGCAGACATTCAGCGAACCGATGAAATTGCTCTGGTGAGTCTTCACCGGATCATCCACCGAAGCCTGCACCGAGGCCACCGCGGCCAGGTGCGCAACAGCACTGCAACCGACCATCGCCTGCGCCACCAATGCGGCATCGGCGACATCGCCCACGATCAGTTCGACGAGGGGATTGTCCAGCGGCAGGTTGCTGCGTTTGCCGGTAGAGAGGTCATCGAGAATGCGCACCGAATGCCCTTTGGCAAGCAAGGCGTCGGTCAGGTGCGAACCGATGAAACCGGCGCCGCCGGTGATTAAAACAGGGCTGTCAGCCATGGCGATAAAACCTATCCAGTAAGCCCGGGAGTGCCGCGCGCCAGGCGCGGGGCTTGATCCCGAAAGTGTGCAGAATTTTCTTGCAGGCCAGCACCGCGTGTTGCGGTTCTTCGGCGGCGTCGGGCCGCGCGGCGTGAGCCTGGGCGGTCGGTGCTTCGATGGCCAACGGGTGCAGGGCCCGTGCTTCGGTAAGAATCGCCTGCCCCAGTGCCAACGGTGTGGTCGCCTCATGCCCGGCGTAGTGGTAAGTGCCCCACAGTGGCGCCGCGCAATCGAGTTGCTTGAGCACCGAAATGATCACCCGGGCGGCATCGTCCACTGGCGTCGGATTACCGCGACGGTCATCGGCCATCAGCAGCTCTTCAGCTTTCTCGGCCCGGGCCAGGAACCGCCCGAGGGTGCCATCGGGGCTGTCATCGAGCAGCCAGCCGAAACGCAGCAACACATGCTGCGGACAGGTGGCGCGCACGCTTTGCTCGATTCGCCACAAGGCCTGACCGCGCAGGCCCAGCGGTACCGGTTCGTCTTTTTCGCTGTAGGCGGTCGCCCGGGAGCCATCGAATACGCGATAACTCGACGGTTGCAGCAGCACGATGTTGTGATGCTGGCACAGTTCGGCCAGCCGTTCGATGGCTCGCTCCTGCCCGGCCAGACGCTGTTCGCTGACGGTTTCCGCCTGGAACCAGTCAAAATAGTAGGCGAGATTGATCAACGCATCCGGACGGGTATCGTCGAGCAGTTGCGTCAGGCTCGCGGCGTCCCAGCCGTCTTGTGGTGGGCGGGGGGCGAGGAAACCGATGTCTTCCTCCGCACCGAGGCGAATCAGCGCCTGCCCAAGGGCATTTCCGCCGCCCAGTAACATAAGGCGCATTCGCATAGAGTCAGCAGGCCCAGTCTGATTGGAACGATGGCTTTATCGACAGCGCCCGCAGGCGATGTCCTCAATAATTGCCGGAATCGTTGCATTTTGCGGGTTTAGTGCGCAACCGTCATCCGTAAAGTGTAGATCGCCCGGATTTGCGGTGCTGCAACCGGCCCCATCGCGAGCAGGCTCGCTCCCACAAGGGATGTGTGGCGCATACAAATCCAATGTGGGAGCGAGCCTGCTCGCGATGGGGCCATAAGGATCGACCCAGATCCTGAGCGGTACTTGCATCTTCCCGCCCCCACCCGCATAAATTACCCCATGAATCTGCCCATCCCCACGGACGCTGCTCTGGCAGGCTTTCACCCCGCCGTCAGCGCCTGGTTCAGTAACACCTTCGCAACGGCCACCGCTGCCCAGGCCCGGGCGTGGCCGTTGATCCGCCAGCGCCGCTCGACCCTGATTGCCGCGCCCACCGGTTCCGGCAAGACCCTCACTGCATTCCTCGCCGTGCTCGACGATCTGGTCCATCGTGGCCTGGAGAGCCCGGACGGCCTGCCGGACGAAACCCTGGTGGTCTACGTTTCGCCGCTCAAGGCGCTGTCCAACGACATCCGGATCAACCTGCAAAATCCGCTGGCCGGCATCACCGAACAGCTGCGGGTGATGGGTCTGCCCGACGTACCGATCAGCACCGCCGTGCGCACCGGCGATACGCCGCAAAAAGAGCGTTTGGCCATGCGCAAAACCGCGCCGCACATTCTGGTGACCACCCCGGAATCCCTTTATGTGCTGCTCGGCTCCGACTCCGGCCGGCAAATGCTCGGCACCACCCACACGGTGATCGTCGACGAAATCCACGCCATTGCCGCCAGCAAGCGTGGCAGTCACCTGGCCCTGAGCCTGGAGCGTTTGCAAGCGCTCTGCTCGCAACCGCTGGTGCGTATCGGCTTGTCCGCCACGCAAAAACCCATCGAAGCGGTCTCGCGCTTTTTGGTTGGCCGTGATCGCGACTGCGACATCATCGACATCGGCCACGCCCGTCCACGAGATCTCGATATAGAGGTGCCGCCCGTGCCGTTGTCGGCGGTAATGGCCAACGACATCTGGGAACTGGTCTATGACCGACTCGCCGCCCTCGCCCGTGAACACCGGACCACGCTGATTTTCGTCAACACCCGACGCCTGGCCGAACGTCTGAGTCGGCACTTGAGCGAACGCCTCGGTAAAGACGCGGTAGCGGCCCACCATGGCAGCCTGGCCAAAGAGTTTCGCCTGGACGCCGAGCAACGGCTCAAGCGCGGCGAACTGCAAGTGCTGATCGCTACCGCTTCGCTGGAATTGGGGATCGATATCGGCGACGTCGATCTGGTGTGCCAGATCGCTTCGCCACGCTCGATTGCCGGTTTTCTGCAACGGGTCGGCCGCTCCGGCCACCAGGTCGGCGGCACGCCCAAGGGCCGATTGTTTGCCACCACCCGCGACGACCTGATCGAATGCGCCGCCCTGCTCGATTGCGTGCGCCGTGGCGAGCTCGACACGTTACTGATCCCCGAAGCGCCGCTGGACGTGCTGGCCCAGCAGATCATCGCCGAGGTCAGCTGCCAGGAATGGCAGGAACAGGCGCTGCTGGAAATGCTGCGAAAAGCCTCGCCTTACGCCACGCTCGACGAAAAGCACTATCAGGCATTGCTGCAGATGCTCGCCGAGGGCTACAACGGGCGCCTGGGTATTCGCAGCGCTTACCTGCACCGGGACGCCGTAAGCCGCACCCTGCGCGGCCGTCGAGGCGCCAAACTGACTGCCGTGACCAGCGGCGGGACGATCCCGGACAACGCCGACTACAGCGTTTTGCTGGAACCGCAGGGGCTGAACATTGGCAGCGTCAACGAAGACTTCGCGGTGGAAAGTATCGCCGGGGATATCTTTCAGTTGGGCAATACGTCGTATCGAATCCTGCGGGTCGAAACCGGCAAGGTCCGGGTCGAAGACGCCCAGGGTCAGCCGCCGACCATTCCGTTCTGGCTCGGGGAAGCACCGGGGCGCAGTGATGAACTGTCGTTCGCCGTGGCCCGCCTGCAAGCGCAACTCGATGAACGACTCGGCGCCACGCCCGGCAACCTTCAGCCAGCCGTCGACTGGCTGACCGAGGTACTCGGTTTGAACCTCGCCAGTGCCGAGCAATTGGTTGATTACCTGGCCCGGGCACGACTGACCCTCGGCGCCTTGCCGTCGCAAGACACGCTGCTGATGGAGCGGTTTTTCGATGAGTCAGGCGGTACGCAGCTGATCATCCACTCGCCGTTCGGCAGCCGCATCAACCGCGCCTGGGGCCTGGCCCTGCGCAAGCGTTTCTGCCGCACGTTCAACTTCGAATTGCAGGCTGCCGCCAGCGAGGACGCCATCGTGTTGTCGATGTCCACCGGTCACAGCTTCGAGCTGGAAGATGTCTGGCGTTACCTGCACAGCAACAGTGCCGAGCACATCCTGATTCAGGCGGTACTCGAGGCCCCATTGTTCGGCGTGCGCTGGCGCTGGAACGCTGGCGTCGCCCTGGCGCTGCCGCGCTACAGCGGCGGACGCAAAGTAGCGCCGCAAATCCAGCGAATGAAAAGCGAAGACCTGATCGCCAGCGTGTTTCCCGATCAGATCGCCTGCGTGGAAAACCTCGCCGGCGAGCGCGAGATTCCCGACCATCCGCTGGTGGAACAAACCCTCGACGATTGCCTGCACGAAGCCATGGACAGCGAAGGCTGGCTGACATTGTTGCGGCGCATGGAACAGGGCGACATCCGCCTGATCAGCCGTGATCTGCCAGCGCCCTCGCCACTGGCGGCGGAGATTCTCAGCGCCCGCCCCTACACCTTTCTCGACGATGCGCCGCTGGAAGAGCGCCGCACTCAGGCAGTGCTCAACCGCCGCTGGAGTGATCCGCAGTCCACCGATGATCTCGGTGCGCTGGACGCAGAGGCGATTACTGCGGTGCGTGATGAAGCCTGGCCTACGCCCACCGGCATCGATGAAATGCATGAAGCGCTGATGAGCCTGGCGTGCATCGCCGATAACGAGGCTCAGGCCAATGCGAATTGGCTCGATTGGCTGAATGCCCTGGCCGACAGTGGCCGCGCCAGCCGTTTGCAAATCAACGCAGAGAAATCGCTGTGGTTGGCACTCGAACGGCTGACCTGCCTGAGGGCGATTTATCCACAAGCCATATTGGCGCCACCGTTGGAGGCGTTACCCGGTTTCGATGAAATCTGGGAACCGGGCGAAGCCATCCTGGAAGTGATCCGCGCACGGCTCAGCGCATTTGGCCCGTTGCCGCTGAAAGCGATTGCCGAACCGCTTGGTTTACCGCCGACTCAAGTCACTCAGGCCCTGGCGCAACTGGAACGCGAAGGCTATGTTCTGCGCGGGCAATTCAGCCCGGGCACCCGCGAGGAAGAATGGTGCGAACGGCATCTGCTGGCGCGGATTCATCGCTACACGGTCAAACGGCTGCGACGGGAAATCGAGCCGGTGGCGTTGCAGGATTTCATGCGTTTTCTGTTCGACTGGCAGCACCTTTCCGTCGCGAGCCAAGGCCAGGGCCGCGCGGTGTTGCCGGCGATTATCAGCCAGTTCGAAGGCTACCCCGCCGCCGCTTCGGCGTGGGACAGCGACATTCTGCCGGCGCGGCTCAAAGACTATTCGGCGAGCTGGCTGGATGAGTTATGCCGCAGCGGAAAACTGGTGTGGACCCGCCTGACCACGCGCAACAAGAGCACCAGCATCGCATTGCGCAGCACGCCGATTCTATTGCTGCCGCGCAGTCAGGTCGGATTGTGGAGCAGCTTGACCGAACAGACGCCGGTCAGCGAGCTGTCGCCCAAAACCCAAAAGGTCCATGAAGCGCTCAGCCAGCACGGCGCACTGTTTTTCGATGAGCTGATTCACGAAGCCCATTTGTTGCGCTCGGAACTGGAAATCGCCTTGCAGGAACTGGTCGGTGCCGGGCTGGTAAACGCCGACAGCTTCGCCGGCCTGCGGGCACTGATTACCCCGGCCAGCAAACGCCAGAATCGCAGCAGCCGACGCGGACGCGGAGCGTTTGTCGGCGGCATGGACGATGCCGGACGCTGGGCGTTGCTGCGCCGCGGTGCTGCCAGGCCGATTGTGGATAAGCAACGACTGGCGCCCACACCCAGCGATACCCTGGAACACATCGCCATGACCTTGCTGCGCCGTTACGGCGTGGTGTTCTGGCGCTTGCTGGAGCGTGAGGCGGACTGGTTGCCGAGTTGGCGGGAATTACTGCGCACGTTCCATCGGCTCGAGGCCAGGGGCGAGATTCGTGGCGGACGGTTTGTCAGTGGCCTGGCGGGGGAACAATTTGCGCTGCCCGAGGCGATTCCATTGCTGCGCGAAGTCAGGCGGCGACCGCATGATGGAAATCTGATCGCGGTGTGTGGGGTGGATCCGCTGAACCTCGCCGGCACCCTGTTGCCGGGCGCGAAAGTGCCGGCACTGGCGAGCAATCGACTGGTGTATCGCGACGGCTTGCCAGCCGCCGCCGAGATCGCCGGCAAGCAGCAGTTCTGGCTGGAGCTGGATCAGCAGGCCAATGCCGAATTACACAACAAACTCACCCGACATTGATCGTTCCCACGCTCTGCGTGGGAATGCAGCCAGGGACGCTCTGCGTCCCAAAACGGACGCGGAGCGTCCAGTGAGGCATTCCCACGTGGAGCGTGGGAACGATCAGTTAGATGGTGTTATTGGGTACGTGGCTGATCCGGCAACAACACCGGCGACTCCTCCCGCGTCGGCCCATCATCTTCCGGTTCATCCACATGCCTTTTGGGAATCAAAAACTGCTGTGGATAAGTCTGCGCGAAATGCACCCATGGGCTGTTATCCACAAGCTTTTTCAACCGCTGATTGAACGCCCGACTCACCGCATATTGCCCACCCGACACGGTACGAAACTGCGCCGTCAACACCACGCCGTTAAGGTCCATTTTGTCGACACCGAACACATCCAGCGGCCCTTGCAGGTTGTACTTGAGAAACGCATCGTCACGAATCGAATCCCCAGCCTCGCGGATCAGTTCTATGGCCTTGTCGACATCGGTGTCGTAGGTGAACTGAACCGAGAAAAATGCAAATGCAAACTGCCGTGATTGATTGGTCACGGCCTTGATCTGACCGAACGGCACCGAGTGCACAAAACCCTTGCCGTCGCGCAGGCGCAGGGTGCGAATGGTCAGGCCTTCGACAGTGCCGGCGTGGCCGGAATCGAGCACCACCCAATCGCCGATCGACAAAGTGTCTTCGATGATGATGAACAACCCGGTGATCACGTCCTGCACCAGTTGCTGGGAGCCGAAACCAATCGCCAGACCGACCACCCCCGCACCGGCCAGCAGCGGCGCGACGTTGATCCCCAGGTTGGCCATGGTGGTGATCGCGCAAATCACCACCAGGATGATTTTGATCGCGTTGCGCAGCAGCGGCAGGATGGTTTTCACCCGCGTGCTCGGCTGGCGCGCCGAGCGTTTGCTGACCGGCGGTTTCAAGGCTTCCTGAATCGCGGTATCGAGCACCACCCAGAGCAACCACGTCACCAGAAAAATCATGCCGATACTGCTTAACGAATTACTGATCGCTCGGCCCACGGAGTTGCGTTCAGCAAATTCGAACGGCGACACGCCCCAGATTCGCCCGAGGATTTCGATGAACACCACGGCCATGACGATGCGCAGCAAGGCGTGAAGCAAGCTGAGAAAACGCTCCTTGTAAGCACTGCTGCGCTGGATCGCTTCGGCCCGGCGTGACTTGAACAAGTGCTGGAAAATCGTGCTGAGAAACACCATCGCGATCAGCAGCACGGTGGTGAATAACGCACAGCGCAGGGCCTTTTGATTGTCCTCGCCGACGCCGATCAGGTTGATCGCCGAGACCAGCACCATCAGCAGTATTGGCCAGTACCAGAGCCCGGAAAAGATTCGCAGGGACTCCTGCAATGAGGGCTGTTTGAGGCGCTGGGCCAATGGGCGGTTACGGATCAGATGCGCCACCGGACGACGCAGACGAATCACCAGCAAACCGAAGATGATCGACGCGAACAGCCCAGTGAAGACCGCGATGCTGCTGGTGATGTTGCCGCCCAATTGCCGGGCGATCTGCGGGCTGGTCAAGGCATCGCTCAGCGCCGCAAGAAAGCCAATCATGAACAACGGTCTGGGGCAGTAGTCACGGATGATCTGCACCGCCGGGCGCTTATGACCGGTGTTGAACATGACGATCACGCAGAGCAGCATAGAGGTCGAGAAAATGCCGCTGCTGGTGGCGTAGGCGAAACACAGCGCCAGGGCGCGACCGACCGAAGCCTGCAGGAACTGGCTGGCATAGAGGGTCAGCGGCAGACAGATCACGGCGGGCAAGGTGAAAGGCATCAAATACTTGAGCAGGTCCTGGCTGCGCTCGCGCGTTCGCAACCACCGGCCCAGGTTCAAATGCCTGGCCAGAATGCCGCCGAGCACAGTGAGCAAGGCAAACGTGCCGAGCCACACACCGGACAACAACAGGAAGTCAGCGGCCACCCCCCAAGAAGAACGGGACGATGGCTGATTCACCAGTTTGTCCACTTCATCCGCCGCCCGATCGGCGCGCAGACGCCAGGCGTCCACCAGATTTTGATTGAGATCGAGTTTGTCCTGAACGTCGTCGATGCTGGAGCTGATGGCCCCGAGCAGGCCGCCCTGGACCAGCGGCTCAGCCTTGGCGGGCTCTTCGGCTGCAGCAGGAACGCCTGGCAACGTGGCGGCTTCCAGTTCGTTGCTGCCCACAAACAGCAACGCCCCCAGTAGTATCGCGGTCTTGAACTTGAACAAAACGCGGAGCTCCTTCACAAGGGTCTGTAAGGAACTGATTGGCAAATGGCGGCCAAGTTCGGTTTTGGACCATCAGATATCGAACACTACAGATACTTTGTGGCGAGGGGGCTTGCCCCCGTTCGGCTGCGAAGCAGCCGTAAATCCAGCAAATACAGTGGGTCAGGAGGAACCAGTCGACAGTTTTTGGGGCCGCTTCGCAACCCAACGGGGGCAAGCGTTCACATAGCCCTGTAGGAGCTGCCGAAGGCTGCGATCTTTTCGCGTTACCGTCCGTAGCCCCATCGAAACTTTCTCGCCCGCCCGGCAGTCATCAAAAGACAGAGGCTGTCCGAGGGCTACATAGACGGGAGGCGACATGGCGGCGATTCATATTGGTATTTCAGGCTGGCGCTACACGCCTTGGCGGGGGGAGTTCTACCCGAAGGGGCTGACCCAGAAGCGCGAATTGCAATTCGCTTCACGGGCAGTGAACAGCATCGAAATCAATGGATCGTTTTACGCCCTGCAACGGCCCGAACGTTACGCCCAGTGGTACGCCGAAACCCCGGCGGGCTTCGTGTTCAGCGTCAAGGCGCCGCGTTTTATCACCCACATCAAGCGCCTGCGGGACATTCATAAGCCGCTGGCGAATTTCTTTGCCTCCGGGGTACTGGAACTCAAGGAAAAACTCGGCCCGATCCTCTGGCAATTCCCACCCAACTTTAAATTCGACCCGCAATTGTTCGAAAGCTTTCTCGAACAATTACCCCACGACACGGAACAGGCCGCCGCCCTCGCCCGCCAGCATGAGCCACGCCTGAACGGTCACGCCAGCATGAAGGCTTACGGCAAAAAACCGCTGCGCCATGCCGTGGAAATTCGCCACGAAAGCTTTGTCGATCCCGCTTTCGTCCGTCTGCTCAAACGCTACAACACCGCGCTAGTCATTGCTGACACCGCCGGCAAATGGCCGTATCGCGAAGACCTCACCAGTGATTTCGTCTATTTGCGCCTGCACGGCGCCGAAGAACTCTACGCCAGTGGTTATACCCCCCAAGCACTGAAACGCTGGGGCGACCGGATTGAGGCCTGGTATCACGGACAGCAACCAGCAGATTCGCAATTGATCGCGCCTCGGCAAAAACCCAAGACACGCAGATCCCGTGAAGTGTTCTGCTATTTCGATAACGACATCAAAGTCCGCGCGCCCTTCGATGCCCGCCGTCTGCTTGAACGTTTGCATCTCGACAAAGACCTTGCCACCGCACCCGGTGAGCCCGTTGCCGAAGGAGTGCTGCCATGAGCATTCCCGAACCGGTCGGCACGACGGATGAACAGCAGCCCATTATCAGCGCCGTGAGCCGTTTTACCGTGCTGACGGTCAACACCCACAAGGGTTTCACCGCGCTCAACCGGCGCTTTATCCTGCCCGAGTTACGCGAGGCGGTGCGCAGTGTGTCCGCCGACGTGGTGTTTTTGCAGGAGGTCCATGGCACCCACGAACATCATCCACAGCGCTACCTCAATTGGCCGGCGATGCCACAGTACGAATTTCTTGCCGATACCCTGTGGCCGCAATTTGCCTATGGGCGCAACGCGGTCTATCCGGCAGGCGATCACGGCAATGCGCTGTTGTCGAAGTTCCAGATCATTCGCCACGACAACCTCGACGTTTCCATCAGTGGCCATGAAAACCGTGGAATCCTGCATTGCGTGCTGCGGATGCCCGGCGATGGTCGGGAAGTGCATGCCATTTGCGTCCATCTGGGGCTTCGCGAAAGTCATCGCAAGGCACAACTCAAGCTGCTGATCCAACGTATGGAAGAGTTGCCGGAAGATGCCCCGGTGGTGATCGCCGGCGACTTCAACGATTGGCGCCTGCGCGCTGATGCGCAGCTCAAGCCCTGCGGCTTGCGTGAAGTCTTTGCCGAGTTGCATGGCAAACCGGCGCGTAGTTTCCCGGCGCGCTTGCCTGCGTTGCGCCTGGACCGCATCTACGTGCGCAACCTCAAGGCCAGCCATCCGCAAGTACTGGCGGCCCGGCCCTGGTCACACCTTTCCGACCATGCACCGCTATCGGTGGAGATCGAGCTATGACCGGCCCATTGATGGAAAAAACCACGATCGAACACGTTTCCACACCGCCGCCCGTACGTGAGCCGGCGGTTGTTAACGTCGTATACGGTTGGCACGGTAACAACCGGGTCCAATTGCTGGAGAACGGTGAGGAATACTTTCCACGGGTGTTTGAAGCGCTGCGCCAGGCCCAGAGTGAAATCCTGCTGGAGACCTTCATTGTGTTCGAGGACAAGGTCGGCAATGAGCTGCAGAAAATCCTGATTGAAGCGGCTCAACGCGGTGTGCGCATCACCGTCAGCCTCGACGGTTTTGGTTGTGGCGAACTGAGCACGGAGTACCTCGCAGCCTTGAGCAACGCAGGTGTACGCCTGCAAATATTCGACCCCGCGCCGCGTCACTTTGGCATTCGCACCAACTGGTTCCGCCGCCTGCACCGCAAGATTGTGGTGGTCGACGGCACGATTGCGTTCCTCGGCGGAATCAACTTTTCCGCCGACCATTTGGCCGACTTCGGCCCCGAGGCCAAACAGGATTATTCGGTTGAAGTGCAAGGCCCGGCGGTGGCCGACATTCATCATTTCGCCTTGCTGCAAAGCGGTCGCCCGGCCCGGGCCAAGTACTGGTGGCAACGCCGCAGACAGAGGCGCGCAGAACTGGCGGTCAGCGATCATGATGGTCAGGTGCGGCTGGTGTATCGCGACAATGGCGAACACCCGGGCGATATCGAAGAGGTGTACTTGCAGGTCGTGCGCAATGCCCGACATCGCGTGGTAATCGCCAACGCCTACTTCTTTCCCGGCTATCGGCTGCTGCGGGAAATCCGCAACGCGGCACGCCGAGGGGTCGAGGTACGCCTGATTCTTCAGGGGCAGCCGGATTTGCGGGTGGCCAGACTCGCCGCGCGCATGACCTACGATTATCTGCTGCGAGCCGGAGTAGCGATTTACGAATACTGCGACCGTCCCCTGCATGGCAAAGTCGCCCTGGTCGATGAAGACTGGAGCACCGTCGGCTCAAGTAACCTCGACCCGCTGAGCCTGGCCCTGAACCTGGAGGCCAATGTGTTGATCCGCGACCGCGCCTTCAACCGCGACCTGTTCGAGCGTCTCGACGAATTGAGCAGCAACCACTGCAAGGTCATGTCGGCGGACAAGGCGCCTCGCGGACGGGTCTGGCACATGACCATCGGTTTTCTGGTGTTTCACTTCCTGCAGCATTTCCCGGCATGGGCCGGTTGGCTGCCGGCGCATAAACCGCGTCTGAAACCCTTCATTCATCCGACCGGGAGCGATAAGGCATGAGCCATTCTGATGCGCAGCCTGCCCCTCACTCCGACACGCCGCGAAAATCCCACTGGCACCGCTGGAAAAAGCCGCTGACGATGCTGTTTTTTCTGGCGTTGATCGTACTGTTCACGATGCTCGCCCAACGCATCGAATGGGGCGAAGTGTTCGATACCCTCGCCGATTTCAAAGTGCGCACACTGATCATCGCGTCCGGACTGACGTTGCTGAGTTTTCTGGTGTACGCCTGTTTCGACTTGATCGGTCGCACCTACATCCGACAGGATCTGACCTGGCGACAGATCCTGCCGGTGGGGATCATCAGCTATGCCTTCAACCTTAACCTGAGCGCCTGGGTCGGCGGCATCGCCATGCGTTATCGGCTGTATTCGCGGCTCGGCGTGAGCAAAAGCAACATCGCGAAAATCCTCGGGCTGAGCCTGGCGACCAACTGGTTCGGCTACATGGTGATTGCCGGCACGGTGTTCAGCAGCGGACTGGTGCGAATGCCGCCAGGCTGGAGGCTGAGCAGCGGTGCCCTGCAAGGCGTGGGCGTGTTATTGCTGCTGCTGAGCGCGGGTTATCTGGCGGCCTGTCGGTTTTCCAGGCGACGGGAATGGTCGATTCGCGGCGTGGAAATCAACCTGCCGTCGCTGCACATGGCCGTCCTGCAACTGGCCCTCGGCGCACTGAACTGGTCGTTGATGGCGGCGGTGATCTTCACCCTGCTACCGAGCAAACTGGATTATCCGCTGGTGCTTGGCGTGTTGCTGATCAGCGCCATTGCCGGGGTCATCACCCACATTCCGGCCGGGCTTGGCGTGCTGGAGGCGGTGTTCGTGGCGTTGCTGCAACACGAGGCCTCACGGGGAAGTCTGGTGGCGGGATTACTCGCGTATCGGGCGATCTATTTCCTGCTGCCGCTGCTGATTACCGTGGTGATGTACCTGGTGGTGGAAGCCAAGGCGAAGTCGTTGCGGATTTCGAAAAAACCGGGGTGAGGTATGGCGTTCGGGATGACGCCTTCGCGGGCAAGCCTCGCTCCTACATTGGATCCGCGCTGCCTGTCTGAAACGCGGTTTAATGTGGGAGCGAGCCTGCTCGCGAATGATCGCAAGAACACCACAAATCTCAACTCGACTGAATGATGCTCAACCGCTCGCCCACCACCATTTCCGTGATCCAGCCCACCAGGATCGAGGTGTACGCCTGTTGCGAGACAGGCTCGCTCAAGGCGTGATCGGCACCGTCGATAATCCGGTGAGTCAGCGAGTGGGTCTGCTGACACGCCGCGCGGTAACTCATGATGGTCGCGTGGGGCACATAGGCATCGGTCTCGGACTCCACCAGCAATACATCCCCGGTAAATTGCGAGCAGGCATGCAGTGCGCGATTGCTGTCGGCGCTGACCCGCGTGCTGCGGTAATCGCGCAGATCGAGCTTGTCCAGCTCACGCTTGGGTGTGTGCCAAAAGTCGTCGCGATACAACGCCGGCACCCGCAGCGCCAGCCAGCGCACCGGGCGCAAGGACGTCAGGATCGCCGCCAGATAACCACCATAACTGGTGCCGACCACGGCGATCGCAGACGTGTCGAGCGCCGGGTGGGCGAGCAAGCGGTCATAGGCTGCCAGCAGGTCACGCAGATTGTCTTCGCGGGTGACCCGGGACAACGGAATACCGGTCCCGCCGGTATGGCCTCGCAAGTCGAATGTCAGGCACACGCAACCCAACCCGGCGATGCCTTTGGCGCGCTCCAGGTCGCGCTCCTGACTACCGCCCCAGCCATGAACGAAAAGCACACCCGGGACTTTCGATTTGGGGCTGAGGAAGGTTCCGCTCATCTGTTCATCATCGATGTCGATCGCAATGGTTTCGCTTCTAGCCGTCATAGGATTTGACCGTTACGTACTTGAGAAGAAAGTCACTGTGTTCCGCAGGCCCGCGATAGACCTCAATGGCGTTGGCCGGCAGCGGTCGGTCGGTATAGGTTTCGCCCGACGACACGCGAATCGCGCGCAAGCCGGGGTTGTTGACGAAGCTCTGCAGCGCCGCGACTTCAGCACTGCTGGCACCGCCCAGGCGCCAGGACTGTTCGAGCACGCCGCTGCGTTGTTTGCCATCGCAATCCAGCCCCTGGGCGATGTCGTAGTTGCGCCGTGAGGCATAGAAACCGGGGTAGGCTTCATCGGCCGCGCTGTCGAATACCTGCGCTTGCTGGATCGCCAGCCTCGTGTCGTCCGGGAGCTCCAGCGCCAGCAGGTCCTCGTAATAACCCTGCACCACCAACAGATTGGACCCTCCATAAACCTGCTCGCCCTGACCGTCTTCGGTCAAGTATTGATCACCGCAATAACTCAGCACTTTGTCGCCGATAAAACTCTGACCGACGCTATGGGTGACCACCTCGGTCAAGTCTTGTTCCAGCACCACGCCGTCGGTGAACAATGTTTTGGCATCGGGGCGCGCGAGGATGGCGTCGAACTGGTCGAGGCTTTTGATCACTTCCTGACCACGTCCGGCGCAGGCATGAATAGGCTTCATGCGGATCGGACCGCTGTAGAGCAGGTGCTCCGCTGCCGGGCGAGCATCCTCCAGGGAGAACACGCTGAGGCCATCGAGCACTACGCTGCGTACCCGTTCGGAAAACAACGACGACCAGCCTTCGGGCGCGAACGCATAGCGATTCAACAACCCATGGCTGATGGCTTTGGTGCAGATGAAATCGTGGTCGACGTAACCGCCCCACAAATCCTCCGGCCCTTTGACACCCAGCTGCCGGGCGGCAGTAACGCCCACAAGCGTCTGGGTCGGCAACAGATAAATGTCCCGGCCGCTATGCAGCTGTGGGTCGTAACTGCCGCCGTATTCGAGCCCGACGACCTGCGCCAGCCAACGGGCCAGCGCGCGGTTGGTTTCGACTTCGTGCAGCGAGGCGTCGGGGCGCACCGAATGGGCGAGCACCAGTTTGTTGCGACTTGTTGGGGTCATGCGTTCCCCTTCAATCTGCGTTTGATAAATGTAGCTGAAGGAGGTGCAGAGATCAGGCCAATGGCGGCTGGAAAGAAACGGTTTTTAAATCAGCCAATTGCGAAACAGGTGGTAGCACAAGGCCTGTTTTATTCTGCACGACACCTTTCAATACCCCCGGCATTTTGCACGACCCTAGCTTGGCACAGATCCAATGTGGGAGCGGGCTTGCTCGCGAATGCGGTGGGTCAGTCAGCATCAATGTCGACTGATAGACCGCTTTCGCGAGCAAGCCCGCTCCCACATGGGTTCTGCAGTGATGCTCGCTACCGAGCCGTTGCCGCGGCCGCAGACACACCAAACCGCGCCCGGTAATCACTCGGCGCAAGCCCGGTAATCTTCTTGAACGTTGCCCGAAACGCACTCGGGTCCTGGTAACCCACGGTCCAGGCAATGTGATCAATGGTGCCGTTGGTGAATTCGAGCATTTCCCGCGCCTTGCCAACTCGCAGGTGCTGGCAGTACTCGGTGGGTTTCAACCCGGTCGCCGCACGGAATCGCCGCAGGAAAGTGCGCTCTTCCAGCCCCGCCCGCTCGGCCATTGCCGCCAGCGAGACATCGGTTGCCCCGGTGCTTTGCAGCCAATGTTGGACCTTGAGAATCGCCGCATCGCCATGGCTGAGAATCGGTGAAAAATTACTGCCGCACTCGCTCGCGCTGTCGCTGTGTTCCACCACCAGAAACCGCGCCGTGCCGGTGGCAATGCTCGGCCCGAGCAAGCGGTTCACCAACCGTAATCCCAACTCTGACCAGGCCATCAAGCCGGCGGTGGTGATCAGGTCACCGTCGTCGACAATCGGCGTGTCGGCCTTGAGCTTGATCGCCGGGTAACGCTCGGCGAAAGCCTTGGCCGAGGTCCAGTGGGTGGTGGCGCTACGGCCGTCGAGCAAGCCGCTTTCAGCCAACAGAATAGAACCCACGCAGACCCCGCCAAGGGTCGCACCGTTGGCATGTTGCTGACGAAGCCAGCGAATCAGCCCTTGGGGCGCCTGCCCCTCGGAAAAACCTCCGATCGAGGGCGGGATCAATATGGCAACCAATGCGCCGGCCGGGCCGGGATCAGTGTCATAGACCCGCTCGGGCACTTGATCACCCTCGACCTGCCAATGACTGACCCGCAGCAACGGTAGCTGCGCCGACTGATGCTCGGCGGCGATCCGGTTGGCCACGCCGAACAGGTCCGTCAACCCATGCACCGCCGCCATCTGCGCACCGGGATAGATCAGCACTCCCAGTTCGGCGACTGCCCTTTCCATGCCCATTGTCAGTTTTCCCCCTTCTATTGTCGGTGCGGCCAATCCTCGAATGAACGGCCAGCGCCAATACTTGATTCCACACCCAATACACACTTAGAGGAAACACCCATGGCCAAGCAAGCACTCATCGTAGTCGATATCCAGAACGACTACTTCCCCCAGGGCAAGTGGCCGCTGGTAGGCGCCGACGCCGCAGCAGACAACGCCGCACGGATGATTCAGGCGTTTCGCGAGGCCGGTGATCCGGTGGTGCATATCCGCCACGAATTCACCTCCGACGCCGCGCCGTTCTTCACTCCGGGCTCCGACGGCGCGAAGCTGCACCCCAAAGTCCTCAACCGCGCCGACGAGCCGGTGGTACTCAAGCACTTCGTCAACTCGTTCCGCGAGACCGAACTGGAGGCCATCCTCGACCAGAAAGGCATCGAACACCTGGTAATCGTCGGCAGCATGAGCCACATGTGCATCGACGGCATCACCCGCGCCGCGGCCGACCTGGGCTATACCGTCACAGTGATCCACGACGCCTGTGCCACCCGCGACCTGGAATTCAATGGCATCACCGTCCCGGCCGCACACGTGCACGCTGCCTTCATGTCGGCCTTGGGTTTTGCCTATGCAAGCGTAGTGTCCACTAACGATTTTCTGGCTGATTAAGATGAGGAACCTGTGGGAGCGGGCTTGCCCGCGATGAGGTCATCACATCCAACATCTTTGTTGACTGCTACATCGCTATCGCGGGCAAGCCCGCTCCCACAGGATTACTCGCTAGACACAACAGTCGAAAAAATCTCACGCGTGAGCTATTGAGGGCCACGAAAATTGCCTGTAGTGTTTCTCACGCGTGAGATTTTCACTACGGAGTCACCAGTATGAAAAGCAGCTCTCCATCAGATCCGCCTACCGGGTCTGTTACCGATTCAGCGAGCCAAAAGGGAGAGCGCTCAAAACCGTCCGCGAAAAAACCATCCAGCTTCTATATGAAGCAGATGCGCGCGGGCCTGGGTGCCGCCGGTTATGTGAAACACGAGACTTGGGTGCTTCCCGAAAACCGAAGCCTGCTCAAGCAGATGGAGAAACAGCTACGCCAACCGATTCTGGCTGGCTCATTCATGTCGGAGAATTACATGAGCGCAGGTAATAACTGGAACATCGATCGCCTCTACAGCGCCCTTCAGGCCCTCGACGAAGTGGTTTCGAACGACATCACCCTTTCCCTCATTCAAGGCTCCGAGTCCAGCATCAAGCTGGAAATGAACGAGTTCGGTGGCTTGCCGATTTACATCGCGGTGGTTGGCGATCAGATCATCGTCGATACCGTTCTGGTCGATATCGAGTCCATCAACGACGTACCGGCATTCAATGATGCTGTTCTGCGCAGCCGGGAAATGTTCCCGCTATCCTCGATCGGTATTGAGTCCATGCCCAACGGGCAGATCGTTTACAACATGTTCGGCGCACTCAGCTCCGACTCCAGCCTGACCAACGTCGTGACCGAGGTCAAAACCCTCGTCGACAACGTCCAGCGCGCCAGCGAAGCCTTTGAACGTTTCTTCATCTAATTTTTCGGGAACAGGAAATATCCAATGACTCAGTCCATCTGGAGCAAATTGTTCACCGCGCTGCGTGGCGGTGCCAACGAAGTCGGCGAATCGATCGTCGACCAACAGGCCCTGCGCATCCTCGACCAGGAAATTCGCGATGCTGACAGCGCGCTGGCCAATGCCAAGCGTGAGCTGGTCACCATCATGGCCAAGCACAAACTGTCGGCTGATCGCGTCAGCGAGTACAACGCCAAGATCAAGGATCTGGAATCCAAGGCCCTGGCCGCGATCCAGGCCAACCGCGAAGACCTGGCACTGGAAGTGGCCGAAGCCATTTCGACCCTGACCAACGAACTGGACGTTGAACAAAAGCAGGCCACCGAATTCGGCGGTTACGCTGAGAACATGCGTAAAGACATCACCAAGGCCGAAAGCCGCATCAAAAGCCTGCGTCAGCAAGTGGACATGGCCAAGGCGCGTGAAAGCGTACAGAAAGCCCAGGTCAGTGCTTCGATCGCCAGTGGCGGCGCCAACGGCAAGCTGGAAACCGCCGTCGGTACGCTGAACCGCCTGCAAGCCAAGCAGCAGCAACGCGCCGCGGAACTGGAAGCCCAGGACCAACTGGCCGATGCGTCGACCGGCACCGATCTGGAGCGCAAGCTGCGCGACGCCGGCATCACGCCGAACGAAGGCAGCGCCAATGCGATTCTGGAACGCCTGAAGAAAAAATCGGCTGAGTAACCGGCCCTGATGCCTGGCGCATAACCTGTGGGAGCGGGCTTGCTCGCGAAGAGGGAGTATCAGGCGACATCAATATTGCCTGACACACCGCCTTCGCGAGCAAGCCCGCTCCCACATGGATTCGTTGCCATATTTTTTGCCGAATCGAGGTCACGGATGGATGCCCTGAAGGGTTTCAAGACAATCGCGGGCGTGGCCCTCTTCATGGTCGCGCTGCAACTGCTCAATGTGGCGACCGGCTACAGCCTTATTGCCTTCGGCCTGGTCCCGAGAACATGGCAGGGACTGGTCGGCATCATCACCTCGCCTTTCTTGCACGGGTCCTTTGCGCACCTGAGCGCCAACCTGATTGCCTTTTTGATCCTCGGTACTTTGGTCATTGTCGAAGGGCTCAGCCGGTTCATGGCCGTCAGCACTATCATTATTCTGCTGGGCGGTTCGCTGGTCTGGCTGTTCGGTTTTGCAGGCGTTCACATCGGTGCCAGCGGATGGGTATTCGGGCTGTGGGCGTACCTCCTGTCGCGCGCCTGGTTCCAGAGGAGCTGGAGCAACCTGATAACAGCCAGTGTCGTGGTCCTGCTCTATGGTGGCCTGATTTTTGGCTTCCTTCCTCGCCAGGGCATGTCTTTCGAAGGGCATATCTTTGGTGCGATCTCCGGATTTATTGCAGCCAAGGTACTGTTATCTACGCCGCGCAGCAGGTTTAATGCCGCCGGGTAACCGCATTTGAGCACTCAGATGCCAGAGCGATAACTCGCCAGGAACGAGCCCCCCACGGAGTCAGGGATTTGTAATGTCGATTCTCCTTTTGCTGCGCACGTACGCCTCGTCCTTCTTCCATCGGTTCGGCTGGGCAGGCCTGACCATTGCGCTGGGTATACACATGAGCACGGCCTATATCGGCCTGGTGCTTCTGGGCGAACAACACCTCACCGCCCCCGCCACGTTTACCTATTTCTATCTCACCACCACGCTCACCGTCGGCTATGGCGATCTAGCGCCACAGACAGCCGCGGGACGAATTTTCGTGGCTACCTGGGTCATGCTCGGGGGCATTGCGCTGCTGACGGCAGCCATCGGCAAAACCACCAGCAGTGTCATCGATGTATGGAGAAAAGGCATGAAAGGCAAAGGCGATTTCACCGGCAAGGTCGGCCATACCGTACTCATCGGCTGGGAAGGCGCGTCCAGCGAGCGGGTCATTGAATTATTGCTGCAGGACGAAACCTCCAATGACAACCTGATCGTCATTTGCGATTGCGACCTCGAAGAAAATCCCATGCCGGGCAAAGCGGACTTTATCAAAGGCGAAAGCCTGTCCTCTGCCGCGCTGTTGCTGCGGGCCGGCGTTCCCGGTGCCGAACGCGTGCTGGTGCGAACCCATTCAGACGACCTGACCCTGGCCACCGTGCTGGCAGTCAATCAACTGAGCCCTGTCGGCCATGTGGTCGCCCACTTCAATGAAAGCGAAATCGCCGCCCTTGCCAGCGCCTACGCGCCCAGCCTGGAATGCACCTCGAGCATGGCCATCGAGATGTTGGTACGCGCCTCCCAGGATCCGGGCTCATCCGCGGTCATCAATGAATTGCTGTGCGTGGGTCAAGGCGCCACGCAGTACCTGATGAAACTGCCCGAGACCTTTGAAGCCACGTTCGGCGATCTGTATGCACAGCTGAAAGAACAGCACAACGCGACCCTTATCGGCTACCGCGCCAAAGACGCCCGACAGCCGTGGATCAATCCGCCCGGCACCACTCGCGTTGAGGGCGGCGAACTCTTCTACATCGCCTCCTCTCGCCTCAAGGAAATCACCAATGGGATGGTTTAAACAGTTGATGGGGCTTGAGGCCCCGAAAGCGAATACTGAATCGAAATGGGCAGCCAACGAAACCCTGCCCGCCATCGGCCCGCTGGGCCTGGCATTGGGCAAAGAGGTGATGTTCGACACCACCCTGAAGTTGTTGCTCGACGGTAACACCACCGTGGTCATCCCTGGCTCCCAACAGATCTGGAGCGCTGGCACGGTTGATCTCGGGCAGTCGACCTGGCTGTCACGCTATTACATGAATGACGAAGACTTCTGGCTGCAAGTGCACACCACTGGCGACATCGCCGGCCAGGTCGAGTCGGTGATCCTGTTCAATTACCTCAGTTACGTCACCATCAACAGTGAAGCAGAGCTGCGTCGACTGGCCGGCCCTCAGAGCCTGATCGGACTGCCGACCTACAACCACAACGGTGTCGAATACACCCGAGAATGGGGCACCGAAAGCGGCCAGACAGAACTGGTCGCACTGAGCGAACACCTGAAAAACCCGGATGAGTCCTACACCATCGAGCACCGTTCGATGCTGTATGCCCGCGAAACCGGCCTGACCGATCGCCGGGAATTCCTGCTGTTTTCCGTCGAAGAAGACGCCGAAGGCACCATCAGCTTGAGCACTTCGCTGGGCATTTCGCTGTACACCACTGACCTGAACACTTTTTAAATAAGGAAGAAGTCCATGCTTGAAGCGCTCTCCATCTCCCTGAACAAAGCCGCCGTGCTCGGGTTTGTTTTGTACATCCTCGGTGCCGCCGTATTGTTCGCGCTGTTCCAGTTCATCTACACCCGAATCACCCCGCACAAAGAGTTCGAACTGATCCGTTCTGGCAACGTTGCGGCCTCGATCGCACTGGGTGGCGCCATCATCGGTTTCGCCATTCCGGCCAGCAATGTGATTGCCTATTCGATCAGCATTCTGGACTTCGTCGTCTGGGCAGTGATCGCCGCTTTCGTACAACTGCTGGCTTTTCTGGTGACCAGCCTGGTGCTTAAAGGCGCCTCTGAACGAATTAAGAAAGGCGAAATCGCTGCGGGTATCTATGTCGCAGCAGTGGCCATCAGCGTCGGCATGTTGAACGCCGCCTGCATGACCCCTTCCCAGAACTGATTGCGCCACGGAGATCCCGATGAAACGAAGCAAGTACGTTCAGCTCTCGCTGGCCGCGTCGGTCGCCATGGCCATATCAGGCTGCGGGCAAGCGGAAAAAACCTACCCGGTGCAGAAGAAATACAACTTCCAGTCCGTTCAGCAGTGCGCCGATGAAAAGCTCCCGGTGGACGTCTGCTCTGACGCCTACATGAGCGCCATGGCCGAGCACCGCCGCATCGCGCCGGTCTACGACAACCAGGCCGATTGCGATGCCGACTTTGTCGCCGACTGGTGCCAACAGGATTCCGCCGGCAAGTTCATCCCCAAGCTGGGTGGTTTCGAACTGACTGCCGATGGCGAGGTAACACAATCCCAAGTGGACGCAGCCAAAGCTCAATTACCCGCATCGGAAGCGAACAGTGGAGGCTCCGGGTTCTCCGGCACCAGCCTGCTGACCGGCCTGCTGATCGGCAACATGCTGAGCAGCAACCGCAACAGCTACTTCTCCGAGCCGGTCTACCGCTACCGCGATGATCGCGGCAACTACGGCTCCTCGACGCTCAACCAGCGGATTTCCAAAGGCTCAACCTTTACCAAGTCCAATCAGGCGAGGTATGGCAGCAGCAGCTACGCCGACTCGATCCGTTCCGGCAGCAAGCCGATGTCCGTTGCCTCATCCACCTCCCGTGGCGGCTTCGGCAGCAAAGCCAGCGCCCGCAGCGGCTGGGGCGGTTCGAGTAGTGCTGGCCGATCGAGCAGTTAAGGAACGAGCACCATGAAGAAGATCCTCTGCGCAGAGCGTCATGACTGGAAACAGACCGCCGAAAGTCTTGGCTTTCTGTTCCATACCATCGACGACGAACCCTATTGGGACGAGAGCGCGTATTACCAATTCACGCTCAAACAGATCGAGAACGATCTCGAAGACCCGACCACCGAGATTCATGAGATGTGCATGGACCTGGTGGCCCGCGTGGTTCAGAGCGAGGAGTTGCTGGAGCGCCTGAGCATTCCCGCGCCATTCTTCGACATGGTTCGCAATTCATGGCTCGAAGGCCACCCGCACCTGTATGGGCGCATGGACTTCTCCTACAACGGCAGCGGGCCCGCCAAGCTGCTGGAACTCAACTACGACACGCCGACCAGCCTGTATGAGGCCGCGGCGTTTCAATGGGGCTGGCTGGAGCAATGCATCGAACGCGGCTTGCTGCCCAAGCATGCCGACCAGTTCAACAGCATCGACACCAAGCTGCATCAGGCCTTTGCCCAACTGCAGCTCAAACAGCCCTTCTATTTCGCCTCGATGAAAGACTCGGTCGAAGACAAAGGCACCACCGACTATTTGCGCCTGATCGCGGAAAAGGTCGGCATCGAATCGCGACACATCGATATCGAAGACATCGGCCTCACCGCTGAAGGACGTTTCGTCGATTTAGAAGATCGCTGGATTCCTCACCTGTTCAAGCTGCATGCCTGGGAGTTCATCTTCCACGAACCCTTCGGCGCAGCGATTGCCCAGAGCGACACCCAGTTTTTCGAACCGCCCTGGAAATCCATCATCTCCAACAAGGGCATCCTGCCACTGCTGTGGGAGTTCAACAAAGGTCACCCGAACCTGCTCGCGGCACACCTGGATACCGACCCAGGCAAAGCGGTGCCCAAAGGCTGGGTGCGCAAGCCGTTCTTCTCCCGGGAAGGCGCCAACATTGAGCTGCAAACCGCTGACGGTCTGATCGTGAAAGAGGACGGACCCTACACCGACGCGCCATTTATCCTTCAGGAGTTCGCTCCGCTGCCGAAGTTTGGCGACAGCTTTACGCTGGTGGGTTCCTGGGTCATTGGCGATCAGGCAGCCGGTATTGGTGTGCGGGAAGACAACAGTTTGATCACCAAGGATTCGAGCCGTTTCTTGCCGCACCTGATACTCGACTGACCCATCCATCGCCGGTGTGGACATAAGTACGATGTCCGCAAGACTTACGGCTGAAATACCGGATAATGGCGGCCATTCGTTTAGCCGTTATTCTGGTAATCCCCCATGGAAATCAAGGTCAACTTTCTCGACAACCTTCGACTTGAAGCCAAGTTCGATGACTTCACGGTGGTGGCCGATCAACCTATCCGCTACAAGGGCGATGGCTCTGCACCGGGTCCGTTCGACTACTTTCTGGCTTCATCGGCTTTGTGTGCGGCTTATTTCGTGAAGTTGTACTGCGACACTCGCAGTATTCCCACGGATAACATCCGCCTGTCGCAGAACAACATTGTTGATCCGGAAAACCGCTACAACCAGATTTTCAAGATCCAGGTCGAGTTGCCGGCGGACATCTCCGACAAGGATCGCCAGGGCA
Source organism: Pseudomonas sp. PDM09 (assembly GCF_014852305.1). Classification (NCBI taxonomy): domain Bacteria; kingdom Pseudomonadati; phylum Pseudomonadota; class Gammaproteobacteria; order Pseudomonadales; family Pseudomonadaceae; genus Pseudomonas; species Pseudomonas sp. PDM09. The sequence continues at coordinate 43,773 of NZ_JACVBI010000008.1, read as the reverse complement.
TCCTGCGTTCCATCGACCGTTGCACCGTGAAAAAAGTGGTGCAAGCCGGGCCTGAGTTTGTGATCGAAGAGGTGGAAAACCTCGACGCCGATGCCCAAGCGTTGCTGATGCCTGCGTCCCGTTCAGAGGCGAGCACTTACATCGCGGGCAAGGATCTGCCGCTGGAGCAAACCATCGCCAATATGTCGGCCATTCTGGCGGACCTGGGCATGAAGATTGAAATCGCCTCGTGGCGCAATATCGTGCCCAATGTGTGGTCGCTGCATATCCGCGATGCGCACTCGCCGCTGTGCTTTACCAATGGCAAGGGTGCGACCAAAGAAGGCGCGTTGGCCTCGGCGCTGGGCGAGTTTATCGAGCGACTCAACTGCAACTTCTTCTACAACGACCAGTTCTGGGGCGAAGACATCGCTAACGCAGCGTTTGTGCACTACCCGGACGAACGCTGGTTCAAGCCTGGCCGAAAAGATGAGCTGCCGGCCGAAATTCTCGACGAGTACTGCCTGAAGATTTACAACCGCGACGGCGAGCTGCGTGGCTCCCATCTGATCGATACCAACTCGGGCAATGAAGAGCGCGGCATCTGCTCGCTGCCGTACGTGCGCCAGTCGGACGGCGAGGTGGTGTATTTCCCATCCAACCTGATTGAAAACCTGTTCCTGAGCAACGGCATGAGTGCCGGTAACACGCTGGCCGAAGCCCAGGTGCAGTGCCTGTCGGAGATCTTCGAGCGCGCAGTAAAACGCGAAATCATCGAAGGTGAATTTGCCTTGCCGGATGTGCCGGCCGATGTACTGGCGAAGTACCCCGGGATACTGGCCGGTATTCAGGCGCTGGAAGCGCAAGGATTCCCCGTGCTGGTGAAGGATGCATCCCTGGGCGGTGAATTCCCGGTGATGTGCGTCACCTTGATGAACCCGCGTACCGGCGGTGTGTTCGCCTCGTTCGGCGCGCATCCGAGCCTGGAAGTGGCGCTGGAACGCAGCCTGACGGAATTGCTGCAGGGCCGCAGCTTCGAAGGCCTCAACGACTTGCCGCAGCCCACGTTTGAAGGGCATGCGGTGACCGAGCCGAATAACTTCGTCGAGCACTTTATCGACTCCAGCGGCGTGGTGTCGTGGCGCTTCTTCAGTGCCAAGTCGGATTACGAATTCGTGGAGTGGGACTTCTCCGGCCAGGGTGAAAACTCGAACGCGGAGGAAGCCGCGACCTTGTTCGGCATTCTCGAAGGCATGGGCAAGGAAGTGTACATGGCGGTCTACGAGCATATCGGTGCGAAGGCATGCCGCATCCTGGTGCCGAACTATTCGGAAATCTATCCCGCAGACGATCTGATCTGGGATAACACCAACAAAGCGCTGTTCTTCCGCACCGACATCCTGAACCTGCATCGCCTGGACGATGAAGAACTGCAAGCGCTGGTTGAGCGTCTGGTGGAAAGTGAGCTGGACGACTACACCGATATCACCTCCTTGATCGGCATCGAATTTGACGACAATACGGCTTGGGGTCAGCTGACGATCCTGGAGTTGAAACTGCTGATTTATCTCGCCTTGCAGCAATTTGAAGAGGCGAAAGAGGCGGTGGAGATGTTCCTGCAGTACAACGACAACACGGTTGAGCGTGGCTTGTTCTACCAGGCCGTCAATGTGGTGCTGGAGATGAAGCTGGACGAAGACCTGGAACTGGAAGACTACGAGGCCAATTTCCGCCGGATGTTTGGCAACGAGCGGACGGATGCAGCGATCGGCTCGGTAGACGGCAGCGTGCGCTTCCATGGCTTGACGCCGACCAGCATGAAACTGGAGGGGCTCGACAGGCATCTGCGGTTGATTGATAGCTACAAGAAGCTGCACTCGGCACGGGCCAATGTGACTGCTGTATTCAGTTAACAACGCCCACAAAAAAGCGAAGCCAGATCACTGGCTTCGCTTTTTTATTACTTACTGGATAGCTGCTTTTTAGAACGGGATATCGTCATCAAAGCTGTCGAAATCCGGAGCCGGCTGCGGTGCGGCCTGCGGTGGAGCCGGACGCGACTGTTGCGGTGCCGACTGCTGCGGACGCGGAGCCTGTTGGCGTGGAGCCGGGGCGGACTGCTGGTAGTTATTGCCCCCACCTTGTTGGTCGCCCTGCTGTGGACGGCCGCCCAGCAGTTGCATGGTGCCTTGCATGTCGACCACGATTTCAGTGGTGTAACGCTTGATACCGTCTTTTTCCCACTCGCGGGTCTGCAGCTTGCCTTCGATGTACACCTGCGAACCTTTACGCAGGTATTCGCCGGCGATTTCGGCAACCTTGCCGAACATCGAAACACGGTGCCATTCGGTCTTCTCGACCTTCTGACCGGTTTGCTTGTCGGTCCACTGTTCGCTGGTCGCCAGACTCAGGTTGGTCACGGCGTTACCGTTAGGCAAGTAGCGAACTTCGGGATCCTGGCCGCAAGTGCCGACCAGTATGACTTTGTTAACCCCACGGGCCATAACGTTCTCCTAGGCTACGCACGCCGCCCCGGCCGGGTTGTTCACCAGGCGCTCAAGGGTGGTGCGATCCAATAGTTCTGTGTCCAATTTGATGTAAATCGCCGCTTCATCTTCGACGATCACTGCATCTGTTACCCCTACGACGGCCTTCAGGCGCTCGACCAGACCCGCTTCGCGGATCGCCTCGGGCGACAACGGCAAGCGCAGGCTCGTGACGTAAGGTGGTTCGCGCATGGTAACAGCAAAGGCCAGCCAGAGGGCAGCCAGGCCGGCGCATCCGAGGAATACAACCGACAAACCGCCGTGCTGGAACATCCAGCCGCCGAGGATCCCGCCCAGTGCCGAACCGAGGAACTGACTGGTGGAATATACCCCCATCGCTGTGCCCTTGCCGCCTGCCGGTGAAACCTTGCTGATCAACGATGGCAAGGAGGCTTCCAGCAGATTGAACGCGGTGAAGAACACCACCGTACCAATCACCAGAGCCCGCAAGCTGTCGCCGAACTGCCAGAAGAATAGCTCAGTGAACATCAGCGTCACGACGGCACCGAGCAAAACTCGTTTCATTTTGCGTCGCTTCTCGCCGTAGATAATGAACGGGATCATGGCGAAGAAGGAAATCAGCAACGCGGTCAGGTACACCCACCAATGCTGCTCTTTGGGCAGTCCGGCTTTTTCGACCAGGGCCAGGGGCAATGCAACGAAGCTCGACATCAACATCGCGTGCAACACAAAAATACCCAGGTCCAGGCGCAGCAGGTCCGGATGCTTGAGTGTCGGTATCAGCGCCTGGCGCGCAACACCGGATTCACGGTGCTGCAACGGCCCGGTTGCACGCGGCACCATGAACATCACGATGACGATGCCGACCAGCGCCATGCCACCGGTGGCGAAGAACAACCCGGACAGACCGAAGACACGGGTCAGCAACGGTCCTACAACCATGGCGACAGCGAACGACAGACCAATCGTCATGCCGATCATGGCCATGGCTTTGGTCCTATGCTGTTCTCGGGTCAGATCTGACAGCAACGCCATCACCGCCGCAGAAATCGCCCCGGCACCTTGTAAGATACGCCCGGCGATAACGCCCCAGATCGAATCGGCATTGGCCGCCAGCACGCTGCCCAGGGCGAAGATGATCAGCCCCAGATAAATCACCGGACGTCGACCGATGCGGTCGGAAATGAAGCCAAAAGGAATCTGAAAGATCGCCTGGGTCAGGCCGTAAGCGCCAATCGCCAACCCGATGAGGGCCGGGGTCGCTCCCGCCAGGTCCATCCCATAGGTCGCCAGAACCGGCAACACCATGAACATGCCAAGCATACGGAAGGCGAACACCAGGGCCAGACCGCTTGCTGCGCGGGTCTCACTGCCACTCATGCGTTCGCTGTGGGGATCGTGCATGGAAAAACCTCATGTGAACCGGCGGCGATTCTACCAGTCCCATCGATTGACGGGGTATATCGCGACGCTATGACGCGCACAGATGACGCAGTCTTCATGCAAGGCTGCGCACCCCGCATTTGATAGTGTGCATCCATCCAGTATTTGGCCGTATACTCCTACGTTTTCGACGCCCGCCGAGCGAGGCCACTTTGGACAAGATCCTGATTCGTGGGGCCCGAACCCACAACCTGAAGAACATCGACCTGACCCTGCCACGGGACAAACTGATCGTCATCACCGGCCTGTCCGGATCCGGCAAGTCGTCGTTGGCCTTCGACACGCTGTACGCCGAAGGCCAACGCCGTTACGTCGAATCGCTGTCGGCCTACGCCCGGCAATTCCTGTCGATGATGGAAAAACCTGACGTCGATACCATTGAAGGTCTGTCGCCAGCGATCTCCATCGAACAGAAGTCGACCTCGCACAACCCGCGCTCGACGGTTGGCACCATTACCGAAATCTACGACTACCTGCGCCTGCTCTATGCTCGCGTTGGTATTCCGCGCTGCCCGGATCACGACATTCCGCTGGAAGCCCAGACCGTCAGCCAGATGGTCGACCTGGTGCTGGCACAACCGGAGGGCAGCAAACTGATGCTGCTGGCCCCGGTGATCCGCGAGCGCAAAGGCGAACATCTTTCGGTCTTCGAAGAACTGCGCGCCCAGGGTTTTGTGCGGGCCCGGGTCAACGGCAGGCTTTGTGAGCTGGACGAGTTGCCGAAGCTGGATAAACAGAAGAAGCACTCGATCGATGTTGTGGTCGATCGCTTCAAGGTCCGGGCCGATTTGCAACAACGCCTGGCCGAATCGTTCGAGACCGCGCTGAAACTGGCGGACGGTATCGCTCTTGTGGCGCCAATGGATGACGAACCCGGCGAAGAAATCATCTTCTCCGCGCGCTTTGCCTGCCCGATCTGCGGCCACGCCATCAGCGAGCTGGAACCCAAGCTGTTTTCCTTCAACAACCCGGCCGGCGCCTGCCCGACCTGCGATGGTCTGGGGGTTAAACAGTTCTTCGACACCAAACGACTGGTGAACGGTGAACTGACCCTGGCCGAAGGTGCGATCCGCGGCTGGGACCGGCGCAACGTCTATTACTTCCAGATGCTCGGCTCGCTGGCCTCGCACTACAAGTTCAGCCTTGAAGTGCCGTTCAACGACCTGCCGGCCGATCAGCAGAAGTTCATCCTGCATGGCAGTGGCTCGCAGAACGTCGACTTCAAATACCTGAACGACCGTGGCGACATCGTCAAACGTTCGCACCCGTTCGAAGGCATCGTGCCAAACCTGGAACGCCGCTACCGCGAAACCGAATCGGCTTCGGTCCGTGAAGAACTGGCCAAGTTCCTCAGCACCCAGCCCTGCCCGGATTGCCGCGGCACTCGTCTGCGTCGCGAGGCGCGGCACGTGTGGGTTGGCGAGAAGACCTTGCCGGCGGTAACCAATCTGCCGATCGGCGACGCCTGCGAATATTTCGGCGTACTGAAACTGACCGGTCGCCGTGGCGAGATCGCCGACAAGATTCTCAAGGAAATCCGCGAGCGTTTGCAGTTCCTGGTCAACGTTGGCCTGGACTATCTGTCACTGGATCGTAGTGCCGACACGCTGTCCGGCGGCGAAGCCCAGCGGATCCGTCTGGCCAGTCAGATTGGCGCCGGTTTGGTGGGGGTTCTGTACATTCTCGATGAGCCATCGATCGGTCTGCATCAACGGGACAACGACCGGTTGCTGGGCACCCTCAAGCACCTGCGGGACATCGGTAACACGGTGATCGTGGTCGAGCACGACGAAGACGCGATTCGTCTGGCCGACTATGTGGTGGATATCGGCCCGGGCGCGGGTGTACACGGTGGGCATATCGTTGCCGAAGGTACGCCGGCCGAGGTCATGGCTCACCCTGATTCGCTGACCGGCAAGTACTTGTCGGGGCGAGTGAAGATCGCCGTGCCAGCCAAACGCACGCCGCGTAACAAGAAGTTGTCGCTAGCCCTCAAGGGCGCTCGCGGAAACAATTTGCGCAATGTCGATCTGGAGATTCCGATCGGCCTGTTGACCTGCGTGACGGGTGTTTCCGGTTCAGGCAAGTCGACGCTGATCAACAACACACTGTTTCCTTTGAGCGCTACCGCACTCAATGGGGCAACGACGCTGGAAGCGGCTGCTCACGACAGCATTAAAGGCCTGGAACATCTGGACAAGGTTGTGGACATCGACCAGAGCCCGATCGGTCGCACACCGCGCTCCAACCCCGCGACCTATACCGGGCTGTTCACGCCGATTCGCGAGTTGTTCGCCGGTGTGCCGGAATCCCGCTCCCGCGGTTATGGGCCGGGGCGGTTCTCCTTCAACGTGAAGGGTGGTCGTTGCGAAGCCTGTCAGGGCGATGGCCTGATCAAGGTGGAAATGCACTTCCTGCCGGACATCTATGTCCCGTGCGACGTCTGCAAGAGCAAGCGTTACAACCGCGAGACGCTGGAGATCAAGTACAAGGGTAAGAGCATCCACGAAACCCTCGAGATGACTATCGAGGAAGCCCGAGTATTCTTCGACGCCGTTCCAGCTTTGGCGCGCAAGCTTCAGACGCTGATGGACGTAGGCCTTTCCTACATCAAGCTGGGGCAATCGGCGACGACGCTGTCCGGCGGTGAAGCCCAGCGGGTGAAACTGTCTCGTGAGCTGTCCAAGCGTGATACCGGCAAGACCCTGTACATCCTCGATGAACCGACTACCGGCCTGCACTTTGCGGATATCCAGCAACTGCTCGACGTACTGCATCGTCTGCGCGACCACGGTAATACCGTGGTGGTGATCGAGCACAACCTGGACGTGATCAAGACCGCCGACTGGTTGGTGGACCTGGGACCGGAAGGTGGTTCCAAGGGTGGGCAGATCATTGCCGTCGGTACGCCTGAAGAAGTGTCCGAGATGAAGCAGTCGCATACCGGCTTCTATCTCAAGCCACTGCTGGAGCGTGATCGGGCCTGAATCCGGCTCCAAAAAAAGCCCCTGTCACTTGCTCAGTGACAGGGGCTTTTTGTATCGGTGCAATCAGGCGTGGGATTGCAGGTAGTTCTCGAGACCGATCAACTTGATCAGACCCATCTGCTTTTCAAGCCAGTAGGTGTGGTCTTCTTCGGTGTCATGCAACTGAACCCGCAGCATCTCGCGGCTGACATAGTCCTTGTGCTGCTCGCAGAGTTCAATGCCCTTGCAGAGCGCGGCGCGGACTTTGTATTCCAGGCGCAGGTCAGCGGCGAGCATGTCCGGCACAGTGGTGCCAACATCAAGGTCGTCCGGACGCATGCGAGGCGTGCCTTCGAGCATCAGAATACGACGCATCAGGGCATCAGCGTGCCCGGCTTCTTCTTCCATCTCGTGGTTGATACGTTCGTAGAGCTTGGTGAAACCCCAGTCCTCATACATCCGCGAATGGACGAAATATTGATCACGGGCTGCCAGTTCGCCTGTCAGCAACGTGTTGAGGTAATCGATTACGTCTGGGTGACCTTGCATCGCCCTACATCTCCCTGCTTGAAAGTCTGTAGTTTGAACCAACCTGACTGGAAGGTCACTCGCCCGACGCTATAAAAGCGAAGATATTCTTAGAAAAGCAGCTTAAATAACGCAAAAACCGCCCAAATGAGGGCGGTTCTGCTTATCGTTTAGACTTAGTTAAGCTGTACGTTGAGCGCTTTTGCGATTGCTTCTCCATACGCCGGGTCGGCCTTGAAGAAATGCTGCAATTGGCGATCAACCACATCGCTGGAAACCCCTGCCATTGCGCCGGCAATGTTGTTGATCAGCAGAGTTTTCTGCTCATCGCTCATCAGGCGGAACAGCGCACCGGCGTGGCTGTAGTAGTCGGTGTCTTCGCGATGATCGTAACGATCAGCCGCGCCGCTCAAGGCCAAAGCAGGTTCCGCGTAGCGCGGTGCCTGTTTCGGTGATTCTACGTAACTGTTCGGTTCGTAGTTAGGGGCTGCGCCGCCATTGGCGCCAAACGCCATGGAGCCGTCGCGCTGGTAAGTGTTGACCGGGCTGCGAGGCGCATTCACCGGCAGTTGCTGGTGATTGGTCCCCACACGATAGCGGTGAGCATCAGCGTAAGCGAACACACGACCTTGCAGCATGCGATCAGGCGACAGACCGACGCCCGGGACCATATTGCTCGGACCGAACGCCGCCTGCTCGACTTCAGCGAAGTAGTTCAGCGGATTGCGGTTGAGTTCAAGCTCACCCACCTCGATCAATGGGAACTCTTTCTGCGACCAGGTCTTGGTCACGTCGAACGGGTTCTCGTAGTGAGCCGCAGCCTGAGCCTCGGTCATGATCTGGATATTGACACTCCATTTCGGGAAATCACCGCGCTCAATGGCGCCGAACAGATCACGTTGCGCGTAATCCGGATCAGTACCCGCCAGGCGTGCTGCTTCTGCCGGAGCGAGGTTCTTGATCCCTTGCCTGGTTTTGTAGTGCCACTTCACCCAGTGACGTTCGCCATTGGCGTTGATCAGGCTGTAGGTGTGGCTGCCGAAGCCATGCATGTGGCGATAGCCGTCAGGGATACCGCGGTCCGAGAACAGGATAGTGACTTGGTGCAACGCCTCTGGTGAATGCGACCAGAAATCCCACATCGCCTGCGCGCTTTTCAGGTTGCTTTGCGGCAGGCGCTTTTGGGTGTGGATAAAGTCGGGGAATTTCAGCGGATCGCGAATGAAGAACACCGGCGTGTTGTTACCGACGATGTCCCAGTTGCCTTCTTCTGTGTAGAACTTCAGGGCAAAACCGCGTGGGTCACGCTCAGTGTCAGCCGAACCGCGTTCGCCGCCCACAGTGGAGAATCGCAGGAAGGTCGGGGTTTGTTTGCCGACGGACTCAAACAGCTTGGCACTGGTGTACTCGGTAATGTCGCGAGTCACGGTGAACGTACCGTAAGCACCCGAACCTTTGGCGTGTACACGACGCTCAGGAATGTTTTCACGGTTGAAATGCGCAAGCTTCTCGATCAGGTGGAAATCGTCGAGCAGCAAAGGGCCACGAGGGCCGGCGGAGCGGGAATTCTGGTTGTCGGCGACAGGAGCGCCACTGGCGGTCGTAAGCGTTTTGTTTTGGCTCATGCGATCTCATCCTCTGTCAGTTTTGGAACTGCCGGCTAATCGGCGTGGGAGGGAGTATTGACCATCAATCATGGCACCTACAAATTCATTAATTTGTAGACATCAATAGAAAAATACTACCAACAATCCCGCTCATATACTGAAGGCATGAACCGCAAGGAAGCTTGTACGAACAGCGCGTTTTCTGACACGCACAAAAAACCGGGCACTAGGCCCGGTTCTTTGTTTCAGACTGACGTCTTACTCAGCGGATACAGCTTCACCGCCGACAGGACGATCAACCAACTCGACGTACGCCATAGGCGCGTTGTCGCCAGTGCGGAAGCCGCACTTGAGGATGCGCAGGTAGCCACCCTCACGGGTAGCGTAACGCTTGCCCAGCTCGTTGAAGAGCTTACCAACGATAGCTTTCGAACGAGTACGGTCGAAAGCCAGACGGCGGTTAGCCAGGCTGTCTGTCTTGGCCAAAGTGATCAGCGGCTCAGCAACGCGGCGCAGTTCTTTGGCTTTTGGCAGTGTAGTTTTGATCAGCTCGTGCTCGAACAGCGACACCGCCATGTTTTGAAACATGGCCTTGCGGTGCGAGCTGGTGCGGCTCAGGTGACGACCACTTTTACGATGACGCATGGTTCATTCCTTACCAAACACAACGTTCGGTGATTACGACGATCAGGCAGTCGCCTTGTCGTCCTTCTTAAGACTTGCAGGCGGCCAGTTGTCGAGGCGCATGCCGAGGGACAGACCGCGGGAGGCCAGAACGTCCTTGATTTCAGTCAAGGATTTCTTGCCAAGGTTCGGAGTCTTCAACAGCTCTACTTCGGTACGCTGAATCAGGTCACCGATGTAGTAGATGTTTTCCGCCTTAAGGCAGTTAGCCGAACGTACAGTCAGTTCCAGATCGTCAACCGGGCGAAGCAGGATCGGATCGATCTCGTCTTCCTGCTCGACAACCACTGGCTCACTGTCACCTTTGAGATCGACGAACGCAGCCAACTGCTGTTGCAGAATGGTTGCAGCACGGCGGATAGCCTCTTCAGGATCCAGGGTACCGTTGGTTTCCAGATCAATAACCAGCTTGTCCAGGTTAGTACGCTGTTCGACACGGGCGTTTTCCACCACGTAAGCGATACGGCGAACCGGGCTGAACGAAGAGTCAAGCTGCAAGCGACCGATGCTGCGGCTTTCGTCTTCATCGCTCTGACGCGAGTCTGCCGGTTCATAACCACGACCACGAGCTACGGTGAGCTTCATGTTCAGGGCGCCGTTAGACGCCAGGTTAGCGATTACGTGATCGGGGTTAACGATCTCGACATCATGATCCAGCTGAATATCGGCAGCGGTAACCACCCCCGAACCCTTCTTCGACAAGGTCAGCGTAACTTCGTCTCGACCGTGCAGCTTGATAGCCAGACCTTTAAGGTTCAACAGGATTTCAATTACGTCTTCCTGTACACCTTCGATGGCGCTGTACTCATGGAGCACACCGTCAATCTCGGCCTCGACTACTGCACAGCCGGGCATTGAGGACAACAGGATGCGGCGCAGCGCGTTGCCCAGGGTGTGGCCAAAACCACGCTCGAGAGGCTCGAGAGTGATCTTGGCGCGGGTTGGACTGACAACCTGCACATCAATATGGCGGGGTGTCAGGAACTCATTTACCGAAATCTGCATGGATGCACCTATTTTCTAGCCCTTACTTGGAGTAGAGCTCGACAATCAGGCTTTCGTTGATGTCGGCGGACAGATCACTGCGAGCAGGAACGTTCTTGAAAACGCCCGACTTCTTCTCAGTGTCTACTTCTACCCATTCTACGCGGCCACGTTGGGCACACAGATCGAGAGCTTGGACAATGCGAAGTTGGTTCTTTGCTTTCTCGCGAACTGCGACCACGTCACCAGCACGAACCTGGTAAGACGGAACGTTTACGGTCTGACCGTTAACGCTGATCGACTTGTGCGATACCAGCTGACGGGATTCGGCACGAGTAGAGCCAAAACCCATACGGTATACAACGTTGTCCAGACGGCATTCGAGCAGCTGCAACAGGTTTTCGCCAGTTGCGCCTTTCTTGCCAGCAGCTTCTTTGTAGTAGCCGCTGAATTGACGCTCGAGAACGCCGTAGATACGACGGACCTTCTGCTTTTCACGCAGTTGGGTGCCGTAATCGGACTGGCGACCGCGGCGTTGGCCGTGGATACCAGGTGCTGCTTCGATGTTGCACTTCGATTCGATCGCGCGCACGCCGCTCTTCAGAAAGAGATCGGTGCCTTCGCGACGAGCGAGTTTGCATTTTGGACCAATGTAACGAGCCATTCTTTACAATCTCCTGGATTACACGCGGCGCTTCTTCGGCGGACGGCACCCGTTGTGCGGGATTGGCGTCACGTCGGTGATGCTGGCGATCTTGTAGCCACAGCCGTTCAAAGCGCGGACTGCGGATTCACGACCTGGGCCTGGACCTTTGACGTTAACGTCGAGGTTTTTCAGGCCGTATTCCAGCGCAGCTTGACCAGCACGTTCAGCAGCTACTTGAGCAGCGAACGGGGTGGACTTGCGGGAACCGCGGAAACCCGAACCACCGGAGGTAGCCCAGGAAAGAGCGTTGCCTTGACGGTCGGTGATGGTCACGATTGTGTTGTTAAAAGAAGCATGGATGTGGGCGATGCCATCAACCACTGTCTTTTTAACTTTTTTACGAGGACGAGCAGCAGGTTTAGCCATGATTAATTTCCTGTCGATTCGCTGGGGCGATTACTTGCGGATCGGCTTACGCGGACCTTTACGGGTACGCGCGTTAGTCTTCGTACGCTGACCGCGCACTGGAAGACCACGACGATGACGCAGACCGCGATAGCAACCGAGGTCCATCAAACGCTTGATTTTCATGTTGATTTCGCGACGCAGGTCACCTTCAGTGGTGAACTTCGCCACTTCGCCACGCAGCTGTTCAATCTGCTCGTCGCTCAGATCTTTGATCTTTGCGGCTGGGTTTACCCCAGTCACTGCACAAATTTTCTGTGCAGTAGTGCGACCAACACCATAGATGTAGGTCAGCGAGATAACAGTATGCTTGTTATCTGGAATGTTAACGCCTGCAATACGGGCCATTCAGTGGGACTCCAATTGACAGCTACCTACGCCCCGGAAGCCAAGAAATAGGGCGCGAGATAATATCGCTGTAATAACAAATAATCAACCCGGCAGCGCACTAGCTGCCGGGCTTGAAGCACAATCACACTCAGCCTTGGCGCTGTTTGTGACGCGGTTCCGCGCTGCAAATTACTCGAACAACACCTTCGCGGCGAATAATCTTGCAGTTACGGCACAGCTTTTTCACCGATGCACGAACTTTCATCACCAACTCCTCGAACCTTATGGGTACTCAGCGCAACATGCCGCTGCCGTAACCCTTCAGGTTGGCTTTCTTCATCAGGGATTCGTACTGGTGCGAAACGAGGTGCGATTGTACTTGGGACATGAAGTCCATCACAACCACGACGACGATCAGCAACGAGGTCCCGCCAAGGTAGAACGGAACGTTTGCCGCAACCACCAGGAACTGGGGCAACAGACACACGGCCGTCATATATAGAGCACCGAACAGGGTCAAACGAGTCAGAACGCCATCAATGTAGCGCGCAGACTGCTCACCTGGACGGATGCCCGGAATAAAGGCACCGGACTTCTTCAGGTTTTCCGCTACGTCTTTCGGATTGAACATCAACGCCGTATAGAAGAAGCAGAAGAAAATAATCCCTGCACTAAACAGCAGAATATTCAACGGCTGACCAGGAGCGATCGACTGCGAGATGTCCTGCAGCCAGCCCATACCTTCAGACTGACCAAACCAGGTACCCAACGAAGCCGGGAACAGCAAAATGCTGCTCGCGAAAATGGCCGGAATAACACCGGCCATGTTCACCTTCAACGGCAAGTGGCTAGTCTGCGCAGCAAAGACCTTGCGGCCTTGCTGGCGCTTGGCGTAATGAACAGCAATACGACGCTGACCACGCTCAATGAACACCACGAAACCGATAATCGCTACTGCCAGCAAACCGATGGCAACCAGGGCAAAAATGTTGATATCACCCTGACGCGCAGACTCGAAAGACTGCCCGATCGCTCTCGGAAGACCGGCGACGATACCTGCGAAAATCAACATCGAGATACCGTTGCCAACACCACGCTCAGTAATCTGCTCACCCAGCCACATCATGAACATCGCACCAGCCACAAACGTGGATACCGCGACGAAATGGAAGCCAAAGTCACCAGTGAACGAAACGCCCTGCCCCGCCAGGCCAATGGACATGCCAATTGCCTGAACGAGAGCGAGAACGACAGTGCCGTAGCGGGTGTACTGGGCGATCTTGCGACGCCCAGCTTCACCTTCCTTCTTCAACTGCTCCAGCTGCGGGCTGACTGCGGTCATCAGCTGCATGATGATCGATGCCGAAATGTACGGCATGATCCCCAGTGCAAAGATGCTCATCCGCTCCAGCGCGCCGCCGGAAAACATGTTGAACAAGCTAAGAATGGTCCCCTCATTCTGTCGAAACAGGTCCGCGAGTCGGTCCGGGTTGATACCTGGAACCGGGATGTGTGCGCCTATTCGGTAGACGATAATCGCCAAGAATAGAAAACGCAGACGAGCCCAGAGTTCAGACATACCGCCTTTGCCGAGCGCAGAGAGAGCACCTTGCTTAGCCATTTATTCCTCGAACTTGCCGCCAGCTGCTTCGATAGCCGCACGCGCACCTTTGGTGGCGCCGATTCCCTTTCCGATGGTGACAGCGCGAGTAACTTCGCCGGACAGCATGATTTTCACACGCTGAACGTTGACGTTGATCACGTTGGCATCTTTCAGGGACTGCACGGTGACGATATCGCCTTCCACTTTAGCCAGCTCGGACAAACGCACTTCTGCGCGGTCCATGGCTTTCAGGGAAACGAAACCGAACTTCGGCAGGCGACGATGCAGCGGCTGTTGACCGCCTTCAAAGCCTGGAGCAATGGTGCCACCGGAGCGGGAGGACTGACCTTTGTGGCCACGGCCACCGGTCTTGCCCAAACCACTACCGATACCACGGCCCGGACGATGCTTTTCGCGACGGGAACCCGGCGCTGGACTCAGATCATTGAGTTTCATCGATTAACCCTCGACACGCAGCATGTAGTAAGCCTTGTTGATCATCCCGCGATTCTCGGGAGTATCAAGTACTTCTACAGTGTGACCGATGCGACGCAGACCCAGACCCTTAACGCACAGTTTGTGGTTAGGGATGCGGCCGGTCATGCTTTTGATCAGCGTAACTTTAACGGTAGCCATGATCAGAAGATCTCCTTGACGCTTTTGCCACGCTTGGCGGCAATGGATTCAGGAGACTGCATAGCTTTCAAACCTTTGAAAGTGGCGTGAACCACGTTTACCGGGTTAGTCGAGCCGTAGCACTTGGCCAGAACGTTCTGAACGCCAGCAACTTCGAGGACAGCACGCATAGCGCCGCCAGCGATGATACCGGTACCTTCAGAAGCAGGCTGCATGTACACCTTCGAAGCGCCATGGGCGGACTTCATTGCGTACTGCAGAGTGGTGCCGTTCAGATCAACTTGGATCATGTTGCGGCGAGCAGCTTCCATTGCCTTCTGGATCGCAGCAGGCACTTCACGCGACTTGCCACGGCCGAAGCCAACACGCCCTTTACCGTCACCAACCACGGTCAACGCGGTGAAAGTGAAGATACGGCCGCCTTTAACGGTTTTGGCTACGCGGTTAACTTGAACCAGCTTCTCGATGTAGCCTTCGTCGCGCTTTTGGTCGTTATTTGACATAACTTAGAACTCCAGCCCAGCTTCACGAGCAGCATCAGCCAGCGCCTTGACGCGGCCGTGGTACTTGAAGCCAGAGCGGTCGAAAGCCACCTGCGAGACGCCAGCGGCTTTAGCACGCGTAGCGACCAGCTGGCCAACCTTAGTGGCCGCGTCGATGTTGCCAGTGGCGCCATCACGCAGTTCTTTATCCAAAGTCGAGGCACTTGCCAGGACTTTGTTGCCGTCGGCCGAAATGACCTGGGCGTAGATGTGCTGCGACGAGCGGAACACGCAGAGACGCACGACTTCGAGTTCGTGCATTTTCAGGCGTGCTTTGCGAGCGCGACGCAGTCGAGTAACTTTTTTGTCGGTCATTTGCTATGCCCTACTTCTTCTTGGCTTCTTTACGACGGACGACTTCGTCCGCGTAGCGCACACCTTTGCCTTTGTACGGCTCTGGTGGACGGAAGTCGCGGATCTCGGCGGCCACTTGACCTACCAGCTGCTTATCGATGCCCTTGATCAGGATATCGGTCTGGCTAGGAGTCTCAGCGGTGATGCCTTCCGGCAGTTCATAATCCACTGGGTGCGAGAAGCCAAGAGCCAGGTTCAGCACTGTGCCTTTTGCTTGCGCTTTATAACCAACACCGACCAGCTGGAGCTTGCGCTCGAAGCCTTGGCTTACGCCTTGGACCATGTTGTTAACCAACGCACGAGTGGTACCAGCCATTGCGCGAGTCTGTTGATCGCCATTGCGAGCAGCAAAACGCAGCTCACCAGCTTCTTCAACAATCTCAACGGACGAATGGATGTTCAGTTCGAGAGTACCCTTGGCACCCTTCACCGAAAGCTGTTGGCCTGCGAATTTGACTTCGACACCGGCTGGCAGCTTAACGGGGTTCTTAGCGACGCGTGACATGCTTATCCCCCCTTAGAACACAGTGCAAAGAACTTCGCCGCCGACACCGGCAGCGCGCGCAGCACGATCCGTCATCACACCTTTGTTGGTGGAGACGATAGACACACCGAGACCGCCACGAACTTTTGGCAGATCATCGACGGACTTGTACTGACGCAGGCCTGGACGGCTAACGCGCTTCACTTCTTCGATGACCGGACGGCCTTCGAAGTACTTCAGCTCGATGGACAGCAGTGGTTTGATTTCGCTGCTGATCTGATAACCCGCAATGTAACCTTCGTCCTTCAGGACTTTGGCAACAGCTACCTTCAAAGTAGAAGATGGCATGCTTACGACGGACTTTTCAGCCATCTGGGCATTACGGATTCGAGTTAGCATGTCCGCTAACGGGTCCTGCATACTCATGGGCTAGACGCTCCTAATACACAAAAAATTAGCCTTGCGGCTACTACGTGTCGCCGAGTACATCCGCGCGAAAAAAGCACGGGCTCAGGCGAGCCGGGTATTCTAGACACACCCCACAAATGAATCAAGCCCCAATAGGGGCTTGATTCAAGTTCAAGGTCACCGATGGTCAGGATCTTGCGATCCCGAACACCGAGACTTTGACACTTACCAGCTGGCTTTAACCAGACCAGGTACGTCACCACGCATAGCAGCTTCACGCAGTTTGTTACGGCCGAGGCCGAACTTGCGGTAAACGCCGTGTGGACGACCGGTCAGGCGGCAGCGGTTACGCATGCGCGAAGCGCTTGCATCACGTGGCTGCTTCTGCAGAGCTACTGTAGCTTCCCAACGCGCTTCTGGACTTGCGTTCAGATCAACGATGATAGCTTTCAGTGCTGCACGCTTTTTGGCGTACTTGGCAACCGTGAGCTGACGCTTCAGCTCGCGGTTTTTCATGCTCATCTTGGCCATTTTCCTACTCCAATCAGTTGCGGAACGGGAATTTGAAAGCGCGCAGCAGAGCGCGACCTTCATCATCGTTCTTGGCAGTGGTGGTCAGGGTAATGTCCAGACCGCGGAGAGCATCGATCTTGTCGTAGTCGATTTCCGGGAAGATGATCTGCTCTTTAACGCCCATGCTGTAGTTACCACGACCATCGAAGGACTTGGCATTCAGGCCGCGGAAGTCGCGAACCCGAGGCAGGGAGATCGACAGCAGACGATCCAGGAATTCATACATACGCTCACGGCGCAGAGTCACTTTGACGCCGATCGGCCAACCTTCACGGACTTTAAAGCCAGCGATGGATTTCCGAGCGTAAGTCACAACGACTTTCTGACCGGTGATCTTTTCCAGGTCGGCAACAGCGTGCTCGATGACTTTTTTGTCACCGACTGCTTCGCCCAGACCCATGTTCAGGGTGATTTTGGTAACGCGTGGAACTTCCATCACGTTCGAAAGCTTAAGTTCTTCCTTAAGCTTCGGTGCGATTTCCTTCCAGTAAATCTCTTTTAGTCGTGCCATGGTCTTCTACCTAGCAGTGTTCAAGCATCAACCGCTTTTTGGGTCGACTTGAAGACACGAATTTTCTTGCCGTCTTCTACTTTAAAACCAACGCGATCAGCCTTGTTGGTTTCGCCGTTGAAAATGGCAACGTTGGAAGCGTGCAGTGGCGCTTCTTTCTCGACGATACCGCCTTGTACGCCCGACATCGGGTTTGGCTTGGTATGACGCTTAACCAGGTTCAGACCACCAACGACCAGACGGTCGTCAGCGAGAACCTTAAGCACCTTACCGCGCTTACCTTTGTCTTTGCCGGCGATCACGATGATCTCGTCGTCACGACGAATCTTTTGCATGTCGGATCTCCTTACAGCACTTCTGGGGCGAGCGAGACGATCTTCATGAACTTCTCAGTACGAAGTTCACGGGTCACTGGCCCAAAGATACGGGTGCCGATCGGCTCTTGCTTGTTGTTCAGAAGAACAGCAGCGTTGCCATCAAAGCGGATAATGGAGCCATCAGCACGACGTACGCCGTGACGAGTGCGGACTACTACAGCAGTCATCACTTGGCCTTTTTTCACTTTACCGCGAGGAATTGCTTCCTTCACGGTAACTTTGATGATGTCACCGATACCAGCGTAACGACGATGGGAGCCACCCAGCACCTTGATGCACATAACACGGCGAGCGCCGCTGTTATCGGCCACATCGAGCATGGATTGAGTCTGAATCATATAATTTCTCCGACCCCTAGTCCTTAGACTTCCACAGCGCGTTCGAGAACATCAACCAGCGCCCAAGACTTGGTCTTGGCCAAAGGACGAGTTTCACGAATAGTGACTTTGTCGCCGATGTGGCACTGATTGGTTTCGTCGTGCGCGTGCAGCTTAGTCGAACGCTTAACGTATTTACCGTAGATCGGGTGCTTAACGCGACGCTCGATCAGAACGGTGATGGTTTTGTCCATCTTGTCGCTGACAACACGGCCAGTCAGCGTACGGACAGTTTTTTCGGCTTCAGCCATGATTACTTACCTGCCTGCTGGTTGAGCACAGTCTTCACGCGAGCGATGTCACGCTTAACTTGCGAGAGCAGATGAGACTGCCCCAACTGGCCAGTTGCTTTCTGCATACGCAGATTGAACTGGTCGCGCAGCAAGCCGAGCAGTTGCTCGTTCAGCTGCTGTGCGGATTTTTCACGAAGTTCATTCGCTTTCATCACATCACCGTCCGTTTAACAAAGGCGGTGGCGAGCGGCAGCTTTGCAGCAGCCAGGGCAAAAGCCTCACGCGCCAGCTCTTCAGAAACACCCTCGATTTCATACAGGACTTTGCCTGGCTGAATCTGGGCAACCCAGTACTCCACACTACCCTTACCTTTACCCATCCGAACTTCGAGTGGCTTTTTGGAAATAGGCTTGTCCGGGAATACACGGATCCAGATCTTGCCGCCACGTTTAACGTGACGGGTCAGAGCACGACGCGCTGACTCGATCTGACGAGCGGTGAGACGACCACGAGCTACAGACTTCAGCGCGAACTCGCCGAAGCTGACTTTGCTACCGCGCTGAGCCAGACCACGGTTGTGGCCTGTCATCTGCTTGCGGAACTTCGTACGCTTTGGTTGCAACATTTGGCGTACCCCTTACTTAGCAGCTTTTTTACGAGGCGCTGGTGCTTGTGGTTTCAGTTCTTCTTGGCGACCACCAATTACTTCGCCTTTGAAGATCCAAACCTTTACACCGATCACACCGTAAGTGGTGTGAGCTTCGTAGTTGGCATAGTCGATGTCGGCACGCAGGGTGTGCAGTGGCACACGACCTTCGCGATACCATTCAGTACGTGCGATTTCAGCACCGCCGAGACGACCGCTCACTTGGATTTTGATGCCTTTGGCACCAATGCGCATGGCGTTCTGAACAGCGCGCTTCATAGCGCGACGGAACATTACGCGACGCTCCAGCTGCTGAGCTACGCTCTGCGCAACCAGCATACCGTCGAGCTCCGGCTTGCGGATCTCTTCGATATTGATGTGCACAGGCACACCCATTTGCTTGGTCAGGTCCTGACGCAGTTTCTCAACATCTTCACCTTTCTTCCCGATAACGATACCTGGACGAGCGGTGTGGATGGTGATACGTGCAGTCTGAGCCGGACGATGGATATCGATACGGCTTACGGACGCGCTTTTTAGTTTGTCTTGGAGATACTCACGCACCTTCAGATCAGCGAACAAATAGTCCGCATAAGTCCGACCGTCTGCGTACCAGACGGAGGTGTGCTCCTTGACGATTCCCAGGCGAATGCCAATGGGATGTACTTTCTGACCCATCTCTTCGACTCCGTTACTTGTCAGCAACCTTGACAGTGATATGGCAAGACCGCTTGACGATGCGATCAGCACGGCCTTTGGCACGTGGCATGATTCGCTTCAGCGAACGCCCTTCGTTGACGAAAACGGTGCTGACCTTCAGATCATCAACGTCTGCGCCTTCGTTATGCTCGGCGTTGGCTACGGCCGACTCCAGCACTTTCTTCATGATCTCGGCGGCTTTCTTACTGCTGAAAGCCAACAGGTTGAGCGCTTCGCCCACCTTCTTCCCGCGGATCTGGTCGGCGACCAAGCGGGCTTTCTGGGCGGAGATTCGAGCGCCCGACAACTTAGCGGCTACTTCCATCGTTCCTTACCCCTTAACGCTTGGCTTTCTTGTCTGCCACGTGCCCACGATATGTGCGGGTACCGGCAAACTCGCCCAGTTTGTGGCCGACCATGTCTTCGTTCACGAGAACTGGAACATGTTGACGACCGTTATGCACTGCAATGGTCAGACCGACCATTTGTGGCAGGATCATCGAACGACGCGACCAGGTCTTAACTGGTTTGCGATCGTTCTTTTCCGCCGCCACTTCGATCTTCTTCAGTAGGTGAAGATCAATAAAAGGACCTTTTTTCAGAGAACGTGGCACTGTCGTATCCCTCTATTTACTTGCGACGACGGACGATCATTTTGTCGGTACGCTTATTACCACGAGTCTTCGCGCCCTTAGTCGGGAAGCCCCATGGCGATACCGGATGACGACCACCAGAGGTACGACCTTCACCACCACCATGTGGGTGGTCAACCGGGTTCATGGCAACACCACGAACGGTTGGGCGAACGCCACGCCAGCGTTTGGCACCAGCTTTACCCAGCGAACGCAGGCTGTGCTCGGAGTTCGAGACTTCACCCAGGGTCGCGCGGCATTCAGCCAGCACTTTACGCATCTCACCAGAACGCAGACGCAGGGTCACGTAGACACCTTCACGAGCGATCAGCTGAGCCGAAGCACCAGCGGAACGAGCGATTTGCGCGCCTTTACCTGGCTTCAATTCGATGCCGTGTACGGTGCTACCAACTGGAATGTTACGCAGTTGCAGAGCGTTGCCCGGCTTGATCGGTGCCAAAGCACCTGCGATCAGCTGGTCACCAGCACTCACGCCTTTAGGGGCGATGATGTAGCGACGCTCGCCATCTGCGTACAGCAGCAGAGCGATGTGAGCAGTACGGTTTGGATCGTATTCAATACGCTCGACAGTGGCAGAGATGCCATCTTTGTCGTTGCGACGGAAATCGACCAGACGATAATGCTGCTTATGGCCACCACCGATGTGACGAGTGGTAATACGACCATTGTTGTTACGACCACCAGTCTTCGATTTTTTCTCGAGCAGCGGTGCGTGAGGAGCGCCTTTATGCAGCTCCTGGTTGACCACCTTGACCACAAAACGGCGGCCAGGGGAAGTCGGTTTGCATTTAACGATTGCCATGATGCACCCCTTCCTTACTCAGCACTGCTGCTGAAATCGAGATCTTGGCCTGGCTGAAGGGAGATAACTGCCTTCTTCCAGTCATTACGCTTGCCCAGACCGCGAGCAGTGCGCTTGCTCTTACCCAGAACATTCAGGGTAGTAACACGCTCTACTTTCACGCTGAACAGGCTTTCGACGGCCTTCTTGATTTCCAGCTTGGTTGCGTCAGTTGCAACCTTGAAAACGAACTGGCCTTTCTTGTCAGCCAGAACCGTAGCCTTCTCGGAAACGTGCGGGCCAAGCAGAACTTTAAATACGCGTTCCTGGTTCATCCCAGCAGCTCCTCGAATTTCTTCACGGCCGACACGGTGATCAACACCTTGTCGTATGCGATCAGACTAACTGGATCGGAACCTTGCACGTCACGTACATCAACGTGCGGCAGGTTGCGAGCAGCCAGGTACAGGTTCTGATCAACCACTTCAGACACGATCAAGACGTCAGTCAGGCCCATGCCGGTCAGTTTGTTCAGCAGATCTTTGGTCTTCGGTGCATCAACAGCGAAGTCCTGAACCACAACCAGACGATCAGTACGCACCAGCTCAGCAAGGATGGAACGCATTGCTGCGCGATACATCTTCTTGTTCAGCTTCTGGGTGTGATCCTGAGGACGAGCTGCGAAAGTGGTACCGCCGCCGCGCCAGATTGGGCTACGGATAGTACCGGCACGAGCACGGCCAGTACCTTTCTGACGCCATGGGCGCTTACCGCCACCACGAACGTCGGAACGGGTCTTTTGCTGCTTGCTACCTTGACGGCCGCCAGCCATGTAGGCCACGACTGCTTGGTGAACCAGCGTCTCGTTGAATTCGCCGCCAAATGTCAGTTCGGAAACTTCGATCGCTTGAGCGTCATTTACATTTAATTGCATGTCAGCTTCCCCTTAACCGCGAGCCTTGGCTGCTGGACGTACAACCAAGTTGCCGCCAGTAGCGCCAGGAACAGCGCCCTTGACCAACAACAGATTGCGTTCAGCGTCCACGCGCACTACTTCGAGGGACTGCACGGTCACGCGCTCAGCGCCCATATGACCGGACATTTTTTTGCCCTTGAATACACGACCAGGAGTCTGGCACTGGCCGATAGAGCCTGGAACGCGGTGGGACACGGAGTTACCGTGGGTATTATCTTGCCCGCGGAAGTTCCAACGCTTGATCGTACCCTGGAAGCCTTTACCTTTGGACTGACCGGTTACATCAACCAGTTGACCAGCAGCGAAGATTTCAGCGTTGATCAGATCGCCGGCCTGGTACTCGCCTTCTTCAAGACGGAATTCCATTACGGTACGACCAGCGGCAACGTTCGCTTTAGCGAAGTGGCCAGCCTGAGCAGCTGTAACACGCGAAGCACGACGCTCGCCTACAGTGACTTGCACTGCACGATAGCCATCGGTCTCTTCAGTTTTGAACTGGGTGACGCGATTCGGCTCGATCTCAATGACCGTGACCGGAATGGAGACACCTTCTTCGGTGAAAATACGGGTCATACCGCATTTACGACCGACTACACCAATAGTCATGTTGTAAACCTCATGAGTGTACGGGGCTTTCACCCGCTATGGCCGCCCATTTCAGAGCGTTACACGACTAAGACCGAGTCTTAGCCGAGGCTGATCTGCACTTCCACACCGGCCGCAAGATCAAGCTTCATAAGTGCATCAACGGTTTTATCCGTTGGCTGGACGATGTCCAGAACGCGCTTATGAGTACGGATCTCGTACTGGTCACGCGCGTCTTTGTTGACGTGCGGGGAGACCAGAACGGTGAACCGCTCTTTACGGGTAGGCAGTGGAATTGGACCACGCACTTGAGCACCAGTACGTTTCGCGGTTTCCACGATTTCCTGGGTGGATTGGTCGATCAGGCGATGGTCAAAAGCCTTCAACCTGATACGGATTTGCTGATTTTGCATTGGATTTCAGACTCCGGCTGCTATTCCCACCGAGCGCAATACGCCCGTTAAAAGGAGGCGCAATTCTATAGACGCCCCATATAGGTGTCAACCCAATAAAAAAGCCCCCGCTAAGCGGAGGCTTTTTCAACTCATCAAAGCTAACTCAAAAAAGAGCTTACTCGATGATTTTGGCTACGACGCCAGCGCCGACGGTACGACCGCCTTCACGGATAGCGAAACGCAGACCGTCTTCCATTGCGATGGTCTTGATCAGGGTGACAACCATTTTGATGTTGTCGCCCGGCATTACCATTTCAACGCCTTCCGGCAGCTCGCAGTTACCAGTCACGTCAGTAGTACGGAAGTAGAACTGTGGACGGTAGCCTTTGAAGAACGGAGTGTGACGACCGCCTTCTTCTTTGCTCAGAACGTAGACTTCGGCTTCGAACTTGGTGTGCGGCTTAACCGAACCTGGCTTAACCAGAACCTGGCCACGCTCAACGTCGTCACGCTTGGTACCACGCAGCAGAACGCCGCAGTTCTCGCCAGCACGACCTTCGTCGAGCAGCTTACGGAACATTTCAACACCGGTGCAGGTGGTGACGGTAGTGTCACGCAGGCCAACGATTTCCAGTGGATCCTGAACCTTGACGATACCGCGCTCGATACGGCCAGTTACAACAGTACCGCGACCGGAGATCGAGAATACGTCTTCGATTGGCATCAGGAACGGCTTGTCGATAACACGAACTGGATCCGGAATGTAGCTGTCCAGAGTCTCAACCAGTTTACGAACGGCAGTGGTACCCATTTCGTTGTCGTCTTGGCCGTTCAGAGCCATCAGAGCCGAACCGATGATGATCGGAGTGTCGTCACCTGGGAAGTCGTAAGTGCTCAACAGATCGCGCACTTCCATCTCAACCAGTTCCAGCAGCTCAGCGTCGTCAACCATGTCAGCCTTGTTCAGGAAGACAACGATGTACGGAACGCCAACCTGACGGGACAGCAGGATGTGCTCACGGGTTTGCGGCATCGGACCATCAGCGGCCGAGCAAACCAGGATAGCGCCGTCCATCTGAGCAGCACCGGTGATCATGTTCTTCACATAGTCAGCGTGACCTGGGCAGTCAACGTGAGCGTAGTGACGGATCAGCGAGTTGTATTCAACGTGCGCGGTGTTGATGGTGATACCACGAGCCTTTTCTTCCGGAGCGCTGTCGATTTTGTCGAAAGCAACAACGGCCGAACCGAAAACTTCGGAGCAGACGCGAGTCAGAGCAGCGGTCAGCGTGGTTTTACCGTGGTCGACGTGACCGATGGTGCCAACGTTGACGTGCGGGAGGGTACGGTCAAATTTTTCTTTAGCCACGACAATTAACTCCTAGCCTAAAGGGGCTGAATCAGCCTTGTTTTTTGGTAACAGTTTCGACGATATGCGACGGAGCTGTATTGTATTTTTTGAATTCCATAGAGTAGCTTGCGCGACCTTGGGACATGGAACGGACGTCGGTCGCATAACCGAACATCTCACCCAGCGGCACTTCGGCGCGAATCACTTTGCCGGAGACCGTGTCTTCCATACCCAGGATCATGCCGCGACGACGGTTAAGGTCGCCCATCACGTCACCCATATAGTCTTCAGGCGTAACAACCTCTACCGCCATGATCGGCTCAAGCAACTCACCACCGCCCTTCTGGGCCAGTTGCTTGGTTGCCATGGAAGCAGCCACTTTAAACGCCATCTCGTTGGAGTCGACGTCGTGGTAGGAACCATCAAACACGGTAGCCTTCAGGCCGATCAGCGGATAGCCGGCAACAACGCCGTTCTTCATCTGCTCTTCGATACCCTTCTGGATAGCCGGGATGTATTCCTTAGGAACCACACCACCCACTACTTCGTTCAGGAATTGCAGACCTTCCTGACCTTCGTCAGCAGGAGCAAAACGAATCCAGCAGTGACCGAACTGGCCACGACCGCCGGACTGGCGAACGAACTTGCCTTCAATCTCGCAGCTCTTCGTGATGCGCTCACGGTACGAAACTTGAGGCTTACCGATGTTGGCTTCGACGTTGAACTCACGGCGCATCCGGTCAACCAGGATGTCCAGGTGCAACTCGCCCATGCCGGAGATGATCGTTTGACCAGTCTCTTCATCAGTCTTGACGCGGAAAGATGGATCTTCCTGAGCGAGCTTGCCCAGAGCGATACCCATTTTTTCCTGGTCGTCCTTGGTCTTAGGCTCTACGGCAACCGAAATAACCGGCTCCGGGAAGTCCATGCGAACCAGGATGATTGGCTTGTCAGCGTTGCACAAAGTTTCACCAGTGGTGACGTCCTTCATGCCGATCAAGGCTGCGATGTCACCAGCGCGCACTTCCTTGATTTCTTCACGGGCGTTTGCGTGCATTTGCACCATACGACCCACGCGCTCTTTCTTGCCTTTAACCGAGTTGATCACGCCGTCGCCGGAGGCCAACACGCCCGAGTAAACTCGAACAAAGGTCAAGGTACCCACGAATGGGTCGGTAGCGATCTTGAACGCCAGAGCCGAGAACGGCTCGCTGTCGTCTGCGTGACGCTCCATTTCCTTGGTCTCGTCATCCGGGTCAGTACCCTTGATGGCAGGAATGTCGGTAGGAGCAGGCAGGTAGTCGATCACGGCGTCGAGAACCAGGGGAACACCCTTGTTCTTGAAGGAAGAACCGCAAACAGCCAGAACGATCTCACCAGCGATAGTACGCTGACGCAGAGCGGCCTTGATTTCCGCGTTGGTGAGCTCTTCACCTTCGAGGTACTTGTTCATCAGCTCTTCGCTGGCTTCGGCCGCAGCCTCAACCATGTTGCCGCGCCACTCGTCAGCCAGTTCCTGCAGCTCAGCAGGGATAGGCTTGCGAACTGGAACCATGCCTTTGTCAGCGTCATTCCAGTAAACAGCTTCCATGGACATCAGATCGATCTGACCCTGGAAGTTGTCTTCGGAACCGATGGCCAACTGGATTGGCACCGGAGTGTGACCCAGACGCTGCTTGATCTGACCGATCACGCGCAGGAAGTTCGCACCAGCACGGTCCATCTTGTTTACGTAAACAAGACGTGGAACGCCGTATTTGTTGGCTTGACGCCATACGGTTTCCGACTGAGGCTCAACACCCGAGGTGCCGCAGAACACAACGACCGCGCCATCGAGAACACGCAGGGAACGCTCAACTTCAATAGTGAAGTCAACGTGACCCGGGGTGTCGATGACGTTGAAGCGGTATTGGTCCTTGTGCTGCTTCTCGGAACCCTGCCAGAAGGCGGTGATTGCAGCAGAAGTAATGGTAATACCACGCTCCTGCTCCTGCACCATCCAGTCCGTGGTCGCGGCGCCGTCATGCACCTCGCCCATTTTGTGACTTTTGCCAGTGTAAAAAAGGACGCGCTCGGTGGTGGTGGTTTTACCAGCATCCACGTGAGCAACGATACCAATGTTACGGTAGCGGTTAATCGGTGTAGTACGAGCCATAAAGCCCTCGCAAAATTAGTGACGCTAAAATTAGAAGCGGTAGTGCGAGAAAGCCTTGTTGGCTTCAGCCATACGGTGCACGTCTTCACGCTTCTTAACTGCAGCACCTTTGCCTTCGGCAGCGTCCAACAGTTCGCCAGCCAAACGCAGAGCCATAGACTTCTCGCCGCGCTTACGGGCGAAGTCTACCAACCAGCGCATTGCCAGAGCGTTACGACGGGACGGACGAACTTCGACCGGAACCTGGTAAGTAGCACCGCCTACACGGCGCGACTTTACTTCGACCAGCGGAGCGATGGCGTCGAGAGCTTTCTCGAAGATTTCCAGGGGATCGCTGTTCTTGCGTTCTTTAACCTTTTCCAGCGCGCCATAAACGATACGTTCGGCAACGGCTTTCTTGCCGCTTTCCATAACGTGGTTCATGAACTTGGCCAGGATTTGGCTGCCGTATTTTGGATCGTCAAGCACTTCGCGCTTGGCTGCTACGCGTCTTCTTGGCATGGATAAGCCCTCAAACGGTCTTCAGGTTCGCTCGGAATCGGTGCCCTTTCGGGACGCCTCCGACCTTACTCTTATCGACTCAGAAAAATAGAAAATCAGTTTTTACAAAAAGCCACTACTACTTAGGCTTCTTGGTACCGTACTTCGAACGACCCTGGTTACGACCTTTAACGCCGGAAGTATCCAAAGAACCGCGTACGGTGTGGTAACGAACACCTGGCAAGTCTTTTACACGACCGCCGCGGATCAGTACCACGCTGTGCTCTTGCAGGTTGTGGCCTTCACCACCGATGTACGAGGAAACCTCGAAACCGTTGGTCAGACGCACACGGCATACTTTACGCAGTGCCGAGTTAGGTTTTTTCGGCGTGGTGGTATACACACGGGTGCATACGCCACGACGTTGCGGGCAGTTCTGCAGCGCAGGCACGTCGGATTTCTCGACGATACGCTTACGCGGCTGACGTACCAGCTGGTTGATAGTTGCCATCTACTAGCTCCACTGTTGTCTTGCGACGCTATTGTCTTGCAAGAAAAGCAAAATGGCAGGAACGAATTCCCGCCAAATTTAGGGGTACAAGAGTCTAAAGAGGATCTTGCCCCCAGTCAAGGCAAGGCCCCGACCTCCCCACTCATCCAACCTCGACAAATTGTCTCGATTCGATGAACGGAACGGCCAGGGCCTTACGCTCATTTATCGCAGAACTCAGTTACCGCTTGAGTTCAGCGCTTCGGTCAGTGCAGCTTCCACTTCACTGGCGCTTACGCGCAACGGTTTGTCAGCATCACGGCGGCGCTTGCGCTCGCTGTGGTAAGCCAGACCGGTACCCGCCGGGATCAAACGACCCACGACTACGTTTTCTTTCAGGCCGCGCAGGTAATCGCGCTTGCCGGTTACCGCCGCTTCGGTCAGTACGCGAGTGGTTTCCTGGAAGGAAGCCGCCGAGATGAACGATTCGGTGGACAACGACGCCTTGGTGATACCCAGCAATACGCGAGTGAACTTGGAAACGAACTTCTCGTCGCCAGCCAGACGCTCGTTCTCTACCAGAACGTGAGTCAATTCCATCTGGTCGCCCTTGATGAAACTGGAATCGCCGGATTCAGCGATTTCAACTTTACGCAGCATCTGACGCAGGATGGTCTCGATGTGCTTATCGTTGATCTTCACGCCTTGCAGACGATAAACGTCCTGGATCTCGTTCACGATGTACTTGGCCAGCGCACTCACACCCAGCAGACGCAGGATGTCGTGTGGATCGCTCGGGCCGTCGGAGATAACTTCGCCGCGGTTTACCTGTTCGCCTTCGAAGACGTTCAGGTGACGCCACTTCGGAATCAGCTCTTCGTACGGATCGCTGCCGTCGTTCGGGGTGATAACCAGACGGCGCTTGCCTTTGGTTTCTTTACCGAACGCGATGGTGCCGCTGACTTCAGCCAGAATCGAGGCTTCTTTCGGACGGCGGGCTTCGAACAAGTCGGCAACACGCGGCAGACCACCGGTGATGTCACGGGTTTTCGAAGTCTCTTGCGGAATACGAGCGATAACATCACCGATCGCGATTTTCGCGCCGTCCGCTACGCCGACCAGGGCGTTAGCAGGCAGGAAGTACTGAGCAATTACGTCGGTACCCGGCAGCAAGAGATCCTTGCCGTTGTCATCAACCATCTTCACAGCAGGACGGATATCTTTACCGGCAGCTGGACGGTCTTTGGCGTCGAGTACTTCAATGTTGGTCATACCGGTCAATTCGTCAGTCTGACGCTTGATCGTGATGCCTTCTTCCATGCCCACGTAGGTCACGGTACCTTTCATTTCGGTAACGATTGGGTGAGTGTGCGGATCCCACTTGGCCACGATTGCGCCAGCGTCGACCTTGTCACCTTCTTTAACCGAAATCACAGCACCGTACGGCAGCTTGTAACGCTCGCGCTCACGACCGAAGTCATCAGCGATCGCCAGCTCACCGGAACGGGACACAGCAACCAGGCAACCATCCACTCGCTCAACGTGCTTCAGGTTATGCAGACGGACGGTGCCGCCATTCTTCACCTGAACGCTGTCGGCTGCGGAGGTCCGGCTTGCCGCACCACCGATGTGGAACGTACGCATGGTCAGCTGGGTACCCGGCTCACCGATGGACTGGGCAGCAATAACGCCGACCGCTTCACCGATGTTCACCTGGTGACCACGAGCCAAGTCACGGCCGTAGCACTTGGCGCAAATGCCGTAGCGGGTTTCGCAGCTGATCGGCGAACGCACGATCACTTCGTCGATGCTGTTCAGCTCGATGAACTCGACCCACTTCTCGTCTACCAGAGTACCGGCAGGAACGATGATTTCCTCGGTACCTGGCTTGAATACGTCACGGGCGATAACACGACCCAATACGCGCTCACCCAACGGCTCGACAACGTCACCGCCTTCAATGTGCGGAGTCATTACCAGGCCATGTTCGGTGCCGCAATCGATCTCGGTCACAACCAGATCCTGCGCCACGTCTACCAGACGACGAGTCAGGTAACCGGAGTTCGCAGTTTTCAACGCGGTATCCGCCAAACCTTTACGAGCACCGTGAGTGGAGATGAAGTACTGAAGTACGCTCAAACCTTCACGGAAGTTCGCTGTAATCGGCGTTTCGATGATGGAACCGTCCGGCTTGGCCATCAGGCCACGCATACCGGCGAGCTGACGGATCTGCGCAGCAGAACCCCGTGCGCCCGAGTCGGCCATCATGTACATCGAGTTGAAAGATTCTTGGTCGACTTCGACGCCATGACGGTCGATGACTTTCTCTTTCGAGAGGTTGGCCATCATCGCCTTGGAAACTTCGTCGTTCGCCTTGGACCAAAGGTCGATCACTTTGTTGTACTTCTCGCCCTGGGTTACCAGGCCGGAGGCGTACTGACTTTCGATCTCTTTCACTTCGTCGGTAGCAGCACCGATGATGCGGGCTTTTTCATCCGGGATAACGAAGTCGTTAACACCGATGGAAACGCCGGAAATGGTCGAATAAGCAAAACCGGTGTACATCAACTGGTCAGCGAAGATCACGGTCTCTTTCAAACCAACCACGCGGTAGCACTGGTTGATCAGCTTGGAGATCGCCTTTTTCTTCATCGGCTGGTTGACGACGTCGTACGACAGGCCTGGTGGAACAACCTGGAACAACAGCGCACGGCCGACAGTGGTGTCGACGATACGGGTGTTCTTGACGCTGCCGCCATCACGATCGTTGACGGTTTCGTTGATCCGCACTTTGACTTTAGCGTGCAGTGCGGCTTCGCCGGCACGGAACACACGGTCAACTTCTTGCAGATCCGCGAACACACGACCTTCGCCCTTGGCGTTGATCGCTTCACGAGTCATGTAGTACAGACCCAATACAACGTCCTGCGACGGAACGATGATTGGCTCACCGTTAGCTGGCGACAGAATGTTGTTGGTCGACATCATCAACGCACGCGCTTCCAACTGGGCTTCCAGTGTCAGCGGTACGTGCACGGCCATTTGGTCGCCGTCGAAGTCGGCGTTGTACGCAGCACAGACCAGAGGGTGCAGCTGGATAGCCTTACCTTCGATCAGTACCGGTTCAAACGCCTGGATACCCAGACGGTGAAGGGTCGGTGCACGGTTGAGGAGAACCGGGTGTTCGCGAATCACTTCAGCGAGAACGTCCCAAACCTCTGGCAGCTCGCGCTCGACCATCTTCTTGGCCGCTTTGATGGTGGTAGCAAGACCACGCATTTCCAGCTTGCCGAAAATGAACGGCTTGAACAGCTCGAGAGCCATCTTCTTCGGCAGACCGCACTGGTGCAGACGCAGGGTCGGACCTACGGTAATTACCGAGCGACCGGAGTAGTCAACACGCTTACCGAGCAAGTTCTGACGGAAACGACCCTGCTTACCCTTGATCATGTCAGCCAGGGATTTCAGAGGACGCTTGTTGGAACCAGTGATAGCGCGGCCACGACGACCGTTGTCGAGCAGTGCATCGACGGCTTCCTGCAACATACGCTTTTCGTTGCGCACGATGATGTCCGGAGCGGACAGATCGAGCAGACGCTTCAAGCGGTTGTTACGGTTGATCACTCGACGATACAGATCGTTGAGGTCGGAAGTCGCGAAGCGACCGCCATCCAGCGGGACCAGTGGACGCAGATCTGGCGGCAGAACCGGCAGAACGGTCAGCACCATCCACTCTGGCAGGTTGCCGGAACCCTGGAAGGCTTCCATCAACTTCAGACGCTTGGACAGCTTCTTGATCTTGGTTTCGGAGTTGGTTTGCGGAATTTCTTCACGCAGGCGACCAATCTCGTGCTCCAGGTCGATAGCGTGCAGCAGTTCACGGACAGCTTCGGCACCCATGCGGGCATCGAAATCGTCGCCGAACTCTTCCAGCGCTTCGAAGTACTGCTCGTCGTTGAGCAGCTGACCCTTTTCAAGGGTGGTCATGCCTGGATCGATAACGACATAGCTCTCGAAGTAGAGAACACGTTCGATATCACGCAGGGTCATGTCCATCAGCAAGCCGATACGGGACGGCAGCGATTTCAGGAACCAGATGTGGGCAACTGGCGAGGCCAGTTCGATGTGCGCCATGCGCTCACGACGAACTTTTGCCAGCGCGACTTCAACGCCGCACTTCTCGCAGATCACACCACGGTGCTTCAAGCGCTTGTACTTACCGCACAGGCACTCGTAATCCTTTACCGGGCCAAAGATCTTGGCGCAGAACAGGCCGTCACGCTCAGGTTTGAACGTACGGTAGTTGATGGTTTCCGGCTTTTTAACTTCACCGAACGACCACGAACGGATCATCTCAGGCGATGCCAATCCAATACGGATGGCGTCGAACTCTTCGACTTGACCCTGGTTTTTCAGCAAATTCAGTAGGTCTTTCAAGGCCTTTCCTCCTGGCGGAGCAGAGAGCGGGCAATCCTGCCCCGCTCTCGATTCGCGTCACGTGTTATTCGGTTTCCAGATCGATATCGATGCCGAGGGAACGAATTTCTTTGATCAACACGTTGAAGGACTCGGGCATGCCCGGCTCCATACGGTGATCGCCGTCCACGATGTTTTTGTACATCTTGGTCCGACCGTTCACATCGTCCGACTTCACTGTGAGCATTTCTTGCAGAGTGTAAGCAGCACCGTATGCTTCCAGTGCCCAGACCTCCATCTCCCCGAAACGCTGACCACCGAACTGTGCCTTACCACCCAGCGGCTGCTGGGTAACCAGGCTGTACGAACCGGTAGAACGAGCGTGCATCTTGTCGTCTACCAAGTGGTTCAGCTTCAGCATGTACATGTAGCCAACAGTAACCGGGCGCTCGAACTTGTTGCCGGTACGGCCGTCGGTCAGCTGCATCTGGCCGCTTTCTGGCAGGTCTGCCAGTTTCAGCATGGCCTTGATTTCGCTTTCCTTGGCGCCGTCGAACACTGGAGTGGCCATTGGTACGCCGCCACGCAGGTTCTTCGCCAGATCCAGGATTTCCTGGTCGGAGAAGCTATCCAGATCTTCGTTACGACCGCCGATCTGGTTGTAGATCTCATCCAGGAAGGTGCGAAGCTCAGCAACTTTACGCTGCTCTTCTACCATCCGGTTGATCTTCTCGCCCAGACCTTTGGCCGCGAGACCCAGGTGGGTTTCAAGGATCTGACCAACGTTCATACGCGAAGGTACGCCCAACGGGTTGAGGACGACGTCGACCGGGGTGCCATTGGCATCGTGCGGCATGTCTTCAACCGGCATGATCACGGAGACCACACCCTTGTTACCGTGACGACCGGCCATCTTGTCGCCCGGCTGGATGCGACGACGGATTGCCAGGTAAACCTTGACGATTTTCAGCACGCCTGGAGCCAGGTCATCGCCCTGCTGCAGTTTGCGCTTCTTGTCTTCGAACTTGTCGTCCAGCAGACGGCGGCGATCAACGATGTAGGCCTGAGCCTTCTCGAGCTGCTCGTTCAGAGCATCTTCAGCCATGCGCAGTTTGAACCACTGACCATGCTCAAGACCGTCGAGAACTTCGTCGGTGATTTCCTGACCTTTCTTCAGACCGGCGCCGCCTTCGGCTTTGTGGCCGACCAGAGCGGAACGCAGACGTTCGAAAGTGGCGCCTTCAACGATACGGAACTCTTCGTTCAGATCCTTGCGGATCTCGTCGAGTTGAGTCTTCTCGATCGACAGCGCACGAGCATCACGCTCAACGCCGTCACGGGTGAAGACCTGTACGTCGATGACAGTACCCTTGGTGCCGGTAGGCACACGCAGGGAAGTGTCTTTAACGTCGCTGGCTTTTTCACCGAAGATGGCACGCAGCAGTTTTTCTTCCGGAGTCAGTTGGGTCTCGCCTTTCGGAGTGACCTTACCAACCAGGATGTCGCCTGCGCCAACTTCAGCACCTACGTAAACGATACCGGCTTCGTCCAGCTTGTTCAGTGCAGCCTCACCCACGTTCGGGATGTCTGCAGTGATTTCCT
The DNA here is from genome assembly GCF_014852305.1 of Pseudomonas sp. PDM09. Taxonomy (NCBI): domain Bacteria; kingdom Pseudomonadati; phylum Pseudomonadota; class Gammaproteobacteria; order Pseudomonadales; family Pseudomonadaceae; genus Pseudomonas; species Pseudomonas sp. PDM09. Next base: position 10,307 of record NZ_JACVBI010000008.1, on the reverse strand, counting down.
CTGGTCCAAGCTTGGTGTCACGTGCCACACAGGTCAGTTCCTGAATGTGGATCGTGGTGAAACGGTCTTCCTGAACAACACGCTCGGACAGGCAGATGGAGTCTTCGAAGTTGAAGCCGTTCCATGCCATGAACGCGATACGCATGTTCTGACCCAGAGCCAGTTCACCCATATCGGTGGACGGACCGTCGGCCATGATGTCGCTGCGCTGAACCCGATCACCCTTGCTCACCAGCGGACGCTGGTTGATGCAGGTGTTCTGGTTGGAGCGGGTGTACTTGGTCAGGTTGTAGATGTCGACACCAGCTTCGCCGGTTTCAACTTCATCATCAGCAACACGAACCACAATACGGCTGGCGTCGACGGAATCGATCACGCCGCCACGACGAGCCACGACGCAAACGCCGGAGTCACGGGCTACGTTACGCTCCATGCCAGTACCGACCAGCGGCTTGTCAGCGCGCAGGGTTGGTACAGCTTGACGCTGCATGTTCGAACCCATCAACGCACGGTTGGCGTCGTCGTGCTCGAGGAACGGGATCAGAGACGCTGCGACCGAAACTACCTGCTTCGGCGATACGTCCATCAAGGTGACGTCTTCCGGCGCCTTGACGGTGAACTCGTTCAAGTGACGAACAGCTACCAGCTCGTCGATCAGGACTTTCTTGTCGTTCATCGTGGCCGAAGCCTGAGCGATCACGTGATCAGCTTCTTCGATGGCGGACAGGAACACGATCTCGTCGGTGACCAGAGCGTCTTTCACCACACGGTACGGGCTCTCGAGGAAGCCGTACTGGTTGGTGCGCGCATAGGCAGCCAAGGAGTTGATCAGACCGATGTTCGGACCTTCCGGCGTTTCAATCGGGCATACACGACCGTAGTGAGTCGGGTGTACGTCACGCACTTCAAAGCCAGCACGCTCACGAGTCAAACCGCCAGGGCCGAGTGCAGAAACACGACGCTTGTGGGTGATCTCGGACAGCGGGTTGTTCTGGTCCATGAACTGGGAAAGCTGGCTGGAACCGAAGAACTCTTTCACCGCCGCAGCCACTGGCTTGGCGTTGATCAGGTCTTGCGGCATCAGGCCTTCGCTTTCAGCCATCGACAGACGCTCTTTGACCGCACGCTCAACACGTACCAGGCCAACGCGGAACTGGTTCTCGGCCATTTCGCCTACGCAGCGAACACGACGGTTACCCAGGTGGTCGATGTCATCGACGATGCCTTTACCGTTACGGATGTCGACCAGAGTCTTCAGTACCGCGACGATGTCTTCCTTGCACAACACGCCCGAACCTTCGATCTCGGTACGACCGATACGACGGTTGAACTTCATCCGGCCGACCGCAGACAGGTCATAGCGCTCAGGGCTGAAGAACAGGTTGTTGAACAGGGTTTCGGCAGCGTCTTTGGTTGGCGGCTCGCCAGGACGCATCATGCGATAGATCTCGACCAGCGCTTCCAATTGGTTGCTGGTGGAGTCGATCTTCAGAGTGTCGGAGACGAACGGACCGCAGTCGATATCGTTGGTGTACAGAGTTTCGATGCGAACAACCTGAGCCTTGGCGATTTTTGCCAGGATCTCGGTGTTCAGCTCGGTGTTGCACTCTGCCAGGATTTCGCCGGTTGCCGGATGCACGATGACCTTGGCGGTAGTGCGACCCAGGACGTAGTCCAGAGGCACTTGCAGCTCTTTGATCCCTGCTTTTTCCAGCTGGTTGATGTGGCGAGCAGTGATACGACGACCTTGCTCGACAATAACCTTGCCTTTGTCATCCAGGATATCCAGGACAGCAATTTCACCACGCAGGCGCTGAGGCACCAGTTCCAGGCTGAGGTTTTCACCTTGCACGTGGAAGACGTTGGTGGTGTAGAACGCGTCCAGCACTTCTTCAGTGGTATAGCCCAGCGCGCGCAGCAGTACCGATGCAGGCAGCTTGCGACGACGGTCGATACGCACGAACACGCAGTCTTTCGGGTCGAACTCGAAGTCCAGCCACGAACCGCGGTAAGGAATGATGCGCGCGGAGTACAGCAGTTTGCCGGAGCTGTGCGTCTTGCCACGGTCGTGGTCGAAGAACACGCCCGGGGAACGGTGCAGCTGGGAAACGATTACACGCTCGGTACCGTTGATTACGAAGGTACCGTTTTCAGTCATCAGGGGGATTTCACCCATGTAGACTTCTTGCTCTTTGATGTCCTTGATCGCTTTGTTCGACGATTCTTTGTCGAAAATGATCAGGCGCACTTTTACCCGCAAAGGTACGGCGTAAGTTACACCGCGCAATACGCATTCTTTGACATCAAATGCCGGTTCGCCCAGGCGATAACCGACGTACTCCAGCGCAGCATTGCCGGAGTAGCTGATGATCGGGAAAACGGATTTGAAGGCCGCATGCAGGCCCACGTCGCGGAACTGATCTTTAGTCGCTCCCGCTTGCAAGAATTCACGATACGAATCCAGCTGGATGGCCAGGAGGTACGGCACATCCATGACGTCCGGCAACTTGCTAAAGTCCTTGCGGATACGTTTTTTCTCAGTATATGAGTAAGCCATCAGCGTTCCCCAGCTTGGTCACCTGCTTGTTTGGCCCCTCCCGACGGGAGCAGCCAGAAAATCGTGCAAACCCCATGGTTTGCGCCACCGCATCGGGTGGTTACAGCTCGTTACCAGCACCGACCCAGTCGGCTGCCAATAACGGAAAAAGGCCGGTGGCAAGAGCCACCAGCCATCAGCCTTTCGCTTAACGCTCGGGCTGGAGGTGCAAAGTCGATGCTTACTTCAGCTCGACTTTAGCGCCTGCTTCTTCCAGAGTTGCTTTGGCTTTGTCAGCTGCGTCTTTCGAAACAGCTTCCAGAACCATGGCAGGAGCGCCGTCAACTACAGCCTTGGCTTCTTTCAGGCCCAGACCGGTCAGTTCACGTACTGCCTTGATCACGTTAACTTTCTTCTCGCCAGCTTCGGTCAGCATGACGTTGAATTCAGTTTGTTCTTCAACAACGGCAGCAACAGCAGCTGGACCAGCGGAAGCAGCGGCAGCGGAAACGCCGAACTTCTCTTCCATGGCCTTGATCAGCTCAACGATTTCCAGAACGGATTTTTCGCCGATTGCTTCGATGATTTGGTCGTTAGTCAGAGACATGACTATAAATTCCTGTATTGGGGTGACAGCCTACGCGGCCATCGAAATAAACAATAAACGCTGAAAGGAGTCGCTCAGCCTTAGGCTGCAGCAGCTTCTTTCTGGTCGCGAAGGGCCGCCAGAGTACGAGCCAATTTGCTGGTTGCGCCTTGAATCACGCTCATCAGCTGAGAAATTGCTTCGTCACGGGTCGGCAGACTTGCCAGTACGTCGATCTGATTAGCTGCGAGGAACTTGCCCTCGAACGCAGCTGCCTTGATCTCGAACTTATCCTGACCTTTTGCGAATTCTTTGAAGATACGAGCAGCAGCGCCCGGATGTTCTTTCGAAAATGCAATCAAGGTCGGGCCGGTGAACACGTCGTTGAGCACGTCATATTGAGTGCCAGCAACGGCGCGCTTAAGCAGGGTGTTACGTACAACACGTACGTAAACGCCAGCTTCACGAGCCTCTTTACGGAGTCCGGTCATAGCGCCAACTGTCACGCCGCGGGCATCAGCCACAACAGCAGACAGGGCAACATTGGCAGCCTCGTTGACTTCAGCGACGATGGCCTTCTTGTCTTCGAGTTTAATTGCCACGGGTTTAACTCCTGCTTGTTACCGTTTCATCCAACCGAAGCCGGATGTCGTTTTGGTGTCTGATTCGGTAAGGAACCGGGAGCACCATCTGCGTAGGCTTGAGGTTTAAGACTTGCGTCGCCTACGGTCTTGGATAGCCCCCGCCAGGCAGGGACCCCAATCTTTCAATTGGCGCAATCGCTTGCGCCAACCTGTGTCTTACGCGTCGAGCGAGCCTTGGTCGATGACCAGACCTGGACCCATGGTGGTGCTCAGGGTAACGCGCTTGACGTAAATACCTTTCGAGGAAGCTGGCTTGATACGCTTCAGATCAGCGATCAGGGCTTCAACGTTTTCCTTCAGCTTGACGGCATCGAAGCCGACTTTGCCAACGGAGGTGTGGATGATGCCGTTTTTGTCGGTGCGATAACGAACCTGACCAGCCTTGGCGTTTTTAACCGCGGTAGCTACGTCTGGAGTTACAGTGCCGACTTTAGGGTTAGGCATCAGGCCGCGTGGGCCCAGGATCTGACCCAACTGACCAACAACGCGCATGGCATCCGGGGATGCGATAACTACGTCATAGTTCAGGTCGCCGCCTTTCATTTCGGCAGCCAGGTCGTCCATACCTACACGGTCAGCGCCGGCAGCCAGAGCAGCCTCGGCAGCTGGACCCTGGGTGAACACAGCAACGCGAACAGTCTTGCCAGTGCCGTGTGGCAGCACGGTAGCGCTACGAACGACCTGGTCGGATTTACGCGGATCAACACCCAGGTTCACAGCAACGTCGAACGACTCGCTGAACTTGACAGTCGACAGCTCAGCCAGCAGAGCGGCAGCGTCTACAAAGTTGTAGGACTTGCCTGCTTCGATTTTGCCGGCGATAGCCTTTTGACGCTTGGTCAACTTAGCCATTACACACCCTCCACGTTAAGGCCCATGCTACGAGCAGAACCGGCGATAGTACGCACGGCTGCTTCCATATCAGCTGCAGTCAGATCCGCGTTTTTGGTTTTCGCGATTTCTTCCAGCTGAGCACGGGTCACGGTGCCAACCTTAACGGTGTTCGGACGAGCGGAACCGCTAGTCAGACCGGCAGCCTTCTTCAGCAGAACCGAAGCAGGTGTGGATTTGGTTTCGAAAGTGAAGCTACGGTCGCTGTAGACAGTGATGATCACTGGAGTCGGCAGACCTGGCTCAATACCCTGAGTACGGGCGTTGAAAGCCTTGCAGAATTCCATGATGTTCACGCCGTGCTGACCCAGAGCAGGACCAACAGGTGGACTTGGGTTAGCCTGAGCGGCCTTCACTTGCAGCTTGATGTAAGCGGTAATCTTCTTGGCCATGAGGCACTCCAATTACGGGTTCGAACGCCTCGTAAGGCTCCCCGGTTACTTGCGCGTTTATCCCAGTGACGACAAAACCCCACAGCCTAGGGCTGCGGGGTTGGGATGCTTGCTCAGCTAGACCTTTTCGACCTGGCTGAACTCTAGCTCTACCGGAGTAGAGCGACCGAAAATGAGCACTGCCACTTGGATCCGGCTCTTCTCGTAGTTAACTTCTTCAACCGTGCCAGTAAAATCAGCAAACGGCCCATCATTGACACGTACCGACTCACCCGGCTCGAACAACGTCTTCGGCTTCGGCTTGTCGCTACCATCAGCAACGCGACGCAGAATCGCTTCTGCCTCTTTATCAGTGATCGGCGCAGGCTTATCAGCAGTACCGCCGATGAAACCCATCACCCGAGGAGTATCCTTGACCAAGTGCCAAGTACCCTCGTTCATGTCCATCTGGACCAGCACATAACCTGGGAAGAACTTGCGCTCGCTTTTGCGTTTCTGGCCATTACGCATTTCAACCACTTCTTCAGTGGGAACCAGAATTTCGCCAAAGCCATCTTCCATGCCAGCCAGCTTTACGCGCTCTACCAACGAGCGCATGACATGCTTCTCGTAACCGGAGTAAGCATGCACAACGTACCAACGCTTAGCCACGGGACACCCTTAGCCGACAATCAAGGAAACAAGCCAGCCGAGCAGGGAATCAAGCCCCCACAACAGCAACGCCATAACCAGGACAACAGCCACAACAATCAGCGTGGTCTGCGTGGTTTCTTGGCGAGTTGGCCATACGACTTTACGAATCTCGGTGCGAGCTTCCTTAACCAGTACAAAGAAAGACTTGCCCTTGACTGTCTGCAGGCCTACAAAGGCAGCTACAACAGCAATGACAAGCAAAGCAAGTACGCGGTACAGGATCGGCGAAGCAGAGTAATACTGATTGCCAACAACGCCAACAACCACCAAAGCGACTACTACTAGCCACTTGAGCAGATCGAAGCGAGAGCCTTGAGCTTCAGCTTTAGGAGTCATCTATGAAGATCCTGTGAAAAGAAAGCCAGACACACCAAGTGAATCTGGCAGGTCAGGAGGGAATCGAACCCCCAACCTACGGTTTTGGAGACCGTCGCTCTGCCAATTGAGCTACTGACCTAAAACAAAATCAGGCCGACCATTATGCCGGCCCGAAAAAGACATTACAACAACTTACTCGATGACTTTTGCTACGACACCAGCGCCGACGGTACGACCGCCCTCACGGATAGCGAAACGCAGACCATCTTCCATCGCGATGGTTTTGATCAGGGTAACGGTCATTTGAACGTTATCACCCGGCATCACCATTTCAACACCTTCCGGCAGCTCACAGTTACCAGTCACGTCAGTTGTACGGAAGTAGAACTGTGGACGGTAGCCCTTGAAGAACGGAGTGTGACGACCGCCTTCTTCCTTGCTCAGAACATAAACCTCAGCAGTGAACTTGGTATGCGGCTTGACAGTGCCGGGCTTGACCAGAACCTGGCCACGCTCAACATCATCACGCTTGGTACCACGCAGCAAAACGCCGCAGTTCTCGCCTGCACGACCTTCGTCGAGCAGCTTGCGGAACATTTCAACACCAGTGCAAGTAGTTTTGACAGTGTCACGAAGACCAACAATCTCAACTTCTTCCTGAATGCGGACAATGCCACGCTCAACACGACCAGTCACAACAGTACCGCGACCGGAGATCGAGAACACATCCTCGATCGGCATCAGGAACGGCTTATCGATAGCACGCTCAGGCTGCGGAATATAGCTATCCAGAGTCTCGACCAACTTCTTGACGGCAGTAGTGCCCATCTCGTTGTCGTCTTGACCATTCAGCGCCATCAGCGCCGAACCAATGATGATCGGAGTGTCGTCACCTGGGAAATCGTAAGTGCTCAACAGATCGCGCACCTCCATCTCAACCAGTTCCAGCAACTCAGCATCGTCAACCATGTCAGCCTTGTTCAGGAAGACAACGATGTACGGAACGCCAACCTGACGGGACAGCAGGATGTGCTCACGGGTTTGCGGCATCGGACCATCAGCGGCCGAGCAAACCAGAATCGCACCATCCATCTGCGCAGCACCGGTAATCATGTTTTTTACGTAGTCGGCGTGACCTGGACAGTCAACATGCGCGTAGTGACGCACAGCCGAATCGTACTCAACATGAGCAGTGTTAATGGTGATACCACGAGCTTTTTCTTCTGGGGCGCTATCGATCTTGTCGAAGTCAACCTTTGCCGAACCGAACACTTCGGAGCAGACGCGGGTCAGAGCGGCGGTCAAGGTCGTCTTGCCATGGTCTACGTGACCAATGGTGCCAACGTTGACGTGCGGCTTGTTACGTTCGAACTTTTCCTTAGCCATCGAAATCACCCCTAGCAGAAGAATTAAGCAAGTACTATCAGCCATTAAAACAAAGGCAGATATTTTCATATCTGCCTTGTTATATGGAGCTCTTGAGCGGATTTGAACCGCTGACCTCACCCTTACCAAGGGTGTGCTCTACCAACTGAGCTACAAGAGCGTAACACTTTGCAGGACCTGCAAACTTGGAGCGGGTAGCGGGAATCGAACCCGCATCATCAGCTTGGAAGGCTGAGGTTCTACCACTAAACTATACCCGCGGAGCTTGCAGCTCTCGCTAAAAATGGTGGAGGGGGAAGGATTCGAACCTTCGAAGTCGTAGACGTCAGATTTACAGTCTGATCCCTTTGGCCGCTCGGGAACCCCTCCTAAGCGAGCCGGCATTCTATATCATGCCAGCCTTCTGTCAAGCATTTTCTCATTAAAAACCTGAGGTTAGCTGCGTTGACCTCGCTTCACACTGCTGACCGCTAAAGGTCTTCACTGCGAAGCGGGCGCCATTCTATGCAAACTATTCGACGGGTGCAACCCCCTCGCACGGCATTATTTTATGTTTTAACTCATTGAATTCTTTAGAAAGGTTTTGCAACTGCGAGTCACCCAGCAAACGCCGGCTTTCCGGGGCTATGCGCACCCAGTAACCAGCATATTCGGGAAGATCCTTCGGCAAGGACTGAAACCTGATATCCATGTCATTCAATCGGCGCTCGATTACCTGGGCGACGTCCTGTCGAGCAGAACCTCCCAGATAGAGACAACTGCTATCCGCCTGCGTGGATTTTCCTTTGTCTCGAGCCGTATCCGTCGCCTCGCTCAACAAACGAATATCCTGCTGCGAGCCGCGATACAAACTCAAGGGCGTTACATCCTTCGCGCGAAGCGGAGCCTCCTGTTGGTGCCAGACGTAATAGAACACATTGAGAACAAGCAACAGCAGGAACAACCAACGCATAAATACCTCAGGACAAGGGACACGCCATCGCCAAACCTACAAATACCAGGTCTGGAACCACCCTGGCCTCGGGCACAATCTCGGAGACCAGATCAGCATCCCCTCCAGTCAGGAAGACTGCGAAATCTTCTCCCCAATAGCTGCGCGCCAACTCTAGCTGAGTCAGGACAAACCCTCTCAACATTAGCAAACAACCTCGCTCGACCGCCTCGACGGTTGTACGCCCAGGAACAAGACTTTCCAAAGCGCGCTCGGCAGCAAGATCTCCATAGCGAATTCTACGGGTATGGGTACGCAGCTGGTTGCGCATCAAAGGCATCCCCGGACAGATAAATCCACCGAGATGCTCACCATCTCCTGCAATAAAGTCAGCCGTAACAGCCGTACCAAAGTCGAGCACCAGACAAGCACCCGAAGCCAGATGAAATCCTCCGAGCACTGCAAGCCAGCGATCAAGCCCTAGCCGCTCGAACTCCTCATAGCCATTTCGAACCCCGGACATCTCCCGAGCCGGTGCCGCGCACACGACGGAAACGCCAAAAGCCTCGGTCAACAGAGAAATCAGTGCACTGGTTTCTTCGGCGGTTCTGACACTAACCAAACGACAATGCATGAGAGCGAGCCCCTTGAGCCCTCTCAAGCTCTCCAGCAATGCGAGATCTGTATCAACGACCCCCTCGCCAATCACCCGCCGGACATCCTCGCCGAGCACACGCCATTTGATGAAACTGTTTCCACAATCGAGCTCAAGAATCATCACGCAACCTCAGGCTGAGCTCGCCACCACTAAAGACCTTCTCCACACCATTCACCTTCAAGCGCAAGGCACCCTGACTATCGATACCCAGCACCTCCCCATCTATCTGACTCACACCGGCAATCAACGATACCGTCCGCCCCTGCCATAGATGATTTTGCTCCCACTCCGCCTGGATAGCCGAAAACCCGCCGGCCTGGTGGCGATTTAAATAGGCCTGGAGCATCAACCCTAACTCCGCAACCAGATGATTGCGATCAACTGCCTTACCCGACTCGAGGCGCATGGACGTCCATTGCTGATCAACCTCATCGGTCATCTGCATGTTCACATTTATTCCGACACCGATCACCACGTGACACACATCAGCAGGATCCCCCACCAACTCGAGCAGTATTCCAGCAATCTTTTGCTGACCCACCAGAACATCATTCGGCCACTTCAACCCCACACCCGAGACACCAAGCTCTCGCAAGGCCTGCATTACGGCAAGCCCGACAACAAGACTCAAGCCCTCCAGCTGCCGCATCCCACCATCAATACGCAGCACCAGACTGTAATAGATGTTTTCCGCGAACGGGCTGACCCATTTGCGCCCACGCCGTCCACGACCGGCCGTTTGCCGCTCAGCGAGCACCAGAAATGGCGCAGGCTGGCCACGCTCGATAGCGCGCAAGGCTTCAGCGTTGGTGGAGTCAATTGAGTCGAAGACTAGAATGGGCCACTCACAAGAAGGCGCCTGCGCGCTTATTTCCGCAGGATCAAGCAGTGTCAATGGCGCAGCTAGTTGATAGCCGCGACCGCGCACTTTGTGAATGGATAAACCGAGTTCAGCTTCCAGGTGCTGAAGTTGCTTCCATACAGCGCTACGACTGACGCCCAAGGCAGCACCCAGGGCTTGGCCCGAATGGAATCGACCATCCTTAAGAAGCTTTAACAACGTCAGCATGCAAGTCTCGCCTCACAATGAGGCCCGCATGATATCCATGCCCCGGGCTGTTGCATAGAAACCCTACAAGCGAGATTTTCCTGCGGACAAAACAAAACCCCTACCTGCATACGCAGATAGGGGTTTCGGAATTTAATCTTGACGATGACCTACTCTCACATGGGGAAACCCCACACTACCATCGGCGATGCATCGTTTCACTG